>NZ_JBHRXZ010000022.1:0-513384 GCF_042648805.1 Stutzerimonas tarimensis | reverse complement strand
GCGTAATCCGACAACGGAGGTAATGGCCAGGCGCATGGGCGTCGGGTTACGCCTGCGGCTAACCCGACCTACAAGAGCAGTGCAGGTCGGATTAGCGAAGCGTAATCCGACGGCAGCAGCTGCCGGCCTCATGCCCCCTCCCCCAGGATCACGTCAGCCGCGCGCTCGGGCATGGAGTACAAATCGGCGCTCTCGGCATAGGCCAGCCCGCTGTGCGACCAGGCGGCACGTGCGCCGTCATCGGCAAGCATCTCGGCCAGCATCCGGTCCAGGGTCTCCTGGCGGAACGGGCTGGGCACCACCCGGCCGCACGGGGCCTCATCGATGTAATGCGCGTAGCCGCAGACCTCGCTGGTGAGCACCGGCAGCCCCGCCACCAGGGCTTCCAGCAGCACGGTCCCGGTGTTCTCGTTGTAGGCCGGATGAATCAGCAGGTCCGCCCCCAGCAGAAAGCGCGGCACATCGCTGCGACCCCTGAGGATCTCGACCCGATCGCCGATGCCCAGCGAGCGGATCTGCAGCAAGAAGGGCTTGGGGTCGTCCTGGCCGATGACGATCAATCGGGTACGCTTCTTCAACTCCCGCGGCAGCGCGGCGATGGCCTTCAGCGTGCGATCCAGTCCTTTGGTCTTGAAGCCTGAGCCGATCTGCACGACCAGGAGGTCATCGTCGGCGAGGCCGAATTCGCGGCGAAACTCGCTACGAATGTCCGCCGCGTTGTCCGGGGCCCGCCGGTCGAGGGCGATGCCTGGCGGCAACAGGTGAAAGCGCTCGGCGGGGGTCGCGTAGTGCTTGACGAACAGGGGCTGCTGGACTTCGGAGATCATCAGGACGTCGGTGCCGGCTTCCGGCGCGAACACCGCCCGCTCGTAGGCGGCGAAATGCTTGTAGCGCCCCCACTTGCGGTACAGCGGGTGCCGCAGGGTCTGGGCCTTGTCCTCGAAGCAGGGGTCGGCGGCGTAGTAAACGTCCAGCCCCGGCATCTTGTTGAAGCCCACCACCCGATCCACCGGCCGTTCGGCCAGATCGGCCTCGACCCAGGCAGTGAAGCGCTCGTTGCGGGTGTGGTTGAAGATGGCCTTGACCGGCGCGATCAGCACCTCGAAGCCATCCGGCACCTCGCCTTCCCAGATCATCGCGTAGACGCGGATAGCGTGCCCGCGACGCTGGCACTCCTGGGCGATGCGCATGAAGTCGCGCTGCAGCCCGCCGAACGGGAAGTACTTGTAGAGAACGAAGGCCAGCTGCATCAGGGCAGATCCGGTGCGCGCAGCAGCAGCTTGAGCTCACCGGCCACCTGCTCGGCCAGGAGAGTCTCGAAACACGGCTTCTGGCGATCGCCGGAGCCCGCGTTGGGGCCGCTGGCGCACAGGTGGACCTGCGAGCGTCCATAGGCACCGACCCGCGTCGGCACTGTCGGGCCGTACAGCGACACCGTGGGCACATCCAGCGCGGCGGCCAGATGCCCGAGGCCGGTATCTACCGCGACACAGGCTCGGGCGCTGGCGATGACCTTGGCGATGCCGGCGAGGCTCAGCCTGGGCAGCACCGAGACCAGCTCCAGACCTTCGGCGACGCGCTCGGCGCGGGCTCTCTCCTCGTCGCTGCTCCAGGGCAGGCGGATCGGCCAGCCAAAGGCGCACATGCGCTCGGCGAGGTCGCGCCATTGCGCTTCCGGCCAGTGCTTGCTGGGCCAGGTGGTTCCATGCAGGAACAAGAGGTAAGGCTCGCTTTCGCGATCGGCCAGTTGCTCGCGATCCAGGCCGTAGTCGCCCAGCTCGGCGGACGGCTGGTAACCCAGTGCCTGACCGAACAATTGGCGTACCCGCTCGATGGCGTGCTGCTCGCGGGAGACGAAATAGGTCTGGTCATAGAAGCGGCAGGCCAGCGGCTCGCGCACCGAATCTCGGTTGAACCCGGCCACTGGCGCGCGGCCGTAACGGGTCAGCCAGGCGCTCTTGAGCAGGCCCTGGGCATCGATCACCAGATCATAGTGGCTATCCTGGAGGCGCTCGCGAAAGCGTTTCCACTCATCCGAAAAGAGGCTTCTGAGGGGCTGCTTGCGCCAACGCCGGATGGCCACCGGCAGCACGTTGGCCACCGCCGGATGCCAGGCGGGAATCTCCGCGAAGCCTTCCTCGACTACCCAGTCGAAGCGAATGTCCGGCAGCGCCCGCAGGGCGTCGGTAAGTGCCGGCAGGGTATGAATCACATCGCCCAGGGACGACGTCTTGATCAGCAGTACTCTCAATCAGCGAACCTCAATCGTTTGCGGCAACAGGCGATCCAGGGCCATGGACACCTGTTCGGGCCGAAGGTCGCGCAAACAATTGTAGTGACCGAAGCGGCAGGTGCGGTCGAAACAGGGGCTGCAGTCCAGGCCCAGCCGGACCACTTCGACCTGCTCGGCCAGCGGCGGGGTAAAGCCGGGCGAGGTGGAGCCATAGACCGCCACCAGGGGTCGGCCAAGCGCGGCGGCCACATGCATCAGCCCTGAATCGTTGGAAACCACCGCATCGGCGCAGGACAACAGGTCGATCGCCTCGGCCAGGCTGGTTTCTCCCGCCAGGTTGTAGCTTTCCTCGCGCAGGCCGGGAATCAGCCGCTCGCGGATCTGCTCGCCGACCGGATGATCGCTCTTGGAGCCGAACAACCAGACCTGCCAGCCGTCGCGAATGCGCTGCTCGGCAACTTCGGCATAATGCTCGGCCGGCCAGCGCTTGGCCTCGCCGAATTCGGCACCCGGGCAGAGCGCCAGCACCGGCCGGTCCAGGGCCAGACCAAAGCGCGCCAGGGTGGCCTCGCGACCGGCCGGCTCGACCACCAGATTCGGCCGGGGATAGGGTTTGGCCAGCACCGCGCCGGGCTCGTAGGCGAGCGCCATGAAGCGCTCGATCATCAATGGATAGCGCGTCTTGCTCAGCAGACGGATGTCGTTTAGCAGCACGTAGCGCATCTCGCCGCGCCAGCCGGTGCGTGTGGGAATGCCTGCGAGAAACGGCACCAGGGCCGACTTCAGCGAATTGGGTAGCACGATGGCCTGGTCGTAGCGGCCACGCAGGTCGCTGGCGATCCGGCGCCGGGTATCCAGGTCGAGCACGCCATGGCCCACCGGAAAACCAATGGCCTCGCGCACCTCGGGCATCCGCTCGAGGATCGGCCGACTCCAGTCCGGCGCCAGTACGTCGATTGCACAGCCAGGATGGCGCTGTTTGAGGCAGACGAACAGGGTCTGCGCCATCACCATGTCGCCTACCCAGCTGGGACCTACGATAAGAATCTTCATAAAGGCAGCTTCATGCTGCAAGCCTCAAGCTGCAAGCAAAAGCAGCTCGGGACCGCTTGCAGCTTGCAGCCTGTGGCTCGCAGCTTACCTGACCAGGGTCCGCCATTCGGGATGCGAGTCCGTCTTGCCGGTCACGAGGTCGAAGTAGGCCTTCTGCAGCTTCTCGGTCACAGGTCCACGGCGGCCGGGCCCGATCAGGCGGCCGTCGACTTCACGGATCGGGGTCACTTCAGCGGCAGTGCCGGTGAAGAAGGCCTCGTCCGAAATGTAGACTTCATCGCGGGTGATGCGTTTCTCGACCACCTTGATTCCGTGCTCGGCCGCCAGGGTAAGCACTGTGTCGCGGGTGATGCCGTTGAGGCAGGAGGTGACTTCCGGGGTGTAGATCACGCCGTTCTTCACCAGGAAGATGTTCTCGCCCGAGCCCTCGGCCACGTAGCCTTCCGGATCGAGCATCAGCGCCTCGTCGGCACCGCCCGAAATGGCTTCCTGCAGCGCCAGCATCGAGTTGATGTAGGCACCGTTGGACTTGGCACGGGTCATGCTGATGTTGACGTGGTGCCGGGTAAAGGAGCTGGTGCGGACCTTGATGCCCAGCTCCAGCGCTTCGTCGCCCATGTAGGCGCCCCAGTGCCAGGCGGCGACGATCACGTGGACCTTCAGCCCGCTGGCGCGCAGGCCCATGCCTTCGGATCCGTAGAACACCATGGGGCGGATGTAGGCGCTTTCCAGGTCGTTCTCGCGAACGGCGGCGCGGGTGGCCTCGTTGATCTCCTCGCGGGTGAACGGCATCTTCATGTTCATGATGTGCGCCGAATCGAACAGGCGATCGGTGTGCGCCTGCAGGCGGAAGATCGCCGTCCCGGCCGGGGTGTTGTAGGCACGCACCCCTTCGAACACACCCATGCCGTAATGCAGGGTGTGGGTCAGCACATGGGTGGTCGCGTCGCGCCACTGCACCAGTTCACCGTCATACCAGATGACGCCATCGCGGTCGGCCATCGACATTTTCTTGCCCGCTCCTCAAAAATTCTCTTTGTCAGGTTAGCGCCGGGGCTAGCAGAGCCCCAGCTTGCGCCAGATGCGCATGACCGCCTGACGCTCGTCGTGGAATTGGTCCCCGCTCACCACCCCGGGCTGTTTCTGCAGCGATAGCCTGTGGGCAGCGGCCCGGTAGGCCTTGTAGGCCTCCTGCAGCAACCGCACCTCTTCGCCGGGAAGTAGCCCGACCTGTTCGAGGCCGTCGAGGATGCGGATGTTGTCGGTGTAGCGCAGTAGCTCCGGATGCTGGTGCGACCACGCGAGAGCCGCGTATTGCACCATAAATTCGATATCGACGATACCACCGGCATCGTGCTTCAGGTTGAACGGGACGTCCGCGCTGAAGGCGTTGGCGCCCATGCCCGCCGCCGTGATCCGGGTACCCAGATTGTCGCGCATCTTGGCGCGCATCTCGCACACTTCCCGGCGCAACTTGCCGTTGTCGTGCGGGTGGCGCAGCACCGCATCGCGGACCTGCTTGAAGTCCTCTCCCAGTCGGGCACAGCCAGCCAGCATCCGGGCACGGACCAGCGCCTGATGCTCCCAGGTCCAGGCCTTCTCGTTCTGGTACTCGCGGTAGGCGCTGAGCGAGGTGACCAGCAGCCCGGAGGCCCCGGAAGGCCGCAGGCGCATGTCCACTTCGTAGAGCTGCCCGGAAGTGGTGTGGGTGGTCAGCAGGTGGATGATGCGCTGACCCAGCCGCATGAAGAACTGGGCGCCGTCGATCGCCTTGGGACCGTCGGTTTCAGCGACCGGATCGCCATCGTGGATGAACACCAGGTCAAGGTCCGAGCCATGCCCGAGCTCGATGCCACCGACCTTGCCGTAGCCAACGATGATGAAGGCATTGTCGCACAGGCTGCCGTCGCGATGACGAGGCCGACCGTAGCGCGCCACCACGTTGCGCCAGGCCAGCGACAGCACCTGGCCGAGAATCGCTTCGGCCAGCCTGGTGAGGTAGTCGCTGACCTTCATCAGCGGCAGGGTTCCGACGATTTCCGAAGCAGCCACCCGCAGGCTGTGCGCCAGCTTGAAGTGCCGCAAGGCTTCCATCTGCTGCTCGAGGTCGTCTTCGGGGATGCGCATCAGGCGCTCGTTCAATTCGGCGAACAGCTCCGGCGCTTCCGGCGGGTTGTACAGCTTGCCCTCGTTCAACAGCTCATCGAGCAGTAGCGGGTAACGAGCGATCTGCTCGGCGATCCAGGGGCTGCCACCGCACAGCGTCAACAACCGCTGCAGCGCGCCCGGGTTCTCGGTCAGCAGCACCAGATAGGCCGAGCGGCGGGCCACCGCCTCGACCAGCGGCAACACCCGCTCGAGCACCAGATCCGGGTCTGACTGCTCCACCAGCAGCGCCAGCAGGCGCGGCGCAAAGGTGTCCAGGCGCTCGCGCCCCAGGCGCTGCATGCTGCGCACATGGCTGCCGTTGCGCAGTCCCTGGAGCCGCTCGCAGGCCTTGCGGGCATCACGGAAACCGGCCTCGGCCAGCTCCCGGCACGCCGTCTCGTCGTCCAGCTCGCCCTGCCACAGCGGCAGCCAGCCGGCAGTCTGCTCCTGTTCCGGCGCCTGGGCAGCGTCGTCGGGATCGGCGATGACCTGCTGGAAATGCCAGTCGATCCGGCCGCGCCAATAGCCCAGTTGCTGCATGAAAGCGCCCCAGTCGGGATAGCCCATCATGAAGGCGACACGCTGACGATCGAGCTCGCCATCGGGCAGCATCTGCGTCTGGCGGTCGGCGATGGCCTGCAGCGCGTGCTCGACGTAACGCAGAAAGCGGTAACCGGCGGCCAGCTCGGCCACTGCCTGGGCCGGGATATAGCCCTGCCCTTCCAGCGTCGTCAGTACGCCCAGCAACGGCCGCTGCTGCAGGCTGAGGTCGCGTCCGCCATGGATGAGCTGGAAGGCCTGGGCGATGAATTCCACCTCGCGGATACCGCCGGCGCCGAGCTTGATGTTCTCCGACATCCCCTTGCGCCGCACCTCCTGCTGGATTAGCTGCTTCATGTTGCGCAGCGCCTCGATGGCGGAAAAATCCAGGTAGCGCCGATAGACGAAGGGCCGCAGCATCTCCAGCAAGACCCGCCCCGCCTCCGGATCGCCGCCGACCACCCGTGCCTTGATCATCGCGTAGCGTTCCCAGTCGCGCCCCTGATCCTGGTAGTACTGCTCCAGCGCATTGAAGCTGAACACCAAGGGCCCGGACGAGCCGTAAGGACGCAGGCGCATGTCCACCCTGAACACGAAACCGTCCGGGGTCACCGCGTCCAGCGCCTTGATCAGCTTCTGGCCGAGCCGGATGAAGAATTCCTGGTTATCCAGCGAGCGCCGCGCTCCTTCGGTTTCTCCACCCTCGGGGTAGCCGAAGATGAGGTCGATGTCCGAGGAGAGATTCAGCTCGTGGGCGCCGAGCTTGCCCATGCCGAGCACCACCATGTGCTGCGCCTCGCCGCTGCGCCGCCCGATCGGTGTGCCGTACTGCTGGCACAGGCGTGGGTAGAGCCAGCCATAGGTCAGGTCGATGCAGCAGTCGGCCAGGTCGGTGAGGTCCCGACAGGTTTCCGCCAGGTCAGCCTGGCGACTGAGGTCGCGCCAGACGATGCGCAGCTGATGACGGTTACGAAAACGCCGCAACGCCTGCGCCAGTCCGTCCTCGTCAGCGCAGGCATCGAGCGCCTGGCGCAGCGCCTCGCGCAGCTCGCCAGGGACCAGGCTGCGCTCGAGCAACCCCTGCTCGGCAAGCGCCAACACCATCCGGGGATCTCGGCTAACCTGATCCAGAGCGAAATCGCTGGCGGCACAGACCCGCGCAAAGCTTTCCCGCCGCGCCGACGGCCAGGCCTCGAAGCGAGCCTGCAAGGTCTCCGTCGGACCAGCCGCATCGGCAAGGAACACCTCTTCGGCACGGCTGACAAAAGGCAGTAGCGCCGTCGGCAAGTCGATCAGCGAAGGCAGGGTCATCGGATCATCCTCGATTGGCCGCTCTGCGGCGGTCTGAAGGGGCTGGGACAGGACCCCGAGCATTGAAAGCCGGCGCCATCGTGTAGTTTCACTACGGAGGAGGTGGCGAGAGGGCTGAAATCAGCCGAGTTTTGTAGTAAAACTACAGAGCTGGTCACACGCCGGCATTTCGCCAAGAACATATCCGCACGGCTCACAAAGCCGCACGCGAATCCAGGCTTTCGATTCTGTAAGCCTTTCTGCCCTGGAGCAAGCCATGCAAGACCTCGATCCCGTCGAAACCCAGGAATGGCTGGACGCCCTCGAATCCGTCCTCGACCGTGAAGGTGAGGACCGCGCTCATTACCTGCTGACCCGCATGAGTGAACTGGCGACCCGTAGCGGTACGCCGCTGCCTTATGGGATTACCACGCCCTACCGCAACACCATCCCCGTGACTCACGAGGCACGGATGCCCGGCGACCTGTTCATGGAGCGACGCATTCGCTCGCTGGTCCGCTGGAACGCCTTGGCAATGGTGATGCGCGCGAACATGCAGGACCCGGACCTGGGTGGGCATATCTCCACCTTCGCCTCCAGCGCCACCCTGTACGACATCGGCTTCAACTACTTCTTCCAGGCGCCAACCGAAGAGCATGGCGGCGACCTGATCTACTACCAGGGCCACGCCTCGCCCGGCATCTACGCCCGCGCCTTCCTTGAAGGCCGGCTGACCGAAGAGCAGATGAACAACTTCCGCCAGGAAGTGGACGGCAAGGGTCTCTCGTCCTATCCGCACCCCTACCTGATGCCGGACTTCTGGCAGTTCCCCACCGTCTCCATGGGCCTTGGTCCGATCCAGGCGATCTACCAGGCACGCTTCATGAAGTACCTGGAGAACCGCGGCTTCATCCCTGCCGGCAAGCAGCGGGTGTGGTGCTTCATCGGCGACGGCGAGTGCGACGAGCCGGAAACCCTCGGCGCGATTTCCCTGGCCGGCCGCGAGAACCTCGACAACCTGGTGTTCGTCATCAACTGCAACCTTCAGCGCCTCGACGGCCCGGTCCGCGGCAACAGCAAGATCATCCAGGAACTGGAAGGCGTGTTCAAAGGCGCCAACTGGAACGTCAACAAGGTGATCTGGGGCCGCCTGTGGGATTCGCTGTTCGCCATAGACGATGACGGCCGCATGCAGCGCCGCATGGACGAGGCCATCGACGGCGAATACCAGAACTACAAGGCCAAGGACGGCGCCTATGTGCGCAAGCACTTCTTCGGCAAGGACCCCGAGCTGCTAAAGCGCGTGGAAGACCTGTCCGACGAAGAGATCTGGAAGCTCAACCGCGGCGGCCATGACCCCTACAAGGTCTATGCGGCCTATCACCAGGCGGTCAATCACAAGGGCCAGCCGACGGTCATCCTGGCACACACCATCAAGGGCTACGGCACCGGAGCGGGTGAGGCGAAGAATACCGCGCACAACACCAAGAAGGTCGATATCGACAGCCTCAAGCTGTTCCGCGACCGTTTCAACATCCCGCTCAACGACTCCGAGCTGGGTGAGCTGCCGTTCTACCGTCCGGCCGAAGACAGCGCCGAGATGAAATACCTTCGCAAGTGCCGGGACAAACTCGGCGGCTCGCTGCCTCAGCGTCGCAGCAAGAGCATCAGCATCCCGACGCCGCCGCTGGAGACCCTCAAGGCCGTGCTCGACGGCTCCGGTGATCGTGAGATCTCCACCACCATGGCCTTCGGCCGCATCCTCGGTTCGCTGGTCAAGGACAAGGACCTGGGCAAGCGCATCGTCCCGATCCTGGCAGACGAGGCGCGCACCTTCGGCATGGAGGGCATGTTCCGCCAGCTGGGGATCTATTCCCCGGTGGGTCAGCTGTACGAGCCGGTCGACCGTGACCAGGTGATGTACTACCGCGAGGCGAAAGACGGCCAGATCCTCCAGGAGGGGCTCAACGAGGCCGGTGCCATGTCCAGCTGGATCGCCGCGGGCACCGCCTACAGCAACTACAACACCCCGATGCTGCCGGTCTACATCTTCTATTCGATGTTCGGCTTCCAGCGTATCGGCGACCTGGCCTGGGCGGCCGGAGACAGCCAGGCGCGCGGCTTCCTGCTGGGCGGCACCTCCGGGCGCACCACCCTCAACGGCGAGGGTCTGCAGCACGAGGACGGCCACAGCCACATCCTCGCCAGCACCATTCCCAACGTGCGCAGCTACGACCCGACCTACGCCTACGAGCTGGCGGTGATCATGCGTCAGGGCATCCTCGAGATGATGGAGCAGCAGAAGAGCGTCTACTACTACATCACCGTGATGAACGAGAACTACCAGCAGCCGGCCATGCCCGAGGGTGTCGAGGAAGGCATCATCAAGGGCATGTACCTGCTGGAGGAAGACAAGCGCGACGCCGCCCATCATGTGCAGCTGCTCGGCTGCGGCTCCATCCTGCGCGAAGTGCGCGAAGCGGCGAAGATCCTCCGCGAGGACTACAACATCGCCGCGGATATCTGGAGCGTGCCCAGCTTCAACGAGCTGCGCCGCGATGGCCTGGCGGTGGACCGCTGGAACCGTCTGCATCCGGGCGAAAAGCCACGCAAGAGCTACGTGGAGCAGTGTCTGTCAGGCCGCCAGGGCCCGGTGATCGCCTCCACCGACTACATGAAGTTGTTTGCCGACCAGATCCGCCAGTGGGTCCCGGTCCGCGAGTACAAGGTGCTCGGCACCGACGGCTTCGGCCGCAGCGACACCCGCCGCAAGCTGCGCCACTTCTTCGAGGTGGATCGTCAATGGGTGGTGCTTGCCGCGCTGGAAGCGCTCGTCGACCGCGGCGACATCGAAGCCAGGGTGCTGGGTGAAGCCATCACCCGTTTCGGCATCGACCCTGACAAGACCAACCCCCTGGACTGCTGAGGAGACGCACCATGAGCGAAATGATACGCGTACCCGATATCGGCAGCGGCGAGGGCGAGGTCATCGAGATCTTCGTCAAGGTCGGCGACACCCTGGCCGCAGACCAGAGCATCCTGACCCTCGAATCGGACAAGGCCAGCATGGAGATCCCGGCCCCCAAGGCCGGCGTGGTGAAGAGCCTCAAGGTCAAGCTTGGCGACCGCCTGAAGGAAGGCGACGAACTGCTCGAACTCGAGATCGAGGGCGACGAGGCCGCTGCGCCGTCGGCGGCCGAGCCGTCCGGCGCAGCCAGTGGCGGGCCCGCCGACGAGGTCGAAGCGCCCACTCCGCCCGGCGACACCAACCCCTCGGCCTCGGCCGAAGAGGAACAGCCGCAAGGCGGTGAGTCGCAGGAGATTCGCATCCCGGATATCGGCTCCTCGGGCGAGGCCAACGTCATCGAGATCTCGGTCAAGCCTGGCGACAGCATCGACGCCGAACAGTCGCTGATCACCCTCGAGTCCGACAAGGCCAGCATGGAGATTCCCGCGCCCAGGGCCGGTGTGGTGGAGAAGGTGGCGCTCAAGGTTGGCGACAAGGCCAGCACTGGCGACCTGATCCTAACCCTCAAGGTCAGCGGCAGCGCCCCGGCCCCCGCGCCGCAGGCCCCGGCCGAGGCGCCGGCCGAGGCGCCGCAGCAGCAGGTCGCGCCGAACAAGCAGGGCGTCAGCGAGAGCAAGGCAGCCCCGGCTCAGCCCCCGGCCGCCGCGCCCCGCGGTGACGGCCGCAAGGTGCATGCCGGACCGGCTGTACGCATGACCGCGAGGGAGTTTGGCGTCGACCTCGCCGATGTCCAGGGCACCGGCCCCAAGGGCCGTATCCTCAAGGAAGACGTGCAGGCGCACGTACAGGCGATGATGAAGCAGGCCAAGGCGGCCCCTGCCTCCGGTGCCAGCGGCGGTGCCGGCATCCCGCCGGTGCCGGAGGTGGACTTCAGCAAGTTCGGCGAAGTCGAAGAGGTCAAGATGACCCGCCTGATGCAGGTCGGCGCCGCCAATCTGCACCGCAGCTGGCTCAACGTGCCCCACGTGACCCAGTTCGATTCGGCCGACATCACCGAGATGGAAGCCTTCCGCGTGGCGCAGAAGGCCGTTGCCGAAAAGGCCGGGGTCAAGCTGACCGTGCTGCCGATCCTGCTCAAGGCCTGCGCGCACCTGCTCAGGGAAATGCCGGACTTCAACAGCTCGCTGGCTCCCGGCGGCCAGGCGCTGATCCGCAAGAAGTACGTGCACCTGGGCTTTGCCGTGGATACCCCGGAGGGCCTGCTGGTCCCGGTGATTCGCGACGTCGACAAGAAAAGCCTGCTGCAGCTGGCAGCCGAGGCAGCGGAGCTGGCCGACAAGGCACGCAACAAGAAGCTGTCGGGCGACGCCATGCAGGGTGCCTGCTTTACCATCTCCAGCCTCGGACATATCGGCGGCACCGGCTTTACGCCGATCGTCAATGCCCCTGAAGTGGCCATCCTCGGAGTATCCAAGGCCACGATGCAGCCGGTCTGGGACGGCAAGGCCTTCGCGCCACGCCTGATGCTGCCCCTGTCACTGTCCTATGATCACCGAGTGATCAACGGAGCGGCGGCGGCGCGCTTCACCAAACGGCTCGGAGAGCTGCTGGAGGACATCCGCACCCTCCTGCTCTGATAGAGCACTGGATCAACCCCGCTTTGGCGGGGTTTTCCTTGCCCGACGGGCTGACCGCGACAACCGCTTCGATCCCCTTCGCCAGGCTTTTCCGGCATCCGCCCCGAAAGCGGAAAAATGATGGTCATCAGTTATTTGCGCCGCTTGTCAGGGTTTGGCTCATGAGGCAACCTTGGCCGCCGATATACGGAACTCAAGGCACCGGACCTTTCGGGAAAACCGTGGAAAGCAACCACTCGATCAAAGCCCATCCCGACTCCATCGCCGTGAAGGTGGCCGAGGTCGCGCCCCATGAGCCCGTTCCGTCCCGGCTCGGCATGCTGCGCTTCGAGCGGCTGAACGATGCCAGCTGGGCCATGCTTTTCCTCGACCCCGAATGCGAGTCCCAGCTGGGATTGCCGGCCAGCGAGCTCTGCTCGCTCACAGGCTTCGTCTTTGCCAGCCTGATGGAACCGGCCGCCCGCTATGACCTGCATGACGAGATCCAGGCGCAGCTGGCCGCCTCGGCCTGCTATCGCATCCGCTATCGGCTGCATGGCACGGCTGGGATCATGGACATCGTCGAGGCCGGCGAGCAGATCCTGCAATACGGCCGTTCCATGCTGCACGGATACCTGATGGTCTGTGCGCGCGAGCCGGAACACTCGATCGCCAGTGCCGGTCTGCAACAGACCACCGTCGCCTTCGAGCTGCCGCACCTGCAAGACGACTACCTGCGCCACCTCAGCCGCTCCCGTGCGCAGCAGAACCTGATCGCCCGACTCGCGCGTCATCGCTACGGTGAGGATCCGCTGCGCGAGGCCGCCGCGCTGATCACCGAAGCCGCCAGCGAAGCCTATGCCGTCGCCTATGCCAGCATCTGGCTTATCGAAGACTGGAAGTTCCATGCGGTGAATCACCACCGCCGCGACGGCGAAATCGACGGCGGGCCTGACAGCTTCGACGGTGCTGACTGCCCCGGCTATGTGCGGGCCTTGCAGGATTCGCGAGTGGTCGAGGTCCGCGACGTGCACAATGACCCGCGCACCCGCGAGTTCACCGCCGGCCTGCAGATGCGCAATGTCGGCGCCACCCTCGAAGCCGGCATCCGCAACGGCGGCGAGCTGGTCGGCGTGCTGCGTCTGGAGCACATCGGCACGCCGCGCGACTGGCACATCGATGAAATCGCCTTTGCCGGCGAGCTGGCCGACCACTTCGCCCAGGTCATGGCCAACCGGCAGCGCAGCGACGCCACCCACTCGCTGCACCTGTTCCAGCGCGCCGTGGAGCAGACCTCCAGCGCCTTTCTACTGGTCGACCGCGACGGGCGCATCGAGTACGCCAATCCGAGCTTCACCAGCATCACCCAGTACAGCCCCGACGAGGTCCAGGGCTGCAATCTGAGCGAACTGCCCGCATTGGAGAGCCTTGGCGACATCCTTCGCGAGGCAGGCTCCACCCTGGCTCGCAACAGCAACTGGCAGGGCGAGTTTCACGGACGACGCAAGAACCACGATCCCTACTGGGGGCGGCTTTCGATCTCCAAGGTATTCGATGAAAACGACCGGCTCTCGCACTTCATCGTCATCTACGAGGACATCACCGAAAACAAGCTGGCCCAGCAGCGCATCGAGCGCTTGTCCTACACCGACAACCTCACCGGGCTGGTCAACCGCACCTGCTTCATCCATAACCTCGAGCAGCGTTTCGCCGAGACGACCGAGCCCAGGCTACTGCTCCTGCTCGTGGACATCGACAACTTCAAGCGCATCAACGACAGTCTCGGCCACCGCATCGGCGACAAGCTGCTGGCCAAGCTGGCCCGACGGCTGAGCAACTGCCTGGACATGCAGGGCGTGGTCGCCCGCTTCGCCAGCAACGAATTCGCCGTACTGCTCGACGACCTGGACCCCGAAGGCAGCCTGCATCTGGCCCAGCACGTCCTGCGCACCCTGGACAAGCCGCTGTACATCGAGAACCACCTGATCAGTGTCAGCGGCTCGGTGGGCCTCGCCTGCGCGCCCCACCACGGTCCCGACCCGCAGACCCTGATGAAGCACGCCGGCCTCGCCCTGCACAAAGCCAAGGCCAACGGCAAGAACCAGGTGCAGGTCTTCACCGAGGCGTTGAACGCCGAAGCCGATTTCAAGCTCTTCCTGGAAAACAGCCTGCGCCGGGCGCTGGCCCAGGACGAGCTGGAAGTCTTCTACCAGCCCAAGATCTGCCTGCGCAGCGGTCGGCTGCTGGGGCTCGAAGCCCTGCTGCGCTGGAACCATCCGGAAAAGGGCAGGATCCGCCCGGACGAGTTCATTGGCGTAGCCGAGGAGACCGGGCTGATCATCCCGATCGGCAAATGGGCTGCCCGCCAGGCCTGTCGCATGGCGCGCGCGCTGATGAGCCATGACCTCGGCGAGTTGCAGATGGCGATCAACCTTTCGCCTCGCCAGTTCGCCGACCCCAGCCTGGTCAGCTCGCTTGCCGACATCCTCCATGAAGAAGGCCTGCCCCCTGCGCTGCTGGAGATCGAGCTCACCGAAAGCCTTCTGCTCGACGCCACCGAAACCACACGACAGCAGCTCAACGAGCTCAAGGCCATGGGCCTGAGCCTGGCGATGGACGACTTCGGCACGGGCTACTCGTCGCTGAGCTACCTGAAAAAATTCCCCATCGACGTGATCAAGATCGATCGCAGCTTCATCAAGGACATTCCCGGTAACCAGGACGACATGGAGATCACCTCGGCGGTGATCGCCATGGCCCGCAACCTCAAGCTCCGGGTGGTCGCCGAAGGTATAGAGACAAGCCAGCAGCTGGTCTTTCTGCGCAAGCACCGCTGCGATATCGGCCAGGGCTACCTGTTCGACAAGCCTATTCCCAGCGGCGAGCTGATCGAAGGGCTGCGCCGGTATCAGCGTGCCGGGCGATAGCAGGGAGGCTGGAACCGTATCTGCCCGGCCTACTCGAAACTGCTCCAGGCTTCTGTCACCGCAACCTGATCCCGAGGTCCCCATGGTTCTCCGTTCACAGATTCTCGTTCACAAGCAGTCGTTGCCCACGCCCGAGCAGGCACTGCCGGGGCGGGAGACGCCGATGGCGGTTCCCGAGCGCCATTACCTCAACGGCAATCCTCTGCAACCGCCATTCCCGGCAGGCCTGCAGCAGGCGATCTTTGCCCTGGGCTGCTTCTGGGGTGCCGAGCGACGCTTCTGGGAACAGCCAGGCGTCTGGACCACCGCGGTCGGCTATGCCGGTGGCCACACACCCAACCCCACCTATGACGAAGTCTGCTCCGGGCTCACCGGGCACACCGAGGCGGTGCTCGTGGTGTTCGATCCGCAACAGATCAGTTACGAGACGCTGCTGAAGGTATTCTGGGAAGCGCACAACCCGACCCAGGGCATGCGCCAGGGCAACGACATCGGAACTCAGTACCGTTCGGCAGTCTATTGGCTCGACGAGACGCAACGCGAGCAGGCCGAAAACAGCCGGCTCCGCTTTCAGCAGGCGCTGGATGGAGAAGGTCTTGGAGAGATCACCACGGAAGTCGCCGAAGCGCCGCGGTTCTACTATGCCGAGGCCTATCACCAGCAATACCTGGTGAAAAACCCGGGGGGTTACTGCGGACTGGGTGGCACCGGCGTCTGCCTGCCAGCTTAGAAGGCACAACGCGGTGCCAGGTGGCACCGCGTTGCCTCAGGTCAGAAGTTGTAGCCCAGACCCACGCTGTAGAAGAACATGCCATCGTCATAGCGGTCACGCGCATCGCTGCCGCTGCGGAACAGGAACTGGTATTCCACCAGACCCTGGATGAATACGTTATCCATGACCCAGTGCTTGACACCCAGCTCCGGCCCGGCCGCCATGGTGTTGCGTACGCCCTCGCCATAGATGGCACCAAGGCTCACACCCACTACCGGGCGAGTGTTACCCGTGCCGAAGTGATAGGAGTAGAAGAACCGGGTCGAACCGTCGAACTTGACGCTCTCGCCGCTCTGGTCACGTGCGTTGATGGTTTGACGAACACCCCACATGTTGGCGTCGTCCATGTAGGTACCCCAGCTGCCCTGCAGGGCCATGGTGGTATCGTTGAAGTCGTGGTCGCTGCTACCCGAACCGCTCAGGGTAATCTCCTGCTGGCCAGCCACGGGAACGGCAAGCGCAACGGCAGGGCACAGGGCGGCGAGGAGTAGGGAAGATTTGAACAGCTTGTTCATGGACTATGCCTCTTGTCGCTGAAGGGAAACGCAAAATCACAATGCGTGTTTCAAGGGACAAGAGAGCCTCCAAGCTGTTCACACTTTTTTCATGAATGTTGCCTATCTAATTGATGAACAAGCGCAACAGCAAAAAAGTGCCATCATTATTGCCGCTCGGTTTTCGCAATAATGACAGGCAGTTACGGCGCTCCGCGGTATTCCGAGGGCTGCAGCTGCAGTTCGACCATCAGGTCGTCGGCCAGCGTTTCCAGATGCGTCTGCAGCTCCCCCAGAGAGACTTCTGAAGGCACCGCCAGCCTGGCCCTGGCATGAAACAACGGCTCGCCCGACATGGGTGCGGGCAGGACGTCGGTGTCCAGGCTTTCGAGGTTGACCCGGTGCTCGGCCAACAGCCGCGTAATCTCGCGAATGATGCCCGGACGGTCATTGCCGACCAGCTCCAGCAGGATCGCCTGGGCCTGGGCGGGCGTACTCGGCCCGGCGCCGGCCAGCAGGACGCGGATGCCCTGTTGCTCCAGCTCCTTGAGGCCGTCGATCAGTCCAGGCTGACGATCCGGCATGACACCGATGCGCAGGATGCCGGCGAACTGCCCAGCCATATGGGCCATGCGACTATCGAGCCAGTTGCCGCCGTGTTCGGTGATGCACTTGGCGATGCGTTCGACCAGGCCCGGCTGGTCTTCGGCGATTACGGTCACTACCAGATGGTCCATGCTGTACTCCCGGAATTCAACGTTTCAGGTATAGCTCAGATCTCCTGACGGCGCCGGGCAGAGGGGCTTCGACCATCGGATGAGGACCAAAGGCGGCTCCTGTTTTTCCGACACTGTTCATGTAGTATTCCCCGCCGAGCACTACAAAAAGCGCTCCGCACCGCCCTTGGGGCGACCGTGACGGCAAGCTGCCTGCCTGCTTCATGGTGGATGCGGAACCTTCCGGGGCTGGCCGCCAGGCCTGCCACAAGTCGAAGCACAAGTGAGGCAATAGATGACTGAGCGCGTTCAAGTCGGTGGCCTGCAGGTCGCCAAAGTCCTGTTCGACTTCGTGAACAACGAAGCCATACCCGGCACCGGCCTGACCGCCGACGCCTTCTGGGCCGGCGCAGCAGCGGTGATCCATGATCTCGCCCCGAAGAACCGCGCACTGCTGGCCAAGCGGGACGACATCCAGGCGCAGATCGATGCCTGGCACCAGGCGCGCGCCAGCCAGGCTCACGACCCGGTCGCCTACAAGGCCTTCCTGCAGGACATCGGATACCTGCTGCCGGAACCGGAAGACTTCAGCGCCACCACGGAGAACGTCGACGAGGAAATCGCGCGCATGGCCGGCCCACAGCTGGTGGTGCCGGTGATGAACGCCCGCTTCGCCCTGAACGCCGCCAACGCCCGCTGGGGTTCCCTTTATGACGCGCTCTACGGCACCGACGCCATCCCCGAAGAAGGCGGCGCACAGAAGGGCCCGGGCTACAACGAAGTACGCGGCGCCAAGGTCATTGCCTATGGCCGCGACTTCCTCGATCAGGCCGCTGCACTGGAAGGCGCGTCGCACAAGGACGCTGCCGGCTACCGCGTCGAAGACGGCAAGCTGGTCGTGGCACTGACCAGCGGCCCCATCACCGGCCTGCAGAACCCGGCGCAGTTCGTCGGCTTCCAGGGCGACGCCGGTGCACCCAGGGCGGTGCTGCTCAAGCACAACGGCCTGCACTTCGAAATCCAGATCGACCGCAGCAACATGATCGGCCAGACCGATGCGGCCGGGGTCAAGGACATCCTGATGGAAGCCGCGTTGACCACCATCATGGATTGCGAGGATTCCATCGCCGCCGTGGACGCCGACGACAAGGTCGTGGTCTACAAGAACTGGCTGGGCCTGATGAAAGGCGACCTGTCCGAACAGGTCAGCAAGGGTGGCAGCAGCTTTACCCGGACCATGAACCCGGACCGCGAGTACACCGCGGCTGACGGCGGCGGCCTGACCCTGCACGGTCGCTCGCTGCTGTTCGTACGCAACGTCGGTCACCTGATGACCAACGACGCCATCATCGACAAGGATGGCAATGAGGTGCCGGAAGGCATCATGGACGGCCTGTGCACCAGCCTGGTCGCGATGCACAACCTCAACGGCAACAGCAGCCGCAAGAACAGCCGCACCGGCTCGGTGTACATCGTCAAGCCAAAGATGCACGGCCCTGAAGAAGTCGCTTTCACCAACGAACTGTTCGGCCGCGTCGAAGAGGCGCTCGGCCTGCCGCGCAACACCCTGAAGGTCGGCATCATGGACGAGGAGCGCCGCACCACGGTCAACCTCAAGGCTTGCATCAAGGCCGCCCGCGAGCGCGTGGTGTTCATCAACACCGGCTTCCTCGACCGCACCGGCGACGAGCTGCACACCTCCATGGAAGCCGGCCCGATGATCCGCAAGGGCGAGATGAAGAACGCCGCCTGGATCAAGGCCTACGAAAACTGGAACGTCGATAACGGCCTGGCTTGCGGCCTGCAGGGTCGCGCGCAGATCGGCAAGGGCATGTGGGCCATGCCGGACCTGATGGCAGCGATGCTCGAGCAGAAGATCGGTCACCCCATGGCCGGCGCCAACACCGCCTGGGTCCCCTCGCCCACCGCTGCTGCGCTGCATGCCCTGCACTACCATCAGGTCGACGTGTTCGCCCGTCAGCAGGAACTGGCCAAGCGCGAACGTGCCTCGCTGGACGACATCCTCAGCATCCCGCTGGCCGCCGATAGCAACTGGTCGGCAGGCGAGATCCAGCAAGAGCTGGACAACAACGCCCAGGGCATCCTCGGCTATGTGGTGCGCTGGATCGACCAGGGCGTCGGCTGCTCCAAGGTGCCTGACATCAACGACATCGGCTTGATGGAAGACCGCGCTACCCTGCGCATCTCCAGCCAGCACATCGCCAACTGGCTGCGCCATGGCATCTGCTCCAGGGAGCAGGTGATGGAAACACTCCAGCGCATGGCTGCCGTGGTGGACCGCCAGAACGACGGCGACCCGCTGTATCGTCCGATGGCGCCGAACTTCGACGACAGCGTGGCCTTCCAGGCCGCCGTGGAACTCGTGGTCGAGGGCACCAGGCAGCCCAACGGCTACACCGAGCCGGTCCTGCACCGCCGCCGCCGCGAAGCCAAGGCCAAGTACGGCTGCTGAGTTCGCCAAGGCCTGCATGAGGGCCGCCCCGGTAAACCGGGGCGGCCCTTTTCGTTTGCAAGGTACTCCGACCGTCGCCTTGACGCTCATGGCGCCCGGCTTTTCAGCTTGTCGTCGCCCCCATCTAGACTTACGTCGAATGGGCGCTATCTCCCAGCCCGGAGACCATTGGCCACTAACCATAAGGAAGGCGAGCCATGAGCAAAGCCAACGCTTTCGCCGAGGCCGGAAAGACTGCGGTCCTGCAGAACATTCACGGCACCATGGATTTCTTGCAGAAGTATCCGCCCTTCAATCAGATGGAGAAGACCCAGCTCGCCTTCCTGGTAGAGAATTGCCAGCTCCGCTTCTATGCCCAGGGTGACTGCATCGTGTCTCCCGAGGACGGCCCGGTAGAACACTTCTACATCGTCAAGCAGGGACGGGTGCATGGGCAGCGCCCGCATTCCAGCAAGCGCGGCACGGAAACCACCTTTGAAGTCATTGTTGGCGAATGCTTTCCGATGGCCGCCCTGATGGGCGAGCGCGCCACGCGGACCGCGCACCTGGCCGCCGAAGACACCTTCTGCCTGGCGCTGAACAAGACAGCCTTCGTCAAGCTGGTATCGATTTCCAGCGCCTTCCGCGAATTTGCCATCCGCGGCGTCAGCAGCCTGCTCGACCTGGTCAACCAGCAGGCGCAGATGCGCGCCGTGGAAAGCCTCGGCGAACAGTATTCGCTCGAGACCAAGATCGGCGAGCTCGCGCTTCATCACCCGGTCTCCTGTTCGCCCGAGTTGCCGCTGGCCACCGCCATCGGCCTGATGCACGAGCAAAACGTGGGCAGCATCGTCATCGTCGTGGAAGACGACCATCCGCGGGGCATCTTCACCCTGCGCGACCTGCGCAGGGTCATCGGCACCGGTGTCACCGACCTGACCACGCCGATCAGCGAGTTCATGACCCGCGAGCCTTTCTGGCTACCACCAGACGCCACCGCCTTCGACGCCGCCATCGCCATGACCGAGCGTCATATCGCCCATGTCTGCGTGGTGGCCAATGGGCGATTGAGCGGCGTCATTTCCGAGCGTGACCTGTTCTCCCTGCAGCGGGTCGACCTCGTCCATCTGGCGCAGACCATACGCCATGCCGAACGGGTCGACGCGCTGGTGACGCTACGGACGAGGATTCGGCAACTGGTGGACAACATGCTGGCCCACGGCGCGTCGTCCACCCAGATCACCCACATCGTGACGGTACTCAACGATCACACCGTGTACCGAGTGATCGAGCTGGCCATCCGGGACATGGGTGATCCCGGCGTGCCTTTTACCTGGCTGTGCTTTGGCAGCGAGGGCCGTAGCGAGCAGACACTGTTTACCGATCAGGACAACGGCATTCTCTTCGAGGCCAGGGATGGCGCCGAAGCCGCCGCCATCCGAGGCCGTCTGCTACCGCTGGCCGAGCGTATCAACCGGGACCTGGATACCTGCGGCTTCTCGCTGTGCAAGGGTAACGTCATGGCCAGCAACCCCGAGCTGTGCCTGTCCCGCCGCGAGTGGTCCCGGCGCTTTCGCTCGATGGTCGAGGAGACCACGCCGGAGAATCTGCTGGGGAGCAACATATACTTCGACCTGCGCCCGATCTGGGGACCGCCCGAGGGCTGCGAGCAATTGCGCCAGGAAATTCTCGAGAACGTCGAGACCACCAGTATCTTCCAGCGCCTGATGGCGGAGAATGCCCTGCGCAACCGCCCACCCGTAGGCCGCTTCCGTGACTTCGTGGTTTCGCGCAAGGGTAACGACAAGGCCGCCACCCTGGATCTCAAGGTTCAGGGCCTGACGCCCTTCGTCGACGGTGCCCGGGTGCTTTCGCTGGCCAACGGCATCGAGGCGACCAACACCCTCGATCGCCTGCGCCAGCTGTCCGCTGCCGGCGTCATCGGCGCCAAGGACGGCTCAGCCTATGAAGAGGCCTATCAGTTCATCCAGCAGACCCGCATGCAGCATCACCAGCAACAGGCGCGCGATGGTCAGCCCTTCTCCAATCGCCTGGATCCGGATACGCTCAACGTGCTCGATCGGCGCATCCTGCGCGAATCCTTTCGCCAGGCCCAGCGCCTCCAGGCCAGCCTGGCCCTGCGCTATCAACTATGAACATGTCCTGGTTCAGCCCACGCGGTCCCAAGCTCACGCCCGAGCAGCAGCAACGCGTCGCCGAGCTGCCACGGCCCGACCGGTTGGACACGGCCAAGCTGCGCGACCGACGGCTGGTGGTCCTCGACCTCGAAACCACTGGCCTGCACCTCAAGCGTGACCTGGTCATATCAATCGGCGCCGTCACCATCGAAGACGGCGCAATCGATTTCTCCCAGCAGTTCGAGTGCACCCTGTGCCGCCAGGTCAAGTTCACCGAGAGCGTGCTGATCCACGGCATCGCACCGAGCGCACTGGCAGACGGCCTGCCACCTGCGGAGGCGCTGCTCAGCTTCATGGAATTCGCCGGCGACTGCGTCTTTCTTGCCTTCCATTCGCCGTTCGATCAGCGCATGCTGGCCCGCGCCCTGAAGAGCGAATTGGGCTACAACCTCGAACACAGCTTTCTCGACGTCGCCGACCTGGCACCGATGCTGTTCCCGGAAGCCCTGATTCATCGGGGCGGCCTGGATCACTGGCTCGATCATTTCAAGATCCACATACCGCAACGCCATAACGCCTCCGCAGATGCAATGGCCACCGCGGAAATCGCCCTGATCCTGATGAATCGAGCCCAGCGCATGGGGCTGGATCGGGTAGACGAAATGGCTCAGCGACTCAGATGCTGGCAACGCGCCCGCAAGGCCTCTCTCAGCTCGATCTGAGTACATTCGGTCTCGGCAGTACACAGGCCAGGCCTTGGCAACTGCGGGAACGGACACCTCACCTCAACGGCAGGCGCCTGAACCCGCCGCCCTATTGCAGGAGCCCTATCCTGGGCTCTGCCTTGCACTGTCTGCCTCAAGTCCACCTGCACCCACGCCAAACACCGACCGCCACGCTTCGGGCGAGGCTCGCACCTGGTCCAACAACTGGGCCACCGGAGAAGCGGCCCGCGTGGGTCCGCTAGCTAGCGATCAGTAAGACAAAGGGCCTGATAAAGCGGGTCGTTCTCGTCCAGCTCGGTCAAGGTGCTGAACCGTGCCTGGCCTTCCTCGTTGAGCCTGAACATGGCCTTCTCGTCGCAGAGCAGCTGATAGGGGCTGCTGGTAACCGTCGAGATCAGGTGCTGCTTTTCGAAACGGTAGAGGACAAACCGGGCCATACGGCCATTCTCGGTATCAGTGATTTGCGCATTCGCACCGTCGAGCACCGTGTAGGCCATGGGCATGGGAAGCGCCATGGTCCATGGACGCCAGAGCATCTCGCCCTCCTCGCTTGAAACCACCATGGAGTCTGCCGGTAGGCGCGCTTGCTTGGTTTCAAACCAAGTGTATTCGTAGTGGATCGTATAGAAGAGCATCCCCAGGCCGGCAAAGGCCGGGATGATCCATTTTGGCAGGCGTTTGCGCGTCAGGGAGCGCAGTATCAGCGCAATACCTGCCCCCGCAAGCGCGGCGCAGAACGCGGCAATCAGGTGCCAGATCATATTCGACTTCCTTAAAAAAATCGGGCTTCCAAATGGAAGCCCGATTTTTGTCTCAACCGTCGGGCCAGATTTCTGGATCTGGCTTCAGGCCATATTATCGCTTAGTGATCAAGCGCGATACCAGCACCTTTCGGGGTACGTACGCTTTCGACCAGGTCTTGGATCTCCTGCGGCGGAGCCTCGGTAGCCATCGATACGGCGTAAGCCACGGCGAAGTTCAGCATTGCACCCACGGCACCGAAGGCCTGCGGGGAGATACCGAACATCCAGTTGTCAGGCGTGTTGACGAGAGTCGCAGTGCCCGGAATGAAGAACCAGCCGAGATACAGGAAGATGTACACGGCGGTGCTCACCACACCAACCAGCATTCCCGCGACCGCACCCTTGCTGTTCACGCGCTTGGAGAAGATCCCCATCATCAGCGCCGGGAACAGGCTCGCTGCGGCAAGACCGAACGCCAGTGCCACCACCTGGGCCGCGAAGCCCGGCGGATTCAGACCCAGATAGGTAGCGAGAATGATTGCAGCCGTCATGGACAGACGCGCCGCCAGCATCTCGTTTTTCTCGCTGATCTTCGGATTGATGAGGGTCTTGATCAGGTCATGACTGATGGCCGAGGAGATGGCCAGCAGAAGGCCGGCAGCCGTGGACAGCGCCGCCGCGATGGCACCGGCCGCGATCAGACCGATGACCCAGGACGGCAGGTTGGCGATTTCCGGGTTGGCCAGCACGATGATGTCGTTATTGACGGTCAGCTCGTTGCCGTTCCAGCCACGTTCCTGCGCAGTGGGGGCGAAGGCGGCGTTGGCGTCGTTGTACATCTGGATACGACCATCGCCGTTCTTGTCTTCCCAGGAGATCAGACCGGTCTCTTCCCAGGTCTGGATCCAGCCCGGACGCTCGTCGTACAGCAGCGCTTCGGCCTGGGTGCCTTCCGGATAGATGGTAGTCACCAGGTTCAGGCGAGCCATGGAGGCAACGGCCGGAGCGGTCAGGTACAGCATGGCGATGAAGACCAAGGTCCAGCCAGCCGACCAGCGAGCGTCAGCCACTTTCGGTACGGTGAAGAAGCGAATGATGACGTGCGGAAGGCCGGCGGTACCGATCATCAGCGACAGGGTGAACAGGAACATGTTCAGCTTGTTGTCGACATCGGCAGTGTACTCGGCGAAGCCCAGGTCACGCACGACGGTATCCAGCCTTTCCAGCAGCGGCATACCGGATTCGACGTGGGTGCCGAACATGCCGAACATCGGGATCGGATTGCCAGTCAGTTGCATGGCGATGAACACCGCCGGAATGGTGTAGGCAATGATCAGTACGATGTACTGCGCCACCTGGGTGTATGTGATGCCCTTCATGCCGCCGAATACCGCATAGGCGAACACGATCGCGGCAGCGATCCAGATACCGGCGGAGTTGCTCACTTCGAGGAAGCGGGAGAAGGCCACGCCGGCACCGGACATCTGGCCGATCACGTAGGTCACGGAGATGAGGATCAGACAGATCACCGCAACCAGGCGCGCACCACGGCTGTAGAAACGGTCACCGATGAAATCCGGCACGGTGAACTTGCCGAACTTGCGGAGGTAGGGCGCCAGCAGCATGGCCAGCAGCACGTAGCCGCCAGTCCAGCCCATCAGGTAGACCGAGGTGCCATAGCCACCGGCCGCGATGATACCCGCCATGGAAATGAAGGACGCTGCGGACATCCAGTCCGCCGCCGTAGCCATACCGTTGGTTACCGGGTGCACGCCCCCACCGGCTACGTAGAACTCCTTGGTCGATCCAGCTCGGGCCCAGACCGCGATCCCGATATAGAGCACGAAGGAGGCGCCCACGAACAACATGTTGATCCAATACTGACTCATGCTGGCTTACTCCTCGACCCCGAATTCCTTGTCCAGTTTGTTCAGCCGCCACGCATAGTGGAAGATGATCGCAATGAACGTGATGATGGAACCCTGTTGAGCGAACCAGAACCCCAGATCTGTTCCGCCTACCGGTATACCGGATAGCAACGGGCGCAAGAGGATGCCAAAGCCATATGAGACAAGAGCCCAGACCACCAGGCTCCATGTTATGAGACGAACATTCGCCTTCCAGTACGCAGCAGCATTGTTCTTATCGTCGGCCATCGCCGTTCTCCGCCTTTATTGTAATTGCGAGTGAAGGAAACCCACACATTGAATGTAACAAAGATCTCAAGCCAAATGAAAGCCCCGACTTTAGTCTGACGGAGGCCCTAAGACGCGTCTGAGCCGTTGAAGAACGGCCTTACGCCATCAACCTTGTTGACTATTCCTTGGAGGCTTCAAGGCCATTCAGCGAATGTATTCAGAGGTCGCAGCGCCCGGGATTAGCGGCGAGGGACCGACTCACTCACCCAACGGTCAATAATTGACCAGCCAGCCGAGCGTAAGCCGCCGGCTGGCATAGAATGGATTTTCCGCGAGTAGTTATTGATATGACAGGCCATCGATTTATGGATATCAATGTAAACTTCATGACAAATAGTGCACCCTGATAAAGCAACCCTGAACAATTAATAACGATTGGACAACTTCTTCACGGATAATCATCGCCACGATAATTACATGAATGACCCTTCGTTAAAATTTGATGATCAGAGAGATGAGACTACCCACGACCGAATATGCCTTTCAGGACTAATTCCACCTGCAGGCATTGGCGGGAGTATTCCCGGTCGCAGAGGTCAGCAATGCCGCCAGGATCAGCGAGACATCTCAGGCGAGGGAAAAGCGAATGCTTCATCGGGTACGACCCGAGCGCGCCTTGCTGACGCAGACACCGCAGACGACAAGCCAGCCAAGAGAATGGCGAAGAGCGATTTTCAGCAAGCTCCCGGCCGGCCAGCATGGGCAGGGTGGCGGCCGGGGTCCGTTCAGCAGTCGGGCCGGCCGGCGGTATACTTCTGCGTGGAATAGACCGCGGCGTCCAGCTGGCGCAGCGCGGTAGCGCCGACCAGCAGCGGATAGGTGAAGCGTGAGCGATCGGTGAGGTTGACTTCGGTCTCGATCAGGCGGTCGCCAATGCACAGCTCCATCTCGATCACCGGACGCTCAGCCATGTCCGCGCCACGCTCGATGTCGGTGTCATCCTCGGGGTCGCTGCGCTCCTCGGCGCGGGTCTTGATCTGGCTGATGCGCACCATGGGCTGCTCGTAGAGGGTGTCGTCCATTCCCTCGATGGCCAGGCGAAAGCGCACCCAGTCTTCCCCGTCGCGCTCGAAGCGTTCGATGTCGCGTGCCGACAGCGAGGCCGTCATGGCGCCAGTGTCCATCTTGGCCTTCAGGGTCTTGCCCAGCTGGTCCAGGCGGATGTTCTCGTAGCGCCCATACAGGTGCGGTTGGGTTTGCGCGACCGTGGTGGTCGCGACGGCCAGGCTCAAGAGCCCCAGCAAAGCGGACGTACGTAGCAAGACAGCCTCCTCGAATGCAATTGGCTGCCCATGCGACCGGCGGCAGGCCGCGGCGGTTCGATTCGGGTTGCGGACGGCGGCTGCAAAAGTGTTGCTATTATGTGCGGCCGTGTCGTTCCCGGAGGTTCCATGCGCCGCCTGGCCACAGGACTCGCCGTCTTGCTGCTGCTGTCGCTCAATACGTTGATCCTGGTCTGCCCTCTGCTGGTGCTGGGACTGCTCAAGCTCCTGCCCTGGCCGCCCCTGCGGCGGCGCTGCAGCGAGGCGGTGACGCATGTCGCGGAAACCTGGGCCGCCATTGGTCAACGCATCTTCGCCTGGCTGACGCCTACCCGCTGGGAGATACGCGGCAGTGTCGAGCTGCGCTCCGATCGGGGCTATCTGCTGGTCTGCAATCACCAGTCCTGGGTCGACATCCCGGCGCTGATCGAGGCGTTCAACCGCCAGATCCCGTTCTTTCGCTTCTTCCTCAAACAGGAACTGGTATGGGTACCCTTCCTTGGCCCGGCCTTCTGGGCGCTGGATTACCCTTTCATGAAGCGGCACTCCAAGAGGGTACTCGAGCGCAATCCGCACCTGCGCGGGGCCGACCTCGCAGCGGCCCGGCGCGCCTGCCAGAAATTTCGCGACCATCCGGTCACAGTGGTCAACTATCTCGAAGGGACCCGCTTCACGCCGGCCAAGCATCAGCAGCAGGCCTCGCCATACCGCCACCTGCTCAAGCCCAAGGCCGGTGGCGTGGCCTATGTGCTGGCCACCCTCGGTGACCAGCTCGACGCCATTCTGGACGTGACCCTGGTGTACCCCGAGGGCCGGATCCCCGGGTTCTGGGCGCTGCTCAGTGGCCAGGTTTCGCATGTGGTCATCGATGTGCGTCAGCGCAAGCTGGATCCGTCGCTCTGGCAGGGCGACTACGGCAACGACCCGGCCTTTCGCGCACGCATGCAGGAGTGGGTGAGCCAGTTGTGGCATGAGAAGGACGAGCGGATCGCGGCCATCCTCGCCGAGCAGCGCAAAACCTCGCCCTGACGCCGACGGCCGGCCGCGGGGGCGTGGCAGGCCTGCTAAACTTCGCGGCCATCTCCCGCCGAAGACTCTGCCGTGGCCAGCCCAGCCTTTTCCTCGCTCTCCATTTCCCCCGCCATGCTCGTCAACCTCGAGACGCTCGGCTATCTGGCGATGACCCCGATCCAGGCGCAGAGCCTGCCGCTGGCACTGGCCGGCCGCGACCTGATCGCCCAGGCCAAGACTGGCAGCGGCAAGACGGTGGCCTTCGGCATTGCCCTGCTGGCCCCACTGAACCCCAGGTTCTTTGGTTGTCAGGCGCTGGTGCTGTGCCCAACCCGCGAACTGGCCGATCAGGTGGCCAAGGAAATCCGCCGCCTGGCGCGGGCCGCAGACAACATCAAGGTGCTCACACTGTCCGGCGGGGTGCCCATCGGCCCGCAGATCGGTTCGCTGGAGCACGGCGCGCACGTGGTGGTCGGCACGCCGGGGCGGATTCAGGAACACCTGCGCAAGGGCACCCTGGTGCTCGACGGACTGAACAGCCTGGTACTGGACGAAGCCGACCGCATGCTCGACATGGGCTTCTACGACAGCATTGCCGAGATCATCGAGCAGACGCCCGCGAGGCGTCAGACGCTGCTGTTCTCCGCCACCTATCCGGCCGGCATCGAACAGCTGGCGGCTCGCTTCATGCGTCAGCCGCAGCGGATCGAGGTGGCCTCGCAGCATGACGACAGCCAGATCGAACAGCGCTTCTACGAAATCGAGCCGGCGCAACGGCTGGAAAGCGTGGCGCGGCTGTTGCGGCATTTCCGCCCCGCTTCCAGCGTCGCGTTCTGCCACACCCGGCAACAATGCCAGGAGCTGGTGGACTACCTTCAAGGCCAAAGAATCAGCGCCGCGCCGTTGCACGGCGACCTGGAACAGCGCGAGCGCGACCAGGTGCTGGCAATGTTCGCCAATCGCAGCCTGAGCGTACTGGTCGCCACTGACGTGGCGGCGCGCGGGCTGGACATCGCCGGCCTCGAAGCGGTGATCAATGTCGAACTCTCCCGTGACCCGGAAGTGCATGTGCATCGAATCGGCCGTAGTGGCCGGGCCGGCGAAAAGGGGCTGGCGCTGTCACTGGTCGCCCCGGCCGAAGCCGCCCGGGCGCAGGCGGTGGAACGCCTGCAGGGTGCCCCGCTGCGTTGGTGCGACCCGGCCTCGCTCCAGCCTGCCGACAGCGGACCGCTGCTGCCGCCGATGACCACCCTGTGCATTGGCGCCGGGCGCAAGGAAAAACTGCGTCCGGGCGACATTCTCGGCGCGCTCACGGGTGAGGCCGGCCTCGTCGGGGCTCAGGTGGGCAAGATCGCTCTGTTCGACCACCAGGCCTATGTCGCGGTGGAGCGTGGCGTGGCACGTCAGGCGCTGAAGCGGCTCAGCGAGGGAAAGGTCAAGGGGCGGTCGTTGCGGGTGCGCGAGGTCTGAGCCAACGCTGAAAAGCCGACGCGCGAGTGCTTCGCAAGAAAGGCCGGGCTAGAGGTCGCCCAGTCTTTCGCAGGGGTGACATCTGGATGGTTTGCTTGGTGCCGGGCCATTGATGCCCACCGCAGACGGCATTCCGATTAACGAACCATGGCAATCCTGTGATGCGGGGCCGATGCGACGCCCAGCGAGACGATTCGGCTGCGCTGTGACATGCTCAGGACTCCAGTCACTTCCCCCGACCTGTACATGCCAGCCCCTTCGTTTCGCCAGTCCCTGCGCCGCCTGTGGGCGCTGGAAAAGTTCGGATACAGCCTGCGCGTATTCATCGCCCTGGCCTGCAGCATGGGCCTGTCCTGGCACCTGGCGCAGCCGGGGCTGGTGATACCGCTGTTTCTCGGCATCATCGCCAGCGCCCTGGCGGAAACCGATGACAGCTGGCGCGGACGCCTGCAGGCCCTGCTGGTGACCCTGGTGTGCTTTTCGGTCGCAGCGGTATCGGTGGAGCTGCTCTTCCCCTACCCGCTCCTGTTTGCCCTGGGACTGGCCTGCGCGACCTTCTCCCTGGTGATGCTCGGGGCGCTCGGCGAGCGCTATGCGACCATCGCCCAGGCCACCCTGATCCTCTCGGTTTACAGCATGATCGCGGTGGATCAGCGCGGCGGCGTAACCCCGCAGCTATGGCTGGAGCCGTTGCTGCTGGTGGCCGGTGCTGCCTGGTACGGGCTGTTGTCGGTGGTGTGGAATGCGCTGTTTTCCCATCAGCCGGTGCAGCAAAGCCTGGCCAAGGTCTATCGCGAGCTGTCGCGCTACCTGCGGCTCAAGGCAGCCCTGTTCGAGCCCCTGCGTCAGCTCAATGTCAGCGAGCGGCGCCTGGAGCTGGCGCGGCAGAACGGCCGGGTGGTGGCCGCGATGAACGGGGCGAAGGAAACCCTCCTGCACCGGATAGGCCAGTCGCGCGGAAGCGCTGAGCTGAACCATTACCTCAAGCTGTATTTTCTCGCCCAGGACCTGCACGAGCGGGCCAGCTCCTCGCACTACCCCTACCAGGCACTGGCCGAAGCCTTCTTTCACAGCGACGTGCTGTTTCGCTGCCAGCAGTTGCTGCGGGTGCAATCGAACAGCTGCAGCGCGCTCGCCGAAGCCATTCGCCTGCATCAGCCGTTCCACCATACGGGCGATGCCGGCAATGCGGCGATGGAAGACCTGCAGGCCTCGCTCGACTACCTCCGCGCGCAGCAGAACCCGGCCTGGCGCGGACTGCTGCGCTCGCTACGGGCGCTGGCAGGCAATCTCCAGGCGGTGCAGGCCCAACTGGCCAGCGCCAGCGACCCGGAAGGGCTCAGCGGCGAGCAAGACAGCAGTCTGCTGGACCGCCAGCCGCACAGCCTGCGCGAAGGGGCACGGCGCATCCGTGAGCAGCTCACACCCACATCGCTGCTGTTTCGCCATGCCCTGCGCATGACCCTGGCGCTGCTCTGCGGTTACGCCGTCCTGCATGCGATCCACCCCGAGCAGGGTTACTGGGTGCTGCTGACCACAGTGTTTGTCTGCCAACCGAACTACGGGGCCACACGAATCAAGCTGGTGCAGCGCATCAGCGGCACGGTAATGGGCCTGATTACCGGCTGGGCCCTGTTCAACCTGTTTCCCGCCGCGCAGATCCAGGCGCTGTTCGCCGTGGTCGCCGGGGTGGTGTTTTTCGCCACACGCAGCACGCGCTACACCCTGGCGACGGCTGCGATCACCCTGATGGTGCTGTTCTGCTTCAACCAGGTCGGAGACGGTTATGGCCTGATCTGGCCAAGACTGGTGGACACCCTGCTCGGCAGCCTGATCGCCGCCGCCGCGGTCTTCCTGGTCCTGCCTGACTGGCAGGGCCGGCGGCTGAACCGGGTGCTGGGTGCCACGCTGGGCTGCAGTGCCGGCTACCTGCGCCAGATCATGGGTCAGTACGACACCGGCAAGCGCGATGACCTGGCCTATCGCCTGGCCCGACGCAATGCCCACAACGCTGACGCCGCGCTGTCCACCACCCTGTCGAACATGCTGCTCGAGCCTGGGCATTTCCGTCGCGACGCAGAGGCCGGGTTTCGCTTTCTGACGCATTCCAATGCGCTGCTGAGCTACCTGTCAGCCTTGGGTGCGCACCGTGAAAGCCTGGCCGACGATGCCAGCGACGCCCTGCTCGATGAGACGGCGGCGCAGCTGGCGGCCAGCCTGGACGGGTTGGCGGTCGCCTTGCAGGAGAACCGACCGATCGACAGTGAGAGCGCCGAGGACGAAGCCCTGGCAACGCGCCTGGAACAGATGCCGGAGGACACCGATGACGGCCACCGGCTGGTGCAGACGCAGCTGTTACTGATCGCCCGCCAGTTGCAGGCCCTCCGCCACGCGGTGCAGCCGCTGATCAAGGCACACGCCTGATCGCCGACGGCTGTGGATCACTCGTTGGGCTGGCTGGCGGGAGAATGGTGGTCGCGAGGGCCGGCGGGCTCAGCGGTGGTGTCATAGTACTGCTGGGGATTGTCAGTCACGTTGTCCATGGCCGATTCCTCTTCTTCCCGACCGCAGCCGGCGAGGGCCAGCCCCAGGCCTGCGCATAACACAAGCATCGTGGCTTTCATCAGACATCTCCAAAATGATGCGGGCCGCAGAAGCGGCCCGCCCGTGGCTCGAAACAGCTACGCCTCAGTTGGCGGGCGTGCCGGTCCCAGTAGTGTTCGGCGCAGTGCCCTCGCCCGAGGCGGTGCCCAGACCACTGCCACTGTCGTCGGTCGGCGGGTTCATGGTAGCTCCAGTACCTGCGCCAGTATCCAGGCCGGTCCCGGTGCCGGTACCAGTGCCCGGTGCGGGCTCGTACTCGGTGGCGCCAGTATCATCAGCCGGTGGCATCGCTGGGTCGGCCGACTGGGGCGAGCCCGGCTCCATCGTCGTGGCTGGAGGCGGTGTCACTTCATCGGGCTCGTCGTTACCACAACCAACCAGGACGAGACTGAGTACCGCAGGTGCAACGAAATAGGCAAGACGCATAGATTCTTCTCCTTTGTAGCGAGGGACGCCGTTATTGTCGGCAACTCAATGACACTCAGGAAGATGGACCCTTTCCCGCGGCCAGAGTGCCCCAGCGGCACCAAAACCGGCACCCTGGGCAGAACAGGGGGAGAAAACCGCAGAGAGGTGACCCAGAGGTGCAGGGGGGCGATCGGCCACCCCACACGGATGGTCAATGGGTGGTGTAACCCTTGCGAAGATCCTTCTTCAGCGCCAGCATCTGCGCGCCGAGGGCTTCGAGGCGCTGCTCGTCGAACAGCTCCTGCGCCTGGGGGAAGAGTTTTTCCTCCTCTTCCTCGATATGGTGCTCGAGCAGCTCCTTGCACACCTTCACCCGGCCAGCGAATTCAAGACTGCCTGGCTCGGTTTCCTTGAGGTCCGGCAACACCAGTGAATCCACTGTCCGGTGTTCTTCCTTGGCCTCGTGGTACATCACTTCCTGTTCCTTCCGGCCAGCCTGCTTGAACGCCGGATAGAGGATTTCTTCTTCCAGGCGGGTGTGGATCACGAGTTCCATTTCGAGCTTCTGCAGCAATTCCGTGCGAGTCTTGACTGCTCGCTCGGTCGTATCAGAGAGGCGGTTGAGGATGTCCTTGACCCGCTCATGATCTTCGACCAGCAGTTCTATCGCATTCATGTCGGTTTACCTCATCGGCTAGACGGAGGCCCGCAGGAGGTTCAGCGGTACTCGTAGGTGGGCAAGGCAGTGCGGCTCTGGCTTTGCAGGTGTGCAATGGCAGGCGACATGCCTGCTTCCAGTGCCAGGTCACGGCGGATCGAACTGATGACCCACTCGAGCTGAAGCGCGGAGCTGGCCTGGCCCGGCGAAATGGCACGGCGCACAATGTCCTGACCGTCGTGGCGAAGCGTCAGCAATATGCCACTATCGGGGCGCTTGTCGGTGACCACATCAAACTCGGGGAAGGCGGCAGTGAGCATGTTCGTAACGTTAGGCATTTATGATTCTCCAGTACAGGGTGACGCTGTCCTGCCTGATACAGCAGTGTTCATGCCAACTTTCTAAATAAATAATTATCCATTTAAATCAATGACTTACTTTACCTCACATACTCCGCTTATCGTGCAAAACGCATGACACCCGACCTGTTGGCATGCAATCTGCCGAAAAATTCAGCCATCTTGGCCAAGGTTAACCCGTCGCCTGGAGAGGACCGATCCAGAGCAGATGTCACGACCTCTCCGCAAGCTGCATTCAGATGCAGACCCCTGGACCCCAGGCATTCAGCATGAAACTTGCTACAGCGCGCCAACTCAAACATTTGGCGACACCTCGTTACGAGCCGAATGCCGCCTTGCACCCCCTTGAGATGACCCTATGACAGCTGCAGCAAAAGTCGTCCTGATCGTCGAGGATGAACCACCCATCCTGACCCTGCTCGCGGACTACCTGGCCGCCGAGGGGTATCAGGTTCTGGAGGCCGAGAGCTCGACCCGCGCCTTCGAGATCCTTGCCACCAAGCCGCATCTCGACCTGCTGGTGACCGACTTCCGGTTGCCCGACGGGGTGACGGGAGTAATGATTGCTGAGCCTGCTCTCAAGCTCCGACCGGATCTCAAGGTGATCTTCATCAGTGGTTATCCGATCGAGATCTACGAAAGCGGTAGCCCGATCGCGCACTCGGCGCCGGTGCTGTCCAAGCCCTTTTCTCTGGAAACCTTGCGCAATCAGATTCAGAAATTGCTCGCCTGAAACGCGACGCGGGCGCCTGGGCGCCCGCGTCGGTCCGGCTCAGGGCTCAGTTGACCTTTGGATCAAGCTCGCCGCTGGCGTAGCGCATGGACATGGCGTCCAGTGAGATGGGCTTGATCTTGCTGGCATTGCCGGCGGTACCGAAAGCCTCGTAACGAGCGATGCATACGTCGCGCATGGCGCTGACCGTCTTTGCCAGATACTTGCGCGGGTCGAATTCGGCTGGGTGCTTGGCCATGAATTCGCGGATCGCCCCGGTGGAGGCCAGCCGCAGATCAGTATCGATGTTCACCTTGCGCACGCCGTACTTGATCCCTTCTACGATTTCCTCGACCGGCACGCCGTAGGTCTCACCGATGTCGCCACCGTACTCGTTGATGATCTGCAACCACTCCTGAGGAACCGAAGAGGAGCCATGCATGACCAGGTGAGTACCGGGAATACGCGCGTGGATCTCCTTGATGCGCTGGATCGACAGGGTGTCGCCAGTTGGCGGCTTGCTGAACTTGTAGGCGCCGTGGCTGGTGCCGATGGCGATGGCCAGCGCGTCCACGCCGGTCTTGGCGACGAAATCGGCGGCTTCTTCCGGATCGGTCAGCAACTGACTGTGATCGAGAACGCCTTCGGCACCGACACCGTCTTCTTCACCGGCCATGCCGGTTTCCAGGCTGCCCAGGCAACCCAGCTCGCCCTCCACCGACACGCCGCAGGCATGGGCCATCTCGACGGTCTGACGGGTGACGCGCACGTTGTATTCGTAGTCGGCGGGCGTCTTGCCGTCTTCGCCCAGCGAGCCGTCCATCATCACCGAGGAAAAGCCAAGCTGGATCGAGCGCTGGCAGATCGCTGGGCTGGTGCCGTGATCCTGGTGCATGACCACCGGAATGTGCGGCCATTCTTCCACCGCAGCGAGAATCAGGTGGCGCAGGAAAGGTGCGCCGGCATATTTGCGCGCCCCGGCCGAGGCCTGGACGATCACCGGAGAATCGGTCTTGTCAGCCGCTTCCATGATTGCGCGCATCTGCTCGAGGTTGTTGACGTTGAAGGCCGGCACGCCGTAGCCGAATTCGGCGGCGTGATCGAGCAACTGGCGCATGCTGATGAGTGCCATGATTTCCTTTCTCCCGGTTGGGTCGTGTATCAAATAAAGCCTGCCCCAAGGGCCGGCACTGTTCAAGCACCGCGCCGGTCGGCGCGGCATGGGGCCGGGGAATCGCGATTGCGGTCAAAAGTTGAACAGCGAAGCCCTGCAGCCCCGAGCGATCACGCGATCATCCGACAGCCGAAACACCAGGGCGTCGGTCCCCCGGTCGTGGAAGGCAATGATGCCATCACTATAGAAAGTTCCCTGGATGGCAGGTTCCTTTTGCAGGCGTTGAATCTGGCCCTCGGCACCGACCCGCAACTCGATGAACTGCCGCTCGGCGTCGGGGTGACGCCATTCGATGAAGTCCGGCTGTTCACAGACCCAACGGGTGAAGCGAGCGTCCGGCCCGGCGTCCCAATGAGAACAACCAGCAAGCACGGACACGGCGCCCCCGAGAAGCAGTCCTTTGAGCAGGCTCAACAGTCGAAATCCTCCACAACGGGTAATTCGGGATCGGCTGTGCTGCGCACACCAGGCGTCTGTCCGTCCTGCACGGAGGGATCGGCCGCCACTGGCGGCACGAAGACTTCACAGGCGCTATCCGGGGTCCGCCCCCCGGCACAGCCAGCGACCGCGACAACGGCCAGCAGCAGGGCGATACGCATGCTGTCTCTCCCGGAGCGAGCGACGAAGGCGCTCATTGCGCGGCGCGCTGTTCCAGCATCTCGACCGCCGGCAACACCTTGCCCTCGACGAACTCGAGGAAGGCGCCACCTCCGGTGGAGATGTAGGAGATCTGCTCGGCCACGCCGTATTTGTCGATCGCCGCCAGGGTGTCGCCACCGCCCGCGATGGAAAACGCCGGGCTATCGGCGATTGCCTTGGCCAGGGTCTGGGTGCCGGCGCCGAACTGTTCGAATTCGAACACGCCCACTGGGCCGTTCCAGAGGATGGTCTTGCTCGACTTGAGCAGCTCGGCAAACTGCGCCGCAGTCTCCGGGCCGATGTCGAGGATCATGTCGTCATCCTCCACGTCGTCGATGGCCTTGACCGTGGCCACGGCGTCTTCGGCGAAGGCCTTGGCCACCACCACGTCCATCGGCAACGGAACACTGACCTTGGCCGCGATGGCCTTGGCGGTGTCGACCAGATCGGCTTCGTAAAGCGACTTGCCGACCTTGTGCCCGGCTGCGGCAAGGAAAGTGTTGGCGATGCCGCCGCCCACGATCAGTTGATCGCAGATCTCCGACAGGGAGGTCAGGACATCAAGCTTGGTCGACACCTTGGAACCGGCCACGATGGCCGCCATGGGCTTGGCCGGATTGCCCAGCGCCTTGCCCAGGGCCTCCAGCTCGGCCGCCAGCAGAGGACCCGCGCAGGCCACCTTGGCGAACTTGCCAACCCCATGGGTGGAGCCCTGGGCGCGATGCGCGGTACCGAAGGCGTCCATCACGAACACGTCGCACAGCGCCGCGTACTGCTGTGCCAGGTCATCGGTGTTCTTTTTCTCTCCCTTGTTGAAGCGCACGTTCTCCAGCAGCACCAGATCGCCTGCCTTCACCTCCACGCCGCCCAGGTAGTCCTTGACCAGCGGCACCTCGCGGCCGAGCGCCTTGGCCAGGTAGTCGGCCACCGGCTGCAGGCTGTCCGCCTCGCTGTAGATGCCCTCTTCCGGACGACCCAGGTGCGAGCAGACCAGCACCGCCGCGCCCTTTTCCAGCGCCAGCTTGATGGTCGGCAGCGAGGCCAGGATGCGCGCATCGCTCTTCACCACGCCATCCTTCACCGGCACGTTGAGATCCTCGCGGATCAGCACGCGCTTGCCCTGGAGGTCGAGGTCGGTCATTTTCAGTACGGTCATCTTGATTTCCTTATTTTCCCTAATCGAAATGCGGTGATATCCAGCTCAGCGACGGCGGTGGGCGACCTGCAGGTAGTGCTCCGCCACTTCCAGCATGCGGTTGGCGAAGCCCCATTCGTTATCGAACCAGGCCAGCAGGTTCACCAGCCTCGGCCCGACCACATGGGTGAGGCTGCCATCGACGATGGCCGAATGCGGGTCGTGGTTGAAGTCACAACTGGCGTGGGGCAGCTCGGTGTAGGCGACAAGGCCCTGAAGCGGCCCCGCTTCGGCGGCTTCACGCAGGATCCGGTTGACCTCTTGCGCGTCGGTGTCACGTGCGGTCTGCAGGGTGATGTCCAGGCAGGACACATTAACCGTGGGCACCCGCACGGCTTTGGCCCGAATCCGTCCCGAGAGTTCCGGCAGCAGTCGTTCAATGCCTCTCGCCAGACCGGTGGATACCGGAATCACCGACTGGAACGCCGAGCGCGTACGGCGGAGGTCTTCATGGTGATAGGCATCGATCACCGGCTGATCATTCATCGCCGAGTGGATGGTGGTGATGGAAACGTGTTCGAGACCCAGGGCACCATCGAGCAGCTTGAGCAGCGGCACGCCGCAGTTGGTGGTACAGGACGCGTTGGACACCAGCCGCTCGCAGCCCTCCAGGCGCTGCTGGTTGATGCCCATCACCACCGTGGCATCCACATCCGCCTCGCTGGCCATCGGCTGGGAGAACAGCACCCGCGGCGCCCCGGCCGCCAGGAAGCGCTCACCGTCGGCACGGGTGTGATACACGCCGGAGCATTCCAGCACCAAGTCGATCGCCAATGCCCGCCAGTCGATCGACTCGGGTTCCGCCTCGCGTAGTACCCGCACGCATCGCCCGTTCAGGTGCAGGCTATCGCCGGCTACCCTCACATCGCCGGGGAAACGGCCATGGGTAGAGTCGAAACGGGTGAGGTATTCGAGACTGGCCATGTCGGCAAGATCGTTCAGCGCAACGATCTCGAACGGAAATCCCGCCCCGCGCTCGTGATAGGCACGCAGCACGCAGCGGCCGATGCGGCCGTAGCCGTTGAGGGCAACGCGGTAGGGGGGGGAAATCATAAAAGCAGCTCCAAGCTGCAAGCCTCAAGCTGCAAGCCGGTCCGTGCCGCTTTTACTTGCAGCTTGTGGCTTGCAGCTTGCCGCTTGACCTAGTCCTCTAGCAGCTCGTCCGCCACCGCGAGGATGTTGTCGAGGGTAAAGCCGAAGTGCTCGAACAGCTGCGCGGCCGGGGCCGACTCGCCGTAGGTGGTCATGCCGATCACGCGACCTTCGAGGCCGACGTACTTGTACCAATAATCGGCATGGGCTGCCTCGATGGCGATCCGCGCGCTGACTTCCAGGGGCAGTACGTGCTGCTTCCAGGCCGCGTCCTGGACTTCGAACAGACTGGTGCAGGGCATCGACACCACGCGGACCTGGCGACCCTCGGCGGTCAGCTTATCGTAGGCCTGTACCGCCAGCCCTACTTCGGAGCCGGTCGCGATGAGGATCAGCTCGGGTTCTCCGGCGCAGCCCTTGAGGATATAGCCGCCGCGGGCGATGGCCGCCTCGGTCTCGTTGTCGCGGATGTGGTATGGCAGGTTCTGGCGCGAGAAGATCAGCGCGCTGGGGCCGTCCTTGCGCTCCACGGCGTGTTTCCAGGCGACGGCGGATTCCACGGTGTCGGCCGGGCGCCAGGTGTCCAGATTCGGAGTCATGCGCAGGCTGGCCAGCTGCTCGACCGGCTGGTGGGTGGGGCCGTCTTCGCCCAGACCGATGGAGTCGTGGGTGAAGACATAGATCACCCGCTGCCTCATCAAGGCCGACATGCGCACCGCGTTGCGGGCGTATTCCATGAACATCAGGAAGGTGGCGCCATAGGGAATCAGGCCGCCGTGCAAGGCGATACCGTTCATCATGGCACTCATGCCGAACTCGCGGACGCCGTAGTACATGTAGTTGCCGGACGCATCCTCGGCGACTACCGGCTTGACGCCCTTCCACAGGGTCAGGTTGGAGCCGGCCAGGTCCGCCGAGCCGCCCAGCAGTTCCGGAAGCAGCGGGCCGAAGGCGTTCAGGCAGTTCTGGCTGGCCTTGCGACTGGCGATGGTTTCGCCCTTGCCGGCGACTTCACGGATGAAGGCCGAGGCCTTTTCAGAAAAATCGGCCGGCAGCTCGCCGGCCATGCGCCGCTTGAACTCGGCGGCCAGTTCCGGATAAGCCTCGGCGTAGGCGGCAAAGCGGACATTCCACTGGTCCTGTGCCTGGGCACCAGCGGGGCGGGCATCCCATTCGGCATAGATATCGGCCGGGATCTCGAACGGGCCATGGCTCCAGTTCAGCGCGGCGCGAGTCAGGGCGATCTCTTCCTCGCCCAGAGCGGAACCGTGGCTTTCTTCCTTGCCCTGCTTGTTCGGCGAGCCGAAGCCGATCACGGTCTTGCAGCAGATCAGCGTTGGCTGGTCGCTCTTGCGGGCGGTTTCCAGGGCCATCTTGATCTCTTCGGCATCGTGGCCGTCGACGTTGCGGATCACCTGCCAGCCGTAGGCCTCGAAACGCTTGGGGGTGTCATCGGTAAACCAGCCATGGACCTCGCCATCGATGGAGATGCCGTTGTCATCGTAGAAGGCGATCAGCTTGTTCAGTCCCAGAGTGCCCGCAAGCGAGCATACCTCATGGGAAAGACCTTCCATCATGCAGCCATCGCCGAGGAACACGTAGGTGAAGTGGTCGACGATGCTGTGGCCGTCGCGGTTGAACTGGGCTGCCATGATCTTTTCCGCGACCGCCATGCCCACCGCGTTGGCGATGCCCTGCCCCAGCGGACCGGTGGTGGTCTCGACGCCTGGCGCATAGCCGAGCTCGGGATGGCCAGGGGTCTTGCTGTGCAGCTGGCGGAAGCTCTTCAGGTCATCGATGGAGAGGTCGTAGCCGGTCAGGTGCAACAGTGAATAGATCAGCATCGATCCATGGCCGTTGGACAGGACGAAACGGTCGCGATCCGCCCACTGAGGGTCGCTCGGGTTGTGCTTGAGGTAGTCGCACCAGAGCACCTCGGCGATATCCGCCATGCCCATGGGGGCGCCGGGATGGCCACTGTTGGCTTTCTGCACGGCGTCCATGCTCAGTGCGCGGATGGCATTGGCTCGCTCACGACGGCTGGGCATCGAGAATCTCCTGCGGGGGAAGGCTGAATCGAAAAGGGGCGGTATTTTCGCCCATGCACCCCTGGCGGGGCAACAAAAGCGCAAAGACGCAAAAGCCGGGGGAAAGCGCTGGAGGCTGAAGGCTGAACGAAGGCCTTGCCGCAATCGTCCAGTCTCCGGCTCCAGCACCCTCGTCGCGCGGCCCGACGGGCTGGCGTATATCAAAACTTTTTGATACAGCCATTGCTGCGTCCGCAGCGCGAGTCTAGACTTCGCCCCCATGAGCCTGCGTGCCCCCCAGCTTCGTTTCGAGCCCTCAGATCAGCTCGCCGCCCTGTGCAAGGCCGGCGGCGATCCGTTGCGGCTGAACATCCTGCGGGCGCTGGCCAGCGATTCGTTCGGCGTGCTGGAACTGGCGCAGATTTTCGACATCAGCCAGTCGGGGATGAGCCACCACCTCAAGGTGCTGGCCCAGGCGGGGCTGGTGGCGACTCGGCGGGAAGGCAACGCGATCTTCTATCGCCGCGAGCTGGCGGCAGCCGAGGGGACAGGTAGTGCCCTGCATGCCGGCCTGCTGGCAGACGTCGATCGACTGCCCCTGCCGGAGCCCCTTCGCGGCCGTATCGGCCAGGTGCATGCCCGGCGCAGCGCGGCCAGCGAAGACTTCTTCGCACGCATGGCCGGCAGTTTCCAGGCCCGCCAGGACCTGATCGCCGGACTCCCGCAGTACCGCGACAGCTTGCTGGCGCTGCTCGATGCGCTGGACCTGGGCGCTGGCGCCTCGGCGCTGGAGGTCGGCCCGGGCGATGGTGCGCTGCTGCCGGAGCTGTCTCGCCGCTTTGCCAGCGTCACCGCGGTGGACAACAGCCCGGCGATGCTCGATCTGGCCCGGCAACATTGCGCCAGCCAGCAGCTGGACAACGTGCAACTGCAGCTTGCCGATGCCCTGCTGGACGATTGCCCACGGGCAGACTGCGTGGTGCTGAACATGGTGCTGCACCACCTGCCGGCGCCGGGCGAGGCGATGAGACAACTGGCGCGGCTGGTCAAGCCAGGCGGAAGCCTGCTGGTCACCGAGCTGTGCCGCCACAACCAGAGTTGGGCCAGGGAGGCCTGCGGCGATGTCTGGTTGGGGTTCGAACAGGACGATCTGGCCCGATGGGCCGATGCCGCGGGGCTCACGCCCGGCGAGAGCCTCTACATTGGCTTGAAGAACGGTTTTCAGATCCAGGCGCGGCACTTTTCCCGACCACTGACGACCCCCTCACCCACCGGTAAACAGGAAACCGATAGATGAGCGAATACTCGATTTTCACCTCCGAGTCCGTGTCCGAAGGGCACCCGGACAAGATCGCCGACCAGATCTCCGATGCGGTGCTCGACGCCATCATCGCCGAGGACAAGCACGCCCGCGTGGCCTGCGAAACGCTGGTCAAGACCGGCGTGGCCATCGTCGCCGGTGAAGTCAGCACCAGCGCCTGGGTCGACCTGGAGCAGCTGGTGCGCGATGTCATCATCGACATCGGCTACAACAGCTCGGAAGTGGGCTTCGACGGCGCCACCTGCGGCATGATCAACATCATCGGCAAGCAGTCGGTGGACATCGCCCAGGGCGTCGACCGCAGCAAGCCGGAAGACCAGGGCGCCGGCGACCAGGGCCTGATGTTCGGCTACGCCAGCAACGAAACCGACGTGCTGATGCCGGCGCCGATCTGCTTCTCCCACCGTCTGGTCGAGCGCCAGGCCGAGGCGCGCAAGTCCGGCCTGCTGCCCTGGCTGCGCCCGGATGCCAAGAGCCAGGTCACCTGCCGCTACGAGAACGGCAAGGTGGTCGGCATCGACGCGGTGGTACTTTCCACCCAGCACGGTCCCGAGGTGCAGCAGGCCGACCTGCGCGAAGCGGTGATGGAGCTGATCGTCAAGCACACCCTGCCGGCCGAGCTGCTGCACAAGGACACCCAGTACCACATCAACCCGACCGGCCAGTTCATCATCGGTGGCCCGGTGGGCGACTGCGGACTGACCGGGCGCAAGATCATCGTCGACACCTACGGCGGCATGGCCCGCCACGGCGGTGGCGCCTTCTCCGGCAAGGACCCGTCCAAGGTCGACCGCTCGGCGGCCTACGCCGGTCGCTACGTGGCCAAGAACATCGTCGCCGCCGGTCTCGCCGACCGCTGCGAGATCCAGGTCTCCTACGCCATCGGCGTGGCCCAGCCCACCTCCATCTCGCTGAACACCTTCGGCACCGGCAAGATCAGCGACGAACAGATCATCGGGCTGGTCCGCGAGCACTTCGACCTGCGCCCGTACGCCATCACCCGCATGCTCGACCTGCTGCACCCGATGTACAAGGCCACCGCCGCCTATGGCCACTTCGGCCGCCACCCCTATGAAATGACGGTGGGGGACGACACCTTCACCGCCTTCACCTGGGAGCGCACCGACAAGGCTGACGCCCTGCGCGACGCCGCCGGACTGTAAAAGCGGCCGCAAGCGAAAGCCCCGCCGACGTATGTCGAGCGGGGCTTTCTGCATTTCGTGGTCGGGCGGCCACTGAAGAGTGGCTGGGCGTTGCTGCCCAGGGGTTGAAGCGGCTATTGCTTCAAGCGATAACCCGTGCGGAAGATCCAGCCGATGATCACCAGACACAAGACCATGAATCCCAGGGTCATACCCAGGCTGATCGCCGGGTTGACGTCGGATACCCCATAGAAGCTCCAGCGAAACCCGCTGATCAGGTAGACTACCGGGTTGAGCAGAGCAATCTTCTGCCACATCTCAGGCAGCATTTCGATCGAATAGAAGCTTCCGCCAAGAAACGCCAGCGGCGTGACGATCAGTGCCGGGACGATCTGCAGCTTCTCCCAGCCATTGGCCCAGATGCCGATGATGAAGCCGAACAGGCTGAAGGTGACCGCGGTAAGTATCAGAAACAGCGCCATCCACAGGGGGTGCTGGATCTCGTAGGCCACGAACAGCCGCGCCGTTACCAGAATCAGCAGCCCCAGGATCACCGACTTGGTGGCCGCGGCACCGACATAGCCGATAAGGATCTCGAACCAGGACACAGGAGCCGACAGTACCTCGTAGATGGTCCCGGCGTAGCGCGGCATGTAGATGCCGAACGAGGCGTTGGAAATACTCTCGCTGAGCAACATCATCATGATCAGCCCCGGCACGATGAAGGCGCCGTAGCTGACTCCGTGCACCGCGTTCATGTTGGCGCCGATGGCCGCGCCGAAGACCACGAAATACAGCGACGTCGAGATGATCGGGGTAGCGATGCTCTGCGCCAGGGTGCGCCAGGCGCGGGACAGCTCGAACAGGTAGATGGCGCGGACAGCGTAACGGTTCATGGTCAGTCGTTCCTCACCAGGCTGACGAAGATTTCCTCCAGCGAGCTTTCCCTGGTCTGAAGGTCGCGGTAGTCGATGTCGTGTTCGGCGAGGCGGCGCAGCAGCTCGGCGATACCCGTCTGCTCACGCTGGGTGTCGAAGGTGAACACCAGCGACTGCCCATCCTCGATCAGCTCCAGCGGTTCGTCGGCCAGCTCCGCCGGAATGCTCGCCAGCGGCCGCTGCAGATGGAGGATGAGCTGCTTGCGGCCGAGCTGCTTCATCAGCCGGTCCTTGTCTTCCACCAGAATGATCTGGCCTTGGCGGATCACCCCGATGCGGTCGGCCATCTCTTCGGCCTCCTCGATGTAGTGGGTGGTGAGGATGATGGTCACCCCGCGCTCGCGCAGCCTCCGCACCATGGCCCACATGTCGCGGCGCAGCTCCACGTCCACCCCGGCGGTGGGCTCGTCGAGAAACAGCACGGTAGGCTCGTGGGACAGCGCCTTGGCGATCATCACCCGACGCTTCATGCCGCCCGACAGCTCGTTGATGCGTGCGCCGCGCTTCTCCCACAGCGACAGGTCGCGCAACAGCTGTTCGAGATAGGCATCGTCCGGGGCCTTGCCGAACAGCCCGCGGGAAAAGCGCACCGTCGCCCAGACGCTCTCGAAGCCTTCATTGAAGAGTTCCTGTGGGACCAGGCCGATCCGCGAGCGCGCCGCACGGTAGTCACGGATGATGTCGTGACCATCCACCAGAACCCGGCCGCCGCCTGGATTGACGATGCCGCAGACGATGCTGATCAGGGTGGTCTTGCCGGCCCCGTTGGGGCCGAGCAGCGCGAAGATCTCGCCCTGGCGGATCTCCAGGTCGATCTGCTTCAGGGCGGGATGACCCGAAGCGTAGGTCTTGGTGAGCTGTTCGATGGTAATGATGGGACGCAAGAAAGGACGACCTCCGGTAAGGATCCCGCAAGGGATGGCGCGGGCAGCATGGCGGAGCTTGCGGCGCGACACAGTCGCCCCGCCCAAAGCTCGTCAGAATACTCCTCCCAGTCGAGCAAGGATGCTCCTGAGATGCGCCATCTGATACTTCTGCCGCTGCTACTGTTCCATTCATCGTTGGCGCTCGCCATTTGCCCGGACTGGAGCGACGCCCACGCCGAGGCCGAGATCGGCCGCCTGGCGAAGCAGATCGCTGCCTGGGACCAAGCCTACCACCGCGACGGACTTTCGCCGGTGGCCGATGAACTCTACGACGGCGCCCGCGCCCGCCTCGGCGGTTGGCAAGCCTGCCATCCGGGGGTTCAAATCCCCCCGCCCGACCCACTCGTCTCGGTGGGCGGCAAGACGCGGCATCCCGTCGTGCAGACCGGCCTGGCCAAGCTGTCCGGCGCCGAGGCCGCCCGGCACTGGATGGCGAGCCGGGACGACCTGTGGATCCAGCCCAAGGTGGACGGCGTGGCCGTGACCCTCGAATACCACGAGGGACGCCTGCAGCGGGTGATCAGCCGGGGCGACGGCGAGCGCGGCCAGGACTGGACTGCCAACGCCCGCGCGGTTCCGGCTATCCCGCAGCGCCTTGCGCAGGCTCGATCGGTGGTGCTGCAGGGCGAGCTGTACTGGAGACTGCAAAGTCATGTCCAGGCTGCAGGAGGCGGTGCCGGCGCGCGCAGCCGCGTCGCCGGGGCAATGATGCGCCAGGCACTCGACGGCGTGACCGGCGCCGGTATCGGCCTGTTCGTCTGGGACTGGCCCGACGGCCCGGAGGAGATGCCGGCACGCCTGAGCGGGCTGGCCGCGCTGGGGCTGGGCGAAGGTCTGAGCTACACCCAGTCGATCACCAGCCTCGAGCAGGCACAGCGCTGGCGAGAACACTGGTACCGCTCGCCGTTGCCCTTCGCCAGCGACGGCGTGGTGCTGCGACAGGGCAAGCGTCCGCCCGGCCACCACTGGCAGGCCGCGCCACCGGCCTGGGCGGCAGCCTGGAAATATCCGCCACGCACGGCACTGGCCGAGGTACGCGGCGTCGACTTCAGCATTGGCCGCAGCGGGCGAATCACGCCCGTGCTCGAGTTGGCGCCGGTGCAGCTCGACGACCGCCGCGTCACCCGGATCAGCCTGGGCTCGCTGCGCCGCTGGCAGGAACTGGACGTGGGCCCGGGTGATCAGGTCGCCATCAGCCTTGCCGGGCAGACCATACCGCGGCTGGATTCGGTGATCTGGCGAACGTCACAGCGCAAGGCGGTCATGGCCCCGGACGCGAGCGCCTATCACCGCCTCAGTTGTCTGACGCCCCGCGCCGGCTGCGAACAACAGTACCTGGCCCGCCTGACCTGGCTCAGCGATCGTCAGGCACTGGACCTGCCGGGGCTCGGCCGCGGCACCTGGCAGGCACTCATGGAGGCGGGGCTCGCGGGCGGACTGGTGGACTGGCTGTCACTCGAGCCCGAGCAATTGACCGAGGCGCTGGGGCCGGCGCGCGGGCAGAGCCTGACAGAAAATCTGCAACTGGCCCGCCAACGCCCCTTCGCCCGCTGGCTGAGCGCTCTCGGCGTTCCCCTGGAGCTTCGTCTGGCAGCCGATGACAATTGGCAGGCCCTGGCCGCCGCAGCCAGGACGACTGGCAACGCCAGCCCGGGGTGGGTGCGGTACGCGCCGCTGGGCTACACGCCTTCTTCAATCACCCGGAGCTCAGCCGCCTGAGCCTCAAGCTGGCTGCCGCCGGCATCGATGGATTCTGAAGGCCCAGGGGCACCGTCAGTAGACGCGGAATTCCTGATGGCAGCGCTCACAGCTGTCCTCGACCCTCTGGAAGGCCGGCGCCACCACCCGTGGCGCCGGCCGCTGGGCCTGGGTCAGCTCGCGCAGGGCAGCGGTGGTGGCCTCCAGCTCGCGGGCCAGCTCGGTAAAGCGCTCCTGGCGCTGCCAGACCTCATCGCGGGCATCGCTCTGCGCCTCGCGAACCTCCGGGTAATGCTGCCAGGGCTGGCGAGAAACGTCGTCCAGTCGCACCGCACCGGAGGCAAAGGCCTCGGCGCTGAAGGCCAGGCGTCCACGCAACATCCCGCCCATGTCCTCCTTGACCTCGAGCATCTCCTGGAAAATCGCCTTGCGCTGGCCCAGGGGCGAGTCGGGGTCGACGCGGTCACAGCCTGCCAGCGTCAGCGCAACGGCCACCAACGCACCGGAAAACAAGCCTTTCATAGTCCCTCACTCATCTCGGCGGAAGCGGGATTATCCTCGCAGGCTGGCCAGGGGCAAAGCGCCCATGTGCAACATCAGAAGACGCCAGCGCTTGGGTCCGCCGCACAGTCCCGCTATACTTGGCAGGCTTCACATGGACGGCTCCGCCCGCGCCATGCCCGCCACCCATCCGAGGGGCGCTGCAGCAGGCCCTGTGCTACACAGAGCGCTTGTCAGGCTCGGATGGGGCGTTTCCCAGAACGCATCAACGGCGCCCATTCGCACTTTACGAATGGAGACACTCTTCAATGAGCGCTGTCATGACGCCTGCCGATTTCACCGACTACAAGGTCGCCGACATCTCCCTGGCCGCCTGGGGTCGCCGCGAGATCATCATCGCCGAGTCGGAAATGCCCGCGCTGATGGGCCTGCGCCAGAAGTACGCCGCCGAGCAGCCGCTGGCCGGGGCGAAGATCCTCGGCTGCATCCACATGACCATCCAGACCGCCGTACTGATCGAGACCCTGATCGCCCTGGGCGCCGAAGTCCGCTGGTCCAGCTGCAATATCTTCTCCACCCAGGATCAGGCCGCCGCCGCCATCGCCGCGGCCGGTGTCCCGGTGTTCGCCTGGAAGGGCGAGACCGAAGAAGAGTACGAGTGGTGCATCGAGCAGACCATCCTCAAGGGTGGCCAGCCGTGGGACGCCAATATGATCCTCGACGACGGCGGCGACCTGACCCAGATCCTGCATGACAAGTATCCGCAGGCCCTCGAGCGCATCCACGGCGTCACCGAGGAAACCACCACTGGCGTGCATCGCCTGATGGACATGTTGAAGGACGGCACCCTGAAAGTGCCGGCGATCAACGTCAATGACTCGGTCACCAAGAGCAAGAACGACAACAAGTACGGCTGCCGCCACAGCCTCAACGACGCCATCAAGCGCGCCACCGACCACCTGCTGTCCGGCAAGCAGGCGCTGGTGATCGGCTATGGCGACGTGGGCAAGGGCTCGGCGCAGTCCCTGCGCCAGGAAGGCATGATCGTCAAGGTCAGCGAAGTCGACCCGATCTGCGCCATGCAGGCCTGCATGGACGGCTTCGAGCTGGTGTCCCCGTACAAGGACGGCCTGAACGACGGCACCGACGGCTGCGTCGACACTGCCCTGCTGGGCAAGATCGACCTGATCGTCACCACCACCGGCAACGTCAACGTCTGTGATGCGCCCATGCTCAAAGGGCTGAAGAAGCGCGCCGTGGTGTGCAACATCGGTCACTTCGACAACGAGATCGACACCGCCTTCATGCGCGCCAGCTGGGGCTGGGAAGAGGTCAAGCCGCAGGTGCACAAGATCCACCGCACCGGCAAGACTGTCGACCCGGCCAATGACGACTACCTGATCCTGCTCGCCGAAGGCCGGCTGGTGAACCTGGGCAACGCCACCGGCCACCCCAGCCGGATCATGGACGGCTCCTTCGCCAACCAGGTGCTGGCGCAGATCCACCTCTACAACGAGAAATTCGCCGACCTGCCGGTATCCGAGAAGAGCGTCCACGTCACCGTCATGGTCTTGCCGAAAAAGCTCGACGAAGAAGTCGCGGCCGAGATGGTCAAGGGCTTCGGGGGCGTCCTGACCCGCCTGACCCCGAAGCAGGCCGACTACATCGGCGTCGAGGTGGAAGGGCCGTTCAAGCCCGACAGCTATCGCTATTGATGCGTAGGATGGAAAACGCAAAGCGCTTTTCCACCTGGCCGAGCGTCTGGTGGAAAGGGCCTGCAGCCGTTTCCACCCTACCCAAGCCGCAGGCGGCCAGAGGCTGAAGCGGGACGACAGGGCAGCGCCATGCTGCCGTCTCGTTCCCTCCTGGTCTCTGGCCGCCCGCGATAAGAAGGTTACGGGCAGACTTTCGCCCGACTGCTTCTCTGGATTCGCCCATGAGCACATCCCCTCGCCCTTCCATCAGCTTCGAGTTCTTTCCGACCAAGACCGAAGCCGGGCATGAAAAACTGATTGCCACGGCCCGTCGGCTGGCCGAGCACCAACCGGATTTCTTCTCCTGCACCTATGGTGCCGGAGGGTCCACGCGCGACCGTACCCTCAACACCGTGCTCCAGCTCGATGGGGAGGTGAAGGTTCCCACCGCGCCGCATCTGTCCTGTGTCGGAGACACCCGCGAGGAGTTGCGCCAGCTGCTCGAAACCTATCGCCAGGCCGGCATACGCCGCATCGTTGCCCTGCGCGGCGACCTGCCTTCTGGCATGGGCATGGCAAGCGGCGAGCTGCGCTACGCCAACGAGCTGGTGGAGTTCATCCGCAGCGAAACCGGGGATCACTTCCACATCGAGGTCGCCGCCTATCCGGAAATGCATCCCCAGGCCCGCAACCTCGAGCAGGACCTGGCCAACTTCGCCCGCAAGGCGAACGCCGGGGCCGACAGCGCGATCACCCAGTACTTCTTCAATGCCGACAGCTACTTCTACTTTGTCGAGCGCGTGCGCAAGCTGGGCGTGGAGATCCCGGTGGTACCAGGCATCATGCCGATCACCAACTACAGCAAGCTCGCCCGGTTTTCCGACGCCTGCGGCGCCGAACTGCCGCGCTGGGTACGCAAGCAGCTGGAGGCCTACGCCGATGATATCGACAGCATCCAGGCGTTCGGCGAACAAGTGATCACCGAGATGTGCGAACGCCTGCTGGCCGGCGGCGCGCCAGGACTGCACTTCTATACGCTGAACCAGGCCGAAGCTAGCCTGGCGATCTGGAACAACCTGGGCCTCTCGCGCTGAAACCTTTTGCCGGGTTTTCATTCAGTGCTTGGCAAAGCGGGCATAGCCGTGCAGTATCAGCGCCTTCACTCCTTGTGCGGCTGCCGGCCCGCTACCCTTGCGGTTGAACCAGGCAGCCCGGGGAGTGTCGTAATATCGCGGGGTTGACACACTCTGTTATACTCCGCACTCCCGCCAGGCTTGCGCCCGGATGCCGCCAATTCTTGAGTCAGCGGCACGACCGGACGGGACAGTGCCCAGAGGCACGCACATCCAGCCAGGCATGATCGTCCCTGGGCCCAACGCCCCCATAAGACAGGATCTCGCATGTCCTTTGCTTCCCTCGGTCTCTCCGAGGCTTTAGCCGGTGCCGTCGAGGCTGCCGGCTACACCCAGCCTACCCCTGTGCAACAGCGGGCCATTCCCGCCGTGTTGCAACGACGCGACCTCATGGTCGCCGCCCAGACGGGCACCGGCAAGACCGGTGGCTTCGCGCTGCCCGTCCTCGAATTACTGTTTCCCGGCGGTCACCCTGACCGGGCCCAGCGCCATGGCCCTCGCCAGGCGCGGGTCCTGGTGCTGACCCCGACCCGCGAGCTGGCCGCCCAGGTACACGACAGTTTCCAGCTCTATGCCCGTGACCTGCCACTGGCCAGCGCCTGCATCTTCGGCGGCGTGGGCGTCAACCCACAGGTGCAACTGCTCTCCAAGGGCGTCGACGTGCTGGTCGCCTGCCCAGGCCGCCTGCTGGATCTGGCCGGCCAAGGCGCCGTGGATCTCTCCCATGTAGAGATCCTGGTGCTCGATGAAGCCGACCGTATGCTCGACATGGGTTTCATTCACGATGTGAAGAAGGTACTGGCGAAACTGCCGGCCAAGCGCCAGAACCTGTTGTTCTCCGCCACCTTCTCCCAGGACATCATCAATCTTGCCGGCAAGCTCCTGCACGAGCCCGAGCGCATCGAGGTGACCCCGGCCAATACCACGGTGGAGCGCATCGAGCAGCGCGTCTATCGCCTGCCCGCCGCCCACAAACGCGCCCTGCTGGCTCATCTGGTGACCCAGGGTGCATGGGAACAGGTGCTGGTCTTCACCCGTACCAAACACGGTGCCAACCGCCTCGCCGAGTATCTCGAGAAGCAAGGCCTGACCGCCGCGGCCATCCATGGCAACAAGAGCCAGAATGCCCGGACACGTGCCCTGGCAGACTTCAAGGACGGTAGCGTTCGGGTACTCGTAGCCACCGACATCGCCGCTCGCGGGCTGGATATCGACCAGTTGCCCCACGTGGTCAACTACGAACTTCCGAACGTCGAGGAAGACTATGTCCACCGTATCGGCCGTACCGGTCGGGCCGGACGCAGCGGCGAAGCCATTTCGCTGGTGGCGCCGGACGAGGAGAAACTGCTGCGCAACATCGAGCGCCTGACTCGCCAGCAGATCGCCGATGGCGACTCGCTGGGCTTCGACCCAACCACCCTGGAAGCCGAGCCCAAGGAAAATCGCCCGCCGCGTGGCGAAACCAGCGTACCGAGAGAAAGCCGCGAGCGCCGCCCCAACGGGCGACAGGGAAAGCCGGCAGCCAAGTCCAAGCCTGCCAGCGAAGCCGCTGGCGAGAGCGGGGGCGAACCAGGCGCGAAAAGCAAACGCCGCAATCGCCGGGGCAAAAGCAAGGGCGCCCAGGCCTCCGGGGCCACAGATGCACCCCTCTTGAAGGTGAGCGAAACGTTGTCGCCTGCTATTCCGCTCGATCGCGCGCCTGACGAGTTTCTCGATGACGAAGTGGATAACTTCGGCAACAGCGTCGATTACGTCAGCCCTTATCAGAACCAGAAAGGCAAGGACCGTGGCCGCCGTCCCGCCGCTGGCGCCACCCCTGCCGCCAGTGCCGCGGTACCGACGCGACGCCGCAACGGACAGGCGCAAGCTCAGGGCCAGGCTCAGGGAGCGGCCAATGGCAAGCGTCCAGCCAAGGCCCGCAACGGCCAGTCGCAGGCTGGCGGCCAGGGTCGCTCCGGAGGTCCGCGGCGCCCGCGTGGCGAAGAGCGTCAGCTGACCCCCTTCGAGTCCACCGGACGCAAGGACACGGCAGCACCCAGCACGCGCCAGCCTGTGATCGTGCGCAAGGAGTCCAAGCTGGACCGGCTGCCCAGCCTGGAGCAACTGGAGCAACTCGAACAGCTGGACCGTCAGCCCGGACGCAATCGCAGTGAAAAACCCGCGTTGCTGACGCGCAACCACTGATGTCCTCGACGGTCCGCCCCGGGCCGTCACTGTCGCCAGCGGCCAGGCTTCATCCGGAAGGATGGTCGGGCCGCAAGCGGCACCTCTCTGCTTGAACGCCTCCGACAGGGCTCCGGCACGGAGCGGTCGGAACAGTCTCGAGCACTACCCTTTACCTGCGCGTTCCTGAGCCGCCTTGGCCACGTTCGGCCTGCGGATTGCTAGTGGGCAGTGCGTAGTAGAAGACGGAAAAGATGAAGGATGCCGTTGACCGCGTGGCTGCGCACGCCGGAAGAGGGGCCCCCGGGTATGGCCCGGGGCCGGGTGCAGCTCAGACGGTAAGGTCGAAATCCGCGGCGATCAGCTTCAGCCAGGCGCTCAAGCGCTCTTCGGTCAGGTTGCTCTGGTTGTCCAGATCCAGCGCCAGTCCGACGAACTTGCCATCGACCACAGCTTCGGAATGTTCGAACTCGTAGCCCTCGGTGGGCCAGGCACCCACGACCTTGCCACCGCGCTCGACAACGAAATCATGAAGCTCTTTCATTGCGTCGAGAAACTCATCGGGGTAACCCACCTGGTCGCCCAGGCCATACAGGGCGACGGTCTTGCCGGAAAAGTCGGCACTTTCCAGCTGGGGCAGAAACTCTTCCCAGCTTTCGTTCTCGCAATCGGCCGACAGGCCAGGGAGCTCACCCTCGCCGAGGGTCGGGGTGCCGAGTATCAGGAACTGGTACTTGGCGATGTCGTCGGGCGTGGCCTTGTTGACGTTCATCGGGTCCGCGATCGTTTCTTCGTCGAAGCGCTTCTTGATCATCTTCGCGACTTTGCGGGTTTTACCGGTGTTGGTGCCGAAGAAAAGTCCAATCCTGGCCATAATCAACCTCTGGCTGCGTGTAGTCGTAGTCGGGTTGCCAGCGGCTTGCGCCAGGCTGGCTCCTGAGGGTAGAGCAAGAGGCAGGCCACCCGCGAATGGCTAGTTAACCTATTGTTTTACAAAGACTATTCTTGTAGCGACGACCAAGCTGTCGCAAAACGGACAGCTGACACCGTCGATTGATGTCATCTTTGCGACAGCTCGGCGGTCAGCTTGGCCTGGGCAGTACTCTCCTCCGGGGACGGCATGGAGAAAGACGCATCGTCCTCATCACCGGGCTCGGCGATACGAGTCGCCACCGTCAGGCGCTGCACACCGCCTTCCTGCTCAGCCAGATCCAGTGTGCAGGCCCGCAGGCCAGGCATCGACGGCATATCGAACATGGTCTTTTGCAGCGCGCCTTCGAGCACCGCTCGCAGCCCCCGCGCACCCGTCTTGCGCGTCAACGCCTGGTCGGCGATGTAGTCCAGCGCCGCATCGGTGATTTCCAGGGTCACGCCCTGGTAAGCGAACAGTTGCTTGTACTGCTTCACCAGCGCGTTGCGCGGCTCGGTGAGAATCCGCAGCAAGGTGGCGTGATCCAGTTCCTGAAGAAAGGTAATGATCGGGAAGCGACCGATGAATTCGGGAATCAGGCCGAATTCATGCAGGTCGTCAGGCAACAGCGAGGACAGCAGTTCGTTGATGCTGGGAGCTTTCTGTTTTGGCGCGGTATGGAAACCGATGCTGGTGTCCTTGGGTTGCAGACGTGACGAAACCAGCGCCTCAAGACCCGGAAAGGCTCCGCCGGCGATGAACAGGATGTTGCGGGTGTCGATCACCTGCTCCTCGTTCTGCTCGTTGCGCCGCCCGGACTTGCTGATGCGCATCTCGCTGCCTTCGACCATCTTCAGCAACGCCTGCTGGACGCCCTCGCCGGAGATGTCCCGCACCGCGGTACCTCCCCCGCTGCGGCGGGCAAGCTTGTCCACCTCGTCGATGTAAACGATACCCCACTGGGCCTGCTGGACATCGCCGTCGGCCGCATCGAGCAATCGGGCGATGATGCTGTCCACATCGTCGCCAACGTAGCCGGCCTGGGTCAGGGTGGTCGCATCCGCCGAGGCAAAGGGCACCCCGAGGATCCTGGCCAGGGTGCGCACCAGCAGCGTCTTGCCGGTGCCCGAAGGGCCCGCCATGAGGATGTTTGATTTCTCCAGCTCAACCTCTTCGCTCAGGTGGCACACCGGATCGCGATCGCAGTTGAGCAGGCGCAGGTAATGGTTGTACACGGCGACCGACAGGGTCTCCTTGGCCTCCTCCTGGCCGATGACCGATTCGTCCAGATGTTTCTTGTACTCGGCCGGAGTACGCAACTGCGGGGCGAGCTCCTGGCTTTTGCGCCGCTGGCCCCAACTGTTGACCACCTGATGGGCGAGTTTTACGCAGGCTTCGCAGATGCGACCGTCATTGCCGGCGATCAGCGGTACCGTTGCGCTTTTTTCCGCGCCACAGAACGAGCAGCAGGGGTTCTCGGTATCAGCCATGGGCCAGTTCCTCCAAAGGTGCGGATTTTTCCAGCAGGGTTTCCAGCCATTGCCGCTGGCGTGCCTGGCGCTGCCGCGACTGCAGCCAGTCCCGTAGCCGCGGCAGTACCTCTTCGAGCGGCATGCGCCCGCTCGGGGTAATGGCCTCGCAGAGCATCAGGTGAAAGCCCATCGGCGACTCGACCGTCGGGCTGATCTCGCCCTCTTTGAGTCCGAACAGACAATCTTCCAGCTGCGGGTAAAGGGTCCCCCGCTTGACGTCCCCCAGGGTCCCGCCCTGCAACGACGTAGGGCATTCCGAATGCTTCATTGCCTGCTCGGCGAAACGTTCGGGCTTGTTGCCCAGTCGGTGGGCGATGGCCTGGATACGGGTACGGGACGCCTCGCGGGTGTTCTCGGGAAATTCCGGGTTGATCGTCAGCAGGATATGCCGGGCGCGACGGGTTTCCGGCCGATCGAACTGCTCGATGTGGCTGAAGTAGTAGAGGCTGACATCGGTATCGCTGATTTCGGGTGCCCCGGTGCTGATGCGCTCCAGCACTGCCTCGACCTTGAGCTCGCGAGCCAGCAGGTTGCTGACCCCTTCGACATCCAGCCCCTGGTGCTCCAGGGCCATGGACAGGGCTGCCTCGTCCTCGTAGCGTTCTCCGATGCTCTTCCAGGCATGGCGGACCTGCGACTCGGGAATGACCACCCCGATGGCCTCGGGGCTGCGCAACACCGCCTCTTCGATCTCGAGCTGGCGGGCCACGATGCGTTCGGCCTGTTTCTGCTGTTTATCGTCTAGCGCCCGAGGTTCGCAGCCGAAGCGGTCAAGCGATACCCGCAGCAGCCGGTAGCGGCGTTCCGGACCTGCCGTCTGCTCACTCATGGTCTACCCCCGCCGCTGCCGCATCGACCATCGCCAGGCTCGGCTCGGGAATCTGCAGGATACGTCCGTCACTGAAGTGCACGTGGTATTGCACACCGTCGGGCAGATCACGCAGGACCTTCTCGATGGTGCCGACCTGGCCTCGTTCGACCACCACCTCGCCCCCGATGGCGAAACTGCGCAGCGCAACGACCTTGTCACGAAACTCGAACAGGTTGGGCACCCAGGGATCGGAAGCCAGGATCAGCTCCTCCTCCCTGCAGCCAACCGTGCGAGCGTCATCGATGAAATGAACGCGATAGATCAATTGGTCCTGAAGATAGGTACCGACGTCGTAAACACACCCCACCGCGCCGCGCCGGATGAGCAACTCCCCGACTTCCTTTCCCGGATAGGTGCCGTCGTTACGTACGTTGCGGATCAGTCGAACCGACTCGCCATACTCGAATTGCGGCTGGGTCATCTGTTACCTCCCGCTCAGCCAAGCAGTTGGTCAAGGGGCACGAAGGTGCTCTGCGGATCATTGCGCTTGAACACCTTCAGGACCTTTTCCGTTTGCGCGTCGGAGTTGACGAAGTCGCTGTAGGCGCGCACCAGCAGTTGTCGGTAGACCGCGGCGCGCGGCTCGTCGGCGAGCTCTTCAAGGTCAGGCGCCTGGCTCAGATAGTCGTGGTACCGCTGCATGATGTGGAGCCGATTGATATGCACCACGGTCTGGTCGAACGGCACATCGAAGAACTCGAGAAAGTCCTCGGCCGAGACCAGATCCTCCATGGCGTCATCCAGAGACAGGTCGGATTCCGGGGAAAAGCGTTGTACGGTCATGGTCGTATCTCCGCGGTAGCCGCAGTTGGGAAGGTAAAGATTTGCGCGTTGTGGCCCGCCAGCACTTCTAGAAGCAACCTGGCACCGAGCCGGTTGTCCGCGTCCAGCTCGACCACTTTCAACAGCATGGTCTTGCCCTGTTCGAAGCGGCCCATGCGCAGGCTCAGGTAGCCCCCGCCCTTGAGCGCCAGCAGATAGAAGCGCAACAGGCCGAAGCCGCGCTCGGCCGCATCCACCAGATGATCACCGGTGATGTCTCCCCAGTACGGCGGCAAGCCGATCCGCGGGGCGACGATGTCCATCACTCGCTGCGCGACGCCAAGTGCATCGGCGTAACGGTGCTGGTAGTAGTAAAAGCGATACAGCCCGACCAGTACCGTGAGGTTTTCAGGTGCAAGGGCCTGCGCCTGGAGCAGTGGCGCTTCTGCGGTACCCTGGCTGTACTGGTCGCTGGCAGTATCGAGGCAGGCGGCCACCTCGGGAGCCAGAGGCTCATCGAAATAGAGGCCGCTGCCGTCGAAATCCTGTAGATCCATGTCCGGTCTCCTCAGTCCAGCAGGTTGCCGACACGCCGCGGTTCGACTGAGCCTGAGGAAGCGGCTCCGCCCGAGCAGTCGGTTTCACAGATGCTGTTGTCGACGCTGCAGCCGAGAAAGTACTGTTGCTGGCTACCGGCCGGGACCAGGCCACCCGCCTCCAGCTTCTTTTCCAGACCGTCGATGCGATCGAGCAGGCAGGCGATGGCCTTGCCTACGGGATCGGGGATCAGGTGATGATCGAGGTCGATGCCATAGGGGTTGACCGTGCCGGCCTCCCGCAGCTTGACCACCTTGCCGGGAATGCCCACCACCGTGCAGCTGTCCGGCACATCGGCCACCACCACGGAATTGGCCCCGACCCGTGCGTTGTTGCCTACTGTGATAGGTCCGAGCACCTTGGCCCCCGCGCCGACCAGAACGCCGTCACCCAGCGTCGGGTGGCGCTTGCCCTTGCGCCAGCTGGTGCCGCCCAACGTTACCCCGTGGTAAAGGGTCACGTCCCGCCCGACCTCGGCGGTTTCGCCGATCACCACGCAGGCACCGTGATCGATAAAGAAACGCGGTCCGATCGTTGCCCCGGGGTGGATGTCGACATTGCTCACCAGGCGCGCGATGAAGGACAGCAACCGGGCGGCGTAGCGCCATTGCCGCCGCCAGAGCCGGTTACTCAGGCGATAGAGGAGGATTGCATGCACGCCCGGGTAGGTGGTCAGCACCTCGAAGGTGGTCCTTGCCGCTGGGTCACGCTCGAACACGCAGCGGATGTCGTCACGCCATTCCGATAGAAGACTCATGCAATACCTCCTGCAGCCAGCGCGTGGGGCGAGGTCTGCTCGCACAACTGGCGGTAGAAATCCTGCAAATCGGCGGACTGCGGACTGCGCTTGTTACAGGTCGAAAAGAGACGAATACGGCCCAGCAGTAGCTGGCTCTGCACCTCGTCCAGCTCGATCCCCAGCGCCAGGTAGCTCGATCGCACCATATGCGCACCCGAGTGCTTGCCCAGGACGAGGCTGTGACTGCGCCCGACCTCATCGGGATTGAGGCCTTCGTAGTTGCCGCGGTACTTGAGCAAGCCATCGACGTGGATGCCCGCCTCGTGGGTGAAAACACCCGCCCCGACAACGCTTTTCTGCCAGGCCACCTGGCGGCCCGAGGCTTTTTCCACCAGAGCCGAGATGGCCGGAATACCCAGCGTATCGATGCCGGTGTCGATGCCGTGGAGTTGCTTCAGGGCCAGGACGCATTCTTCCAGCGGCGCGTTGCCGGCTCGCTCGCCGAGCCCGTTGACCGTGGTATTGATATGGCTGGCGCCCCCCTTCACCGCAGCCAAGGTATTGGCCGTGGCGAGACCGAAATCGTCGTGGGCATGGACTTCCAGCTCCATGTCCAGACGCTGGCGCAAGAAGCTGAACCGGTCGAACATGGCGAACGGTTCCATGATGCCCACCGTGTCGGCGAAGCGCAGGCGGCGTGCCCCGGCCGCCTGGGCCACTTCCGCCACCCGCACGACAAACTCCAGGTCGGCCCGCGAGGCATCCTCGCAGCCCAGGCACACCTCGAAGCCCGCCATGCGCGCCTCGCTGACCAAGCGCGCCACTTCGAGCAGGGCCCAGTCGCGATCCTTGGCCAGCTTGTGGCGCAGCATCAGATCCGACACCGGCAGCGAGAGGTCCAGCATGTGTGCCCCTGAAGCCCGTGCCGCCTGCAGATCGATGTCACACAGACGACACCAGGCCAGGAGTCGCGAGGGGAGTTTCAGCGAGGCGATGGCGCGCATCACCTCCTGCTCTTCGTCCCCCATGCTGGGAATACCGATCTCCAGCTCCGGCACGCCCAGCGCCGCCAGGGCACGAGCGATGGCGATCTTTTCATCCGCGTTGAAGGCGACGCCGGCACTCTGTTCGCCGTCGCGCAGGGTCGTGTCGTCGATGGTCACCGTGCTCATGTTTGATCCCCCATGCGGGTTGGAGAGACTCAGGCGTAGACCGGGGCGAACTCCTTGCCAGGCTCCTCGACGGGGCCGTCGCCTTTCCAGTACGGCGACATCTTGCGCAGCTGCGCGACGATCGGCGGCACTTCGCGGATCACGTGGTCGACCTCTTCTTCGGTGGTGTAGCGCGACAGCGAGAAGCGAACCGTGCCGTGAGCGGCGGTGTAGGGAATGTCCATGGCCCGCATCACGTGGGAAGGCTCGAGCGAACCGGAGGTGCAGGCCGACCCGCTGGAGGCGGCAATGCCCACCTTGTTCAGCAGCAGCAGGATGGCCTCGCCTTCGATGTATTCGAAGGCAATGTTCGCCGTGTTCGGCAGGCGGTTGTCGGGGTCACCGGTCACGAAGGCGTAAGGCACGGCGGCGAGGATGCCGGCTTCGAGCTTGTCACGCAGGCGCTTGACCTCGGTGTTCTCATGTTCCATGAACTGCATCGCGCGCTCGCAAGCCACACCGAGGCCGACGACAGAGGCGGCATTCTCGGTACCGGCACGACGACCGCGCTCCTGGTGACCACCGCGCAGCAGCGGACGGAAGCGCGTACCCCGGCGCAGGTAGAGCACGCCGATGCCCTTGGGCGCGTGCAACTTGTGGCCCGACAGCGAAAGCATATGAATCGAGCTGTTCTTCAGATCGATCGGCACCTTGCCCACCGCCTGCACCGCGTCGGTATGGAACTGGATACCGGCCTCATCGGCCATCCGCGCCATCTCTTCCACCGGGAACAGCGTGCCGGTCTCGTTGTTCGCCCACATCACCGACACCAGTGCCACGTCGTCGGTCAGCAGGGCGGCATAGGCTTCCAGGTCGAGTCGGCCCTTCTTGTCCACTTCCAGCTTGTGGATGGTGTAACCCTCGCCCGCGAGATAATCGCAGAGGGTCAGCACGGCCGGATGCTCGACCGTGGTGGTGATCACCGTCTTGCGCTCAGGTTGAGCCTTGAGCGCCGAGAGGATCGCGGTCGAGTCCGCCTCGGTGCCGCAGGAGGTAAAGATGATCTCGGAGTCATGCTCGGCACCGAGCAGTTTCTGCACACTCTGGCGGGCCTTCTTCAAAGCACCGCCAACCTTGCTGCCAAAGCTGTGCAGCGAGGAGGGGTTGCCGAACTGCTCGGTGAAGAAAGGAAGCATGGCCTCGACGACTTCGTCATCGACGCGGGTGGTGGCGTTGTTGTCGAGATATACGTTCAGCATGTCACACCCCTGCGAGTTGTGCGTGGGCTGGAGAGCTCACCGGAATGACCTTGACGAATTCACCGAGCTCCTCGATGAGCCGTTGCTGGATACCGCTGAGGGTCATGCTGGCCATCTGGCACCCGGTGCAGGCACCGGTCAGCTTGACGTAGACGTTCTTGCCATCGACATCCAGCAGCTCGACGTCACCGTTGTCGCGCTGCAGGGTTGGCCTGATCGACTCGAGCACGGTTTCGATGCGGCGGATACGCTGCAGGTTGGTCATCTTCGGCGCAGCGGCGACAGCTGGCGCGGGCGCAGCCTCGGGCGCCGACGCGGCAGGAGCGGACGCATCAAGCGGCACGATCTTCTTCTTTGCCGCCTTGGCCTTAGTGCCAGCAGGGACAAAGATCTCGCCGCGCGCGGCCAGCTCCTCGGTGAGCACTTCTTCGATCTTCTCGTGGCAGGCCGAACAGCCGCCACCCGCCTTGGTGAAGTTGGTCACATCTTCGATGCTGGACAGCCGGTTGGCGCGTATGGTCTCGCGAACCATCACGTCGTCGATGGCGAAGCACTTGCAGATCAGCGCGCCCTCTTCGTGATCGTCTTCGATCTCTTCGCCACGGTAGTTGGCCACGGCGGCCTGCAGCGCTTCACGTCCCATGACCGAGCAGTGCATCTTTTCCGGAGGCAGGCCGTCGAGAAAGTCGGCAATATCCTGATTACTGATCTTCAGCGCCTCATCGACAGTAAGCCCCTTGACCATCTCGGTCAGTGCCGAAGACGACGCGATGGCCGAGCCACAGCCAAAGGTCTGGAAACCCGCGTCGAGAATGATGTCGGTGGCCGGGTCGACTTTAAGGGTCAGCCGCAACGCATCGCCGCAGCTCAGCGAGCCCACGTCGCCGACGGCATTGGCCTCCTCCACTGCCCCAGCGTTCTTGGGGTTGTAGAAATGTTCCTTAACTTTTTCCGAGTAATCCCACATGACGGCTTGTCTCCCGATAAGTCTGAAGGGGGTGCCGGGCGCTCCGGCAACCTCAGGGTGCTAGCAGGCGAAGGACTTGCCGCAGCCGCAGCTGTTGCTGGCGTTAGGGTTGGTAAAGGTGAAGCCGCTGCCTTCCATGCTTTCGACGAAGTCCATGGTCACGCCGGTCAGCAGGGGAGCGCTGGTCTCATCCACCAGCAGGGTGATCCCGCCGCAGTCGACAGACTGGTCGCCATCGCTGCCGGCTTCTTCAAGCTTGAGGCTGTACTTGAGGCCGGAGCAGCCGCCGCCCTCGACCCGGATCCGCAAGCCTGCGACCGGCTTGTCCAGGCTGGTCATGAAGCGGTTGACGGCCGCCATTGCACTGTCTGTCAGGGTAATCATCGGCATGTCTCCTAGGCTGGTGGCTGCTGAGCAACCTGTGACTAGGCTGGTGCAACCGCCATGCCACACCCTCCCTTCATGACAAACCGCCCGGAGATCAACGGGTTGGGACTATCCACTGGCTGTAGTAGCTGTCATGAACGAGACCTGCCTGGGTTCAATGTCGCCTTTAGTACAAAGTCGGGGCCCGACCGCGGCGACAAAGTCAGGCGCTCGGCCTGTCCAGCCCGGACGACTCGCTAATTGACGAGGTCCCTTTGCCCTTCTCCTAGGTGCAAGGGGCCTGACCGCCTGTCAGCTTTGTACCTCCAGTCGGGCATTTGTCGGCTTCCGAACAATTAGATTCTATCTAACTAGTTGATAGTTAAGCTTTTTTATTGGCACCGAGGTTGCACGTAGGCTTGGCCAGGCCTAACGAGGCGGTACGCACGGAACGGGATGACCCAGGCAGGCAAGCGGGACGGCGAAGCTATGCCCAGCGTCCTCCTGCGTTATCCGAGAGCCTGCGGATGTCCTCCGGCCCGGCATTCCCTAACAGATAGAGACCAGCCGCATGTCCATTAAAGAAATCAAAGCCTTTTCGGAAAAGGCCCGCGCCGATGAAGCCCTGGGTGAGCAACTGAAAGCGTGCCAGAAGGTACGGGAGATGATCGGTCTCGCCCGTGACCAGGGATTCGAGATCCAGGAGGACTCGCTCTATCCGCCGAACGAGCCTCAGTTCACCGAGGACCAGCTGTCAGAGCGCCTGATCAAGGCTTTGCTGCGCGCCTGATCCACTGCGGGAGCCGCCACAGACGTGCCGGCTTCCGACCTGACTCAGCCGATCAGCACCTCATAGGCCCGGCGCAGGACTTCCCGGTCGAGCCAGGGCATGCCAACGCTCTGCGGCAGCTGAATCCAGCGGGTCCGCGGCGGCGGTTCGACAAGATCGTAGCCAGGTAATGCCGCCAGGTAGATGGCAACGAGTTCCCCCGGCGTTTCCATATGCAGGTGAAAGGCGTCGACCCATTCCAGGTCGACGTTGACCCCAAGCATTCCCTGCAATTCACGCAGGGCCATCGCAGGGTGGCTCTGGACGACCGGCCCCTGTTCGGATTCCGACACGACCGCCAAGCGCGGTAACGCCCGTGGCAGCAGGACACCGCCTTGCTCCGGCACCAGAAAGTGCAGGCGCGCACTGACAGGATGTTTGTGACAAAGCAGCACGCGCCAGGCGGCCGCCGGATCGTTACGGGTCATGCCGTGAACTCCAGCAAGGCATATTCGACAGGGCCTTGGAACAGTCGTGTTCCACCGCCCTCGGCAATAACCTGGCGCGCCGCAACGGGATCGAGTACGCGGACGCCGGCCAGGTAATCGACGCCATAGGCTTGCCAACCGGCAAGCCAAGGCAGGCTCGGCCCCATCAGTACCACCTGAGCATGGGCGGACAGTTCGAGGAGCCGGGGCAATGTCTTGTTCAGCAGGCTGCTGGCAGTGAGAAACACCCAGTCGGCCTGGGGAAGCAGGTACTCGGCTGCCGTGTCAGGCAAATCCTGTTCCCCCGGACGGCGTTCCAGGCAGGAATAGGGCAGGTCATGCCACAGCCTGTCCAGGCCAGGGTACCGGCCTATGACTACCACCCTTCTGCCCTGCAGGCGCGAGCGGAAATGGGCGAAAACCGCCAACTGTCCGGGTACGTCCAGCTGCAGCGCGCGCGCCTCGTCGAGACAGCCCGCCATGCGGTGGCTGGCATTGAAGACCGCCAACCCCACGGCAGCCTCGGCTTCGTTCCAAGAGAGGAGCCAGGGCCGCAGCCTGTCGCTGCCCTGCCCCCTGAGCGTCCCAGACCAGGGCAGCGTCCGGGGTGCCTGACTCGGACTGAAGGCAAAGCCCATACGCCCTGCCACAACCGCCGAGGTCCAGGAGAGCCCCATGGTTACCTCATCGACAGGGGCAACCGAGCTGGCCTCGGCCAGCAGCCAGTCGTACAGCGGCGTCATTCGGCGAGCGCCGGTAGCAAACGAAGCTCGCTTTTCAAGGCGCCGGGGTTGCCCCATGCGGTCACCGCCTCGACCACCCACCCGGCCTTGCCCGGGTGCGCCGCGAGCACGTCGAATTCCGCGAAGAGCATGTCGCTGGCATAGACCAGCACCGTTCCCAGCAACCCGCCCGATCCGCTGCGCCACTCGAGATACAGCCCGAGGCTGTGATCGAAGGGATCTTCGCGCAACTCGCTCCGCGTAGGTTCGATCCGATCCGGCAACGGGGAACTGAGCCCGGCCTGCCGCAGGCAGGCATCCATTTCGTCCCAGAGTTCTTCCATGAGTCCCTGCGTCTGCTCGAGACGCACTTGCAGTGTCGAGCGCATCAGGCTGCATCCTCGAAAAACGAACGGGCGATGTAGAGGAAGGCGCCACCGCCAATCTCATCGGACGGATCGAGCTCGTGCAATTTTTCAAGCACGCTGCGCGCTTGAAGGACCTTTTCCCGACGCAACCGGATCACACCAAGGGCCTTGAGGCTGAACAGAAAAAGCCGTTCTGCACCCTGCCGCCTGCTCCAGTCGGCCGACCCGGGTCCCAGCCGCCGGTAGTTCCGCTCGAATCCGCCCACGCGAGCCGCCGATCGCATCGCCTGCCAGACCGCCGCCTCCGCTTCAGGGTAGCGCTTGGCCACAAAGTAGAACTTGTAGAGCCCGATATGCGCATCAGGCTGCTCCGGCCACCGCTCCCTGGCCTCCAGCAGCAACGCCTCCACCGACTCGGGGGTTTCGGCACACAGGGCGTTATTCAACAGATAGCGCAGCGCCGCCGGTGTGTCACCGGAAAAGAACGCACGCCCCGAATCGAACAGCAGCACTTCTGCCATGGCTGTTACCAGAGCTCCGCAGGCGTGGCTTTGTCGGCAAAGATCTCACCGGCAAGCATGCTCTTGACGATGGCCACTGCATCCTCGTTCTCCACCCAGCTGTACATCTGTGAGCCAGGATAGATCAGCACGTTGGCGCCGGCCTGGCAGGGGCCGATGCAGCCCGTGCGGGTCAGTGCCACCCGGTTGTTCAGGTTGTTCTGGATCAGCACCTGGGCAAAGGCGTCAAACAGCCGGTCGGCGCCCTTGGCACCACAGCTGCCCCGTGGGTGACCCTCCGGACGATGCTGACCGCAGACGAAGATATGAAATTCGGGCTTGGCCATGATGTTCTCCTCAGCCCGCCAGGGCTTCATGGGTGTGGCACTGCTTGGGGCAGACCCTGGCGCAGGACACACATCCGATGCAGTCAAGTCCGTCATCCTTGATGGTCATCACCATCATTTCGTCGTCCTCGTCGTAGAAATCATCTTCGTCCGGGTCGATGAGGCTCGCGCGCTCCACCAGGGTGAAGACGTCACGCGGACAGACCTTGTAGCAGCGACCGCAGCCGATGCAGCTCTGCGGATCCAGCGCGGTGACGAATTCGGGGATCCATTCGGCTCCCCCTCGGGTAAGCCCGGTTATCTTGGCATTGGCCATGGGTTTTCTCCTTCGCACCACCTACGGCGTGGCGCAGCGCTAACGGTATGTGTCGGCGGGCTTGAAGCCCGCTCTCTTTGATCCTGTCGCCTCGCCAGGCCAGTGCCCGTCAGGCGCCCCCCGCTTCTTCCAGCCGTGCCTTGGCGCTGGCCCAGTCGCGGCAGGCCTGGTGGGTCTGGCGCGCCAGCTCCGGCAGGGTGTCGTAATCAGTCAGGAGACGATCCTCCACAAGGTCATGAATCTGCGATGCCCACTCGGTGGCAATGCGCTTCTTCTGGCTGACGTCCTTTTTCAGTGCCTTCAGTTCGTCTTCGCTCATGATTCCCCCCTCTTGCCTCAGATCTCTGCGACGAGACGATGCTCGTTGACCAATGCAGTGGCCTTGCCCATCAGTTTCTGCGCCTCTGCGCTCATGGCCTCGAGCGACTCGAAGCCGAAGCGATGGACGTCACGCAAGGTCTTGTCCAGGGCGACCAGCTTGCCGACCACGATCAGGGCGCGACCGAAGCCTTCGTGACCAATGTTGATCACCGGCACCGCCATCAGCCCGGTTTCCCGCTCGATCAGTTGCGCCAGCGCGTTGTAGAAGGCCTTGACGCGCGACAGGGTGGTCTCGTCCGGGTCGCCCACAACGGGGATGGCGCGACGGCGCTCCTTGGTCAACACCAGGGGATCCAGCACCTTGGCATCGCTCCAGGTGTCGTAGGTGCCATAGCCATCCATGGCCCGCAGCTGGATGATCATCTGCCGGACGATCGGATCCTGAAGGGCCTTGTCGTCATCCTGGACAACCTGTTGGATTTGCTCTTCGTACATGTCGTAGCCCTCGTTGAGAATTTGTGGATGTCTGAGTAGCTGGCAGTCGAGGCGTCACTCTTCCCAGCAGTCGGAAGCCATGCTGTCGAAACGACGGCTGTCGGGACCCTGGCTGCGCCTGATCGCCTTGGCTAGCCAGGTCGACGGGCCCTCGTTGAGCTCGGCCTGGAGGGTCTCGATCAGCTCATCGATCCGCACGGCCTCGACCACCTTCACCGGCTGCACCCCGATGGCCAGCAGCTGGCGCACCGCCGAGGCGCCACAGGCGCGGCAGTACACGGCGATGCAGCCTTCAAGCAGCGCGAGCTTGTGAGCCAGCTTGTCTTCATCGCCGTCCTGGTCGAGCTCACCAAACTCGATGACCGATAGCAGCAGGGCACGCTCGGGATTCACGCCATAGATCGAAAAGGACCGGGACGAACCGAAATGCTGGTCCACCGATTCGCGGTCCGAGCTTGCGAAGGCGACTTTCAGCAGCGTGCCGTCGTCGCCGTCGGCCATGACCTGAAGTTGTCGGGTCGGGCTGGGCATTGACTAGTGCCTCCGTAGCGGCTGTTCATCAACCGGCTTCTGCGCATAGATCGAGTGATAGGCCTGGATACCCTGGTGGTGCTCGACCAGCAGGTTGGCCATGTCGAACAGTGCCTGCCTGGTGGCGCGGTACCCGCACCAGCAGCGCTGGAAACCGCCGAGCAGGTCGTATTGGGGAAAGCCCATGCGCAGCAGCGGAACACCCATGCGCTGGGCACAGGCCAGGGCGTGGCTGTTGCCCAGTATCAGTTGTGCCTGGCCGGTCCCCGCGGCGGCTTCCAGATCCTCGAGATCGCCAATCTGTATGCAGTCGAGCGGCGACTCGGCGAGCGACGTGGCGCGGGCGGGCACCACCGCGGCGACGGTTTTCGCGCCCATGCCTCGCAACAGGCTGTCGAACCCCAGCAGCAGATCGGGATCCGCCGCAATCGCGACCCGCGAATCGCCGAGCATGAAGTGCGTGTCGAGCATGGCGTCCTGCAGTTGCCGACGCTGACGCTGCCAGCGCTCGGGGACCGCCTGGCCGCTGATTTCCGCCAGCGCCATCATCCAGGCGTCCACCGCATCGAGGCCGATCAGCAGGCCAAAACGACGGTCGGGTACACCGGTACGCGCCGCCAGGGCGTCAGCCGCCGCCGCCAGGCTCTGACCAACCACCAGGGTAGCCGCGCTCTGGCCGGCACAGCGCAACTCTTCAACCTCCAGGCCGCCGGTGGTGAGAGGGTTGAACCGGGCGTCATCCAGATGCCCGTCGAGCGATCCGGACAGGTCAGGGATGAGCAAGGGCCTGAGGCCGAAGCTCTCGATACTTTCGGCGATGAACTCCAGGTCGCCGGGGGTGAGGTTGGCGCCACAGAGGACATTGACCTGGCGAGGGCGCTGGCCGACACGGGTACGATCCTCAGGCACCAGCGTGTCGATGATCGCCTTGACCGTGGTGGCGAAGCCGCTCTCGAAACTGCCGGAGAAATCCGGGGTGTGGACCGGGACGATGGCCACGTGGTCGAACTCGTCGTACTCCCGGCGAAAATCGTGGATCGCCCGGGCCATGTCGCATCCCTGGGTCTCGGCCAGTCCGGTGCTGACCAGCCCGATCACTGCCGGCTCCTGCTTTTCACAGATGGTCTTGAGCGCCTCGACAATATTGTCATCGGCGCCCATCACCGAACTCACCTGGTCCATGGCAGTGGTCTGCAGCGGCACGGGCTCGCGGAAGTGACGCACGAAGAACACCTTGGCAAAGGCCGTGCAGCCCGCTGAACCATGCATCAGCGGCATCGCCCGGCGCATGCCCAGAAAGGCCAGCGCACCCCCCATGGTCTGGCTGGCCTTCAGCGGGCTGACAGCCAGAGCCTTCTTGCGATTGAGTATCTCGGCCATGCGCGTCTCCTCAACCCCGGGCAGCTTGCAGCGGATGGGCGACCGAGGCGTCGGCCCTGACCTCCCAGGGCGCCGGCCGGCGCACGGCTTCCCACACCGGGCTCTCCAGCGTCAGGCAAAGCTGGCGCACCAGCTCGAGCATGCCGTCATAGCCGGCGTAGCCGAATTCCCGCTCCTGGTTGATATCGAGAAAGGGAATCCGTCCCTTGAGCGCGGTGTACATGTTGCGCCCCCCCGCGATGAGGATGTCGGCGCGGTACTCCTCTACGGTCTTCAGCAGCACCCGCGGATTACCCTCGTCGAGCATCTTGACGTCGTCGCCCATCAGTTCGCGGATGCGCGCCTTGTCTTCCTCGGTCGACTTCTTGGTACCGGTGGCCACCACCTTCATGCCCAGATCCTGCAGGGCGGAGATCACTGACCAGGATTTCACCCCCCCGGTATAGAGCAGTACGCGCTTGCCCTGGAGGCGCTCGCGCCACGGCTCGAGCGCCTGCCGGATACGGCTTTCCTCTCGTTCGATCAACGCCTCGGTGCGCGTGGTCAGGTCGTCGTCACCGATCAGCCGGGCGAAATCCCGGAGCGACTGGGAGGTATCTGTGATGCCGTAGAAGCTGCCCTCGAACCAGGGCGTGCCGAAGCGCTCCTGCAACTTGCGCGCGACGTTCAGCATGGCCTTGGAACACACCATCATGTTCACCTCGGCGGCGTGCATGGACTGCACCTCGCGGAACCGCGCATCCCCGGAGAGTGTGCAGAGCACTCGCAGGCCCAGCTCGTCAAGCAGTGGCAGGACGTGCCAGAACTCGCCAGCGATGTTGTATTCGCCGATCAGGTTGACGTCATGCACGCGAATGCCTTCTCGCTCGCTGCTCGACGGCAGCGGATCAGGGTCGCGGGTACCTATCACATGCTTGACCATGGCGTCGCCGGCAATGCGGTTACCCAGGTTCTTGGTCCCGTAGAAGCCGGCAGCGTCCACCGGCACCACAGGCGTATCGAAGTGTTCGCTGGCCGCCTTGCAGATGGCATCGATATCGTCGCCAATCAGCGCCGGCACGCAGGTGTTGTAGACAAATACCGCGGGCGGCGAATAGGACGCAATTGCCTGCTTGATGGCATGAAACAGACGTTTTTCGGCCTGCCCCATGATCACGTCCTGTTCGGTGAGATCGGTGGTCATCCCGATCCGGTACAACTCCGGCCCGCTGGAACGAGTGCCGCGGTTGTCCCAGGAGCTACCGGCGCAGGCGATGGGCCCGTGAACGATATGGGCGACGTCTGCAATAGGCAGCAAGGCGATCTGCGCACCGTCGAAGGCGCAACCGCCGTCAGTGGCGCCGGGCTTGGGCTTGGCACAACCGGATTTCTCCTTCTTGTTGTGTTCGCAGGCCGGCTCGTCCATCAGCTCGGCAATTTCCTTGGCTTTCATCGCGTACCCCTCTCGTTCGTCGGTGTCGCATACGATGAGCAGCTGCAAGGCCTATACCATCGACCAATACATTGATTTAAAAGGCCTTTCTAACCGAACGGATTGTCGTAAAGCGCTCGCCCTGTCAGCTTTAGGACATGGACTTGCGCAAGGGCGAGGGACGCCGCGATATCCACGCAGCAAAAAGCCGCCCGCAGGCGGCCTTGTGAAACCTCTCTGGGCTCAGCCGAGCGCGAGTCGCTCCTCAATGGCCCGGCGCACCTCGGGGTCTGGGTCGTCCAGCCGCGTGATGGCCTCTAGCGGCGCGTTTTCCACGGCGGCCAGGCGCACCGTCCAGTCCGGATCGGTCAAGAGCTGCACAACGTCCTCGCCCTGCAGCCTGGAAGCGACAATGCGGCGGATTTCGGGCTCTGGGTCATGCGCCATGAGGCCGAGGCTTTCCTCGGGCAGCCGCTTGGCAACGAATTTGCGGACCTGGCGATCCTCATCGCGCATGAAGCGGAACAAGCGTCCCGGCGCGATGCGCTGGACCACGTAGGCGCGCACCAGATAGTCACGGTCGCTTGCCATCTGTTCAAGCTGCTCGAGCGGCAGCCGATCGGCAACGGTGATCCGCACCTCGCGATCCTCATCGAACATCAGCGGTGACAGTTGCTCACGGGGCAACCGGTAGGCGACGGCGCGCCGGACCACCTCGTCGGGGTCGCGGATCAGCGCCGTCAAGGTATCGACCGGAGCGTAGCGCACGGCGATCGCGCGGCGTTCCCAGAACGGATCGGCCAGGTACTGAACGGCGAGCTGAGGATTGTTACGGAAGAATCGGTCGATCTGCCTGCCGCTTTCTACCCGGACACAGCTATCGGCCGGCGTACAGCGCCCCGCCAGCAGCAGGTTGATCCGGTACGCGCATTTGCGGCAATCGCCTACCGGGGTGGTATCCTCGCCTCGATCTTGCATGGTACCTCAATCCTCGATGATTTCGGCCAGGACCACCCCTGACGCGATGTCGGGGTCATTGGTCAGTGTCGAGCAATGGTTGGCGGAGTTGACCAGATAGACGTTGAACCCGGCTCGCTCCGCGTAGGGCTTGGCGTTGACCGACACATCGTCGTCCATGCAGGTGTTGAAGTGGACACCTGGGTAGGCGGCACGAAGCCTGGTCAGCAATGTCTCGTCCAGGGACGCCTGCTCGACCGTACGGATGACTTCATCGAGTTGCGCTTGGTTGATCATGGCGGTTCCTCATGAGCAGTGATTACTGGTGAAACGGACACGCTCGTCTGGCTTGACGCCCATGGCCTTGGCCAGCCAGGGCGGCGGGGCGGTGGCGAGTACGCGCTGCAACTCGCCGACGATCTCGCGGGCAAAAAGCGGTGCAGGAAGTTTGACTGGGTGCACACCCGCACGAATGACCTTGGCGGCGGCAGGCCCGCCGATGCTCAGCGTATAGAGCAGTTGGCAGTCGGCAATCAGCAGCGCCCGGCAACCGTGGCGATCGCCATCCTCGGGACAGGGCCCAGGCTCGCGGATGTCGATGAGCCGGCTTTCGCGAGGAGATATCTGGTAGATCAGAAAGCGTGCGCAAGTGCTGAAGATCCCATCGAGGCTCTCGCCATTGTCGGATGAGCAGGCAATCCTCACCGAGTCGGGCAACTCGCCATCACGATAGGGTACAGGGGTGGGCAGGGGCGCCTCGGGCATGCTGACCCCCCTCCCCTTTAGCAGTCCGAGGGCACTCTGCAGCTGTCGCTCGGTCAGCGCGAGGGGCAAGTCTTCGCCGGCGGCGTCGAGCAGCCGAGCCCTGAGTCTCGACGCGCGTAGCTTGGCCAGGCGCGTTTCGGTTATGGGCTCACCAACCGCCGCGATGACTGCACGTAGCAGCCTGGCGGTATCGACGTCACGCAACGCGCGTGCTGCCAGGGCGATGCGCAATGCCAGGTGGGCAGGCAGACGCGCCTGCCGGTGGGTTGATCGGGTGGCCGCGGAAGGGCGAGACATGTGCGATCCCTCCTAAGTGCGTTGCACCTTCTACATTCAGGCTTCGCTGACTCGCTTGGCGCGGAGCGTAATGGGCAGATGCGGCTCGGGGACAGGCTCGAGAAAATAGATCGAACCATCGGCCAGGGTCACTTCACCGCCCCATTGCTCCGGCGAATCGTGCTCCATGGAAACGATGATTTCTTCCAGATCCTTTTTCGGCACGTAGAAGGTCAGCTGACCCTGTGGGTTACGGCGGATCATCACGCTGGGCATGGGAATCTCTCCAAACGGGTGCGCCGGTGATCAAGACGCTGACCACCAAGCGTAATGCCGGAGCGGCAGGAGCCGCTCCGGCGAGTACCAACAACAGCTGGACTTAGCGAACCAGGTCGTAGTTGTAGTCGGTGGTCTGCATGCCGCGGGTTTCTTCGTCGAGGCGCTCGAGGATCGCGTTGACGATGGTGGTCAGCATCTGCATGGCGCCTTCGTAGCCCAGGGTGGTCTGGCGGTGCAGGTGGTGACGGTCGAAGATCGGGAAACCGAGACGGATCAGCGGTACCTCGAACTCCTTGCCCTTGTGCAAAGTGTCGCGCTGGATGAACTTGCCGTAGCTGTTGCCGATCATGAAGTCCGGCTTGTTGGTGAACACCAGCGAACGCATGTGCCAGAGGTCCTTGCCGATATAGACAGTGCAGTTCTGACCATACGGAGACTCGGCGAGGATCGCGTCCAGAGCTTTCTTCCAGCGCTTGTTGCCGTTGTTGGCGAGGATGTGGGTCGGCTCGGCACCCAGCTCCAGCAGGAACTTGGCCATGCCCATGACGAAGTCAGGATCGCCCCAAAGGGCAAACTTCTTGCCATGCATCCAGGTGTGGGAGTCGGTCATCATGTCGACCAGGCGACCACGTTCCTTGGTCAGGCTCTCGGGGATCGGCCGACCGCTGACTTCGCTGACTTTCATCAGGAATTCGTCGGTCCAGTCCAGGCCCATCGGGATGCTGAGCTTCGGTACTTCCTGCTTCCAGGTGCCTTCGACCAGTTTCTTGGTCTTTTCCAGCTGCCAGGGTTGCAGCAGGAGGGTGGTGATGGCGTTCGGCGCGTCCTTCATCTCTTCCTGAGTGGTGCCGCCCGAATACATGCGGAAGTGGCCGTCAGCCGGGGTATCCAGCACTTCTTCCGGATCGGAGAGGAAGCTGTAGTCGACACCCATTTCCGACATCATGCGCTTGATGACGCGGAAGTTGCCCAGGTAAGTCTCAAAACCTGGAACCACGTTCACCTTCTTGTTGCTGCCCACTACCTTGCTGTCCATGTCTTTCAAGGTGAAGTAACGGGCGATACCTTCGAACATGTTGTCCCAGCCAGTCACATGGCTGCCGACAAAGCTCGGAGTATGGGCGAAGGGCACCGGGTACTCGTCGGGAATGTACCCATCTTTCTTGGTGTTGTTGATGAACGCGTTGAGGTCGTCACCGATGACCTCGGCCATGCAGGTGGTGGACACGGCGATCATGTCGGGCTTGTAGGTTTCCCGGCAGTTCTGCAGGCCGTCCTTCATGTTCTGCTGGCCACCGAATACCGCGGCGTCTTCAGTCATGGAGTCCGAAACACAGGAGATCGGCTCTTTGAAGTGACGGTTGAAGTAGGTACGGAAGTACGCCACGCAACCTTGCGACCCGTGCACATAGGGCATGGTGTTCTCGAAGCCCAGGGCGCAGAGCACCGAGCCCAGCGGCTGGCAGGCCTTGGCCGGGTTGACGGTCAGGGCCTCGCGCTGGAAGTTCAGCTCCTGATATTCCAGGGTAGTGGTCCACTGGAAGACTTCGTCGATCTTTTCCTGGGAATGCTTTTCCTCGAAGCCATCGCGCTTCTTGGCAAGCATCTCCTTGTATTCATCGTCGCGGAACAGCGGGTAGCTCGGCTTGATATTATCGACTTGCTGGCTCATGACTTTCTCCTTCGCCTCACTTATCTGTGAACGGCGATAACGGATGTCGGCAGCGACCGGCCAGGCCGGCCGCCGCGGACGTTACGTGAACGACACTGCTATCAGGCGCTGGCGGCCACTTTCTCGACTGCTTCTTCAGTCTTCTTCCAGGGCGCCTGCAGCTTGTTCCAGCACGGATTGTTCAGGGTCATGTCCATGTCACGGGCAAAGATGGCGAAGCCATCGAAGCCGTGGTACGGGCCCGAATAATCCCAGGAGTGCATCTGGCGGAAAGGCACGCCCATCTTCTGGAAGATGTACTTTTCCTTGATGCCGGAGCCGATCAGGTCAGGCTTGATCTTCTTCACGAACTCTTCGAATTCGTAGCCAGTGACATCGTCGTACAGCAGGGTGGCCGAGCCCATTTCCTTCATCGTACGGTCGTAGTCGTCGTTATGGCCGAACTCATAACCGGTACCGACCACTTCCATGCCCAGGTCCTCGTAGGAACCAATGACGTGGCGCGGGCGCAGGCCGCCGATGTACAGCATGACGCGCTTGCCTTCCAGGCGCGGACGGTACTTGGCGATGACCGCGTCCCACTCCGGCTTGTACTTGGCGATGACTTCTTCACACTTGGCCTTGATGCTGTCGTCGAAGTGCGCAGCGATGGCGCGCAGGGACTCGACGGTCTTGGTCGGGCCGAAGAAGTTGTATTCCATCCATGGGATACCGTACTTCTCTTCCATGTGACGGGAGATGTAGTTCATCGAGCGGTAGCAGTGAACCAGGTTCAGCTTGACCTTGGGGGTCAGCTCCATCTCGGAGATGGTGCCGTCACCGGACCACTGAGCCACGACGCGCAGGCCCATTTCTTCGAGCAGGATGCGCGACGACCAGGCGTCACCACCGATGTTGTAGTCGCCGATCACGGCTACGTCGTAAGGGGTCACGGCAAAGCTGTTGTCGTCGTCGCGCTTGTCGAGGACCCAGTCACGCACGGCGTCGTTGGCGATGTGGTGACCCAGCGACTGGGAAACGCCACGGAAGCCTTCGCAACGAACCGGAACGACGGTGGTTTCGTGCTCGGCAGCCTTTTTCTTGGCCACGGCTTCGATGTCGTCACCGATCAGGCCGATCGGGCACTCGGACTGGATGGAGATGCCCTTGTTCAGCGGGAACAGGCCTTCGATCTCGTCGATCAGCTTGGCCAGCTTCTTGTCGCCGCCGAATACGATGTCCTTCTCCTGGAAGTCCGAGGTGAAGTTCATGGTGACGAAAGCGTTCACACCGGTAGTGCCGATGTAATAGTTACGACGGCCGGCACGCGAATACTGGCCGCAACCCACCGGACCATGGGAGATGTGGATCATGTCCTTGATCGGACCCCAGACCACACCCTTGGAGCCTGCATAGGCGCAACCACGGATGGTCATCAGACCCGGCTGGGACTTCTTGTTGGACGTGATGCACTTCTTCGATTGTTCCAGGGTCGGATCATTCGGTGCCAGGTGCTTGGCACGGTCCTTACGGGCTTTCTCGGGATAAACTTCCAGGACTTCCTGGATGAGGGATTCGACCTCTTCGCGCGACATACCGGACATGGGTATGACTCCTCTAACCTAGCGTTCAATTGCGGGAAACGGGTGTCGCACTGCAGGGGGACAGCGCGACACTCCGGCAGGGCCCATCTGCCCTGCCCCGTCCTTCTGAAGCGGTGCGATCAGCCCACTGCTTCGTCAGCAGCGGTCTTGCCGACGATGCTCATGTCTTCCTCATCCATGATGCCGAACTCCATCAGCAGAGCTTCGAGCTCGTCCATGGTGATAGGCGTCGGGATGATGAGCTTCTTGTTGTCGACGATCTTGCTGGCGAGTGCACGGTACTCGTCGGCCTGCTTGGCAGCCGGGTCGTACTCGATCACGGTCATGCGGCGGATTTCAGCGCGCTGCACGACATTGTCACGCGGAACGAAGTGGATCATCTGAGTGCCCAGCTTTTCAGCCAGCGCCATGATCAGCTCGTCTTCACGATCGGTGTTACGGCTGTTGCAGATCAGCCCGGCCAGACGCACGCTACCGGAGTTGGCGTACTTCACGATGCCCTTGGAAATGTTGTTGGCCGCGTACATGGCCATCATTTCGCCGGAGCAGACGATGTAGATTTCCTGAGCCTTGTTTTCGCGGATCGGCATGGCGAAGCCGCCGCAGACCACGTCGCCCAGTACGTCGTAGAACACGAAGTCGAGGTCTTCTTCGTAGGCGCCTTCTTCCTCGAGGAAGTTGATGGCGGTGATTACGCCGCGGCCGGCGCAGCCAACACCCGGCTCAGGGCCGCCCGACTCGACGCAACGAACGCCGCCGTAACCGCTCTTGAGCACGTCTTCGAGCTCGAGATCTTCAACGGTGCCGGCCTCAGCAGCCATCTCCATGATGGTGTTCTGAGCCTTGGAGTGCAGAATCAGGCGAGTCGAGTCGGCTTTGGGGTCACAGCCGACGATCATCACTTTCTTGCCGGATTCGGCGAGAGCTGCGACGAGGTTCTGAGTGGTAGTCGACTTACCGATCCCACCCTTGCCGTAGATAGCGCATTGACGCATTGCCATAATTGAGTTCCTCAGGTTTCGTTGCCACTTCATCAGTGGGCCGTAGGCACAAACAAGCCCGCGCCTTTCCAGAAGTGCAGCGTTCGTGCCACGCCTTGGCGAGGAACCTTAACCTGCTGATTTGTGTGGACTTATAACCCCCTCTCGGTCTCTGGCAGGCAGTGCGATACATAACAATCCGCGCCTGCTGTACGCCGCAATGGCGACAAAACAACAATGGACATGTCAGCCGACGGGCCTTATTGACACCGCCATTGGAGTGATGTGGCAAACCCGACAATTTGTCGCGATTGGCAGTACTGCTGATCGACTCAACAATCGAGGTCATCCAAAAAAACATTTCATAACAATGGGTTAACTGTTATTTGTGACTGGCTTACATATTGCGTAGTGCTCCTGCCGAATCACGCCTTCGAGCAGGAGAGACCAGTGAGCACTAGTTACGAGGAAATCCTCGCCGGGCTGGAAGCCGGCAATGTCGTTCCCTATCTGGGACCGGGTGTTTTGAAAGGGGTATTGCGCCCATCCAGCGGCGAGCAGGTTCCCGCTGACAATGAAAGCCTCATCCTGGCGATGACCGGGGGGCAGCCTATGTCGCCCCGGCTTATGTACGAGTTCCCCCGGGCGGCCATGCACCTGGAGAACAAGAAGGGGCGCAGTTTCATCGAGCGCTTTCTCAGCGACATCTATGGCGGAGCAGGCTGGACACCGGGGCCGGCGCATCGCTGGCTTGCCAGTCTGCAACTGCCCTATCTGATCGACTGCAACCGCGACACCCTGATGCAGCAGTGTTATGCGGATCGCCGGCACGTTCTGGTGGTGGGCTGCGCACGCTTGACGGGAACCCACTACCGGTTCGAGCTGTACGAATGGGACCTCGAGCAGTATCGGCCGATCACCCATGAAACTGCCGACCCCAGCCTACCAGTGCTTTTCAAGCCACACGGCACTCCCCTGCCCAAACCCACCTTCGTGGCCAGCGATGCCGACTTCGTCGACTACATCACCGAGCTCATGGGCGGCTTCGCCGTGCCCGCCTGGATCAAGGCCAAGCGCCGGGGGCTTCGCTACCTATTCCTGGGCATGCACTTCAACCGTGACACCGAACGCATGGTCATGAGCGATCTCATTCACGACGCGGCGGACACGGCCGGCTGGGCGCTGATACCCGATGCCACGCCCAAGGAACATAAGGTTTGCAACCGCAAATCCCTGGAGCTGATCGACGCCGACTGGCCGAAGCTGCTCGAAACCGCAACCCAGGCGGTAGCCTGAATACCATCAACCGAGGAAGTACCCATGCTGCTCAAATCTTATGAATCCAAGTCGCTGCTCTGCAACGTCAGTGTCAACGGTGCCACCACCCAACCCGAGGTGGACGCATTCCGTGGTGATCTGGTGCTTGAAGAAGGCGAAGTCGCCGACGCTTCCGGACGCCGCCTGCCGCCCACCGCGGTCGTCAAACAGGCCTCGGTACTGATCCGGCAGGACAAGATCGCCATGGTCAGCGGCATTCTGGTGAGCGTTGCCCATTTCCCGCTGTTCGTGGAACGCTACAGCAGTGATCTGGCCGCCGCGCCGAGCCTGCTGTTCTATGTCGAAAACCTGACCAAGCCGGTGGTGACCGAAGTCGGTGGCGTCAGCGCCGTTCTCTATCCGCATGCCGAAGGTGCGGCCTGGAACACCCTGATGGACGATCTCCGTCTGGACAAGGAAGACTTCAAGGGACAGACCGCCGAGGACAAGGTCATCACCATGGCCGACGCCCTGGCCGACTTCAAACCGAAAGCGGAAAGCTGCAGTTTCGAGCAGGCCCTGGGCTTGGTGATGACTCATCAGCGCGAGCACCGTGGACCGGTCTGATCGGACCGAAGATGAAAAACCCCACCTCAAGGTGGGGTTTTTTTGTCAGACCGCTCACAGGCTGCGGCTGTCGACTGAGCATTTTCCGTTTCGGCTAGTGCTGATGCCCCTCGCCACCGCAGCCGGGGTCCTCATGAGGCAGACCGGGAGACAGCTCACCTGCCAGCCAGGCTCGCACGGCCACGGCCGGCTCGACCTCGTCCGTGCAGAGCAACTCGACGCCACGCTCGGCGAGCCGCCGAATCACCCCATCACCCGCGCTGGCGGCAATGGCGACATCAATGGCATGCAGCGGATGCCGTTCGGGGAAATCGCAGACATGCCATTCATGCAGGCAGGCGTGCTCGGCCAGCACCAGTGAATAAGCGCTTTCCGGCGCCTCGCCGGGCCAGACGTCGAATACTTCCCAGCGATGTGCGCGGCCGGCGTGGGAGGCAATCTTGCCCTGGCGATCGGTGGCGACCGCCACCAGGCGTCGGGATTCGTTCATGGCAGTGCGGCCTCATCGCCGGACAGGGCGAAGCGAACCCGCTCCTCGGCCGAGGCTCCGAGTGCCTTGGCCAGCCAGGGTGGCGGGGAACCGGCCATGACCTGCTGCAGTTCGCCAATGACCCCCCGCGCGGTACCGCCCTGGATCTTTTTCATCGGATAGATGCCGGCGCGAACCACCTTGGCCGCTGCCGGGCCGCCCACCGACACGACGTAGAGCACCTGACAGTCCTTGATCAGGTCGACCCGGAAGGCATTTCGATCCTCGGAGAAATCGGCTTCGAAGGCAGAGCGCACGTCAACCAGATGGATCTCTTCGGCGCTCACCTGATAGACCAGGAAGCGCAGGCATGAGCCGAAGTGACCATCAAGACTTTCTCCCGAATTGGAGGCTACCGCCACGCGGATCGAGCGCGGGGGAAGCTCGGCGAGCTCGACAGGTTGCGGCAGGTCCTCGCCCTTGCTTTCCCCCCAGAGAATGCGGACCGCCTCCTTGATGGCGGGCAAACCAATACCGATGTCTTCACCGTCCTCTTCACCGTCGGCACTGGCGAAGCCGGTCTTCAGATCGGTGACGGTGACCGTCTGCAAGCTCTCCTCGGTCAGCGGACCGACGATGCGCTGCTGCAACATATCAAGCAACTGGGCCAGACTGATGCCGGGCAATGCCCGGGCAGCCAGTGCGATGCGCAGGGCGGTCTCGCGGCTCAGTGTTTCAGGGGTGTCCATCAGCGGCCTCCTCGGCGACTAGTCGTCATCGTCATCATCATCGTCATCGAGCACCCGCGTGATGCGCTGGTAGACCTCCACGCGGTCGCCTTCCTTCAACAGGCTGTCGAGCTTCACGAATTTGCCGTAGACACCCACCTTCTGTTTTTTCAGGTCGATGTCCGGGCAGTAACGCAGCAGCCCGGATTGCTCGATGGCCTGCTCCACACTGCAGCCGTCGTCCACCCGGCAATTAAGCAGCACCGGTTGGTGTGCCGCGGCATACACCACGGAAATCTTCATGATTCACTCCTTGCTCGGGCCGCGGCCGTCACTGCAGCACCACCAGCTCTCCATGGCTCCTGCTGCGACGCTCGGCACGTCGGCGATCGACCACGCGCTTGAAGGCCAGCAGGAAGCCGAGAACGATAAAGGCGCCTGGCGGCAGGATGGCCAGCAGGATGCCCTGAAAGTCAGGCAGCAGGGTCAGTTCCATCCAGTGAAAGTGCTCACCCAGGAGCAACGACGCACCGGCGAACAGGGTGCCGCTGCCGAGGATTTCACGAACCCCGCCGATCACAATCAGCACCCAGGTAAAGCCGAGCCCCATGCCCAGTCCATCGATCATTGAGGGCAGCACCGGGTTCTTGCTGCAAAAGGACTCGGCCCGGCCTAGAACCGCGCAGTTGGTGACGATCAGTGCGATGAACAGCCCGAGCACCTTGTACATCTCGTGCATCCAGGCGTTCATGGCCATGTCGATCATCGTCACGACGCCGGCGATGATGCCGATCATCAAGGGGTTGCGCACCGCCGGTGAAATCGTGTGACGGAGCGAAGAAATGATCGCGTTGGTGATGATCAGCACCAGCGTGGTCGCCAGGCCCATGCCGAGCCCGTTGGTGGCCGTGGTGGTCACCGCCAGTGCCGGGCAGAGCGCCAACAGCTGGACCAACGCGACGTTGTAGCTCCACAGCGCCTCGGTGAAATAGCGCCAGTGACTCTTTTGTTCGCTCATGGCCGTACCTCCTCCTGCGAAATGGCCTCGGCCTGCCGAGCCTGGAACTGAAGTGCCTGCAAGACGCCGCGGACAACCGCTCGCGGGGTAATGGTTGCGCCGGCGAACTGATCGAAGCGGCCACCGTCCTTTTTCACCGCCCACTCATTCAGCGGGGTGTTGCTCAGGGACAAACCGTCGAAACCGGTCATCCAGTCGCTGCGGCTGATCTCGATGCGATCGGCGAGGCCCGGAGTTTCCTTGTGGCTGAGCACCCTGACGCCGAGCACCCGGCCTTCGGTATCGATCGCGATGAGCTGGTCGATGGCGCCGCCGTAGCCCGGTGTGCTCACCTGAAAGGCTATGGCGGTCAACATTCCATCCAGACGCGCCGGATACACCTCCAGCCTGCCAAGTTCCGGATCGTCAAGGGTCAGTGACTCTTCCAGCGGGTGGTTGTCATACAGCGCATCGGGTAGCACCTGACGCATCACCGCCATGCGGTCCTGCAGGCGCTCGTAGGCAATCCGCTCATGGGTCACCTGATTGCCCAGCAGCAGCAACAAGGCCACAAGTGCGCAGACCAGCCCGAGGGACATGGCCTGGTATTCGATCCTCCCCCGCCACTGTTCGAACCGGGAGGTACGAGGCTCGCTGGGCTGCTCGGCAGCCGCCTCTGCGGGGTTGCTCATCTCGCTCATGTGCGGTCGACCTCTTTCACCGTGTTGGTCCACTTCGCCGGTACCAGTGGCTTGCCACGCGCGGTGCGACCGTACACGCGAGGCCGACAGTAACGGTCGATCAGCGGTGTGAAGGCATTCATGAACAGCACCGCGAAGGCCACGGCTTCCGGAAAGGCTCCCCAGCTGCGGATCACGAAAACCACCGTGCCACAGCCGATGCCGAAGATCAGGCGGCCGGCACGGCTGATCGGCGAAGTCACAGGGTCGGTCGCGATGAACAGCGCCCCGAGCAGCAGGCCGCCACTGATCAGGTGGAACATACCGCCAGGGTAACGGTCCGGGTTGACTTGGTGAGCAATGGCCGACAGCACCACGGTGGACAGGAGCATGCTCACCGGGATTTCCCAGTGGATGATCCGCAGCACCAGAAGCCACAGCCCGCCTAGCAGGATCAGCAGACCCGAGGTCTCGCCCAGGCTGCCAGCCGTGGAACCGAGCAAGGCCTGCAGCAGCGAAAACCCATCGGCAAGAATCTCCGGCACCACGCGCTCCAGCGTGAGTTCGGTCTGCAGGTGCCCGAGCGCGGTGGCACCCGTCATGCCGTCGGCGAGTTCCGCGCCGGCAAAAGTGATACGCAGCCCCTCGAGAAAACCGGGCGCGCCGTCGCTACCAAGCGGCGCCGGCAGTGCCCAGGTGGTCATCTGCAGGGGAAAGGCGATGAGCAAGGCCACCCGCGCCAGCATGGCCGGATTGAAAATGTTCTGGCCGACGCCGCCATACAGATGCTTGCCTACACCGATGGCGAACACGCTGCCGCCCACAGCGATCCACCAGGGTGCCCACGGCGGCAGAGAGAGCGCCAGCAACCAGCCAGTGAGCAGCGCCGTGCCATCGAGCAGACGCCGCATGGGTTGCCCCAGCAGGCGCAGGCAGACTGCCTCGGTCGCCAGGGCGCTCAGGCAGGTGACCAGCCAGAGGTTGATGGCTGGCCAGCCAAACAGGTAGAGGCCCCACAGGGTCGCCGGAGTCAGGGCCAGGCAGACATGCAGCATGATCCGGTCGACCGAGGATCGGTCATGGGCAAAGGGCCCCGCAGCGATGGGTTGCACGCTCATGATTCCACCTCGTTGGCTGGCTTCGCCTTGCGCTTCTTCGCTGCCTTGGCGGCGGCCTTCGCCGCTTCCTCTTCGGCCAGGCGGGCCGCGCGTGCTTCGCTCATCTGCTTGATATGCTCGGTCTTGCGGGCCGCGGCCCTGCGCTCGTCGAGCTGGCCGCTGGCGTACTGGAAGTACTGCACCAGGGGGATGTGGGAGGGGCAGACGTAGGAGCAGCATCCACAGAGGATGCAGTCCTTGAGACCGCTCTGACTGGCACCGTCGAAATCGTCGACCCGCGCATGGGCCGCCATTTCCAGCGGTGTCAGCCCCATCGGGCAAGCATCTACGCAGCGCGCACAGCGGATGCAGGGTGAACTCTCGGCACGAGGGAGCTCGTGCTTGCCCAGAGCCAATAGCCCGGTTGCACCCTTGATCACCGGAACCTGGGCCGATGGCAGCACCACCCCCATCATCGGCCCGCCGAGCAACAGTTGCTCCGGTGGCCGGACCAGCCCGCCACAGGCGTCGAGCAGCTGCTGCGCCGGGGTGCCGATCAATGCCTCGATGTTGCGTGGGCCGCTGACGCAGCTGCCGGCCACGGTAATCACCCTGGATATCAGCGGACGGCCATGGCGCAAGGCCTGCTGGATGGCATACACCGTGCCCGCGTTGTGCACCAGTACGCCGACATCGGTGCTACGCCCGCCGGCCGGCACCTCACGGCCGGTGACCTCACGTATCAGTTGCTTGGCCGAGCCCATCGGGTAGAGCGCTGGAACCGCCTGGACCTCCACGGCGCCAAAGGGCTCCGCGGCGGCGCGCATCGCGGCGAGTGCGGCGGGCTTGTTGTCCTCGATGGCGATGACGATGCCGTAGGCGCGCAGGATATGCTGGATCAGCCGCGCCCCGTCGACGATGGCGGCGGCGCGCTCGCGCATCAGCCGGTCGTCGCAGGTCAGGTAGGGCTCGCACTCGCTACCGTTGACCAGCACGGTCTTGATTTCATGCTTGGCGCCCTGCCTGAGCTTCACCGCTGCCGGAAATATCGCTCCGCCGAGACCGACCACACCCGCTTCGGCGACACGGTTGGCCAGCACCTCCGGCGCCACCGCGAAGGGATCTTCGGGCGGGTCGAGATCGATCCAGCGGTCTTCGCCATCGCACTCGAGGACAAAGCCATTGGCCAACAGCCCGGAGGGATGGGGCGCGGCGATCGGCCCAAGCTCGAGGATCCGCCCGGAGCTGGGTGCATGCACCGGCGCGGAAACCTCCGAGGGCGATGCGGCGAGCAACTGGCCCTTGAGCACATAGTCACCCGGCCTGACCAATGGTAGCGCTTCGGCCCCGGCATGCTGGCGCAACGGCAGGAACAGCCGCGGCGCCAAGGGCAACTGGGCGATACTCAGCGCAGCCGAGCGGTCCTTGTGGCCAGCGGGGTGGACACCGCCACGGATACGGGAGAGGTTGAACATGACAGACTCCGTGGTCGGCTCAGGCGGCCTGGGGCTTGGCCCAGCGCCAGTTGTCCAGGCTCTTTTCCTGGGGCGACAGCGAGATGCAGTCTTCCGGACAGGCGTCCAGGCACTTGCTGCAACCGGTACAGGCGCTGTTCAGCACCAGATGGATCTGGCCGCTGGCTCCCACGATCGCGTCCGTCGGGCAGGCGCGGTAGCAGCGAGTACAGCCGGTGCACTCCGCCGCATTGATGCGGGCCAGCATGGGTTCGCCCATGGCACTGGCATCCAGGGAAACGCCCAGCAGGCCAGCGAGCTTCTCGGCCAGAACCACGCCCCCAGGCGGGCAGCAGGTGACTGCGGCGCTACCCTCGACCAGTGCCGTGGCTGCCGGCCCGCAGCCTGGAAAACCGCACTGTCCGCACTGACTGCCGGGCATCAAGGCCTCGACTTCCTTTATCAAGGGATTTTCATCAGTGACCGCGAAGCAGCGGGCCGCAAAGCCCAGACCCGCCCCGAGCAGGATGCCCATCGCTGCCAGCACCAGGATCGCCGTAAGCATTTCGCCTCCTCGCCAGCCTGGGGCCGGCTCTTGGTTTCTAGATCAGGCCGCTAAAGCCCATGAATGCCATGGCCAGCAGGCCAGCAGTGACAAACGCGATGGGGGGACCGGAAAAGGCCGCCGGTACCTGCGCCAGTGCCAGGCGCTCGCGCAGCCCGGCAAAGATGACCATTACCAGCGAAAACCCCATGGCCGAGCCCAGGCCGAACAACGCCGCCTCGCCCAGGCTGTGCTGGTCGCGGAAGCTGATCAGGGGCACGCCCAGCACGGCACAATTGGTGGTGATCAGGGGAAGGAAGATGCCCAGTGAGCGATAGAGGGGCGGGCTCAGCTTGCGAATCGCCATCTCGATGAACTGCACCAGGGTCGCGATGACGAGGATGTAGGAAAGGATGCGCAGGAATCCTATGCCCAGCGGGTCGAGCACATAGTTCTCGAGAAGCCAGGCGCAGACCGCGCCAAGGGTCATCACCAGCGTGGTCGCGGCGCTCATCCCTACCGAGGGGTCCAGCTTGTTGGACACCCCCATGAAGGGGCATAGCCCCAGGAAGTAGACCAGCACCACGTTGTTCACCAGCACGGTGGCGATCAAGAACAGCACATATTCCATGGTGCCCCACCCTCTTGGCTCGACCAGGTTGGTGCGTCGCCTTCGGGACGCCGCACGCTTTGAGTGAGTGCATCAAGCATGCCATGGCTTATAACGCCTCCACCGCCGACGGCCCGGCGCGAAAAACTTGATCTGGATCAAGGAAGGCGGTGAAAAACAAGGCCGATTGAGGGACAACTGCCCGGCGGTTGTCCGCTTTACGACAACCACTGGAGGATGACCCGGCGTTAATTGTGGGATTTAGCACAGATTTCCCTCCACACCGCCCCGGCAGCGGTTCGTAGAAGGCGTTAGCGCGGCTCGGGAGCGAATAACCGGGTCTCCGAAGCGAGGCACATTACTTGCAACTGCCCGTTTTGCCTGCACCGCCCTCGACTGCGCCTCGCGCAGGTGCGATTTCGCGTTCGCCGGTACCCGTGAATAGACGAGGCTAGAGCATGACCCAGGCCAAACCGACCCTGAGCAAGGACGACGAACCGCCCCGCGGTGCCAATGACCAGCTTCTCCCCGAGGTCTTTCGCCAGACGGTGGAGCACGCCCCCATCGCCATCTCCATCACCGATCTCAAAGCCAACATTCTTTATGCCAATCGCGCCTTCAGTCAGATCACGGGCTACACCCCGGAGGAGGTGGTCGGCAAGAACGAGGCTGTGCTGTCCAACGGCACCACTCCGCGCCTCGTATACCAGGCCCTGTGGGGCCGCCTTGGCCAGCGCAAGGCCTGGTCCGGCGTGCTGGTCAACAGACGCAAGGATGAAAGCCTCTACCTTGCCGAGCTGACCGTCGCCCCGGTGCTCAGCGAGGCGGGCGAGCCGGTCTACTACCTGGGCATGCACCGCGACACCAGCGACCTGCACGAGCTCGAGCAGCGCGTGCACAACCAGCGGCTGATGATCGAGGCGGTGGTCAACGCGGCGCCGGCCGCCATGGTCGTCCTTGATTGCAGCTACCGGGTGGTCCTGTCCAACCCGAGTTTCTGCCGGCTCGCCGAGGACCTGGTGGAGGACCGCGCCAGCGACAGCCTGGTGGCCCTGCTCAAGGAAAACCTAAGTACCCACTTCGAAGCACTGGAGACCCGCGGACGTCCGTTTTCCGGCAAGGAGATCAGCTTCGACCTGGGCGGTCGCTCATCGCGCTGGCTGTCATGCCATGGCATGGCCATTCACATCGAGGACGAGCAGGCCCATGTGTTCTTTGCACCCGGCGAGGAGCGCTACCTGCTCCTGACCATCAATGACATATCCGATCTGCGCCAGAAGCAGGAGGACTCCCGCCTGCATGCGCTCAAGGCGCTGCTGGCCGAGGAGGAGTTGCTCGATGGAATGCGCGAGACGTTCAATGGCGCCATCCATCGCCTGCAGGGTCCGGTCAACCTGATCAGCGCGGCGACCCGCATGCTCGAGCGCCGGCTCGGCGACAAGGCCGATAACGATCCGGTGCTCAGCGCCATGCGCGAAGCGAGCGCGGCCGGGCTGGAAGCCCTGGAGAGCCTCAGCGGCTCGATCCCGGTTCGCATGGACGAGGCCAAGATGCCGGTCAACCTCAACCAGCTGATTCGGGAAGTGATCACCATGAACACCGACCAGCTGCTGGCCCAAGGGATTGTCGTCGACTGGCAGCCGGCCATGCGCCTGCCCTGGGTCATGGGCGCCGAGAGCGGCCTGCGCGGCATGCTCAAGCACCTGGTGGACAATGCCATCGATGCCATGAGCCACAGCGCCGGCAATCGCCGCGAACTCTTCATCAGCACCCGGGTGGACAACGGCAAACTCGTTCGTGTGGAGATCACCGACTCAGGTCCAGGCATTCCTCCCGAGTTGGAGCTCAAGGTCTTCGAGCCCTTCTTCAGCACCAAGCCCCCCCATCGCGGCGCACGAGGCATGGGCCTTTCGATGGTCCATGAAATCGTCAGCAAGCACGCCGGCATGGTGCATTTCGACAGCAGCTACACCGACGGTTGCCGCGTCATCGTCGAACTGCCGTTCTCGGCCACCTGATCAGCGCAAGGGAAGCTCATGACAGCATCGTCCCCGCAGTATTCGCCAAGACCGACCCAGGTCGAGCTCTATGACGGCCAGCTGCAGGCCTTGGCCAGCATCGCCCGCACTCTGGCCCGAGTGCAGCAGATCGAGGATGTGTTCGGCCAGATCCTCACCGTCCTGCACAACGATCTTGGCCTGCTCCATGGCATGGTGTCCATCGTCGACCCGAAGAACGGCTCCGTTCAGGTGGGCGCCATCCATACCGACTCCACCGCGCAGTCCTCGGCCAGCGAGGGCGCTCGCTACCGTAGCGGCGAAGGCATCATCGGCCATGTCCTCAAGCATGGTGACAGCGTCACCCTTGGCCGCATTTCATCAGACCCGCGCTTTCTCGACCGGCTCGCCATCTATGACCTGGAGCTGCCGTTCATAGCGGTGCCGATCAAGGATCAGCTAGGCCAGACCATCGGCGTGTTTGCCGCCCAGCCAGCCAATCGCGCCGACGAAACACTCCCCGACCGTACCCGCTTCATGGAGATCGTCGCCAACCTGCTGTCGCAAAACGTGCGCCTGCTGGTAAATATCGAGGACGGCCGAGAGGTCGCCGATGAGCGCGACGAGCTGCGCCGGGAGGTCCGCGCCAAGTACGGCTTCGAAAACATGGTGGTCGGACACACCGCCAGCATGCGTCGGGTGTTCGACCAGATCCGTCGCGTCGCCAAGTGGAACAGCACGGTACTCATCCTTGGCGAATCAGGCACCGGCAAGGAGCTGATCGCCAGCGCCATCCATTACAACTCGCCGCGCTCCCATCGACCGCTGGTACGCCTCAACTGCGCTGCGCTGCCCGAGACGCTGCTGGAATCCGAGCTCTTCGGCCATGAGAAAGGCGCCTTTACCGGGGCCGTCAAACAGCGCAAGGGCCGTTTCGAGCAGGCCGATGGCGGGACCCTGTTTCTCGACGAGATCGGTGAAATCTCCCCCATGTTCCAGGCCAAGCTCCTGCGTGTGCTCCAAGAAGGCGAGTTCGAGCGGGTCGGTGGCAACCAGACGGTCAGGGTCAATGTGCGGATCGTTGCCGCCACCAACCGCGACCTCGAGAGCGAAGTGGAGAAGGGCGCGTTTCGTGAAGACCTCTATTACCGCCTGAACGTCATGGCGATCCGCGTGCCGCCGTTGCGCGAGCGCACCGCGGACATTCCGGAGCTGGCCGATTTTCTGCTGAGCAAGATCTCTCAGCAGCAAGGTCGACCTGTCACCATCACCGACAGCGCCATCCGAGTGCTGATGGCCCACCGCTGGCCGGGCAACGTGCGCGAACTGGAGAATTGCCTGGAACGCTCGGCCATCATGAGCGAGGACGGGACCATCACCCGGGATGCCATTTCCCTCACTGGCGACGACCAGGAAAGCCAGCCGATGGTCCTCGCCCCGTTGCCGGATGTCGATCTTTCAGAAGGTGGTCTGGATGATCGCGAGCGCGTCATCGCGGCTCTGGAGCAGGCGGGCTGGGTCAAGGCCAAGGCCGCCCGGCTGCTCAACATGACCCCCCGCCAGATTGCCTACCGGATCCAGACCCTCAACATCAATATGCGCAAGATCTGAACCGCACGCCAGCACCCGGGTGCTGGCGATACGCGCATAACCTTACAATAAATGTGTGTTAATTACCCTACAGAGCCGACTTCGATAACTCGAAAGTTTGTCCATAGCACAACAAACCACCACTAAATCCATAGCTGTTCGCCTTTTAAATCAAAAACTTAAAAAACAGGCACGGTGATTGCTCTGGTTTATTCACCAGACTCTCTCATCGGAGAACGAACATGGAACTGAGCGTAATTGGGCAAAACGAAGCCGAGCATGCAGCCGCCAGCGGATGCTCCTCCGGCAGCTGTGGTAGCAGTGATGATCAGCTTTCTCACCTGCCTGACGACATCCGCGAGAAGGTGCACAACCATCCCTGCTACTCCGAGGACGCTCACCACTATTTCGCCCGTATGCACGTGGCGGTGGCGCCGGCCTGCAACATCCAGTGCCACTACTGCAACCGCAAATACGATTGCGCCAATGAGTCGCGCCCGGGCGTCGTGTCCGAGCTGATGACCCCCGACCAGGCCGTGAAGAAGGTCAAGGCCGTGGCCGCCACCATTCCGCAGATGACCGTGCTGGGCATCGCCGGGCCTGGTGACCCCCTGGCCAACCCCGAGCGCACCTTCGACACCTTCCGCCAGCTCAGCGAGCAGGCGCCGGACATCAAGCTCTGCGTGTCCACCAACGGCCTGGCCCTGCCCGACGCGGTCGAGGAACTGGCCAAGCACAACATCGACCATGTGACCATCACCATCAACTGCGTGGACCCCGAAGTCGGTGCCAAGATCTACCCCTGGATCTACTGGAACAACAAGCGCATTCGGGGAGCCAAGGCTGCCAAGATCCTCATCGAGCGCCAGCAGAAAGGTCTAGAGATGCTCGTCGAGCGCGGCATTCTGGTAAAGGTCAACTCGGTGCTGATCCCAGGCGTCAACGACGAACACCTCAAGGAGGTCAGCCGGATCGTCAAGGCCAAGGGCGCCTTCCTGCACAACGTCATGCCATTGATCGCCGAGGCCGAGCACGGCACCTTCTTTGGCGTGATGGGTCAGCGCAGCCCCGAGCCCGAGGAGCTGCAGGACCTGCAGGATGCCTGCGCCGGTGACATGAACATGATGCGCCATTGCCGGCAGTGCCGCGCCGACGCGGTCGGCCTGCTCGGCGAGGACCGGGGCGACGAATTCACCATGGACAAGATCGAGACAATGGAGATCGACTACGAAGCCGCCATGGTCAAGCGCGCCGCGATCCACGCGGCCATCAAGGAGGAACTCGACGAGAAAGCCGCGAAGAAGGCCCGCCTGGCCTCCCTTTCGGTTCCCTCCCATAACGGCGCGTCCGCCAGGAAGTACCGCCCGGTACTGATGGCCGTGGCAACCAGTGGCGGCGGCCTGATCAACCAGCACTTCGGTCATGCCAAGGAGTTTCTGGTGTACGAGGCCTCATCCGAAGGCGTGCGTTTCATCAGCCATCGCAAGGTCGACCAGTTCTGTGTCGGCAATGACACCTGCGGCGAAAAGGAGAGCGCGCTGTCCGGCAGCATCCGCTCGCTCAAGGGTTGCGAGGCGGTGCTCTGCTCGAAGATCGGTTACGAGCCCTGGGGCGACCTCGAGGCCGCCGGCATCCAGCCCAATGGCGAACATGCCATGGAGCCCATCGAGGAAGCGGTGATGGCGGTGTATCAGGAAATGATCGCAGCCGGTCAGCTCGACGAAGACAAACCCCTGATGAAGGCCAACGCCTGAGCGGGCAACCTGAATGATCGACACCGGGAGGTGCAACATGGCACTGAAGATTGTGGACGCCTGCGTAAGCTGCCACGCCTGCGCGGCGGTTTGCCCCAGCGAAGCGATCTACAAGGGTGAAAGCCACTTCAAGATCAACCCGCGCAAGTGTACCGAGTGCGAGGACGACTACGCCGAGCAGCAATGCGCAAGCATCTGCCCGATCGAAGGCGCCATCCTGCTCTCCAGCGGGGAGTGGGCCAACCCGCAGGGCTCGCTTACCGGCATCCCGCCCGAGCGGCTGGCCGAGGCCATGCGCGAAATCCAGGCTCGCTGAGGGCGCCATCATGTGTTGCATCGTCTTCTACGAAAAACCCGGCTGCGCCACCAATCGCTTGCAAAAGCAGCTGTTGCGCGCCACCGGGCTGCAGTTGGACGTGAAGGATCTGCTCAGCGAGCCCTGGACGGGCGAACGGCTGCGACCCTTCTTCGGGGAAAAGCCGGTCGCGGAGTGGTTCAACCCCTCGGCGCCAGCCATCAAGTATGGCGAGCTCGACCCCAGCGCGCTGACTGCCGAGCAGGCGATCGACCTGATGCTCGACCAGCCCATTCTCATCCGCCGGCCGCTCATCCGCTACGGCGAGCATTTCATGGTGGGCTTCGACCTTGCCACCATGAGCCGCGAGCTGCCTTGCAAAGGCAAGTTTCCTTCCGAGCCCGACCACCTCGATAGCTGTTCGATGGGACACGGAACCCGGGTTGGTTGCCTGATCGTGGACGGCGAGTAAATGAGTGGGCAAGCGCTGGTCCGAGGGGATGCGATGCCTGTCGAAGGCAGGCAGGGCGTCAATGCAGCCTGGCTGGGCGAGATTCTCCAGGCCCAGCGCCAGGGGCGCACCTGTCTTCCCTTGCTGTTGGGGCTGAGCCAGGAAGAATTTGACTCGCGGGTCGGCCCGCTGGCCTGCACATCGACCGCGCTAGCGCCTGACCGCGAAAAGGACGTGCTGCGCCAGGAACTGCTGGACCTGCGCCGGGACGAATGGAGCGAGCTTCGAGCCCTGCTGCTTGCCGGACGGGCCGGTAATGACCCGGACGAAGCCGTGATGGCCTCGGTCGTGTCGGCGGCCTGCCTGGGAGGCGATCACCTCTGGCGCGACCTGGGCCTTCCGTCGCGGCTCGAACTGCATGCCTTGTTGACCCATAACTTCCCGCTGCTGGCCAGCCGCAACCTGAACAACATGCGCTGGAAGAAATTTTTCTACAAGCAGCTATGCGAACAGGACGGCGGTTATGTCTGCCGCTCCCCCAGCTGCGAACAATGTCCCACTTATCACGACTGTTTCGGAGAAGAATCATGAGCGGGTACAAACGCATCAGCGTGGCAGAAGCCGAGCTGCTTCTGTCCGAACACGACAATGTCATGCTGCTGGACATGCGCGACGCGCTGACCTACTGCCAGAACCATGACCCGCGGGCGATCCACCTGAGCGACCTGAACCTGCGGACCATGCTCAAGAGCACTCCCAGGGACATGCACTTGGTGATCTGCTGCTATCACGGTCATGCCAGCCAGGACATGGCCGCCCTGTTCGCCGAGTTCGATTTCGACAACATCTACAGCCTCGACGGAGGCTATGCCGCCTGGCAGGCCCGCCCTGGCCAACGCTACCGAACCCCGGCCGAGCGCATCCCTGCCTCGATCTACCACTGAAAGGAGTTGCCGCCATGCAGGTACTGGACACCGCAGCCCGCATCAACCAGCAGATCGCCGAGAACCCGGTGATCCTGTACATGAAAGGGACCCCAGAAGCACCGGAATGCGGCTTCTCACGTCAGGTCGTGGAAACGCTGAAACAGATCGGCCAGCCCTACGCCTTCGTAAACGTGCTCGCCGCTCCGCACATTCGCGAGAAGCTGCCGCAGATTTCCCAGTGGCCGACCTTTCCCCAACTGTTCGTCAAGGGTGAACTGGTCGGCGGCTGCGACATCGTACTCGGCCTGCACAGCGAAGGCAGCCTCAAGGAGCTGCTCGAATCCGCCAACGCAGCCTGACGCCGCTTAATGATCCGCACTCTGGTGTGCGCGAAAGAGCCGGCGCCCTGCCGGCTCTTCCGCCAACTCAAAGTGCCGGATCCGCTTCGGCGTACCAGCCACCGCCCAACGCCTTGAACAACTCCACCTCGCTGCTCAGTTGGGCCAGCTGATCGAGAATCAGTTGCTGCTGGGCATCGAAGAGCTGACGCTGGGCGTCTAGCAGTAGCAGATAGCTGTCCACACCGGTGCGATAGCGGCGTTCGGCGAGCCGGTAGTAGTCCTGGCTGGTTTCCACCAGGGCGCGCTGCGCCTGCACCTGACGGGCATAGGTTACTCGTGCGGCTAGGCCATCGCTGACCTCGCGGAAGGCGACCTGTATCGCCTGCTCGTAGCGGGCAATCTGGGCGTCCCGACTGAGTTCGGCGTAGTCGACGCTCGCCCGCAGTTGCCCAGCGGTAAAGATCGGCACGCTGATGCTGGGCAGGAACGACCAGTAACCCGAGCCGCCGTCGAACAGGCCCGACAGTTCGTTGCTGGCGGTGCCGGCCGCACCGGTCAAACCGATACGCGGGAAGAACGCGGCGCGTGCGGCACCGATGTTGGCGTTGGCGGCCTTGAGCGCATGCTCGGCCTGGAGGATGTCCGGCCGCTGGGTCAGCAGCGTCGAGGACAGCCCCACCGGAAGGTCCGCCAGTTGCAGACGCTCCTGATCCCAACCTGGCTCGATATCTTCCGGAATGCCGCGCCCAAGCAGCAGCACCAGAGCGTTGCGATCCAGCGCGACCTGCCGGCTGTAGCGCTCGAAAGCCACCCGTGCACTGTCCACTGCGCTGCGCGCCTGGCTGAGGTCGAGCGCCGAGGCGACGCCGACGTCAAAGCTGCGCTGTGTCAGGCGCAGGCTGTGCTCGTAGGCATCCAGGGTCTCGCGCGTCAGGCGCAGCAGCGTCTGGTCGGCCTGCCAGGTGAGCCAGGCGTTGGCTACGCTCGCCACCAGCGCCACCTGGGTGCTGCGCTGCGCCGCCTCGCTGGCAAAGTACTGCTCCAGCGCCTGCTCGCGCAGGCTGGCGATGCGGCCAAACAGATCGAGTTCCCACGACACACCCAGGGTCGCGCTGTACTGGTTGCCTACGGTGGCCTCGCCGGAAGGGCTCAACGACCCGGGGGTACGGCTGCGACTGCCCGCCGCGTCGGCACTGATCAGCGGCCAGCGATCCGCCCGCTGGATCCGGTACAACGCCTGATAGGCCTGCAGATTCAGCGCAGCGACCCGCAGGTCACGATTTTCTGCCAGGGCGATCTCCACCAGACGGTGCAACGCCGGATCCTGGAAGAAATCGCGCCAGCCCGGAACCGCCTCAGTCGTGGCGGCGGCCTGCTCAGTCGGCAGCTCCACCGGCAGCGTCGGACGCTGGTACTCGGGAATCATCGAACAGCCGCCCAGCGCTACCGCCAGCAGCGAAAGGGCCATGACCGAAGCTTTCACTGCGGATCCTCCTTGCTCGCGCCCTTTGGTCGCTTGCGGATTGAATTGACCAGGACAAAGAACAGCGGCACCCAGAAGATGGCCAGCAGCGTGGCCGTGACCATACCGCCGATGACGCCGGTTCCGATGGCATGGGCGCTGCCGGCGCCGGCCCCGCTGGCCAGGGTCAGCGGCAGGACGCCCAGGCTGAAGGCGAGCGAGGTCATCAGGATCGGTCGCAGACGCATCCGGCAGGCGCGCACGGCCGCATCGAACAGGCTCATGCCCTGCTGGTGCAGGTCTTTGGCGAACTCCACGATCAGGATGCCGTTCTTGGCGGTCAGGCCGATGGTGGTCAGCAGGCCGACCTGGAAGAACACGTCATTGGACAGGCCCCTGCCAAGGGTCGCGATGAGCGCACCGATAACGCCGAGCGGCACCGCCAGCATGACCGCGAAGGGAATAGACCAGCTCTCGTAGAGCGCCGCCAGGCAGAGAAACACCACCAGCAGCGACAGCGCGTAGAGTGCCGGCGCCTGGTTGCCGGACAGCCGCTCCTCGAACGACAACCCGGTCCAGGAAAAGCCGATGCCAGGCGGCAGTTTCGCGGCGATCTCCTCGACCGCGGCCATGGCATCGCCGGTGCTGCGCCCTGGCGCCGCCTCGCCAAGGATCTCCTGGGCCGGCACGCCATTGTAGCGCGCCAGCTTTGGCGGGCCGTAGATCCACTCTCCGCTGGCGAAGGCTGTGAAAGGCACCATCTGTCCGGCATCGTTGCGCACGTACCACTTGGCGAAATCTTCCGGATTCATGCGCGAATCGGCCTCGCCCTGCATGAACACCCGCTTCACTCGGCCACGGTCGATGAAGTCATTGACATAGGTCGAGGCCCAACCAGCGGCAAGGGTCTCGTTGATCGAACTCAGCGGCACCCCGAGGATGCGCGCCTGCTCATCATCGATGATCAGACGGAACTGCGGCTCGTCGTTGAGGCCGTTGGGCCGTACGCCGGCCAGCGCCGGATGCTGGGCGGCCATGCCGAGGAACTGGTTGCGTGCGTTCATCAGGGCTTCGTGGCCGAGCCCGGCGCGGTCCTCGATGAACAGGTTGAAGCCTGTCGCGTTGCCCAGCTCGATCACTGCCGGCGGCGCGAAGGCAAAGACCATGGCGTCGCGGAAGTCGCCGAAGCGCGCCTGGGCCCGCTGAGCCAGGGCGAACACGCTGTCCTCGGGTCGGGTGCGCTCCTCCCAGGGTTTCAGGCCAACGAAAGCCATTCCCGAATTCTGCCCGCGGCCGGCGAAGTTGAAGCCGGTGATGGTGAATACCGAGCGCACCACGTCGCTCTCCTCGGTCAGCAGATAGTCACGCACCGCATCCACGGTCTGCTTGGTACGCTCGGCGGTCGAGCCCGGCGGCGTCTGGATCTGGGTGAACAGCACGCCCTGATCCTCGTTTGGCAGAAAGGCCCCCGGCAAACGCGTGAAAAGCACTGCCAGCAGCGCAACGATGGCGACATAGACCAGCAGGAAGGGCACCTTGCGTCGCAACATGCCGCCGACGCCGCGCTCATAGAGGCTCGCACCCCGATCAAAGCTGCGGTTGAACCAGCCGAAGAAACCCCGCTTGGCCGCGTGATGACCCTTGGGGATCGGCTTTAGCAGGGTGGCGCAGAGCGCCGGGGTGAAGATCAGTGCCACCAGCACCGACAGGGTCATGGCCGAGGCGATGGTGATGGCGAACTGCCGATAGATGATGCCGGTTGAGCCGGAAAAGAACGCCATGGGGACAAACACTGCCGACAGCACCAGGCCGATGCCCACCAGGGCACCCTGGATCTGCCCCATGGACTTGCGGGTGGCCTCCAGCGGCGAGAGCCCCTCTTCGGCCATGACCCGCTCGACGTTCTCCACTACCACGATGGCATCGTCCACCAGCAGGCCGATCGCCAGCACCATGGCGAACATGGTGAGGGTGTTGACGCTGAAACCAAAAGCGGCAAGCACGGCAAAGGTGCCCAACAGCACCACCGGAACCGCCAGTGTCGGGATCAGGGTCGCGCGGAAGTTCTGCAGGAACAGGTACATGACCAGGAACACCAGCACGATCGCCTCGAACAGCGTGTACACCACTGTCATGATCGAGGCAGACACCACGGGCGAGGTGTCATAGGGGTACATCACCTCGACCCCGGCCGGCATGAAGGGGGTGATATCAGCCATGGTCGCCCGGATCGCGCGGGCGGTGTCCAGTGCATTGGCGCCCGTGGCCAGACGGATGCCGATACCGGCGGCGGGCATGCCGTTGTACTCGGACACGATGCTGGCGTTCTGCTCGCCCAGTTCCACCCGGGCGACATCGCCGAGGCGCACCTGGGAGCCGTCGGGCTGCACCTTGAGCAGGATGTCGCGAAACTCTTCGGGGGTCTGCAGCCGGGTCTTGCCGATGATGGTGGCGGTCAGCTGCTGTCCGGGCGAGGCCGGCAGCCCGCCCAGTTGCCCGGACGATACCTGCACGTTCTGCGCGCGGATGGCGTTGCCCACATCGGTGGTGGTCAGCTGATAGTTGTTCAGCTTCAGCGGATCCAGCCAGATGCGCATGGCGTAGGGCGCACCGAAGACCTGGAAGTCCCCCACCCCACTGGTACGCGAGATGGGGTCCTGTACCGAGGACACGATGAAGTCGCCGAGATCGGCGCGGGTCAGGCTGCCATCGCTGGATACCAGCGCCAGCACCATCAGAAAGCCCGAGGCGGCCTTGGTGACGCGGATGCCCTGCTGCTGGACCTCCTGGGGAAGCAGGGGCGTCGCCAGCTGCAGCTTGTTCTGCACCTGAACCTGGGCGATATCCGGGTTGGTGCCCTGCTCGAAGGTGACGGTGATGCTCATGCTGCCATCGCTGTTGCTCTGCGAGGAGATGTAGCGCAAGCCGTCGATACCGCTCATCTGCTGCTCGATCACCTGTACCACGGTGTCCTGCACCGTCTGCGCCGAGGCGCCGGGGTACTGGACCGAGATGGCCACCGCCGGCGCGGCGATGCTGGGGTACTGGTTGACCGGCAGATTGAGGATGGAAAGGCCGCCGATGAGCATGACCAGCAGCGCGAGAACCCAGGCAAAGATCGGCCTGTCGATGAAATACCCTGGCATTGACGAGGCCTCTTAGTCTTGGTCTTGCCCCAGGGGCTCGACGCCCCCGGCGCTGGGGCCGACATTGCGGGCCGGGACAGCCCTGACCTCAACGCCTGGCTGGATGAACTGCAACCCCTCGGTGATCAGCCGATCACCGGCGGCAAGGCCTTCGCTGATCAGCCAGCGGTTGCCCAGGGCGCGCTCGGTCCTGACTTGGCGAAGCTCGACCTGCTCGCTGGCGTTCACCACCAAGGCGGTCGCATCGCCCGTGGGCGTCCGGGTGATGCCCTGCTGCGGCGCCAGAATCGCCCCGTCGCGGATGCCTTCGATCAGTTGGGCCCGCACGAACATGCCTGGCAGCAACTGGCGATCCGGATTGGGGAACACGGCGCGCAAGGTCACCGAGCCGGTGCCCTCGTCCACCGATACCTCGGAGAACTCGAGTCGCCCCTGCTGGCTGTAGCGACTGCCGTCGTCGAACAGCAGGGTAACCGCGGCGGCATTCTCACCGGCCTTCTGCAGACGCCCCTCGGCCAGGTCACGACGCATGCGCATCAGCTCGCGGGCGGGCTGGGTGACGTCCACATAGATGGGGTCGAGCTGGCGGATGGTGGCCAGCGGGCCCGCCTGGCCATTGCTGACCAGCGCACCCTCGCTCACTTCCGAGCGGCCAATAGTGCCGTCGATCGGCGCCCGCACCTGGGTGTAGCGCAGATCGATGCGTGCTCGCTCCAGGCTTGCCTCGGCCTGCAGCCGGGCGGCGGTCGCCTCGTCGTAGGCCTGGCGGCTGACGGCCTGCTCACGCACCAGCAACTCGTAGCGCTCGGCCAGCGACCTGCTCGAGGCCAGGGTCGCCTCGGCGGTCTTCAGCGCGGACTCGTAGATGGCCTGATCGATCTGGTACAGCTGCTCGCCGGCGGCCACCTCGGCGCCCTCGGTGAACAGCCGCTTCTGGATGATCCCGTCGACCTGCGGACGGACCTCGGCAATCCGGTACGGGCGGGTACGGCCAGGCAGCTCGGTGGTCAGTTCCAGTTGCTCGGCCTGCAGGGTGACGACGCCCACCTGCGGAGCCTGTTGCTGCTGGGCGGGTTGCGGGGCTTCCTGCTCCTGACAGCCACCGAGCATGGCAGCCACGGCCAATAGAAACAGGGCAGCGGATGCTGACTTGACAGAATGCATGGAAACCTCATGACAGGCGCGCGAAGCCGTGGGAAAGCCTCGCCAGATACGAACGGAAGCGCGAATATACTTACATCCAAGCCTGTTTGTAAACGATCTTTTCAGGCTGAATGCGCATTGTTTGCACTTTGCGTGTGCGCTCAAACGAAAGACGCCGGTCAGGGACCGGCGTCAGGCGAAACGCGCGAGCAGCTACTGACGAATACCCTCGACCGAAATGATCAGTTCGACGCTCTGCGCAGCCGGACCAAGATCACCCTTGATGTCGAAATCCTTCAGTACGAGCGTGGTGTGTCCTTCGAATCCGGCACGGTAGCCACCCCAGGGATCCTGCCCTTCACCAATGAAGCGGGCCGCGATGGTCACCGGGCGGGTAACGCCGTTAAGGGTCAGATCGCCGGTGATGTCGGCGGTGCCTTCCCCGGTCGGCTCGACGCCAGTGGACTTGAAGGTGGCGGTGGGGTGCTGGCTGGCGTTGAGGAAATCCGCGCTGCGCAGGTGACGATCACGCTCGGCGTGGTTGCTGTCGATGCTCGCGGTATTCAGCGTGACCTGCACGCTGCTCGCCTCGGGTTGCTCGGCATCGAAGCTGAAGGCGCCGTCGAAGTCGCGGAAGGTGCCGTACAGCCAGCTGTAGCCCAGGTGGCTGATCTTGAAATTGACGAAAGCATGCTGACCTTCCTTGTCGATGATGTAATCGGCAGCCATTGCCTGACCGGCAAAAAGTGCAGAACCCAGCGCAAGCGCGGCGATTGATTTCTTGAACATGATTTTCTCTTCTGTAGTTAACGAAGGGTGTCGCGCCCGAGCATGCGGACCAGTGTCGGGTCGCGATCGATGAAGTGATGTTTCAGCGCCGCCAGCGCATGCAATCCCACCAGCAGCAACAGCGCCCAGGCCAGGATTTCGTGAATGCTGCCGGCGAGATCGGCCTGGCCAGGCAGCCCCGATACCAGGGCAGGCACTTCGAACCAGCCGAACACGCTGACCGGGCGCCCGTTGGCCGTGGAGATCAGGTAGCCGGAAATCATCAGGGCAAACAGTCCCAGGTAGAGCCCGCCGTGCACCGCGCGGGTCAGCAACCTGATGCCGGGCGGTGCAGGCAGCGGGGCCGGACCCGTACTGAGCAGGCGCCACAGCAGTCGCAGCAGCATGAGCGCGAACAGCAGCATGCCGACGCTTTTGTGCCAGTGCGGCGCCGTCTGGTACCAATCGCTGTAGTAGTTCAGGCCGACCATCCAGTATCCGAGCGCGAAGAGCCCCAGGAACGCAACTGCGATCGACCAGTGAAGGATGATGCTGGTCAGGCCATATCTACCTTCTGAATTGCACCACTGCATTAGTACTGTTCCTGATTGGTGGACCCAGCGTAGCGGGCCGGCTTATCGAGAAGAATGGAAAATCACGCTCGAATAGATCGACCCAGCCGATCGGATTCGGGTCAGCGGTGTGTCCGTCTGCTAGTCTGTCCCGCTGTTGAAAAGGAGCTGCGCCATGAGCCAAAACCAAGCCTGGATGCAACGCGATCTGGATGTTCTCTGGCATCCCTGTACCCAGATGAAGGACCACGAGCAGCTGCCGCTGGTCCCGATCCGTCGCGCCGAAGGTGTCTGGCTGGAGGATTTCGATGGCAAGCGCTACCTCGATGCGGTCAGCTCCTGGTGGGTCAACGTGTTCGGCCATGCCAACCCGCGGATCAATGCCCGCGTGCGCGAGCAGCTCGACAGCCTCGAGCACGTGATGCTGGCCGGCTTCAGCCATGCCCCGGTGATCGAACTGTCCGAACGCCTGGTGCAGCTCACCCCGCCCGGACTGGAGCGAGTGTTCTATGCCGACAACGGCTCGGCCGGCATAGAAGTGTCATTGAAGATGAGTTTTCACTACTGGCGCAACTGCGGCAGGCCGGAAAAGAAGCGCTTCGTCACCCTGAGCAACAGCTACCACGGCGAGACCATGGCAGCCATGGCCGTCGGCGACGTCGCGCTCTTCACCGAAACCTACAAGCCGCTGCTGATGGATACCTTCAAGGTTCCGAGTCCCGACTGCTACTACCGCGCCGAAGGGGTGAGCTGGGCCGAGCATTCGCGGCAGATGTTCAGCTACATGGAGCAGTGCCTTGCGGCGCATCATGGAGAAATTTCCGCGGTGATCGTGGAGCCCTTGATCCAGGGCGCCGGCGGCATGCGCATGTACGATCCGGTGTACCTGACGCTGTTGCGCGAAGCCTGCGATCGCTACTCGGTTCATCTGATCCTTGACGAGATCGCCGTCGGTTTCGGCCGCACCGGCACCCTGTTCGCCTGCGAGCAGGCCGGGATCACGCCGGACTTCCTGGTACTGTCCAAGGCGCTGACCGGCGGCTACCTGCCCATGGCCGCGGTGCTCACCACCGATCGTGTCTACCAGGCGTTCTACGACGACTACACCTCGCTGCGCGCCTTTCTCCACTCACACACCTACACCGGCAACCCGCTGGCCTGCGCCGCGGCGCTGGCGACCCTCGACATCTTCGAAACCGACGATGTCATCGAGTCCAACCGGCAACTGGCGGTACACATGGGCCGCGCCTGCGCGCACCTGGCCGAGCATCCACATGTGGCCGAGGTTCGGCAGACCGGCATGGCGCTGGCCATCGAGATGGTGCAGGACAAACAGGGCAAGGTCGCCTACCCCTGGCAGGAGCGACGCGGGCTGAGCGTCTACCGCCACGCACTCGATCGCGGGGCCCTGTTGCGCCCGCTGGGTAGCGTGGTCTATCTGCTGCCTCCCTATGTCATCACCCCCGAGGAAATCAGTTTTCTCGCCGAGGTGGCCACCGAAGGCATCGACCTGGCGACCCGGCAGACCCTGAGCGTCAGTGTGCCAGCCAGCGCGCCCTTGCATTTTCGCGACCCGGGCTGAGCTCGCCAGAGCAGGCCCTGGCTGGACAGAGGCTGCTGCCCTCGGCACCATCCCCGGGCCTTTCACCACCGGTAGCTCCAGCCATGCGCCTGTCCCGTCTGTTCATCGATGCCCCCCTAGCCCTCGGCGAGCTCAGCCTGCCGGAGCCGCAAGCGCATTACCTTGCCCGGGTTCTGCGTCTGAACGCCGGTGCCCCCCTGCAATGCTTTGACGGCAGCGGCCGGGAATTTCGCGGGGAGGTGGTCGAGGTGGGCAAGAAGCAGGTCAGGGCGGTCCTGGTCGAAGCGTTCGCCGGCTTGCCCGAGTCACCGCTGAAGATCCATCTGGGCCAGGGTCTGTCCCGCGGCGAGCGCATGGACTGGGCGATCCAGAAGGCCACTGAGCTGGGGGTCACACAGATCACACCGTTGTTCAGCGAGCGCTGCGAGGTGCGCCTGAAGGATGAGCGAGGCGAAAAGCGGCTCGCCCACTGGCGCCAGGTGGCCATCAGCGCCTGCGAACAATGCGGACGCTCGGTGCTGCCGGAGATTCACCCTCCGCAGGTCCTGGGCGAATGGCAGCGGCAGGTGGAGGCCGATCTCAAGCTCGTGCTGCACCCGGTTGCCGAGCCCCTGAGCGGGCAGCCCAGGCCCACCCGGCTGGCTTTTCTCATAGGCCCCGAAGGAGGGCTTTCCGAAGCCGAAGTGCAGCAGGCGGTGGCAGCAGGCTTCAGTCCTGCACGGCTTGGCCCGCGTGTATTGCGTACCGAAACTGCGCCCGTGGTTGCGCTGAGTGTGGCGCAGCAGCTCTGGGGAGATTTCTGACCGTCCGGACTGAGTCCGTGGTCGGCCCCAGGTGCGTCCGCCTCTATAGCAGACCCGCTTGTGCCAGCTTCTCCTCGAGGCCGACCAGATCTGGAATCCGCGCCTCGATCTCGCCCACCTGCACTGCGTCGAGCTCCAGCGGATGCAACGCACCAGTCGAACGCGCCAGGTCGGTATCCAGGCGGACCGAACGCGGAATACCCTGCACCAGCAAGGCGATGAACTTGACCTGCGCACGCCCGCCGAGGGCATTGAGCACCGCGATGCGCGGTGCAGCGCCAAGCACAGGCCGCCCGCCACAGACTGCCTCGAACGACAGCAGGGGCAGGCGCAGCTCACGCCAGGCCACCTGGCCAAGCACCCAGCCTGGCATGCCCTCGAAGGGCGTGGGCGCGCGGTAAGGGATCAGCTCCGCGACCACCACGTTGGGCAAAAGCAGGTTGCGGTCGGCCAACGGCAGAAGCAATCCGGTGAGGCTGTCCGCGGCTTCGCGTCGTACGCGGCTCTGGCTCATGGTTCGTTCTCCAGCAGGGAAACGCCGGTTTCCGCCTGTTCGGCGAACAGGTCGACCAGCGCCTGGGCGAGTTCACGCGGCGCCGCGCTCAGACTGCTGTAGCCGCCTTCGCGCAGGCTGTCGGACATGCTCGAGCAGACGCAGCTGTCGGCCCTCTGGGTCCAAATGATCCCGCCCTGGCGCCGGACATAGGCGGCTGCGGCGCTGCCATCGCTGCCCATGCCGCTGAAGGCGATGACACCGCAGCGGGCGCCGAAGCGCTGGGCAAGGTTGAGCATCAGCTGGTCCACCGAAGGGCTGTAGGGTTCTGGCCAGGGCCGGCCGGTCAGCACCATCAGGTCCCGCTCGGCAAAATCCAGCTCCTGGGTGATGGGTGCTACCACGACTTCACCACAGCGCACCGCCTCGCCGGGCCGGGCTAGGCCGACCTGCCACTGGCTGTGCCGTCCAACCGCCTGCGGCAGGCGCTCCTCGAAAGCTGCGTCGATATGCTGGGCATAGACGAAACCCACCGGCAGGCCGGCCGGTAGCGCATCGAGAAAGGCCTTCACCGCCTCGGGACCGCCCATCGAGGCCGCCAGCAGCCAGACCCGCGGCGCCGGCTCGCCCTGCGCCCGGGGCGCCTCTGCCAGGGCGAGCGGCAACGCCAGGCGGGTCGGCGCCGACTGGTCGCCGAGCAGTACATCAAGGCTCGGCCCCACCGCCTGGGCGGGATCCCCGACCAGGCGCTTGACCTTGCCGATCAGCCGCCGCTCCCAGCGCGGGTAATGCTCCGAATGCCGCTCGGGCGCATGTCCTTCGCCGAAAAGCACCGGAACCCCGGTGTGTTCCAGCAGGGCATCGACGACCGGCAACTCTTCGGTGTGGGCCAGCTCCACCAGCCAGAGGTCGGTGGCGCAATCGGCCAGGTCGCCTTCCTCCAACCGGGATGGATCGCTGTTGAAGACCACGGTGTAACCGTTCGCGCCGAGCGCTTGCTGCAGCACATGGCGCTGCAGAGAGGTGTCGGCAATAACCGCAATGCGGGCAACAGAGGTATGTTCAGTCATGTTTTTCAGCGACCAGCCGGTGGATGGCCTCGAGCAGCACGCTTTCCTGGTAGGGCTTGCCGAGGTATTCGTTGACACCCAGACCCATCGCCCGCTCGCGGTGCTTTTCGCCGGTGCGGGAGGTGATCATGATGATCGGCAGGTCCTTCAGGCGCTCGTCGTGCCTTACCAGGGTCGCCACCTCGAAGCCGTCCATGCGCGGCATCTCGATGTCGAGCAGCATGATATCGGGACGATGCTCCTGGAGCTGGCTGATCGCATCGGCGCCGTCCTTGGCGGTCAGCACGTTCATTCCCTGGCGCTCCAGCAGGCGACCGGTCACCTTGCGCACCGTGACCGAGTCGTCGACCACCATCACCAGGGTCGGCCGCTCGCCTTCGGCCTCGTCATCGGCGTCGTCGCCATCCAGCCAATGGCGGTCGGTGAGTACCTGCCGCGCCTGCTGGGCACGGATGGTCGCCACCAGATCGAGAATGACCACCACCCGGCCGTCACCGAGGATGGTCGCACCGGAAATCCCGGGAACGGCCGCAAATTGCGGCCCGAGCCCCTTGACCACGATTTCACGCGAGCCGGCCAGGCTGTCCACCTGAACGGCAATGCTGTACTCGCCGGAGCGCAGCAGGACCACCGGCAGCGGCAGGGTCTGACCCACCAGTTTGGGCTGTTGCCCTGTCCCCAGCAGGTCACCGAGATAACGCAGCTCATAAGCGCGATCGGCATATTCGAAGCGCGGCGCACCGGGCTGGTAGAGCGTCTGTAGCCGCTGCGGCGAGATCCGCACGATGCCTTCGATGGTGCTCAAGGGAATGGCATAGAGGTCTTCCCCGGCATTCACCATCAGTGCCCGGTTAACCGAAACGGTAAACGGCAGGCGAATCAGGAAACGCGTGCCCTGGCCCAGGCGCGACTCGATGGACATCGAGCCGCCGAGCTGCTTGACCTCGGAATTCACCACGTCGAGCCCGACGCCGCGTCCGGAAATCTGCGTGACCTTTTTCGCGGTGGAAAAGCCTGCCGCGAGAATGAACTGCAGGACCTCCTCGTCGGCCAGCGCCCGATCGGCCGGCAGCAGGCAGCGCTCGCGGGCCTTGCGGCGGACCGCTTCCAGGTCGATGCCACCGCCATCGTCGGAGAGGCTGAGAAGGATGTCAGCGCCTTCGCGCTGCAGATCCAGGCGGATCGAGCCTTGCTCCGGCTTGCCGGCTCCCCGGCGCTGTTCCCGCGACTCGATCCCGTGATCGACTGCATTGCGCAACATGTGTTCGAGCGGCGCGATGATGCGCTCCAGCACGCTGCGATCCATCTCGCCCTCGGCGTTCCCGGCGACAAATTCCACCTGTTTGCCCAGCTCGGCGGACACCTGCCGCACGAGACGGCGCAGACGCGGCACGACCCGGTCGAAGGGAACCATGCGGGTGCGCATGAGGCCCTCCTGCAACTCGGTGTTGACCCTCGCCTGCTGCAGCAGCAGGGTTTCCGCGTCGCGACTGCGCGCCGCCAGGGTTTCCTTCAGGTCCAGGAGGTCCGATGCCGATTCGAACAAGGCGCGCGACAACTGCTGCAACTGGGAATGGCGGTCCATTTCCAGCGGATCGAAGTCCTCGTAGCCTGCCCGCTCACCCTCGGCGTGGTAGCGGCTGAGGATCTGCGCCTGGGTTTCGGTGTCCAGTCGGCGCAACTGGTCGCGAACCCGCTCGATGGTGGCGTCCATTTCACTGAGGGTGAAACTGAAATCGCTGACCTGCTGCTCGACCCGACCACGGAAGATCGATGTTTCCCCCGCCAGGTTGACCAGCCCTTCGAGCAGGTCCGCGGGCACCCGGACCATTTCCTGCGGCGCGCGACTCGCCGCCGCCTGCTCGGCAGCCTGTTGAGCGAGCCGTACGAAGGGCAATACCTTGGCCACCTGGGCCTGAACCTCCTGGGCAGGCGCCATGAGCGGCTGCAAGCCTGCCGCCGCATCTGCCTCTGCACCCGCAGTTGCCTCCGGAGCCTGGGCCTGAGCCTGGGCCGTACCGGCGTCAGTCGAGTCAGGCTCGACCGCAGCCGACCTTCTGCTGACGGGCTCCTGCGCCTGCTCAAGCTGTACTGGGGCGGTCGGTTCTCGCTCGACCGTCGTCGCCAGCGCGGACTCGCCACCGCTGCGAAACGCACGGATTGCCAGCAGCTCGGCATGACCATCCGGCACGGCCTGTCGCAGCCGCAGGCAATCGAGCATGTCGATCAGGCGATCGTGGCTGGCCTGCAGCAGGCCACACAGTGCCGAGCCGGGCGGGTGCTGCCGGTTGTACAGCCCCTCGTAGACGAATTCGAGCTCGTGGGCGAGATCGCCGATGGCCGTGATTTCGGCCATGCGCGCGCCGCCCTTGAGCGTGTGCAGGTCACGCTGAAGCGAGTGCAGTTCGCCCAGAACCTCAGGTGCCTCTATCCAGCGCTGCAAAGCCTGGCCGGCACTGTCGAGGATGTCGAAGGCCTCCTCCAGGAAAACCTCGACGAGCTCCTGGTCTCCCTCATCTTTCTGCTGGGGCCCGGACACTGCGTCCTGGACTGCCGCCGCCGGCTCGGCCGGTTCGGCTTCGTCGACACGGAAGAAATCCGGAACCGGGACGGCCTGCGCTGCCGGGACCGCGACGGTACCCCGGCGATAGGCCTCGATCGCCGTTACGAGACTGCGGTCCTGGCCGGGCATCCGCCCTGCCTGCAGTGATTCGATCTGGGCTGCCAGACGATCGTGCGCTTGCTGCAACAGCAGGTTCAGGTCGGCCGAGCCGGCGTAGCGGCCGTCAAGCAAGCCTTCGTAAAGGAATTCGAGTTCGTGGGCGAGGTCGCCCACCGACACGATCCCTGCCATGCGCGCGCCGCCCTTGAGGGTGTGAAGATCGCGTTGCAGTGATGCGAGAGGCGATTTCTCCTCGGGTTCGCCGAGCCAGTACTCAAGGCTCTGGCCTGCGGATTCCAACAGGTCGACCGCCTCTTCGAGGAAGATCTCGACCATCTCCTGATCGAGGTCCGCGGCTTCGGCTTCTGCACCTGCACCTGCACCTGCACCTGCGGGCGACTCCGCCGGCAGCACAAGTAGTTCCAGCAACTCTTCCGCTGGCGCTGGCGTTTGCGCGTGGAAGTCCTCCAGGCGACGCAGCAGTTCCTCCTGGACACTGGCCTGCAGGCCGGCTGCGACCTCGTCCATCATGCCAGCCAAGGCCTCATGCCCCGCCTCGGCCAGGTCGAGGAACTGCGCACCTGGCCGAACCCCGCGTTCGCCCACGGCGGCATAGTGCTGCTGCAGGGCATGGCACAGCGACTCGATCTGCGGCAGCTCGGCGACCTGTGCGCCGCGTTCCAGCGAGGCCAGCTCACCCACCAGATCGGTCAACTCGGCGGCTTCGGCCGGCCGCTGGCGCCAGCGCTGCAGCACGTCCTCGACATCCAGGGAGCTATTCATCGCCGCCATGAGAAAGCGCGACACCCGGCCGACCTCACGCTGCTGATCCCCTGTCGAGCGTGGCTCGGCGCTCAGCTCCCCCAGGCGGGACAGGTGCAGCGCCTGAATCCTTGCCTTGAGTTCCTCGGCCAGGGTTTTCGGCAACAACGGCTGGACATCGAGGCGCTCGAGAGCCTGACGCAACAGGCTGGCCGCGTCGCGCAGCAGCTCCACATCGATCAGGTCGAAACGAATCAGGTTGTTCTTGTATTCCTTGGCCAGTTTTTCGAGCGGGGTGACGATCTCGGCGATCGGCAGGATGCCCGCCATGTGCGCGCTGCCCTTGAGCGTGTGCAAGGCTCGCTGCAGGCCATCGCTGACCGGCTGTGGCAACTGTTGGTCGCACTGCGCGAGGAAGGCGTCGACCGCATCGAGGTGGGCCTCGGCCTCATTGCGGAAGATCTCTACGAGCTGGGGATCCAGCGCCTCAACAACTGGCCGGCCGTGTGGCTGCCGGGTCTCGGAATCCTGCCCATCTGCCTGCTGAAGCTCCAGCGCTACCGCCCTGTCTGGCTCGAACTCGACCGGAAGTTCCGCCCCTGGCACATCTGACGGGCTGCTGGGCGTCTCGCCGGCCAGTGCGATCGTCTCGCCCCGCGCCAGGGCGTGGGCCGCCTCGGCGAGGGCGTCGACATCGGCGCGCTGGCACTGCTGGCGAGCGGCGAATTCGTCCACCAGCGATGACAACAGATCCACCACGCGCTGCAGCAGTACCCGCAAGGGCTCGTTGGGCTGGACGCTCTTGTCCAGAACCCTATTGAGCAGATTCTCCACCGACCAGGAGAGTTCGCCGATAATCAGCGCACGCACCATGCGGCCACTACCCTTGAGGGTATGGAAGGCTCGCCGCACCTCGGTAAGCGCCTCGCCATCGCCAGGCTCGGCGAACCAGGCGGGGAGGTACTCGTTGATCGTCTCGAGGACCTCACCGGCCTCTTCGATGAAGACTTCCAGCAACTCCTCGTCCACAGGCTCCTCGCCACCGGGAGGCGGAAGGATCGCGGGCGGGGTCGAAATCGCCGGGGGATTGATCGCCGGCTCAGACACAGCCAGTACAGCGGCCAGAACGAGCTCGGCTTCGGCTTCGGCTTCGGCTTCGGTATGGTGAGGCGACGCGGCCGCGATAGCCAGCTCGGCCAGTTCTGGACTCGGCACCTCCACGGGCGCCATGGCACCCTCGGCCTCGATGGTCGCAGACGCCGCCAGCGGCGCTTCAGACAGACTGCCGGTCGCCATCATGGCGGGGCCGAACGCGGCCAGGCCGTAGCCCAGCGCAGCCAGGCTTTCTTCAGCCACGTCGAGAATGTGGTCACCCTGGCTGGAACGGTCGTCGTTCAGGCGCTCCAGGTAGTACTCGACGCTGGTAATGGCATCGGCGAGGGTGTCCAGATTCTGCCAACTGGGTATTGCGCGACGCGCCAGTATCTCTTCGAGTATGTATCGCTGCGAGGCGTCCAGCAGGGCAGCGGCGCGCTCAAGCGGGATCATCCCCAGCCCGCCGCGGGCTTGCCCAAGCAGACCCGGCACCTTTTCCAGATGCTCATGGTTCCATTGCGAGGCGATGAACTCGATGATCGCGTCCTTGGCGTCACTCAGGGCACTGCGTGCCTCTTTCACCACCAACTGGTGGATCTGCCCCACGTCGGTGGTGGGCAGCCGGTTTTCCGCGCCGCCCTCTTCGCTGCCCGGCCCGCCGGCCATCCCGGCAAGCGTCGCCTCGACATAGAGCAGGGCGCCGGCGATATCCATCAGAATCGCGTCGCCGACCTCGCGCTGGCCGCTGGCCAGCGCCTGGACCAACGCGTACTGATCCAGGATGATCTTGCGCGGCTGACCGAAACTGAGAATCGCCAGGGTATCGCTGATCTGCTTCAACGGCTGCTGCAGGGCAGCCAGTTCGGACAGGCTCTGGCGATCGCCGCGCACGAACAGATCGAGGCTGTCCTTGACGCGCACGAGCTCCTCGCAGAGTACCCCGACCACCGAACGCAGGGTCTCGCGGTCGGGACCTGCGAGCTGAGCCCGCTGTTCGTTTACCGCACTGCTGTCGAACAGGGCGTCGTCCAGGCGATAGCGCTCCTTGAGGGCCCCCAATCTGGGCGTGGCAGCAGGCGCCTTGGCTACGTAGAAGAGCAGGTTGCGCACAAGCCCGTCCGGGGGCCTGCGGTTGAAGCCCTCCACCCCCAGCTCACTGAGCAGCTTGAGTTCCCTGTCCACCTCCCGGAGAAGATTGCGCACCGAGCTGCTGAGCGTCACGCAACCGTCGATCATGCCCTCCACCAGACCTGCCGAGGCGGCCCAGAGCAACCCCAGAGGCGCGTTCTGCGACAGATTCTCCAGGCGATTGAATACTTTGGACATGTAGCCGAGATTGACCGCCACCTCCTGATTGCGGATGACCGCGACCAGCGCGACCTGCAGCATCTGGCGCATTTTTCGCAGCAGCGTCGGTAGCTCGCCTGCCTCTAGCCGGAGCAGGGCATCCGCCGCCAGTGGCAGGGGTAGATCACCCAGGTCCGGCGTGAACAGACTGGTTTCCGAGAGCAACCTTTCCCCACGTACGGCGCGCAGGTCGTTGAGCAAGGGCATGACGATCAGCGGCAGATCTCGGCGCGCGGCCTGGATATGGTCGAGATAGAGCGGCAGCTGCAGGATGGCCTGCATCAGCAGTTCCAGCGCCTCGCTGCGGTTGGCCACGCGCTCATCCAGCAGAGCCCGGGCCAGCCGCTCGATTTCCTCGGCCAGCAGTGCCGCACCGTAGAACTCGACCATCTGCAGGGTGCCGTGGACTTGGTGGGCATAGGTCAGGCAGAAGCGCATGCGCGTCACATCCTGCGGGTTGTCCACATAGGCTTCGAGCGCCTGGCGCGCCTGTGTCAGTGTCTCGGCAATTTCGCCTTTCACCCATTCCAGGGCGACATAATCATGCCGATCACCCATAGCGACTCCGCTCATTGTTTCTTCCGGGTAAAGGCCAGGACCTGATCGTCCGCCACTGGCAGCATCGTCTCATGCTGCCAGTCGACCGCCTCGCCGACGCCTATGACCAGCAACCCGCCCGGCGCAAGCCGCTCGGCCAGATGGTTGAGGATTTCGTGACGGCGCCAGCGGTGGAAATAGATCAACAGGTTCTGACAAAAAATGACGTCCATGCCAGCCATTGGCGCCTTCGCCAGGTCCAGCACGTTCAGACGCGCAAAGCAGAGCCGCTCGGCCAGGCTGTCGACTACTTGCAGTCGGCCGTCGGCCTGCGGATTGAAATAGGTTTCCAGCATCGACGGCTCGACCTGAGTCAGGCGCGATGGCGGGTATAGCCCTTTGCGCGCGCGGCTCAGGGCACTGAGACTGATGTCGGTTGCGGTCACACCGAAGCGTGGCTCCTGCCCCCGTGCCCGCAGCAGGCTATCGGCCTGCATCGCCAGCGAATATGCCTCCTCGCCCGTGGCGCAGCCGACGCTCCAGAGCGACCAGGGGCGCGGTACGCCCTGATCCTGCTCGAGCCGGTCCTCCAGATAGCGTGCCAGCCGCGCGAATGACGATGAATGACGAAAGCAGCGGGTCTCCTGCACGGTCAGGCGATCCAGCAGGGTCACCCACTCGACCGCCCCCCGCGGCCCTTCGGTGACCTGTCGGTAATAGCTGGCGTAGTCCTCGATACCCAGCTCACGCATACGCGCCGTGAGATTGGTGAGCAGGAAGCTACGCCGCTGCGGCGACACGACGATGCCAGTGCGCCGCTCGAGCAGCTCCTGCCAGTCGTTGAAGTCCGCGGATGACATGTCGGCCAGGGGTTTGATCGCCCAGGCATCGCGTGTGTGCATGCCAAGCCCCTTTCGCATGAGTCACAGGCGGCAGCGCTTGGGCTGCCGCCGCCAAGTCAGGCCTGGTCCTGGCTGTTGGGAAGGGCGAAACCCGAAACCGAGCGACGCATGTCGGTAGCCAGCTTCGCCAGGTTCCCGATGCTTCGGGCGGTCGCTGTGGTGCCGGCCGAGGTCTGCGAGGTGATTTCCTGGATGACGTTCATGGTGTTGGAGATGTGACCGGCTGACGACGCCTGCTGGCGCGCCGCATTGGAGATGTTCTGGATCAACGCTGCCAGGGTACGCGAGACCTTTTCGATGTCTTCGAGCGCCACGCCCGCGTCCTGCGCCAGGCGCGCTCCGCGTACCACCTCCGAAGTGGTCTGCTCCATGGAGAAGACCGCCTCGTTGGTGTCGTTCTGAATCGCCTTGACCAGCGACTCGATCTGCTTGGTTGCTGCGGAAGAGCGCTCAGCGAGACGCTGAACCTCGTCGGCGACCACCGCGAAGCCGCGGCCGGCGTCTCCGGCCATGGAAGCCTGGATCGCCGCATTCAGTGCGAGAATGTTGGTCTGGTCAGCAATGTCATTGATCAGGCTGACGATGTCGCCGATCTCCTGGGAAGATTCGCCGAGACGCTTGATCCGCTTGGACGTGTCCTGGATCTGCTCACGGATGTTGTCCATGCCGGTAATGGTGTTGTGCACCACTTCGTTGCCCTTGTTGGCGATCGCTACCGACCGCTCGGCTACCGCGGAAGATTCCGAGGCGTTGGCCGACACCTGGTCAATGGAGACCGCCATTTCGTTGATCGCCGCGGAAGCTCCGGCGATTTCCTGGGCCTGGTGCTCGGACGCCTCGGCGAGATGCATCGCGGTCGCCTGGCTTTCCTGTGCCGCGCCTGCCACCTGCACAGCGGTCTGGTTGATCGTCTGTACCAGGTCTCGCAGTTGGTCGATGGAGTAGTTGATCGAGTCGGCGATGGCACCGGTGAAGTCTTCGGTCACGGTGGCGGTCACGGTCAGGTCGCCGTCGGCGAGGTCGGCGATCTCGTCGAGCAGACGAAGGATCGCGGCCTGGTTCCGCTCGTTCTTCTCGGCGGTCTCCTGCAAGCGGCGCCGAGCTTCGCGAACGAACACCAGACCAATGAGGATCACCGAGCCCAGCGCCAGGGCACCCAGGGCATAGCCGGCAATCACGTTCAGGTTACGACCCTGGGCACGGGCTTCGAAACCCTGGTTGAGGGCCGAAGTGCTCTGCAGCAGCGCGTCCGAAACGCCAAAGATCGCATTGGCCGACTCCCGGACCCGCAGTAGTTCGGCCGAAGTCCCGAGGATCTCGTCCACTGACTCGGACACGAAGCGGAACAACCGGCCCACTTCTTCGAGCCGCGCGCGGGCTTCGGCGTTCACGACCCGGGCGATACCCATGGATTCGCTGCCTTCGTTCATCGCCAGGGCGACCCGCCCGAACTGCTGGGCATCACGGCCGAACATGTCCGCAGCCTGAAGTGCGTCATGGTCACCGGCCAGGACACGGTTGACCGAGGCAAGAATACGCTCGGCCAGCAGCGACTGACGCTGAGCCACGGCGACCTGGCTACCCGGTGCGCCGCTCTCGACGAGGATGTCGACGATCTCTTCGTACTCGAGCTGCAGTTGCGGCACGGTTTCGGCCATGGTTTCTGCCAGGGCCTGCAGCGAAAGCAGCGCGGCCTGGTTGGCGAGGATGGATTCGGCATTGGTACGCAGCACGTCCCAGTTCCGCTGCACCGCGTCCAGCTGTGGGCGCAGCGATTCCGGCGCGGCGGGCAGGCCGATGGCCGGGTTGCCGTTGAGGATTGCGTTCCAGCGCGTCTGGAACTCGCCGCGCGCAGCGCTCAGGGCTGCGAAGGCGCCCTGGGTACCACCAGCGGCCTCGACTGCGTTCGAAGCGATCTGCTGGGAAATCACCCGCAGCTCGCCGGCGTTGGCAATGTACTCGTTGTCGTAGTTCGTCTGAGTACTGATGTAGGCGAAGTTCGCGAACAGGAGCACCATCGAGGCAATAAGGGTGATGAACAGCACGGCGACGAGCGAGTTGCTCTTCATCCCCGCCAAAAGCGCATTTGCATCCAGCTTCTTATTCATAACCGGCCCCCGCCTGGACCTTATAACTATCCATCGAACTACAAACCGGCCAGCAGGCCGGCCACCAGATCAGATCGCTACGCCGAGAAACCCGGAGTGCTTGGCCAGCGCGTGTGGGCTGAACACCAGCCAGGGCCGCTCACGCTGGAAAACGCCGTGCAGAAACGGCCGGATCGCCCCCTCCACATGGGGGAGCAACTCCGAAAACGCCTCTACCGGAAAATGTTGCATGCCGAACACCTCGTCCACCGTCAGCCCGGCGAACACTTCCTGGTGGTCCACCACCAGGACGCGCCGCTGCTTACGCAGCGGTGACAGCTCCAACCCGAAATATCCGCAGAGGTCGATGACCGGCAGCAGGCGCCCCCGCACGTTGGAAACACCCTTGACCCAGGTCTTCACGCCCGGCAGCTGGGTGTATCGCGGTTCATGCAGGACCTCGCCGACCTCCCCCATCGGCGCGACATAGCAACGCCCGCCCATGCGAAACCCGATACCGGACCAGGTCTGCACCGTTTCCTGCTGCGAGGGCAAGCCCACCGCCAGAGAGCGACAGCGGCTGTCGATTGCGAGCAGCCGCTGGAAAGGCGTCGATGTGTCGGACATACAGCTCCCTTGCCGGCCCGTCAGCCTGCCAGTACGGACCCCAGCGTCTTCAGCAGGGTCACTTCGTCGACCGGCTTGGTCAGGTAATCCTTCGCGCCCTGGCGCTTGCCCCAGACCTTGTCGGTTTCCTGATCCTTCGTGGTCACGATGATCACCGGAATATGGCTGGTATCTGCATCCTTGGTCAGCTGGCGCGTCGCCTGAAAGCCGTTAAGGCCCGGCATGACGATATCCATGAGCACCGCATCGGGCTTTTCCTGGCGAGCCAGGGCAACGCCGTCCGCCCCGTTCTCGGCTTTCAATACCTGATGGCCATGCTTTTCAAGCATGGCGCTCAGCTTGTACATCTCCGTCGGAGAGTCATCAACAATCAGAACGCGAGCCATTTTTTCTCCGCTTTAGCGCATCACCGGCGACCGGCCTAAACTTCAGGATACGGGCTCGACCGGCGCAAAATCCGGTACATGAGCCTTGATGGCGCCGAGCAACTCTTCCTTGCTGAACGGCTTGGTAAGGTATTGATCCGAACCGACGATACGTCCCTTGGCCTTGTCGAAAAGACCGTCCTTGGACGAGAGCATGATCACCGGCGTGGATTTGAATGCGCTGTTGTTCTTGATCAGCGCGCAGGTCTGATAGCCGTCGAGTCGCGGCATCATGATGTCGACAAAGATGATTCGGGGATGGGTATCGGCGATCTTGGCCAGCGCATCGAAGCCGTCCACAGCCGTCACCACGTCACAACCTACCTTCTTCAACAGTGTTTCCGCGGTGCGACGAATCGTTTTCGAGTCATCGATCACCATGACTTTCAAGCCTTGGGAGTGCTGTTCCATTTCGCCCTGCCATCGCCTCGGTGAGTAGTACTTCTTGATCGCTATCACAGTGCGCCAAAGGCCCGCCGCTAGTGGGCTACACTCAAATGCGAGGCCTTTGTAGCACACTCTCATGATGCAGGCTATCTACCCTGAAACGGCCTGTAATTTTCCTTGACCGAGCGCAAAGCCAGCGCCAATCTTCGGCAACTTTTTCATTTTCGGCGGACATCCGGACCGCCTCAGGGAGGCCTTCCATGACCGTTCGCGTCGGGGTCATCATGGACCCAATCGCACAAATCTCTTTCAAGAAGGACAGCACGCTCGCCATGCTGCTGGCCGCTCAGGAGAAGGGCTGGTCCGTCCATTACATGGAGCAGCGCGACCTCTATCAACTCGGCGGTGAAGTGCGTGCCCGCATGCGCCAGCTGGAGGTCTTCAACGACCCTGCGCGCTGGTTCGAGCTGGGCACCGAGATCGATGGCGCCCTGAGCGAGCTGGACGTCATCCTCATGCGCAAGGACCCCCCATTCAACAGCGAGTACATCTACGCCACCTACCTGCTTGAACTGGCCGAGCAGGCAGGAGTACTGGTGGTCAACCGGCCGCAAAGCCTGCGTGACTGCAACGAGAAACTGTTTGCCACCCGTTTCCCCGACTGCATGCCGCCTACCCTGGTGAGCCGCCGAGCCGATATCTTGCGCGACTTCGCCCTGGTCCATCGTGACGTCATTCTCAAACCTCTGGATGAAATGGGCGGTGCGTCGATTTTTCGCCATCGCGAGGGTGATCCCAACCTCTCGGTGATCCTGGAAACCCTGACCCTCCATGGCAGCCGGCAGATCATGGCGCAACGCTACGTGCCGGCGATCAGCGCCGGCGACAAGCGCATCCTGATGATCGATGGCGAGCCCGTGCCCTACTGTCTGGCGCGGATTCCTGCAGCCGGCGAAACCCGTGGAAACCTGGCTGCCGGCGGGCGCGGCGTGGCGCAACCGCTTTCCGAGCGCGACCGCGAGATCGCCGCGATCGTCGGCCCGGAACTGCGCCGGCGTGGCTTGCTGTTCGTCGGTCTCGACGTCATCGGCGACTACCTCACCGAGATCAACGTGACCAGCCCGACCTGCATCCGCGAGATCGACAATGCCTTCGGCACCGGCATCGGCGAGCGCCTCATGCAGGCCATCGAGGCACGACTCCAGCGCTAGGGCTTCAGGGTGCGGCGGCAGGCCCCAGCGCCCGCTGCCGCCTCGATAGTTCCCAGGTGATCTCGTCGGTTTTCCTGCCGTACCGGACCTGATTCATGGACTTGCCCCTGGCGCTCGGGCAGACTTCGCCGCTGATCAGCCCACTCGATTTCGCATGAACGCAGCCCCTATCCCCTCTGCCGTCACACCTGCCGCCGTCAGCTCGGGGAGCCGGCTCGGTTTCACCCTGTTCATGGCCGCCGTGCTGCACCTGGTGGTGATCCTGGGCGTCGGCTTCACCTTCGAGCAGCCCGCCTCGGTCAGCCGCACCCTGGAAATCACGCTATCCACGTTCCGCAGCGAGGAAAAGCCGCGCGAAGCCGATTACCTGGCTCAGGACAACCAGCTGGGCAGCGGTCAGCTGGAAGAAAAGGCTTCACCGAAGACGACCGAACAGGCGCCTTTCCAGGACACCGAGGTACGTCGCGTCACGCCCGACGGCGCGCCGCCGCAGCGTACCGAGCCGGAGACGCCGCGCGCCGCGGTGACCACCCAGGCACGCCAGCCGCAACAGGCACCCAGTCGTACGGAGCAGGCGCCACCGACACCGCAGAGCCAACCCCAGCCATCGTTCGACAGCTCGCAGTTGAGCGCCGAAATCTCCAGCCTCGAGGCGGAGCTGGCCCAGGAGCGCGAACGCTACGCCAAGCGCCCACGAGTCAGCCGGCAGAACAGCGCAGCGACCATGCGCGATGTCAGCGCCTGGTACCGCGACGAGTGGCGCAAGAAAGTCGAGCGGATCGGCAACCTGAACTACCCCGACGAGGCCCGTCGCCAGCAGATTCATGGCAGCCTGCGGCTGCTGGTGAGTATCAAGAGTGACGGTACCGTCGCCGAGTTGCAGATCCTCGAATCCTCGGGCCACCCGGTGCTCGACGCCGCGGCGATGCGTATCGTGCGGCTAGCCTCGCCCTTCGCTCCTTTTACCGGCGAGCTGGCCAGTACTTTCGACCAGGTGGAGATCATCCGGACCTGGCGCTTCGAGCGCGGCGATCGCCTGTCGAGCCAGTGATCGGCGCGTGGCCTGTAGCCTGCAGGCGGCGCAGGCCTTAAGCTAGCCCGATGAAAAACACCGAGCCCCGCTATCTCAGGCACCACTTCCTGATCGCCATGCCGCAGATGGCTGATTCGAACTTCGCGCAGACGCTGATCTATCTCGTCGAGCACGGCGCAGAAGGCGCAATGGGCCTGATCGTCAACCGGCCGAGCGGTCTGAATCTGGCCGAGGTGCTCGAGCAATTGCGTCCGGATGACGAATATTCCCCCTTGTGCCGCAGCCTGCCGATTTTCTCCGGCGGCCCGGTTCACACCGACCGCGGCTTTGTCCTGCACCCCGCCGGCCCTTCTTTTCTCGCCACCCTGGAGCTCGGTGCGCTGAGCCTGTCCACTTCCCAGGACGTGCTGTTCTCCATCGCCGACGGCCTCGGCCCGGAACGCCACCTGATCGCCCTCGGCTACGCTGGCTGGGAAGCTGGCCAGCTCGATGCCGAACTGGCCGGGAATGCCTGGCTGACCTGCCCGGTGGACGAAGAAATCCTTTTCGAACTGCCCTACGACAGGCGTCTCGATGCGGCGGCCCGCTCGCTTGGCGTCGACCTCAGCCTGCTCAGCCCCCAGGCAGGGCATGCATGAGCAAGCCACGATTGCTGCTGGGGTTCGATTACGGTACTCGCCAGATCGGCGTGGCCGTGGGGCAGGCGGTCACGGGGCAGGCCCGCGAACTCTGCACCTTGAGGGCACAGAACGGCGTTCCCGACTGGTCCCGCCTGGAAGGTCTGCTGCGCGAATGGCAGCCCGACGCCCTGGTGGTGGGCCTGCCGCTGAACATGGACGGTACGGCCAGCGAGATGAGCGAGCGTGCGCAGAAATTCGCACGGCGCCTCGCCGGCCGCTTCAACCTGCCCGTGCACACCCAGGACGAGCGCCTGACTACCTACGAAGCCAAGGGCGAACGCATGCGCCAGGGCCAGCACGGCGGCTACCGGGAACGCCCGGTTGACGCGCTTGCCGCGGCCCTGCTGCTGGAAAGCTGGCTGGCTGAACATTCCTCCTGAGGAGCCCCGCATGACCCTGCCCAATCCCGAGCAACTGCTCCCCGACATGGCGAGGGCGCTCATTCGCCACCTCGATACCCGTGGCATCGCCGATGCGCGCTTCATCGGCATCCACACCGGCGGCGTATGGGTGGCGCAGGCGCTGCTTGCCACGCTCGAGCGTGACGATCCGCTGGGCATGCTCGACGTCTCGTTCTATCGCGACGACTTCACCCAGAATGGGCTACATCCCCAGGTGCGGCCTTCGGCTCTGCCGTTCGAGATCGAGGGCCAGCACCTGGTGCTTATCGACGACGTACTGATGAGCGGCCGAACCATACGCGCGGCCCTGAACGAGCTGTTCGATTATGGCCGTCCCGCCAGCGTGACCCTGGTCTGCCTGCTCGACCTGGACTCGCGGGAATTGCCCATCCGTCCTGACGTGGTCGGGGCGACCCTGTCGCTGGCAGCCGACGAGCGGGTAAAATTGCTGGGCCCTGCCCCCCTCGCCCTTGAACTCAAACACCTCACCCGCCAATGAGGCCCCTCGCGATGTCGCCGATCGACACCCAGCGTCCGCTGCAACTGAACGACCAAGGCCAGCTGCGCCATTTTCTTTCGCTCGACGGGCTGCCGCGAGCTCTGCTCACCGAGATTCTCGACACCGCCGACTCCTTTCTCGAAGTCGGCTCGCGCGCGGTGAAGAAGGTTCCGCTGCTGCGCGGCAAGACGGTGTGCAATGTATTCTTCGAGAACTCGACGCGCACCCGCACCACCTTCGAGCTGGCCGCGCAGCGGCTTTCCGCGGATGTCATCAGCCTGAACGTCTCGACATCCTCGACCAGCAAGGGCGAGACCCTGTTCGATACGCTGCGCAACCTGGAGGCAATGGCCGCCGACATGTTCGTGGTGCGCCACAGCGACTCCGGCGCGGCGCACTTCATCGCCGAGCATGTGTGCCCTGAGGTGGCGATCATCAATGGCGGCGACGGCCGCCATGCCCACCCCACCCAGGGCATGCTCGACATGCTGACCATTCGCCGTCACAAGGGGAATTTCGAGCAGCTTTCAGTGGCCATCGTTGGCGATATCCTGCACTCGCGGGTGGCGCGCTCGAACATGCTGGCGCTCAAGGGACTCGGTTGCCCCGACATCCGGGTCATCGCGCCCAGGACCCTCCTGCCGATCGGCCTGGAGCAATACGGGGTGCGGGTCTTCCATGACGCCAACGAAGGGCTCAAGGACGTCGACGTGGTGATCATGCTGCGTCTGCAGCGCGAGCGCATGCAGGGCGGACTGCTGCCCAGCCAGGGCGAGTTCTACCGCCTCTACGGACTCACCACCCAGCGTCTGGCGCTGGCCAAGCCGGACGCCATCGTCATGCACCCTGGCCCGATCAACCGGGGCGTGGAGATCGAGTCGGCGGTGGCCGACGGCAGCCAGTCGGTGATTCTCAATCAGGTCACCTACGGCATCGCCATCCGCATGGCGGTCATGTCCATGGCCATGAGCGGCCAGGCTACCCAGCGGCAGATCAATCAGGAAGTCGAGGAGCAGAACTGATGCGTACCCGAATCCTCGGTGGCCGGGTCATCGATCCCGCCAGCGGCCTGGACCAGTGCAGCGATCTATACCTGCAGGATGGACGCATTGTCGGCCTCGGCGAGGCACCCGCCGGGTTCGAGGCTGAGCAGAGCCTCGACGCGTCCGGGCTGGTGGTGGCACCAGGCCTGGTGGACCTGGCCGTGGCGCTGCGTGAACCGGGCTATACCCGCAAGGGCAATATCGCCAGCGAAACCCTGGCCGCCGCCGCCGGCGGCGTAACCAGCCTGTGCTGCCTGCCGTTTACCCGGCCGGTACTGGACACCCCGGCGGTGGTCGACCTGATCCTCGAGCGCGCCGAAGCCTGTGGCTACGCACGGGTACTTCCCATCGGCGCGCTGAGCAAGGGGCTCGAGGGCGAGCAACTGGCAGAGCTGGTGACCTTGCGCGACGCCGGCTGCGTGGCCTTCGGCAACGGACTGGTGCCGTTCGGTAGCAACCGCAACCTCAAGCGCGCGCTCGAATATGCCGCCACCTTCGACCTCAGGGTGATCCTGCACTCCCAGGACAGCGACCTGGCCGCTGGCGGCCTCGCCCACGATGGCGCCGCCGCGAGTTTCTGCGGCCTTGCCGGTATTCCAGAAAGCGCCGAAACCGTTGCCCTGGCGCGCCATCTTCTGCTCGCCGAGGAAGCCGGTACGCGGGTCCACTTCAGCCAGATCACCAGCGCCCGCGGTGCCGAAATGATCGCCGCAGCCCAGGCCCGCGGCCTGCCGGTCAGCGCCGACGTCGCCATGTACCAGCTCATCCTCACCGACGAGGCGCTGCACGGGTTTTCCAGTCTCTACCACGTGCAGCCACCGCTGCGCACCCGGGCCGACCGGGACGGTCTGCGCGAAGCCGTCAAGGCCGGAGTCATCTCGGCGATATCCAGTCACCACCAGCCCCACGAGGCCGACGCCAAGCTTGCGCCGTTCGGCGAGACCGAGCCCGGGATCAGCAGCGTGGAGATCCTTCTGCCCCTGGCCATGACCCTGGTAGAAGACGGCCTGCTCGACCTCCCCACCCTGCTGGCGCGCCTGACCTCGGGACCGGCCGCTGCGCTGGGACTTCCCGCTGGCCAACTGGCGGTCGGCGCGCCCGCCGACCTGGTCCTGTTCGACCCGGCGGCCTCCACCCTGGTCGGTGAGCGCTGGCTATCCCGGGGTCGCAACTGCCCCTTCCTCGACCACTGCCTGCCAGGTGCCGTGCGCCACACCCTGCTCGCCGGCCGCACCACCTACGCCGGCTGAGGAATCCGGGCGTCCTGGACAGGGCGCCCGAGTCCTCAACCCAGGCGCTGGACGTTGCGCTCGGAAAGCTGGTTGTTCAGCGTCCAGAAATCATAGAGCACGCCCAAAAAGAACAGCCCGCCGGTAAACAGGTAGAGGATCCCGGTGATCCACTTGCCCTGGTACATCCGATGCACCCCGAATACGCCGAGAAAGGTGAGCAGAATCCAGGCGATGTTGTAGTCGATCGGTCCGGAAAAGAAGCGCTCGTCAGCTTCCCGGTTCATTGCCGGAATCAGGAACAGATCGATGATCCAGCCAATGAACAGCAGACCCAGGGTGAAAAACCAGATCGTGCCCGTGATCGGCTTGCCGTAGTAGAAACGGTGAGCACCGAGAAAGCCGAAAATCCACAACAGGTAACCCATGATCTTGCTGTGTGTGTCCTGGGTCTGCAGTTGCATAGCGAATCCTTCTGAGGGTGACGGGCGACAGTCGGTTCCGACTTTGACTTGTCAGCGGCGGCAAGGATCCTGATACTGTAGATATATACAGTACGAGAAACTCGATGCAGCTCGCCGACAAGCTCATGGTGCTGGCCGATGCCGCCAAGTATGACGCCTCCTGCGCCAGCAGTGGTGCGCCGCGCCGCAGTTCCCGTGGCCGCAGCGGTCTGGGCGCCACCAATGGCACCGGCATCTGCCATAGTTTCACCCCCGACGGCCGCTGCATATCGCTACTCAAGGTGCTGCTGACCAATTTCTGCCTGTACGACTGCCAGTACTGCATCAACCGCCGCAGCAGCAGCGTACCGAGGGCCCGCTTCCTGCCGGAAGAGGTCGTCACCCTTACACTGGACTTCTATCGGCGAAACCTGATCAGTGGCCTGTTTCTCAGCTCCGGGATCATCCGCTCGGCGGACTACACCATGGAGCAACTGGTGCAGGTGGCGCGCCTGCTGCGCGAAACCCATGAATTTCGCGGCTATATCCACCTCAAGACCATTCCCGATGCTGATCCGGGATTGATCGCCCTGGCCGGCCGCTACGCCGACCGTCTCAGCGTCAACGTCGAGCTTCCTACCGAAGCCGGGCTTGGCCGCCTCGCTCCGGAAAAGGACGGACGCAGCATCCGCCAGGCCATGCGGCAGATCCACCTCGGCGGGAAGGAAGCCGCCGCCGAAACCCGGGCGCCGCGTTTCGCCCCGGCTGGACAAAGCACCCAGATGATCGTCGGCGCCGACGACGCCAGCGACCGCATCATTCTCACCAGCGCCGAGCAGCTGTACCGAGGCTATGGGCTCAAGCGCGTCTATTACTCGGCGTTCAGCCCGATCCCGGGCAGCCCTGATTCAGTACCCTTGCAACCCCCTCCGCTGCTGCGCGAGCACCGCCTGTACCAGGCCGACTTCCTGATGCGAGGCTATGGCTTCGAAGCGTCCGAGCTTCTCGGCGAGACCCACGAGCTGGCCTTGGACATCGACCCGAAACTGGGCTGGGCCCTGCGCAACCGCGATCAGTTCCCGGTCGACCTCAATCGCGCCGAGCCCAGGCTGATCGCCCGGGTGCCAGGCATTGGCGTACGCAACGCCAAGCGCCTCACCGAGCTGCGTCGGCTGCGGCAAATTCGCTACGATGATCTGGTTCGCCTGCGCTGCTCGATGGACAAGCTCAAGCCCTTCGTGGTGGTTCAGGACTATCGCCCGCGCACGTTGGACGGGGCCGAGTCGAGTCGTCTGCACCTGCGCCTGCGAGAACCCTCCGGGCAGCTGGGGCTGTGGTGATGCGGCGGATAAGGGTCGACGGTCACTTCGATGCCTGGCGGGACCAGGCGCGCCTGCTGCTGGCCGAGCGGGTGCCACCCGAGGCGCTATGCTGGCAGTCCAGGGAGGACGCCGACGATATCTTTGCCGGCCTGGCCAGCAGTGTGGCACAGACGTCACCCGCCGCCGGGATCCGGCTGCCGCGCGCAGTGCTGGCGCGGTTGCAGGAGGCGGCACGCTACCGCGCCGAGGACCGCTGGGCCTTTCTCTACCGGGTGCTCTGGCGCTATCTGGAAGGTGATCACAGCGTGTTGCTGCCCGGCGACGTCGACGGCTCGCGGCTTGAGCAGCGCATTCGCAACGTACGCCGCGAAGCGCACCAGATGCAGGCTTTCGTGCGTTTCGAGCGGCGCGCGTGGCCCGACGGCAGCGAGCAGTACGTCGCCTGGTACGAGCCTCGTCATGACGTGCTGGACCTGCTCGGCGAGCACATGAGCGCCCGCCTCGGCCGCACCTCCTGGCTGATCGCCACGCCCGACGCCGGGTTGCGCGGCGTAGGCGGCGCCTGGGACTATCGCGCGCCATGCCCGGAGCCCTGGCGCGCGCTGGCGCAGGACAAATCTTTACCCGAGCCCAGCGGTGACCTGTGGCTGGCCTATTACGCAAGCACCTTCAATCCTGCGCGGGTCAACGAAAAGCTGCTGGCCAGCCACCTGCCGCGCCAGCTCTGGCGCCATCTGCCGGAGGGCGTGTTGATCGGCGGCCTGATCCGTCAGGCTCGATTGGGAGGGCAGCGCGACGGACAGAGCGCCGCAGTGGGCGCCAGACCCGGACGCACCATACCGGCAGCGCCTCCGGGCAAAGGCTCTAGCGGAAGTGCCGGCCGTTGTCGGTGTCCGAGGCTTCCAGGCTGAGCTGATCGGCAATGCCGGAGAGGTGCTCGCCGTCGGTTTCCGAGCCCAGCTTGATCATCAGGCGCAGGTCGTTGGCCGAGTCGGCATGGGCCAGAGCATCCTCGTAAGTGATCTCGCCCTGGTTGTAGAGGTTGTACAGCGCCATGTCGAAGGTCTGCATGCCATGTTCGGCCGAGCGCTTCATCAGGCCCTTGAGCTCATGGACTTCGCCCTTGCGGATGAGATCGGCGACGAGCGGGGTGTTGATCAGCACTTCGATCACCCCGCGCCGACCCTTGCCATCGGGCGTCGGCACCAGCTGCTGCGCGACGATCGCCTTGAGGTTGAGTGACAGGTCCATCCAAACCTGATTCTGCCGGTCGGCCGGAAAGAAATTGATGATCCGGTCCAGCGCCTGGTTGGCGTTGTTGGCATGTAGGGTGGCAAGGCACAGATGGCCGGTCTCGGCAAAGGCGACGGCGTAGTCCATGGTTTCGCGGGCCCGAACCTCGCCGATCATGATCACATCGGGGGCCTGACGCAGGGTATTCTTCAGCGCCACCTCGAAGGACTCGGTATCGAGGCCGACCTCGCGCTGGGTGACGATGCAGCTCTGGTGCTGGTGGAGGAACTCGATGGGGTCTTCGATGGTGATGATGTGGCCGCTGGTGTTGCGGTTGCGATAACCGATCATCGCCGCCAGGGAGGTCGACTTGCCGGTGCCGGTGGCGCCGACGAACAGCACGAGGCCGCGCTTGGTCAGTGAAAGCGCCTTGAGCACCTCGGGCAGCTTGAGCTCCTCGAGGGTCGGGATACTGGTCTCGATCCGCCGCAGGACCATGCCCACCAGGTTGCGCTGGTAGAAGGCGCTGACCCGGAAGCGGCCGATACCGCGCGCACTGATGGCGAAGTTGCACTCGTGATGTTCGGCGAATTCCCGCCGCTGCTGCTCACTCATGATGCCCAGCACGGTCTCACGGGTCATTTCCGGCGACATCGAGGTCTTGCTGACAGGCAGCACCGTGCCGTTCACCTTCATCGAGGGCGGCACGCCGGCGGTGATGAACAGGTCGGACCCGCCCTTTTCCACCATCAGGCGCAGCAGTTTTTCAAATTCCATGCGATGCTCTCACCTGCCAGGGCGTATGGCCCGTTGCAATTAGAAGTTTTCAGGAGTCTTGGCTTTTTCGCGGGCGCTTTCCTTGCTGATCAGGCCCTTGCTCAGCAGTCCCTTGAGGCAGGAGTCGAGCGTCTGCATGCCCAGCGCGCCGCCAGTCTGGATCGCCGAGTACATCTGCGCGACCTTGTCCTCGCGGATCAGGTTACGAATGGCCGGGGTCCCGATCATGATCTCATGGGCCGCCACGCGGCCGCCGCCGACCTTTTTCACCAGGGTCTGGGAAATCACCGCCTGCAGGGATTCGGACAGCATCGAGCGGACCATGGATTTTTCCGTCGCCGGGAAGACGTCGACCACCCGGTCGATGGTCTTGGCCGCGGAAGTGGTATGCAGGGTGCCGAACACCAGGTGACCGGTTTCCGCGGCAGTCAGCGCCAAGCGGATGGTTTCGAGATCACGCATCTCACCGACGAGGATGATGTCAGGGTCTTCCCGCAGGGCTGAACGCAGGGCCTCGGCAAAGCCCAGGGTGTCGCGGTGCACCTCGCGCTGGTTGACCAGGCACTTCTTCGACTCGTGGACGAATTCGATCGGATCCTCGATGGTGAGGATGTGGTGGTACTTGTTGCTGTTGATGTAGTCGAGCATCGCCGCCAGCGTGGTGGACTTGCCCGAGCCGGTAGGTCCGGTCATCAGCACCAGCCCGCGAGGCACGTCGGAAACCTTGCGAAACACCTCGCCCATGCCCAGGTCGTCCATGCTCAGGACCCTGGAGGGAATGGTCCGGAACACCGCGCCTGCGCCACGGTTATGGTTGAACGCGTTGACCCGGAAGCGAGCCACGCCCGGTATTTCAAAGGAGAAGTCGGTCTCCAGAAACTCCTCGAAGCCCTTGCGCTGCTTGTCATTCATGATGTCGTAGATCAACGCGTGCACCTGCTTGTGCTCCAGCGGCGGCAGGTTGATCCGACGCACGTCGCCGTCGACCCGAATCATGGGCGGTAGCCCGGCAGAGAGGTGCAGATCCGACGCACCCTGCTTGGCGCTGAAGGCCAGCAGCTCAGTGATATCCATGGGACTCCCCAATTACAAGCAAGCAGGTAGAATGCCGCGCAGACCTTGGCGGCAGGGCGGGATTAATGTCCACGATAGTGATGAATTTTGCAAAGGTCGTCACACGGATCCGTGAGGCGGAGCAAGCTGAGGCACGGCAAAGCGGATCAACGGCCTTGCTGGCGGTCAGCAAGACCCAGCCCGCCGCGGCGATTCGCGCGGCGCATGCGGCCGGGCAGCTGGACTTCGGCGAGAACTACCTGCAGGAGGCCCTGGACAAACAGGTCGAACTGCGCGACCTGCCGCTGACCTGGCACTTCATCGGCCCTCTGCAATCGAACAAGACCCGCGCCGTCGCCGAGCATTTTGCCTGGGTCCATTCGCTGGATCGGCTGAAGATCGCCGAACGCCTGTCCGCCCAGCGCCCGGCGGACCTGCCGCCGTTGAATGTCTGCCTGCAGGTCAACCTCAGTGACGAACACAGCAAGTCAGGCTGCCGAACCGACGAGACGGCCGCCCTGGCCCGCCAGATCGCGGCACTGCCGCGGCTGAAGCTGCGCGGCCTGATGGCCATCCCGGCACCGAGCGAGGATCCGCTCGAGCAGCGCGCCGCCTTCGCCCGCCTGCGCCAGCTGAAGGAATCGCTGCCCCCCGAACTGTCGCTGGATACGCTGTCGATGGGCATGAGCCAGGACCTCGAAGCGGCCATCGCCGAAGGCGCCACCTGGGTTCGTGTCGGTACCGCCCTGTTCGGCGCCCGTGAGTACGGGCAACCCTCCCCAACCAAGGAATCTCCATGAGCCAACCCCGCATCACCTTTATCGGCGCCGGCAACATGGCCGCCAGCCTGATCGGTGGCCTGCGCGCCCAGGGCGTGCCCGCCGAGCGCATCCAGGCCAGCGACCCCGGCGCCGAGTGCCGCGAACGGATCGCCGCCGAGCACGGTATCGCCACCTTCGAGAGCAACCACGAGGCCGTGAGCGGTGCCGACATCGTGGTGCTTTCGGTCAAGCCCCAGGTCATGAAAGCGGTTTGCCAGGACCTCGCCGGCTCGCTGCCCGAGCAGGCCCTGATCGTATCCATCGCTGCCGGCATCAGCTGCGCCAGCCTTGAAAACTGGCTGGGCCCGCGCGCCCTTGTACGCTGCATGCCCAATACCCCATCGCTCGTGCGCCAGGGCGTCAGCGGGCTGTATGCCAACCCCCAGGTCAGCACAGAGCAGCGCCAGCAGACCGAGCAACTACTATCTGCCGTGGGCCTGGCCCTGTGGCTGGACGAGGAAGTCCTGATCGACGCAGTCACTGCAGTTTCCGGCAGCGGCCCGGCCTACTTTTTCCTCATGATGCAAGCCATGACCAGTGCCGGCGAGGCCCTGGGCCTGCCCCGCGAAACCGCCGCCCTACTGGCCGCGCATACCGCCCTTGGCGCCGGACGCATGGCCTGCGAAAGCGGCGTGGCGCCCGACGAGTTGCGTCGTCGCGTCACCTCGCCGAACGGAACGACCGAAGCGGCGATCAAAGCTTTTCAGGCCGGAGGCTTCGAACCCCTGGTGGAACAAGCCGTGCGAGCCGCCGCGCAGCGCTCGGCCGAGCTGGCCCAGCAGTTGGGTCAATAAAAGGAGAGATAGATGAATGGTTTGAACAGTGCCGGCATTCTCATCGTACAGACGCTTGGTAGCCTGTACCTGATCATCGTGCTGCTGCGCTTCATCCTGCAGCTGGTGCGTGCCGACTTCTACAATCCGCTGAGTCAGTTCATCGTGCGCGCGACGCACCCGCTGCTGCGGCCCCTGCGGCGGATCATCCCGAGCGTGGGCGGCCTGGATCTGGCGACCCTGGTACTCGCGCTGCTGGTTCAGATGGTGCTCATGGGTGCCCTGCTGATGCTGGCCTACGGCACCATTGGCAATCCACTGCAGCTGCTGGTCTGGTCTCTGATCGGTATCACCGGCACCTTCCTCAAGATCTTCTTCTTCGCCCTGATCATCAGCGTGATTCTCTCCTGGGTAGCCCAGGGCAGTCACAACCCAGGGGCGCTGCTGGTACATCAGATCTGCGAGCCGGTACTGGTGCCTTTCCGGCGCTTCCTGCCGAGCCTGGGCGGGCTCGACCTGTCGCCGATCTTCGCTTTCCTCGCCCTGCGCCTGCTGGACATGCTGGTGGTGAACAACCTGGCGGTGATGGCCAACATGCCGCCGCTGCTGCAACGGCTGATCTAGACCCCGGGCTTTCCCCGGCCCACAGGGCGGGGAAAGCGATTTCCGGGTGAATTGCGCCGCGCCAGACAGTAGACTCTGCCGCCTTCCCATTGCCTCGAGCAGGATCGATGCCCACTGCATTTGCCGCCGATTCGGTCGGTCTGGTGAGCCCGCAAACCGCCTCCTTCGACGAACCCCTCGCGCTGGCCTGCGGTCGCCTGCTCGGCAGCTACGAGCTGATCTACGAAACCTACGGCCAACTCAATGCCAGCCGCAGCAATGCCGTGCTGATCTGCCACGCTCTGTCCGGCCACCATCACGCCGCCGGCTACCACAGCCCTCAAGACCGCAAACCCGGCTGGTGGGACAGTTGCATCGGGCCTGGCAAGCCGATCGACACGAACCGCTTTTTCGTCGTCGCGCTGAACAATCTGGGCGGCTGCAACGGCTCGACCGGCCCGAGCAGCCTCAATCCAGCGACCGGCAAACCCTACGGCGCCGACTTTCCCATGGTCACCGTGGAGGATTGGGTGCACAGCCAGGCCCGGCTCGCCGATCGCCTGGGTATCAGCCAGTGGGCTGCAGTGGTGGGGGGCAGCCTCGGCGGCATGCAGGCGCTGCAGTGGACCATCAGCTATCCCGAGCGGGTTCGCCACTGCCTGGCCATTGCTACCGCGCCGCGGCTATCGGCACAGAACATCGCCTTCAACGAGGTGGCGCGCCAGGCGATCCTGTCGGACCCCGAGTTTCATGGCGGGCACTTCCAGGAGAGGGGAGTGATTCCGCGCCGCGGGTTGATGCTGGCGCGCATGGTGGGACACATCACCTACCTGTCCGATGACGCCATGGGCAGCAAGTTCGGTCGCGACCTGAAGAACGACAAGCTCAACTACGACTTCACCAATGTCGAGTTCCAGGTGGAAAGCTACCTGCGTTATCAGGGCGAAGAGTTTTCCGCACGTTTCGACGCCAACACCTACCTGCTTATGACCAAGGCGCTGGACTATTTCGACCCGGCACAGGCCCACGACGGCGACCTGGCAGCGACTCTGGCCCCCGCCCAGGCGGATTTCCTGCTGCTGTCCTTCACCACCGACTGGCGATTCTCGCCGGCTCGCTCGCGGGAAATCGTCGATGCCCTGGTCGCAGCGGGCAAGAACGTCAGCTACCTTGAAATTGAGGCGGCCCACGGTCACGACGCCTTCCTGTTGCCGATTCCTCGCTACCTGCAGGCGTTCACCCGCTACATGAACCGCATTGTCGTATAGGAATCTGCCATGCGCGCCGATCTAGACATCATTCAGGACTGGATTCCGGCCGGCAGCCGCGTTCTCGACCTCGGCTGCGGCAACGGCGAGCTGCTGGCCTGGCTGCACGACCACAAGGAGGTCAAGGGTTACGGCCTGGAGATCGATTCGGACAACATCGCCCGCTGCATCGAGCGAGGGGTCAATGTGATCGAGCAGGATCTCGACAAGGGCCTCGGCAACTTCGCCAGTGACAGTTTCGACGTCGTGGTGATGAGCCAAGCCCTGCAGGCGGTACATTTTCCCGACCAGCTCCTGCGCGAGATGCTCAGGGTCGGCCGTGAGTGCGTCATCACCTTTCCCAATTTCGGCCACTGGCGCTGCCGCTCTCACCTCACCGTCAAGGGCCGGATGCCGGTCTCGGATTTCCTGCCCTATACCTGGTACAACACGCCGAACATCCATTTCTGCACGTTCAGGGACTTCGAGAACCTGTGCCGCTCATTGAGCATCGAGGTCAAGGATCGACTGGCGGTGGACCGCAAGCATCGTCACGGGTGGGCCAGCAGACTCTGGCCCAACCTGCTTGGCGAGATCGGCATCTACCGTATCGCGGGGGCCATCGCGGTTCGCCCCTGAAACGACAACAACCGGAGGATTTCCTCATGAAAAGCGCTCTTATCGCTCTGTTCGCCCTGTTCATGGCGCTGCCCGCCTTCGCCGAACGCAAACAGACCTTTGGTGACTACGACATCCACTACATCGCCTTCCATTCGAGCTTTCTGACACCCGAGATCGCGTCGGCCGCAGGACTGGTCCGCAGCCGCACCCAGGGCGTGCTCAACGTTGCGGTGCAGGAAAGCGGCAAACCCGTTACCGCCCAGGTAAGCGGCACCATGACCAACCTGCTCGGCCAGCAGCGCAACCTCAACTTCCGCCAGGTCCGTGAAGACGAGGCGGTCTACTACCTGACCCAGTTCCCCATCGACACCCAGGAACTGCTGCGCTTTCAGCTCAACGTCCACCCTTCCGGTGGCCGTCCGATCAACATTCAGTTCGAACAGGAAGTCTTCCCCGAGTGAGTCGCCCCATCAGCGAACTGGTTCTGGCCAGTCATAACAAGGGCAAGCTGCGTGAACTGCAGGCCATGCTCGGCTCCGCCATCCGCGTCCGACCGGTCAGCGAGTTCAGTGACATCGAGCCGGAAGAGACCGGCCTGAGCTTTGTCGAGAACGCCATCCTCAAGGCCCGCCATGCGGCCAGGGTATCCGGACTGCCGGCCCTGGCCGATGACTCGGGCCTGGCGGTGGACGCCCTCGGCGGCGCGCCCGGTATCTACTCGGCACGTTATGCCGATGGCGGGGGCGATGCGGCAAACAACGCCAAGCTGCTCGACGCGCTCCGCGAGGTGCCCGACGCCGAGCGCGGCGCCCAGTTCGTCTGCGCCCTGGCCCTGCTGCTGCACCCCGAAGACCCGCTGCCGATCCTCTGTGAAGGGCTCTGGCACGGCAGCATCCTCCATGCGCCGCGCGGTGAGCAGGGTTTCGGCTATGACCCGCTGTTTCTGGTAGCAGAACTGGGCTGTTCCAGCGCCGAACTGCCGGCCGCGGAAAAGAACCGGATCAGTCATCGAGCGCGGGCGATGGAGCAGTTGAAGGCGCGGCTGGGAATCGCGTGAAAACAGCCGCAAGCCACAAGCCACAAACCACAAGTAAAAGCAGCGAGAACCGCTCGAGGCCTGAGGCTTGTAGCTTGCTGCTCCCTCCGCTGGCGGCCTACGTGCACATCCCCTGGTGCGTGCGCAAGTGCCCGTACTGCGACTTCAACTCCCACGCCGCCGGCCCGTCGCTGCCCGAAGAGGAGTACGTCGCCGCCGTTCTCGCTGACCTGGGCGAAGAGCTGGAAGCTGCACAGGATCGCAAGCTCGTCTCGATCTTCTTTGGTGGCGGCACCCCCAGTCTATTTTCTCCGCGGGCGCTGGGGCAGATATTGGACGGGCTTGAGCGCCGGATCGGCTTCGTCGATGACATCGAAATCACCCTGGAGGCCAACCCCGGCACCTTCGAGCAGGCCAAGTTTCGCGACTACCGGGCGCTAGGCATCAATCGGCTGTCGATCGGCGTGCAGAGCTTCCAGGCCGACAAGCTCAAGGCACTGGGGCGCATTCATGACGGCGAGGAAGCCATCCGCGCCGCCGACATGGCCCGCGCCGCCGGCTTCCACAACTTCAACCTCGACCTCATGCACGGTTTGCCCGACCAGTCGCTGGACGATGCGCTAGGCGACCTGGCCATCGCCATCGCCCAGGAGCCGACGCATCTGTCGTGGTACCAACTGACGCTCGAGCCCAACACCCTGTTCTGGAGCCAGCCGCCGGTGCTCCCCGAAGACGACATCCTGTGGGACATTCAGGAGGCCGGCCAGGCCCTGCTCGCCGGGCACGGCTATGCCCAGTACGAAACCTCGGCCTATGCCCAGCCCGGCCGGCAGGCGCGGCACAACCGGAATTACTGGACCTTCGGCGATTTCCTCGGACTCGGCGCCGGTGCCCACGGCAAGCTGACCGGTGTCGATGGGCTGATTCGCCGTCGCTGGAAGACCCGCCTGCCGAAGGACTACCTTGACCCAACCAAGGCCTTCTGTGCCGGAGGCAAGGTGCTGGAGGCGCACGAGCTGCCATTCGAGTTTCTGATGAACGCGTTGCGCCTCACCGAAGGCGTGGCGGCCACGCTGTTCATCGAACGTACCGGCTTGCCGCTGGAGGCGCTGGCGGAGGGCCGGCAGCGGGCCGAACGCCAGGGATTGCTCGAGCCCGACCCGCAGCGTCTGGCCGCCACGCCACGCGGACAGCTTTTTCTCAACGACCTGTTACAACACTTCTTGTCCTAAGGACCCGGCATGGATCTGCTGCTTGAACTCATCGTTTCCCTGTCGCGCTGGAGCCGCGGCCACCTCTACGACATCTCCCTGGCCATCATGGCTTCGCTGCTGGTGATCTTCGGTCCCGCCATCAATCAATGGGTGCAGCGGCAGGTCGGAGGCTTCAACTTCGTGTTCCGCACCCTGGTATTCATCCTGCTGTGCGCGGCAGGTTACGGCCTGGCGATGATCTACCTGACCCCCTGGCTGATGCGCGGGCTCGGCCAGTTCAACAACTACACCCTGTCGCCGGTGCTGCTGCTGGTCTTCATCGTCATCGGCGTGCTCGCGGACCGGCGCTGAGCGCCTCGCCGTTGCCGCCGGACGCCGGCTGCACCATGATCGCCGGACAATGGAACAAGAGGCCCGACCATGGCAGGTGTACCCGACCTTTCTCCGCTGCTGCGCCTGCTCGTCGAGCAGGGCGGCTCCGACCTGTTCCTGAGCGTGGGAGCGCCGCCCTTCATCAGGCGCGAGGGAGCATCCCGGCCGGTAGACATGCCTCCCTTGCCGCCCGAGGCAGTGCGCCAGTTGGTCTACCCCTTGCTCAGCGAGGCTCAACGCGCCGAATTCGAGCGCGAGCTCGAGCTCAACCTGGCGATCAGTCTTGCTGGCATCGGCCGCTTTCGCTTCAACCTCTACTACCAGCGGGGCGAGGTCACGCTGGTCGCCCGGCACGTCAAGGACCGGATCCCCAGCGCTGCCGAACTCGGCTTGCCCCAGACGCTGGAAAAGCTCGCCCTGCGCGATCGCGGGCTGATCCTCGTGGTCGGCGCGGCGGGCTCGGGCAAGTCCACCACCCTCGCCTCAATGATCGATCACCGCAACCGTCACAAGTACGGTCACATCCTCTGTATCGAGGACCCCATCGAGTTCATGCATACGCACCAGCGCTGTATCGTCGATCAGCGCGAGGTGGGTCTCGACACCCACAGCTTCGAGGCAGCCCTGCGCAACGTCCTGCGTGAAACACCGGACGTCATCATGCTGGGCGAGGTGCGTGACCAGCAGACCATGCAGCAGGCGCTGCATTACGCCGAGACCGGCCATCTGTGCCTGGCCACGCTGCACGCCACCGGTTCGCTGCAGGCCATCGAACGGGTGGTGCATTTCTTTCCCGAGCATGCGCGCGGCCAGATGCTCGCGGACCTCGCGCAGAACCTGCTTGCCATCGTTGCCCAGCGGCTGGTGCCTGGGCGCCAGAAGGGGCGAGTGGCCGCGGTGGAGCTGCTGCTGAGCACCCCTTACCTGCGTGACCTGATCAAGCGCGACAGGCTGCACGAGTTGCGCGAGGCGATCGCCAATGCGCCGGAGCCCGGCCTGCAGACATTCGACCAGCATCTGTTCCGCCTGCTCGAAGCCGAACGCATCAGTCCGGAACAGGCCCTGCGTCATGCCGACTCACGCACCGATCTGGGCCTGCGCATGCAGCTGGAGCTGGGCATCCTTGCCAGGACAGAGCCCTAGCCAGACCGCTATTGCTCTCGCTGGCGCGCCCGCCACTCGGCCAGCGCCTGCTCGTAGCGGGCACGGGCTTCGTAGTAGTCGGTCCAGATGCAGGCGTCACCGCATTCACTTTCACAGCATTCGCCGTCCGCGGGCGGCGAGGGAGGCGACGGAGGCTCGGCCCTCGGGTCGTCGCAAAGCGTCTTCATCTCATCTCCACTGGTTCGCCAGTCGGCACGGCACGCCGGCGCCGCTGCAGCCAGACCACCAGGCACAGCAGCAAGAAGCCCGGGATCCACATCAGTTCCTTGGTCCAGCGGTCGGTGGGGGCGCGCACCGCCAGGATCTCTTGATCGAAGGCGAGCCCGGCCTGCTCGGCAGGGCTGCCGAAGGCAACGTTGTCGATCAGCTGCCGACCGTCCTCTTCATAGAGCTGGATACCCAGCCGTTCCAGGCGTTCCTCGCCGGTCTCGCCCTGCGGTATCGGCAGCAGCAGGGTGAACTCCCGCGGGTCGCCCACCTCGTTCTCGCCAAGCACCCTGAGCCGCAGCTGGCTGTCGGCATCCACTGCAGCCAGGGCCTGGGCCAGTTCGGTGGGCGGGATGTCCCGGTAGGGATCGTGCAGCATGTCCATCCAGAATCCCGGACGGAACAGGGTAAAGGCGACAAGCAACAGCACCAGGCTCTCATACCAGCGGCTACGCACCAGGAAGTATCCCTGGGTGGCCGCCGTGAAGATCAGCAAGGCCAGGGTCGCGACCACGAAGATCAACACGCCATGCCAGAAATCCACCTCGATCAGCAGAAGATCGGTGTTGAAGATGAACAGGAATGGCAGTACCGCGGTACGCAGGCTGTAGTAGAAGGCGGCAAAGCCAGTACGGATGGGGTCGCCCTTGGAGACCGCCGCCGCAGCGAAGGAGGCCAAACCCACCGGCGGCGTCACATCGGCCATGATGCCGAAGTAGAAGACGAACAGGTGCACCGCGATCAGCGGGACGATCAGTCCGTTCTGCTGCCCGAGGGCCACCACCACCGGCGCCAGCAGGCTGGACACCACGATGTAGTTGGCGGTGGTTGGCAGGCCCATGCCCAGGATCAGGCTGAGCAGCGCGGTCAGGATCAGCATCAGCAGCAGGTTGCCCATCGACAGCAGCTCGACCAGATCGGCGAGCACCAGCCCTACCCCCGTCTGCGATACCGCGCCGACGATGATCCCCGCCGCGGCGGTGGCGATGCCGATACCGATCATGTTGCGCGCGCCGGCGATCAGCCCTTCGCGCAGATCGACCAGGCCGTCGACCACCCCACCGTGGGTCTTGCCGCCATCGCCACGCAACAGGCTGAGCAGCGGGCGCTGGGTGACGAGAATGAACACCAGCATTACCGTGCCATAGAAGGCTGAAAGACCAGGGGACAGCCGCTCGACCATCAGGCACCAGACCAGCACCACCACCGGCAGCAGGAAGTGAAGGCCCGACAGGAGTACCGGCCGCGCCTGGGGCAAGTCGTCCAGGGGTTTATCGGGATCCTCCGCCGGCAGCGGCGGGTTACTGGCGGCCACCTTCAGCAAGACCAGATAGGTCAGCGCCAGCAGCCCGCCGATGACCCAGATCGCTGCGCTGCCAAGGGCGGGCTTGAGCCAACCCAGGCCATAGTAGACCGCCAGCGACAAACCGCAGATCAGCGCCGCGCCAAAGGCAAAGCCGGCCAGGCGGGTCAGCCACGGCTTGGGCACGCGCTGTCCGATCGGCTGCAGGCCCAGCTTGAGGGACTCCAGATGGACAATGTAGAGCAGCGCGATATAGGAAATCGCCGCGGGCAGGAAGGCGTGCTTGATGATCTCCACATAGGGCAGCCCGACGTACTCGACCATGAGAAAGGCGGCGGCTCCCATCACTGGCGGCATGATCTGTCCGTTAACCGACGAGGCGACCTCCACCGCCCCGGCCTTTTCCTTGCTGAAGCCTGTTCGTTTCATCATCGGGATGGTGAAGGTGCCGGTGGTCACCACGTTGGCGATCGAGGATCCGGAGATCAGTCCGGTCATCCCCGACGCCACGACCGCCGCCTTGGCCGGGCCCCCGCGATAATGCCCGAGCAGGCTGAATGCCAGCTGGATGAAATAGTGGCCTGCGCCGGCTCGCTCGAGCAGCGCACCAAAGAGCACGAACAGGAAGACAAAACTTGTGGACACGCCCAGGGCAATACCGAACACACCTTCGGTGGTGATCCACTGATGGTTGGCCAGGGCGTTCAGGCTGACCCCACGATGGGCCAGTATGCCAGGCATGTAGGGGCCTGCCAGGCTGTAGAGCAGGAAGACCAGTGCGATGATCGCCAGCGGCGGGCCAAGCGCCCGGCGCGTGGCCTCCAGCAGCAGGGGAATGCCGACGCAGGCGGTGACCAGATCAGAGGTGGTCAGGCTGCCGGGACGCTGGGCGAGCTGCTGGTAGAAGATGAACAGGTAGGCCGCAGTGGCCGCCGCCACCAGCCCGAGCGCGATATCCGTCAGTGGCACCCGGTTGCGAGGCGAGCGACGAAACGCGGGATAGACCAGAAAGGCGAGAAACAGGGCAAAGGCCAGGTGAATCGAGCGGGTTTCGGTATCGTTCAGCACCCCGAAACGAAAGATGAACGGCAGCGGCGAGGCGATCCACAACTGGAACAGTGACCAGGCCAGCGCCACCATGGCGATCACCTGGGCCATCGCACCTTCTGGAAGGCGCGCGCCCACATCCTTGGCGATGAGTTCCTCAGTGGAGAGGTGCTTGTCTGTCATGCGAATCTACCCGACGGCATTTGAACACGGCAAAGCTCGCACTGCGCCGGTCGCGGCGGGCGAGCTTTTCGTGGCAGAGGAAAAAGCAGGGGCCGCCCCGCTGGAGGCGGCCACCGGCTGACTCAGAGCCAGCCGCGTTCCTTGTAATAGCGCTCGGCACCTTCGTGCAGCGGGGCGGTGAGCCCCACCTGGATCATGTCTTCAGGCTCGAGCTCGGCAAACGCCGGGTGCAGCCGCTTGAAGCGGTCAATGTTCTCGAACACGGCCTTGACCAGCTGATAGACGGTTTCGGCGTCGACCGCTTCGGTGGTCGAAAGCACCGCCTTGCCACCGATCGACGGGGTAGGCTGGTCATTGCCGCGGTACAGCCCGCCGGGAATTTCCGCCTGGGTGTAGTAGGTCTTGTCTTCGAGCAGCTTGTCGATGTCCGGACCGGTGACCGGCACCAGCACGGCGTCGACCGTGGTGCTCGCTTCCTGCAGGGCGCCGTTCGGGTGGCCGACAAAGTAGGTCATCGCGTCGATGTTGTTGTCGCTGAGGGCGCTGGCCTGCTCGGCCGGACGCAACTCGGCAGCCAGGGCGAACGCTGAGCGGTCCCAGCCCTTGACGCGCATGATCTCTTCCAGCGTGTCGCGCTGACCGGAGCCCGGATTACCGATGTTGACGCGCTTGCCACGCAAGTCATCGAAGGAGCGGATATTGGCGTCGCGCCGGGCGAGAATGGTGAACACCTCGCTCTGCAACGAGAACACCGCGCGCAGATTGTCCATCGCACCCGCCGCGGCGAAAGGCTCGACCCCCTCCTTGGCTTTGTACTGATGGTCGGACTGCATGATGCCGAAGGTGAATTCGCCGCTACGCAGCCCGTTCACGTTGGCGACGCCGCCACCGCTGGCCGGTGCGTTGCACTTGAGGTTTTCGGCATTACGGTTGACGAACCGGCAGATCGACTGGCCCGCCACGTAGTACACACCGGTCTGCCCGCCGGTACCTATGGTCACGAAACGTTCCTGGGCCTGCGCTGCGCCGCCCATTACCGCACCCGCCAGAGTGGCGGAAAGAATCCATGCCAGGGATTTGGCTTTCATCGAGGGGTGACTCCTTCTGTTCAAAAAGCGATTCCTCCGCGCGCCCGACGCACCACGGAGCGGCGTTTCCCAAGACGAAAACTCCGCGGTTAGCGCCGAGTTTTCACTGTTGAACTGCGCGTTAGCATAGACCCATTTCTCATTTTGTAAGCAGAAACGGCGCTTGGAAGCCTGCGATTGGTCAGCGCTTTTGAGCTCAGGTCCGAAAGGCATGCATGTTGCTTTCATCTCTTCATCCCATGCTGACAAGATCATGCACTTCCGGCTCTCATCCATCATAGCTTTTGTCTTACAAATGTTCGCTTTCCGACAACCACGGCACCAGCTGTGAATCACGCCGCATAGTTGGACAGAGGAAACTACCGTTCAGTGGATAAAGATTAAAAAAGCGCTTTCACTGTACGGATAGCGAGGTTTAAATTAGACATAACATGTACATATAGAGCGACCTGTATAAGCCAAGGTGTTACCCGATCATGCGAGCAGGCTGGCATTCAGCTTGCTGTAATAGCCAAGCGCCAGCTCAATGCGCAGTCTCTTGACTGCCGAGCAGCAATGACCGACGGAGTGTGTCGGAAGGGGTTTCACATGAAAGGGCTTGCGCCTGAACTGGACGAGCTGATTGCACGGATCGGCCTGGATGACGATGACGTCAGGCTTCGCAGCCGCTTCCTGGATATGCAGCCGCAAGACCTGGAGCGGATGAATCAGGCGTCCGCCATGCTTGAGGACAGCCACAGGGATTTTATTGACCGCCTCTACCGGCACCTTGAGCACTTCGAGCCCATGGCGCGCATCCTGCGCGACCCGACCACGCTGCAGCGCCTCAAAACCCGTCAGCAAGAGTATTACCAACAGCTCTGGAGCGGTCCTTACGGCAATGACTACCTGCGCGACCGGTTGCACATCGGCTTGGTACACCAGCGCGTCGGCATCGGTCTGAAGTGGTATCTCGGCGCCTATCGCCTGTATCTGGATCACATGCTCGAACTGCTCGGCGGGGGCGAGTCGCTGGACACCTTCCGTAGCCTGCTCAAGGCCGTGTTCTTCGACATCAGCCTGGCCGCCGATACCTACACCGCCGCCCAGCATCGCGCCCTGGAGCAGAGCGAGGCACGCTTTGCCCGGGCACTGCGCGGTGCCAACGACGGCATCTGGGACTGGGATGTGGCGCACGACCGGCTCTATCTGTCGAGTCGCTGGACCGACATGCTCGGCTTCGACCACGACAGCTTCGGCGACAGCAGCGCCTGCTGGTTCAGCCGCGTCCACCAGGACGACCTGCCAGGCCTGCACCAAGCCATCCAGGCGCATCTGGCGGGCGAGAGCAGCTCGCTCCACTACGAGTACCGCATCCGCAAGCACAACGGTCAGTATCTCTGGGTACTCGTGCGCGGCGTGCTGGAACCGGGCAGCCAGCGCATGGCCGGCTCGCAGACGGACATCAGCCAGAACAAGGAAGTGGAGCAGCAACTGCGCCACGCCGCTCGTCACGACCCGCTCACTGGCCTGGCCAACAGGACGCGCCTGGAAGAACTGCTCGGCCAGAGCCTGCAACGCCAGCGCATGAACCATGCACGTCACAGCGCGGTGCTCTTTGTCGACCTGGACCGCTTCAAGCTGATCAACGACAGCCTCGGTCATGCCATCGGCGACGAGGTACTGGTCGAGGTCGCCCATCGGCTCAAGCGCTGCCTGCGCGTTGGCGACCACCTGATCCGCTTCGGCGGCGACGAGTTTGTCGCCCTGCTCAATGACCTGTCCTGCCTGGAGGACGCCGACCGGATCGCCCAGCGCATGCTCGACGCCCTCTACCAGCCACTGCACGTCCAGGAAAAGCCATTGATGGTGTCGGCGAGCATCGGCATCGCTCTGCTCGACGCCGACGCCCAATCCAACGTACTGCAGGCCGCCGACCTGGCGCTCTACCGCGCCAAGGCCTCCGGCAAGGCGCAGTTTGCCCGCTACAGCGACGAGCTGCGCAGCCATGCCGACCATCGACTGCGCCTCGAGAGCGCGCTGGGCCTGGCGCTGCGTAACGGGGAGTTCGAACTGCACTATCAGCCGATCTGCCACATCGACGGGGTGCCGCGGGTGGTCGGTGTGGAAGCCCTGTTGCGCTGGCACAGCGATTCCGGCCTGGTCCCTCCCACGGAGTTCATCCCCATTCTCGAAGAGTCGGGATTGATCGTACCGGTCGGAGAATGGGTCCTTCGCGAGAGTTGTCGACAGACCCGCGCCTGGCAGCTCACCGGCCACGAGCCCTTGTACTGCTCGGTCAATCTGTCCAGCCGGCAGCTGCACCAGCCGGAATTCGCCAGATGCCTGGCATCCATTCTCGAGGAAACCGGCCTGCCACCAACCTCGCTGATCCTGGAGATCACCGAGAGCCTGCTCATGCAGGACACCGCCGACACCCTCATGAGCCTGCGCGAGATCGCCGCTTTGGGCGTGCGCCTGGCCCTGGACGACTTCGGCACCGGCTATTGCTCGCTGGGCTATCTCACCCGATTTCCACTGCACATCCTCAAGGTGGATCGCAGCTTCATCGATGGCGCACCCAGCAATCCGGAGCTCGGCACCATCAGCCGGGCAATCATAGGCCTGGGTACCAACCTCGGCCTGCAGGTCATCGCCGAAGGCGTCGAAGACACGCCACATCTGGATTTTCTGCGCACGGAGGGCTGCTCCTACGCCCAGGGGTTCTGGTTCAGCCGACCGCGCCCGGCAAAGGAGCTGCAAGGGCTCCTGGACGGCAATGAGCGCCCTCACGGCGGCAACCTTAACGGGGAGACGCCCTGCAAGCTGGCTGCAGGCAACCACTAGTCTTACGGGAGCACCATGCGATGAGAAGCAAGCGTTCAGTCACCGGGCGCGCGGTCAGGGTCGCGGCCGACGCCAACATCCTCTCCACCACCGACCTGCAGGGCAACATTACCTATATCAATCGCGACTTCATCGAGATCAGCGGCTTCGAGGAACAGGAGCTGCTGGGTGCCAGCCACAATATCGTGCGTCATCCGGACATGCCGCCGGCGGCCTTTGCCGACATGTGGCGCGCGCTGCGTTCCGGCCGCTCGTGGATGGGCCTGGTGAAGAACCGCTGCAAGAACGGCGATCACTACTGGGTGAGCGCCTACGCCACGCCCGTGGTCCGCGACGGCCAGACGGTCGAGTACCAGTCGGTCAGGACCCAGGCCAGCCCGATGCTGACCGAACGTGCGGAAAAACTCTATGCCGAACTTCGCCAAGGCAAACAACCCCGAGGCATCAGGCGGGCTCGCCTGAGCCTGGCGCAGCGGCTCAGCCTCTGCTGTGCGCTGCCGCCGCTCGTCGGCGGCGCCCTGCTCGGGCTGAGCGGCGCCGTGCCGCTGCTCGCTGCCACTGTTGGCGGACTGGGACTTGCGGCTCTGCTGGCGGCGATCATCGGCCTCGCCCTGCGGCCGTTGCAGCAGCTCACACGCCAGGCGCTGAAGATCAGCGACAACCCGCTCTGCCAGTTCGCCTATACCGGCCGCAACGATGAGTTCGGCACCCTCTCCTTCGCCCTGCTCAGCCAGCAGGCCGAAGCCGGGGCCATGGTCGGGCGCATTGCCGACTCGGCCAGCCAGCTGAACCGCAGCGCCACCGAACTGGTGGCCGCGGTGGATAGCAGCGGCGAGGCCAACCTACGCCAGCAGAGCGAGACCGACATGGTCGCCAGTGCCATTGAACAGATGGCCGCCAGCGTCCAGGAGGTCGCGCGCCATGCTCAGCTCAGCGCGTCCGCAGCCAGCGAGGCCGACAGCGAAACCGACAGCGGCCTGCGCCTGGTGGAGGAAAACCGCCGAGCGATCGCCTCGCTGGCCGGTGAGGTGCAACGCAGCAATGAGGTGATTCACCAGCTCGACCAGCACAGCCAGGAGATCAACAGGGTGCTGGAAGTGATCCAGAGCATTGCCGAGCAGACCAACCTGCTGGCCCTCAACGCGGCAATCGAGGCGGCCCGGGCCGGCGAGGCCGGACGCGGCTTCGCCGTGGTGGCTGACGAAGTCCGTGGTCTCGCCTCGCGCACCCAGCAGTCCACCGCCGAGATCCACACCATCATCAGCAGCCTGCAGCAGGGCACCGGCAATGCGGTGATCGCCATGCAGCGCAGCCAGCAGCAGGCCGAGGCCAGCGTCGAGCAAGCGCTGAAGGCGGCCCGCGCGCTGGAGGGCATCAACCAGCGGGTCGGCCAGATCAGCGAGATGAACGTGCAGATCGCCACGGCGGTGGAAGAACAGAGCGCGGTGGGCGACGACATCCAGCGCAACCTCTGCGGAATTCGCCAGGCCACCGAGTGCAATGTCGCCGCCGGCAGCCAGAGCCGCGGCAGCGCCAGCGAGGTGGCGGTGATGGCCGAGCGCCTGCAATTGTTGGTCGATCAGTTCCGCGGCCTGGCCGCGGCGGAGACCATGGTTGCGTCTGCTGCGAAACCGGTCACCGAACCTAGGCTTTAGACCAATAGCGCCGCGACGGGAATGTGCAAGGATGAGCAGGATGGGTCGCCCTGGACAGCTGCGGCCCGGCAGCGGTACGACAACAATAACAAGGTCAGGCTGCGTGGAAGCAGCCTCTGGGGTACCTATGGAAATCCAATCCCAACTGGACGAACTCGTCTCGCGCATCGGCCTGGACGAGAGCGACCTCGCCACCCGACGCCGCTTTCTGGAAATGCAGGATGCCGATCAGAAGCGCATGAACCAAGCCGCCGACGGGCTCGAAGACAGTCACGCGAGCTTCGTCGAGCGACTCTACCGGCACCTCGAAGACTTCGAACCGATGGCTGGCGTGCTGCGCGACCCGGCAACCCTGCAGCGGCTCAAGAAGCGTCAGGAAGAGTACTACCGGCAGCTTTGGTCCGGGCCCTATGGCGAAGCCTACCTGCGCGACCGGCTGCACATCGGGCTGGTCCACCAGCGGGTCGGCATCGGCCTGAAATGGTACCTGGGCGCCTATCGCCTCTACCTTGACCACATGATCGAGCAACTGCTGCCAGCGGGCGAGAAGGGCGAGCTCCTGCGCAGCCTGCTCAAGTCGGTGTTCTTCGACATGAGCCTGGCCGCCGATACCTACACCGCCGCGCAACATCGCGCCCTGGAGCAGAGCGAGGCTCGCTTCTCACGTGCCCTGCGCGGCGCCAACGATGGCATCTGGGACTGGGACGTCGACAACGACCGTCTCTACGTCTCGCGCCGCTGGACCGACATGCTGGGGTGCGAGCGCGACAGTTTCGGCGACGGCAGCGCCAGTTGGTTCAGCCGGGTGCACCAGGACGACCTGCCCGGCCTGCGCCAGGCCATCGAGGCCCACCTGCGTGGCGACAGTGCCTCGCTTCATCATGAATACCGCATCCGCAAGCACAACGGGCAATACCTCTGGGTGCTGGTGCGCGGCGTCGCCGAGGAGTCCGACGGTTCGCGGCGCATGGCCGGCTCGCAGACCGACATCAGTCACAGCAAGCGCGTCGAGCAGCAACTGCGCCATGCCGCCCGCCACGACCCCCTGACTGGCCTGGCCAACCGCACCCGTCTCGACGAGTTGCTGCAGCGCCAGCACAGCAAGCCGTCTGATGACCGGGTCGCCGCCCTGCTGTTTGTCGATCTCGATCGTTTCAAGCTCATCAACGACAGCCTCGGCCACGCCGTGGGTGACCAGGTGCTGGTGGAGGTGGCACAACGTCTGGAAGGCTGCCTGCGCCAGGGCGACCATCTGATCCGCTTTGGCGGCGACGAGTTCGTCGCGGTACTCAACGACCTCGGCACCCTGGAAGATGCCGAGGGCGTGGCCCAGCGCATGCTTGATTGCCTACGCCAGCCTCTGTGCGCCGGCGGCCGGTCGCTGGCGGTAACCATCAGCATCGGCATCGCCCCGCTGGAAGAACAGGACGCCACTGCGCTCGCCGCCGCCGACCTCGCGCTGTACCGCGCCAAGGCTTCAGGCAAGGCCCAGTTCGCCCGCTACAGCCACGACTTGAGCAGCCAGGCACAACGACAGCTGGCGATGCAGAGCGACCTCTACCAGGCGCTCGAGCAAGGCGAGTTCGATCTGCACTTTCAGCCCATCTTTCGCATCGGCGACGAGGCCCCGCACATGGTCGGGTTCGAGAGCCTGCTGCGCTGGCCGCATGGCCAGCGTCAGATGATACCGACCGAGTTCATCCCGAGCCTGGAAGAGTCCGGGCTGATCGTACCGGTGGGCGAATGGGTGCTGCGGGAAAGCTGCCGACAGGCCCGCGCCTGGCAGCTTTCCGGGCATCCGCGGCTGTACTGCTCGGTCAACCTGTCGAGCCGACAGTTGCAGCAGCCTGAATTCGCCTCGCGCCTGGCCGGGATCCTGCGCCAGACCGGCCTGGCGCCGGCCTCGCTAATTCTCGAGATCACCGAGCGGCTGCTGATGCAAAACAGCCCGGAAACCCAGGCCAACCTGAGCAAGCTGGCCAGCCTGGGCGTACGCCTGGCGCTTGACGACTTTGGTACTGGCTACTGTTCGCTGGGATATCTGAGCCGCTTTCCGCTGCATATCCTCAAGGTCGACCGCAGCTTCATCGGGGGCGCCACCCACCAGCCCGAACTCACCGCCATCAGCCGGGCGATCATTGGCCTGGGCCACGATCTGGGGCTCGAGGTCATTGCCGAGGGCGTCGAGGAGGAGGCCCAGCTGGCGTTTCTCCGCGAGGAGGGCTGCCGGCTGGCCCAGGGTTTCTGGCTGAGTCATCCGCTGACCGCGGCAGACATGCAACAGTTGCTGCAACAACCCAATGGCGAACCGGCACGGGCGCCCCGCTTCCATGCGGGCTCGGCGCAGGGACGAGGCTAGCCGAAAAACCAGTAGCAGACGCCGATGGCTGCAACGATGCCGCTAAGGTCGGCCACCAGCGCGCAGCCCACTGCATGACGGGCGCGCTGGATGCCCACCGCGCCAAAGTACACCGCCAGCACATAGAAGGTGGTTTCGGTGCTTCCCTGAACGGTGGCGGCCACCAGCGCCGGAAAGCTGTCGACCCCAAAGTTCTGCATGGTCTCGATGAGCATCGCCCGCGCACCACTGCCGGAGAACGGCTTGACCATCGCCGTGGGCAATGCGTCGACGAAGCGGGTGTCCCAGCCCAGCGCCTCGACCGCGACGCGGATCGCGTCCAGCCCGAAGTCCAGTGCTCCGGACGCGCGCAGCACGCCGATGGCGCAGAGCATGGCCACCAGATAGGGCAACAGGCTTTTCGCCACGTCGAAGCCCTCTCGGGCGCCCTCGACGAAGCTGTCGAACACCTGCACCTTGCGCAACGCGCCCACCAGCACGAAGGTCAGGATCAGGCCGAACAGTGTCAGGTTGCCGAGCAACGAGGAAAGCGACGCCAGGGCGGTGGCCGAGAGCGTCGCCAGCAGCGCCATGAAGCCGGCCAGCAGCAGCACGCCTGGAACCAGATAGGCCAGCACCACCGGGTCCCACAGGCGCAGCCGCTGCATCAGCGCCACCGACAGCAGCCCGGCCGTGGAGGAGGCGAAGGTGGCCAGCAGGATCGGCAGGAAAACCAGGGTCGGGTCTTCGGCGCCCTGCTGCACCCGGTACATGAAGATCGATACCGGCAGCAGCGTCAGCGACGAGGTGTTGAGCACCAGGAAGAGAATCTGCGCATTGCTTGCCGTGGTGCTGCTGCCGTTGAGGTCCTGCAACGCGCGCATCGCCTTGAGCCCGATGGGCGTGGCGGCGTTGTCCAGCCCGAGACCGTTGGCGGCGAAGTTCAGGGTGATCAGGCCGAGCGCCGGATGGCCCGGCGGCACCTCGGGCATCAGGCGGCGGAACAGCGGTCCCAGCAGGCGCGCCAGCACTTCGATCATCCCGGCCTTTTCGGCGATGCGCAGAAAGCCCAGCCACAGGGTCAAGGTGCCGAACAGGAGGATCATCACCTCCACCGACAGCTTGGCCATGGCGAACAGGCTTTCCACCATGGCGGCGAATACTTCCGCCTCGCCGCCCACCAGCCAGCGCGCCAGCGCTGCCACGGCCGCGACCACGAAAAACCCCAGCCAGAGGCCGTTAAGCATGGACTACTCCTGTCGGCGATGCGCAAATTGCCGGCGATGATAAAGGCCCCAGCCCCATCCGCACAGACGAAACGGCCGCTACGCACTCCGCCTGGCCGATGGCCGCTCGGCAGGACTGGATGAACTTACCCGCCGCCGCAAGCGCCCAACAGGTAATGGGAATTCGCCCTGACGACCGCCAAGAACGATGCCGACCACTCTTTACAGCCTGCCGTCCCATGCCGTGCCCCTGCGAGGCGCGGAAGATCCCAGAGCCCTGTACTTCGACCTGCTGCAGCCAGCGCCGGACAACCGCGCCCGCGACCGCGCTGCGGATTTTCTCGATGCCCAGCTGGCCCTCGGCCAATGCCAGCCCTGCGACCTGCCGGAGGATCCTGCCGAGCTGGATGCCTGGGTGGAGCGCAACACCCGTGAAGTGGGCCGCCAGTATCGTGCCTATCTGGAAGGTCGGCGGGCAGGCCAGCCACGCCGCTTCTTCAGTACCCGGGCCCACGCGCAGCATTTTCTGCAGGGGGTAGCCCCTACCAAGCTGGTGGATGGCGCCTGGCTATACGGCCTGCTGGGGCACTGGCGCGACGGACGTTTTACCGGGCTGATCCAGACCTACCTCGAAGAGCTCGGCGAAGGCGACCCGGCACTCAACCATGTGGTGCTCTACCGCCAGTTGCTGGCGAGGCTGGGCGGTGAGCACTGGCGAAACCTGGACGCCACCCACTTCATCCAGGGTGTGATCCAGCTGGCCCTGGCCGAGCACGCCGGGCAGTACCTGCCGGAGGTGATCGGCTTCAATCTCGGTTACGAACAGTTGCCCCTGCACCTGCTGATCACTGCCTACGAGTTGAACGAGCTGGGGATCGACCCCTACTACTTCACCCTGCATGTCACAGTCGACAACGCCCATACCGGTCATGCCCAAAAGGCCCTGCAGGCGGTACGCGACGCCTGGCCGCAGATGGGTGACGGCGCGGCGTTCTACCAGCGGGTTCGCAATGGCTACAACCTGAACGCACTGGGGGCCAGCACAGTGTCGGTGATCGCCGCCTTCGACCCTTTCGAGGAAGTGGTCAGGCTGCTGCAAGCCAAATGCCCGGTAGGCAGTCTGCTACATTCGGACTATTGCCGCTTCGACGGCCGTACCGTCAACCAGTGGCTGGCCGAACCCGAGCTGATTCCCCAGTTTCTTGACCAGCTGCAACGGCGCGGCTGGATCAAACGCCACCAGGACCCGGCCGAGAGTCGTTTCTGGCAGTTGTTCGAAGGCGAGCGGGCGCCGATGTTCGGGGTTTTCGATGCCCATGAACGCCAGCTCATCCATGACTGGATCGCCGGTGACTGGCTTCCGGACCAGGGCAAGCGTTGCCCGCCACGGCTGGGTGTGCCCCGGGCGGAAGGAGCGAAGGGCAAGCCGTCCGCTGACGACTTCGACGAAGAGGCGCGACTGCTGCAGCAGGAAGTGGCTCGCCTGAAGAGCCGCGAGGCACGCCTGCAGCGGCTGCTGCCGTTGCTTGCCCCCCGTCACCATCATCGCCCCGCCGGCTTGCTCGCTACACAGCTGTTCGCCCGCGCCTTCAACGGACTGGAGACTCATGGATAATCAGGATCAGGCGCTGCTCGAACTGGCACAGGCGCTACGCGGGCAAGACTACCAGTTCGTCACCCCCTCGCCGCTGACCCATGCCCGGGTCAACCAGCGGCCGGAGAACCAGCTCGCCCGTGATCTGGCCGGCGTGTTCGGCTGGAGCCGCCCCTTCTACCCCGACCTGCTGCCGGCGGATCTCTATACGCTGATGCGCCAGGCCGAAGCGATCGAGCCCTGCGGCGAGCTTTTTCGCGCGCGGTATCGGCTCTCCAGCCTGGCTGGCGAACTGCTCTGGCATTCCGCCTACCCGACCCACCAGGTGGATGCGGTGTTCTTCGGGCCCGACACCTATCGCTTCGCCCAGGCCATCGAGACCTGCCTGCGGACGGGGAGGCCGATGCGCCGAGTGGCCGACGTCGGCTGCGGGTCCGGGGCCGGCGCCATTCTTGCCGCCCGCGCCCTCCCGGACGCCGAGGTGCTGGCGCTGGACATCAATCCCGAGGCCTTGCGCCTGACCCGCATCAATGCCCGGCTGGCCGGTGTGTCGAACCTCCAGGCACGGCACAGCGACCTGCTGCAGGACGTGCCCGGCGAGTTCGACCTGTTGCTGGCGAACCCACCTTATCTGGTGGACCCGGACCAGCGCGCCTACCGCCACGGTGGCGGGCCGCTGGGGGCAGGCCTGTCGCTGGCCATCGTCGAGGCCGCGCAGCAGCGCCTGTCCCCAGGCGGATCGCTGCTGCTCTACACCGGTGTGGCAATGCGTGACAACGGCGACCCGTTCCGCGAGGCAGTTCGAAGGCTTTGCGAAAACCAGCCGGTCCGCTGGAGTTATCGGGAAGTCGATCCGGACGTATTTGGAGAGGAACTGCTGGCTGGAGCCTACGTCGATTGCGACCGCATCGCCGCGGTGGTACTGACACTCGGGCGCAGCCCCGATTAGGCTCTGACGGGGCACCCTGCCTCGCCAGAGCCTTGGATCAGTGCCGTGTTTCACTCAGGGGTATCTGGTAGCCATTGGGATGCGCGCGATCGGTACCGAAGGCTGGCTCCACCAGCCCGCGCATGCTGTCTGCTGCGTCGGGAAAACCGCTACGGTCGCTGTAATCCCACTCCTCCACCGGCCGCCGTTCGGCACGCAGGTCAGCCGCGCACTTGAGATCGATCGCAGCCACCCCGGCCACTGTTCCAGCGGCGATCAGCGCATTGGTAGGCTTGTCGCCATACGCGGAGCTCCAGCCCAGCACCGCAAGGTCCAGCGCGTCGCCGCCCAGGCGGCCATACATCCAGGGCTTGGGATCGCGACTGTAGAGCAGCCCCACCCCGGTCGCAATTTCGCGAATGCCACAGGCGCGAATCAGCCCGCGTTGCTCGGGGATGCCCAGCAGGCGGGAGATCGGGCCGGGCATCAACAGCTCGGCCAGTCCCAGCCCGAGGCTGAACCAGCCCAGGCCACGCGCGGTGTGGTGGGCACTCATGTCATGGTGGGTTACGTGTCGGGTCGTGCTCATGGCGCTGTCCTCACGGCTTGAGAACGACTTTGATGCAGCCGTCCTGCTTTTCACGGAAGATTTTGTACATCTCGGGCCCCTGCTCCAGGCTGACGGTATGGGTGATCACGAAACTCGGATCGATCTGCCCTTCCTGAATGCGTTCGAGCAGGTCATCGGTCCAGCGATTGACGTGGGTCTGGCCCATGCGAAAGGTCAGCCCCTTGTTCATCGCCGCACCGAAGGGAATCTTGTCCAGCAGCCCGCCATAGACTCCGGGTATCGACAGGATGCCGCCGGGCCGGCAGACATAGATCATTTCCCGCAGGACATGCGGCCGGTCGGTCTCCATCATCGCGGCCTGCTTGACCCGGTCGTACATGGAATCGAGCGAGCGCGAAGCGTGTGCCTCCATGCCCACCGCGTCGATGCACTTCTCCGGCCCCTTGCCCTTGGTCAGCTCCTGCAGCCGCTCGATGACGCTTTCCTCATCGAAGTTGATCGGTATCGCACCACCGGCCTGGGCCATGGACAGCCGCTCCGGCACGTTGTCGATGCAGACCACCTGGCGTGCGCCCATCAGCACGGCGCTGCGCACGCAGAACTGCCCGACCGGGCCGGCACCCCAGACCACGACGGTGTCGCTGGGCTCGATCTCGCACTGCGCGGCGGCCTGCCAGCCGGTCGGCAGGATGTCGCCGAGAAACAGCACCTGCTCATCGCTGAGTCCGTCGGGGATCACCACCGGTCCCACATCGGCATAGGGCACCCGCACATACTCGGCCTGGCCGCCGGCGTAGCCGCCGGTGAGATGGGTGTAGCCGTAGAGCCCGGCGGTGGAGTGACCGAACACCTTGTCCGCCACGCTCTTGTTGCGGTTGCTGCGCTCGCAGACCGAGAAGTTGCCCTTGCGGCACTGGTCGCAGTCGCCGCAGACGATGGTGAAGGGCACCACCACCCGGTCACCCACCTTGAGCTTCTTGTTGTCCTTGCCGACCTCCATCACCTCGCCCATGAACTCGTGGCCCATGATGTCGCCGTGCTTCATGCCCGGCATGAAGCCATCATAAAGGTGCAGGTCGGAGCCGCAGATGGCGCAGGAACTGACCTTGACGATAGCGTCGCGGCCATCCTCGATGGTCGGATCGGGAAGGTGGTTGTCGCAGCGGATGTCTTTCTTGCCATGCCAGCGGAGGGCTTTCATTAGAGGGGAGTCTCCTGTCGGTGAGTCCACACGCCGCGAATATCCTTCGTGCGATCCATCCCCTGTCGGCCGTGGCCGAACGCGGCGCATGCGATACCTTTTTAGTACCCCACCGGCGAAGCAGAGTTGCAGCACACCGACCAGCCGGCCCCTTCAGTCCGGCGCAAGCGCGTCGATAAGCCCGCCATAGCCCTCTCGGTAGCTCGGATAGCGTGGTGTCCAGCCCGCATCCCGGGCCAGGTCGTTGCGGCAACGCTTGCTGCCGACACGGCGCAGCGGTCGCGGCTCGACGGCCTCGCTGACCCCCAGCCGCTCGCGCAGCCAGTCGACCACTTCGTGCAGCGGAGCCGGTGCGTCGTCCACCCCCAGGTAGACCGGCGCCAGCGCCTGACCGGCCGCGTCGGCTTGCAGCAGCAGTGCCAGCAGGGCGGCGGCGTCATCGACATGGATGCGATTGCCATACAAGGGCGGCTGCTGCGCCACCCGATAACCCTGGCGCACCTGGTCGATCAGACGTCGCCGGCCCGGTCCGTAGAGGCCACTCAGGCGTACCACGCTGGCGGGCAGGCCACTGCCCAGTGCCAACTGCTCGGCCTCCAGCATCACCTGTCCGGAAAAGCCCTGGGGCTCGGTGGGCGACGACTCGTCGACCCATTCCCCGTCCTGCTGGCCATAGACGCCCGTGCTTGAGACGAACAGCAGACGCGCCGGGCGCTGACCTCTCTGCTCCAGCCAGCCCAGCACATGGCGCAATCCGTCCACATAGGCCTGGTGGTAACCGGCTTCGTCGTGCTGGCTGGCCGCGGCGGCATACACCAGATAATCCAGCCTGCCCGCAGGCCAGCCCGATGGGCACAGGTGATCCTGGAGATCGCCGGCCACGGCGGCAATCGGCACGGAGATCTGCGCGGCCTGGCGACGCAGGCCCAGCACTTCCCAGCCGGCGGCGCAGAGCCGTCCACCGAGGCGGCTGCCGACATCTCCACAGCCGGCGATCATCAGACGGGGGGACGCGCTCATGGGGTTCCTCGAGGTCGGCCCGACGGTTGGTTCCGCCAGTGCTAAAGGCTATGCTTGCGGCGAAGCTAATGGATACTCGCTATGACACTGACAGAACTGCGCTATATAGTCACGCTCGCCCAGGAGCAGCACTTCGGGCGGGCAGCCGAACGTTGCCATGTCAGCCAGCCCACCTTGTCGGTGGGCGTCAAGAAGCTCGAGGACGAACTCGGCATACTGATCTTCGAACGCACCAAGAGTGCCGTGCGCCTGACGCCCGTCGGCGAAGGCATCGTTACCCAGGCACAAAAGGTCTTGGAACAGGCACAGAGCATTCGCGAGCTGGCCCAGGCCGGCAAGAACCAGCTGGCCACGCCGCTCAAGCTCGGCGCGATCTATACCATCGGGCCCTACCTGTTCCCCCATCTGATTCCGCAACTGCACCGGGTCGCCCCGGACATGCCGTTGTACATCGAGGAAAACTTCACCCACGTGCTGCGTGACAAGCTGCGCACCGGCGAGCTGGACGCGATCATCATCGCCCTGCCGTTCCAGGAAGCCGACGTGCTGACGCTGCCACTGTATGACGAGCCGTTCTGCGTACTGATGCCCTCCGGACATCCCTGGACGCGCCTCGAGGCCGTCCCCAGCGAAATGCTCAACGACAAGAGCCTGCTGCTGCTTGGCGAAGGACACTGTTTTCGCGACCAGGTGCTTGAAGCCTGCCCCGCCGGCCGCAAGGGCGACCAGGCCCAGCACACCACGGTCGAGTCCAGCTCGCTGGAAACCATCCGTCACATGGTCGCCTCCGGCCTTGGCGTTTCGGTGTTGCCGCTGTCGGCGGTCGACAGCCACCATTACTCGCCGGGGGTCATCGAAATACGGCCGATGGCCGCGCCGGTGCCCTTCCGCACCGTGGCCATCGCCTGGCGCGCCAGCTTCCCGCGACCCAAGGCGATCGAGATCCTGGCCGATTCGCTGCGCCTCTGTTCGATCGGCAAGCCTCCGGCCGCCGCGGTAAAAAAGAGCTGAAATGTCAGACCTCTCGGTCGTGCCGGTCACCGCGCTCAAGGGCGTCGGCGCGGCCCTGGCGGAAAAACTCGCGCGGGTCGGCCTGGAGACCTTGCAGGACGTGCTCTTCCACCTGCCGTTGCGCTATCAGGACCGCACCCGGATCAGCCCCATCGGCGCCCTGCGGCCGGGTGAGGACGCGGTGGTGGAAGGCATTGTCGGCGGTGCGGATATCGTCATGGGACGGCGCCGCAGTCTGCTGGTACGCCTGCAGGATGGCAGCGGCACCCTGAGCCTGCGTTTCTATTATTTCAATCAGGCTCAGAAGGAAGCGCTCAAGCGCGGCACCTCGCTACGCTGCTACGGCGAAGTGCGCCCTGGGGCTTCCGGACTGGAGATCTATCATCCGGAATACCGGGTACTCAGCGGCGACGAGCCCTTGCCGGTGGCGCAGACCCTGACGCCCATCTATCCCACCACCGAAGGCCTCACCCAGCAGCGCCTGCGCGACCTGAGCGATCAGGCGCTGGCACGGCTCGGCCCGCAGAGCCTGCCCGACTGGCTACCGGCCGAGCTGGCCGACCAGTATCGACTCGGCCCGCTGGACCAGGCGATTCGTTACCTGCACCGGCCGCCGCCGGACGCCGACCTCGAGGAACTGGCCGAAGGTCGTCACTGGGCCCAGCACCGCCTGGCTTTCGAAGAGCTGCTCACCCATCAACTGTCGTTGCAACGATTGCGCGACAGCGTACGCGCCCAGGAGGCGCCGGTGCTGCCGCTGCCCAGCCGTCTGCCGTCGCGCTTTCTGGCCAATCTCGGCTTTTCTCCTACCGGTGCGCAGCAGCGGGTCGGGGCGGAAATCGCCTATGACCTCAGCCAGCCGCGGCCGATGTTGCGGTTGGTGCAGGGCGACGTGGGGGCGGGCAAGACGGTGGTCGCGGCACTCGCCGCCCTGCAGGCGCTGGAAGCGGGCTATCAGGTGGCCCTGATGGCACCCACCGAGCTTCTCGCCGAGCAACATTTCCTCAATTTCAGCCGCTGGCTGGAGCCGCTGGGTATCGACATCGCCTGGCTCGCCGGCAAGCTCAAGGGCAAGGCCCGAGCGGCTTCGCTGGAGCGGATCGCCGGGGGCTGCCCGATGGTGGTCGGCACCCATGCGCTGTTCCAGAACGAGGTGCGCTTTCGCAATCTGGCACTGGTGATCATCGACGAACAGCATCGCTTTGGGGTGCAGCAGCGGCTGGCGCTGCGACAAAAAGGTATCGAGGGCCGACTTTGCCCACATCAGTTGATCATGACGGCCACACCGATTCCGCGCACCCTGGCGATGAGCGCCTATGCTGACCTCGACACCTCCATCCTCGACGAACTGCCCCCTGGGAGGACCCCTGTCAACACCCTGGCGATCGCCGATAGCCGGCGCCTGGAAGTGGTCGAGCGGGTCCGCGCCGCCTGCGCCGAGGGCCGCCAGGCCTACTGGGTCTGCACCCTGATCGAAGAGTCCGAGGAGTTGACCTGCCAGGCCGCGGAGACCACTTTCGAAGAGCTCTCCAGCGCCCTGGGTGAACTCTCGGTAGGGCTGATCCACGGCCGCCTGAAGCCGGCCGAAAAAGCCGAGCTCATGGAGCGCTTCAAGCAGAACCAGATCCAGCTGCTGGTGGCCACCACGGTGATCGAAGTCGGCGTCGATGTGCCCAACGCCAGCCTGATGATCCTCGAGAACCCCGAACGCCTCGGACTGGCGCAGCTGCACCAGTTGCGTGGGCGGGTCGGCCGCGGCAGCACCGCCAGTCATTGCGTGCTGCTCTACCACGCTCCGCTGTCGCAGATGGGCCGGGAGCGGCTGGCGATCATGCGGGAAACCTGCGACGGCTTCGTCATTGCCGAAAAGGATCTCGAACTGCGTGGCCCCGGTGAAATGCTCGGCACCCGTCAGACCGGCCTGCTGCAGTTCAAAGTGGCCGACCTCATGCGTGACGCTGCGCTCCTGCCGGAGGTGCGCGACGCAGCCGAGCATCTACTGCACCGCTGGCCCGCGCATGCCAGCCCACTACTGGCCCGCTGGCTGCGTCACGGACAGCAATACGGGCAGGTATGACGTTCCGTCGGGTTTGCAGCGCCAGGCCAATGGCGGCCGGTATACTCGGCCCTGCACCCCACCCGTGGACGCCGCCCCATGAATCTTGCCCTCGATAGCCAGTCGCCAGCGGATATCCCCCAGCTGGTCCAGCAGATCCTTGACCAGCTCGGACTGAACAAACAGATCCGTACCGATGAGGTTGGCCTTGCGAATGGGCAGAAGGTTCAGAGCGCACTGCTGGGCGACGCCATTGGAACGCTTCTGGTGCTCTATCCCCGGGACAGCCTGCTCGATCTCGCCCGGCTGGCCGAGCTGACCGGCCGGCAGCTCACGCCGGTAGGCCCCGAACAACTGCGCCAGTTGCTTGGCCGCCATGGCCTCGAGGTCCTGCCGAGCCTGCCGCTGCCCAACGGCTCGCCCTGCCTGTACGAGGCTCGCCTCGCCGAGCAGTCGGTTCTGTGGCTGGCTTCCGGTCAGCGCGACCTTCTACTGGAAACCACTGGAGACGGCTTCAGGCGGCTGCTCGACAAAGGCAGTGCCGGCCGTTTCGGCGTGCCGCTGAGCAGCATACGTCCCAACCTCGACCGTCCCCACGATGACCGGCAGGAAATCACCCGCGCAGTGGAGACCTTCACCGCCCGACGGATTCGCCAGCGCCTTGAAGAAACCCTGGAAATCCCGCCGCTGCCTCAGACCGCCAACCGCATCATCAAGCTACGGGTCGACCCCAAGGCCTCGGTGGACGACGTGACCGACGTGGTGGAGACCGACCCGGCGCTGGCGGCGCAGGTGGTCAGCTGGGCCGCATCGCCCTATTACGGCGCCCCCGGCAAGATCCGCTCGGTGGAAGACGCCATCGTCCGCGTGCTCGGCTTCGACTTGGTGATCAACCTGGCGCTGGGCCTGGCCCTGGGCAAGAGGCTGAGCCTGCCCAAGGACGAGCCGCAGCAGGCGACGCCGTACTGGCAACAGGCAATCTACACCGCTGCGGTGGTCGACGGGCTGCTGCGGAGCATGCCGCGGGCCCTGCGACCCGAGCCCGGCCTGGGTTACCTGGGAGGCTTGCTGCACAACTTCGGATATCTGGTGCTCGCACATGTGTTTCCGCCGCATTTCGCCTTGTTTCGCCAGCACCGCGAGGTCAATCCGCACCTGCATCACAGCCTGATCGAACAGCACCTGCTGGGAATCAGCCGCGAGCAGATCGGCAGTTGGTTGATGCGCCACTGGGGCATGCCGGAAGAACTTTGCGTGGCCCTGCGCTTCCAGCAGGACCCCCATTACCAGGGCGAGCATGCGGCCTACGCCAACCTGATCTGCCTGGCAGTGCGCCTACTGGGCAAGCGAGGAATTGGAAGTGACCCGGTTGGCGAGATCCCCGGCGAACTCTATGCACGCCTGGGTATCGATCCGGAGAAGGCGGAGAATGCGTTGGACAAGGTTCTGGATGCAGAAGCAGCCTTGCGCGAGATGGCTCGCCAGATGAATGGTCCGTCGCGCTGATCCAAGGTAAAGCTGCCCCTCCTTGGGGAGGGGCCAGGTGTCGACCCACCGCTACGGACGCGGACCTCGGCCACGGCCCATGATCAGCGACACGACGAACAGGACCAGGAACAGCACGAACAATACCTGGGCGATGCCCGAAGCCGTACCGGCAATGCCACCAAAACCCAATACTGCTGCAATGATCGCGATGATCAGAAAGGTGATAGCCCAACTCAACATGGTGTCTCTCCTCTTCGGTTCGAACGTTCGGCAGCGCGGACTGGCCTGCCTGTCTAATGCGTCCTTGCCCGGTCAGAGGTTTCCGACTGGATCAGCGTCTGCCCTGCGGCTCCGCTCGACTGGCCTGGCCAGCCTCCTTCAATCAGAACACCCAGCGCTGCGAGGCCTCATTGACTCGTGTTTCCTCGAGCCGGTAATCGTCCACGCTTAACTGGTTGATCTGCATCGGTTGAGCATCGTGAAGACGATTTCGTTCCACCCTTTCGCCCGACATCTGCTCCAACGGCTGCGCTACCGGATCACCGGCCACGAGCAACAGGCCCACCACGGCTGCGGTGAAAAAACCCTGACTGGCTAGAGAAGTGCGGATCTGGCGTTTCATGGCGGCGCGCCTCCAAAATGCTTTGGTCATATCCAAGCAGGCTTCGTGCCAATCTATCATTCCCTTTAAAATCAACAACTTAAATCTTATTTCTGATAACAATCGGTGGAATCTGCACGACTGGTGTTTTTATCACCGGGCGTTCTGCATGATTCCTAATGGAGGCTGTGCTTGAGCTGCTGCATGCGCGAGTGGCATGCGCGCAGCCGCGGCAGTTCGGTAGCCAGCAGGGCCCGCACATCCGGCTCGGCGCCTTCCAGCGCATCCTCGAAGGCGTGCAGGATCCGGTCTTCCACTTCCTCGAGCTGGTCGACATAGGCCACTCGGGGGTCGCCGCCGAGCTTGGTCTTGGTATCCATATAGAGTTCGCGCAGCTTGCCTACCATGGTTCCGCCCTGGGACACCTTCTTGTGGTCTGCTGCCAGCTTGACCGACAGGGCCTGAATCACCTGGGTCTTCGCCTGGGCCATGTCACGGAACAGATGCTGCAACTCAACGTCCTTCACCTCCTCGCAGGCGTGCTGGTAGAAGCGCTGGCCGTCGCGGGTGATCTCGATGAGCTCGTTCAATTCGCTGGTGGAAGTCATGGCAGTTCTCCGTCTTGGCTGGATAATCCGGAACGGGTCCGGCTCCCGATGCGTTACACCTCGCAAGTCACGTGCCATCGAGCCGGCGAACCGCGCTACGCCCGCCTGATGCGCCCGCACGCCCACCTACCGCTTCGCTGAGATTTTGCAGGCTGCAGGATCGGCCCGCACGGGTCGTGCAACTTGCAAGAAAATTCGGAGACTAAGTGCAGCGGACAGCGCAACGGTGGCCAGGTGCCTGTGCCTCCCATGGTCCTGCCGCCTGATCGGCCGCCGCCCCCCCGACGACCGTTCGGAGGTAAGATGTCCTGTTTTTCGAGGGCATCCATTCGGGCCCTTCCCTTGGCACATTTGGAGCATTCATGGAGCAATCGACGGATATCGGCGGCCGGATACTGCTGGTGGATGACGAGGCCGCCATCCTGCGCACGTTCCGCTACTGCCTGGAGGATCGCGGCTACAGCGTGGCGACTGCCGCCAGTGCCGCGCAGGCTGATGCGCTGCTGCAGCGGCAGGTGTTCGATCTGTGTTTTCTCGACCTGCGCCTGGGAGACGAGAACGGGCTCGACGTGTTGCAGCAGATGATGGTCGTGGCCCCCTGGATGCGGGTGGTGATCGTGACCGCCCATTCGGCGGTGGACACCGCGGTCGACGCCATCCAGGCCGGCGCGGCGGACTATCTGGTCAAGCCCTGCAGCCCCGAACAGCTGCGCCTGGCGGCAGCCAAGCAACTCGAGGTCCGCCACATGGCGGCACGGCTCGAAGCGCTGGAAGACGAGATCCGCAAGCGCAACGACGTGATCGGATCGAACAGCCCGGCCATGATGGCCGTACTGGAAACCGCCCGGCAGGTGGCCGACACCGACGCCAACATTCTCATCCTGGGTGAATCGGGCACCGGCAAGGGCGAGCTTGCCCACGCCATCCACAATTGGAGTCGTCGGGCGAAAAAGACCTTCGTGACCATCAACTGCCCCTCGCTGTCGGCGGACCTGATGGAGAGCGAGCTCTTTGGCCACAACCGTGGCGCTTTTACCGGGGCGACGGAAAACACCCTGGGGCGGGTCAACCAGGCCGACGGCGGTACGCTCTTTCTCGACGAGATCGGCGACTTTCCCCTGGCTCTACAGCCCAAGCTGCTGCGTTTCATTCAGGACAAGGAGTACGAGCGCATCGGCGACCCGGTCACCCGCCGCGCCGATGTGCGGATCCTTGCAGCAACCAACCTGAAACTCGAGGACATGGTCCGCGAGGGCCGCTTTCGCGAAGACCTGCTGTATCGCCTGAACGTGATCACCCTCACCGTGCCGCCCCTGCGCGAGCGCCCGGAAGACGTGATCGCCCTGGCCGAGCGCTTTCTGGCACACTTCGTGAAGAACTACGGCCGCCCCGCGCGCGGCTTTGGCGAGGCGGCAGTCGCCGCACTGAAGGCCTACCGCTGGACCGGAAACGTGCGCGAACTACGCAACGTGATCGAGCGCGCCAGCATCATCTGTCCGCAACAGGTCATCGAGGTCAGCCATCTCGGCCTGGGTGAGCAAGTGGTCAACAATGCGCCCCGCGTCGGAGAGGCACTAAGCCTCGAGGAGCTTGAAAAGGCCCATATCGCTGGGGTCCTGGCCGCTGCCGAGACGCTCGAGCAGGCAGCCCGGACCCTTGGCATCGATGCGTCCACCCTGTATCGGAAACGCAAGCAGTACGGTCTATGAAGTTGCAGATGAAACTGAGGACCCGCCTGTTCCTGGGGTTCTCGGCACTGATGACGGTTGCTCTGCTCGGCCTGACGCTGGCCCTGGTCAGCGTCCTGCAGATGGCCAAGAGCCAGGAACGGTTGATCAATGACAGTTTCGGCATCATCGAAATCAACCAGAACCTGCGCCAGTCCCTGGAGCAACACATCACCCTGCTGATTCGCCGACAGAACGACCGCCCACAGGACAAGGCGGTGCAGCAGAATTTTCTCAATACCCTCACCCAGGGGCTGAGCGAAGCCCATGACGAGAGTGAGCGGCGAGCCTACCGGGCAATCGGCGATGCCTATTCGGACTTCATCCATCAGCTCAGCTTTCCCCGCACCACCACCTGGCAACTGGGGCAGGACGACGAGCTGACCCTGTCACTGCAGCGCGTCCGCGACCTGATGCGCGACATGCAGAGCGACGCCTACGAGCGCATCCGCCACACCGAGAGCGCCGGCCGGGACCGCGCGCTGCTGGTGGCCAGCGTCCTGGGCCTTACTGGAGTGGCAGTACTGCTGGTCGGCTTCGTGACGGCCCATGGCTTCGCCCGCCGCTTCGGCGATCCCATCGAACGCCTCTCCGGGGCTGCCGACCGAATCGGCAGAGGCGATTTCGACATTACCCTGCCCAATTCGCCGATCGCCGAGCTGTCATCGCTGATCCGCCGCTTCGGCCTCATGGCCCAGGCCCTGCATCAGTTCCAGCAAACCAACGTGGAGGCTCTGGTCAACGGCCAGCAGCGTCTGCAGGCGCTGCTCGACAGCATCGATGACGGCCTGCTGATCATCGATCGCCAGGGTCGGCTGGAGCATGCCAACCCCGTGGCCCAGCGCCAACTCGCCTGGGAAAACGAATACCTGGGCTCGACCCTCGGGCAGGCGCTGGGCTACCCGGAACTCGACGAGGCCGCCCAGCAGGTCCTGCATGACCGCCCACTGGCTCAGCCACCACGCGACCTGGACATCGAGGCCGACGGCGAGCGGCGCCTGCTGAGCTGGCGATTGAGCCCAGTCAGTCATCATGATGGCCGCATCAGCGGCGCGGTGATGGTGCTGCACGATGTCACCGATCAGCGCAACTTCGAACGGGTACGCAACGAGTTCGTGCTGCGCGCCTCGCATGAGTTGCGCACTCCGGTCACCGGCATCCAGATGGCCTTCAGCCTGTTGCGCGAGCGCCTGAAATTTCCTCCTGACAGCCGCGAATCCGACCTGCTGCTCACCGTACACGATGAAATGCAGCGGCTGGTGCGGTTGATCAATGACCTGCTGGACTTCTCCCGCTACCAGAGCGGTCAGCAGAAGCTGGAGCTGATGCCTTGCGATATCCCTGCACTGCTCACCGAGGCCCGCGAGCGTTTCGAGTCGCAGGCGGCCGAACGCGGCATCGAACTGGACCTGGAGATTCAGCCCGAACTACCCAACCTGCTTCTCGACCGGGGCCAGATGGAGCGAGTTCTCGACAACCTGCTGACCAATGCCCTGCGCCATACCCCTGACGATGGCGTGGTGCGACTGCAGGCGCGGCGGCATGGCGACCGCCTGATCATGAGCGTCGAGGACAATGGTGAAGGCATTCCCTACAGCCAGCAGGCGCGCATCTTCGAGCCCTTCGTGCAGATCGGTCGGCGCCACGGCGGCGCCGGGCTGGGGCTGGCGTTATGCAAGGAAATCGCCCAGCTCCATGGTGGCCGCATCGGCGTGCATTCGCGCATTGGCCACGGCACCATTTTCTATATCGCCCTGCCCATCTAGGGCGTCCTGGAACCGACGCGGAGCGCCTCAGCGCCCCGCGTTGAGTACGGCCAGCATCGCCGCGGTCTGGGCGTCGGGCTGGCCATCGAAGCGTTCGGGCCGAAAGCGCATCTGGAACGCGGCGATCACACTGCGCGTCTCCTCATCGAACTCGCCGTGACGCGGCACCCGGTAACCAAAGGCCGCCAGTTGCTCCTGATACCAGGCGATCGTCGGCGGCTCGGCGGCAAAGCCTGGCTGCGCTGCGGCCACCTGCTGCGCGTCCGGCCATAGCGCCAGACCCGCCTCGGCCAGCCGCTGCCAGGGAAACAGCGGACCGGGATCGACCTTGCGCTGCGGCGCGATGTCGCTGTGACCGACCACGGCGCCAGGCTCGAGACCGTGACGGGTCAGAATGTCACGCAACAGCACGATGAGGTTGTCGATCTGCTGCTCGGAGTAGGGATACCAGAGACGTCCTTCAGGGGTATCGACGAACCCCGGGTTGACCAACTCGATGCCGATGGATGTGGCATTCAGCCAGGTACGACCGTTCCACTCACTGTCGCCGGCATGCCAGGCCCGGCGATCCTCCTCCACCAGCCTGTAGACGGTGGCCGGGGAGGAACCGATCAAGTAGTGGCTGCTCACGCCGTTCCCCGTCAGGATCGCCAGCGAGCGCTCGAGGTCGGCGGAGGTATAGTGCATGATGACAAACTGCACGCGGCTGTCGTGCCCGACAGAGGGATGGCTGGTGTCGATGCGCAGGCCACTGGCGCAGCCGGTCAACAACAGCAGGGCCAAGGCCAGGGCAACAGCTTTCATCGGACGACCTCCGGTAGGACTAGACGGCAACTCGAAGGGCGCGAGTATACCTGCAGTGCCGGCGACTCAGCCGGTGGCTGCGTGAGGAGATCTTTCAGCCATCCTCGATCCGGTTGCGTCCGCCATGCTTGGCCCGGTAAAGCGCCTGATCGGCTCGCTCGAAGGCGGTCTCGGCATCGTCCGCCCCGGCGAAGGCGGTCAACCCGACCGATACGGTGATCCGCAGGCGCTCACCCTTGAAATGGAAGGGACACTCCTCGATGGCGCCCCGAAGAGCCTCCAGCAGTTGGCAGCCGGCCTCCAGGGGGGTCGAAGGCATCAGCAGGACGAATTCCTCACCGCCAAAGCGGGCAAGAAAGTCGCTCTTGCGCAACCGCTGTTGCCAGGTGCTGGCAATGATCTTGAGCACCCGATCGCCGGCCATGTGACCGAAGGAATCATTGATCCGCTTGAAGTGGTCCACATCCAGCACTGCCAGCAGCAAGTCGCCACCGTAGCGCTGCCAGCGCACAAGCTCGATATCCAGCCGCTCGTTCCAGGCGGCGCGGTTGGGCAGTCCGGTGAGGCTGTCGAGCAGGGCCTTGCGTCGTTGTTCGTCGAGATTGCCCTGCAGCACCTGGGTGGTGCGTTCCATGCTCGACAGGCGCTCGCTCATCTGGCGCAGGCGTGAGCCGAGCAGTTGCTCGTGTTCGAGCCGCTGGCGCTGGTAGCTGTCGATGGTAGTCAGCAGGCCATCGAGGCGTGCCTCCGCGACCTCCTGCAGCGCCGCCAGGCTGGTCGCCTGGGACACCGAGGCCTGCAGACCGCCCATCTGCTGCCGCAACTCCACATCCAGCGAAGCGCCCATCTCCCGGCCTTTGGCATGGCCGTCGTCCAGATCGGACAGGCTGTGCTGCATGGTCGAGAGCCGCTCGTTGAGCTGACGCAGGTAATTCTGAAAATCCTGCTGCCCAAGGGCATTAAGTGCACGAAACAGAACCGCCAGGTCGTCGAGCACAGGAATCAGCTCGTACCAGTTCAACCGTGCCTGGATCCTTTCACGCAGTGCCTCGGCCTGTGCCTGATACTGCTCCGGCAGGCGCAGGTCTTCGAGCATACCGGACAGGGTGGCCTGGATGCGCTCGGCCACCTGACTGTACGGCGGTTCGGCAACGAGCGAAGGAGGCACGGCGGAGGCCAAATCCTCGCGCAGCGGGGTAGCCAGCCAGGCCACCGGGAATGGCAAGGTATCGAGAAACACCGCTGCCGGTTGAGAGAGATTGACCGGGGTTGGCGCCCGAGCCAGGGGGAAGTCAGGCTGAACAGCGGGCGCGCCTGGCGCAGGCGATACCTCCAGATCAGGGGCAGCTTCACCTTCGGCAAGCAGGTTGCGTGTGCCGAACAGCCGCTGCAGGAAACTGCTGCGTGCCGGATCGGCGTCCTCCGACTGGCTCAGCGCCCGTCCCTGCAACTCGCTCAGCTCGTGCAGCAAGAGTTGCAGCTCGGCAGACTGCGTCACCCCATTGTCGATACGTTTGTCGAGCGCCTTCAGGGCCCGCCGCTCGTGCCCTTGCAAGGCCCGCTGGCGCAGCTGTTCGACCAGGCGATGCAGCGACTGCGCCATCTGTCCGGCGCGGTCCTGGCGACGCCGCTCGGCGGTCAATACCGCTTTCTCCAGACGCGGTACAAGCTCGGCCAGAGCCGAGTCGAGCGCGCCCTGGCGCAGCAGTTCGCGTAACTCCTCGAGGCAACCGTCCACACCCTGGTCCCGGCCTTCCGCTGCCATGCTGGCGCGAACCAGGCTACGCCGCATCAGGTCGACCCTGGTGGCCCAAAGGGCTTCGAGCTGCTCGAGCTGTTCCAGCGTCTGCAGGTATTTGCCTTTCCAGGAGGTGGTTTCGTCGCTCATCCGTGAGACACCGTGGTGAGGGGTTGGGCATGTCTTGCAGTTACATCGGGCAAGCGGATCTCAACGGCCACCGGGAGGTGGTCAGAGATCGGCTGCGCCAGCACCTCGACTCGCTCGAGCGCGAGGCTCGGGCTGAGCAATATGTGGTCCAGGCAGCGCTGAGGCTGCCAGCTGGGAAAGGTGGCTTCGACCTGAGGCGCGAGCAGGCCGAGGTCGCGCAACGGTGAATGTTCGATCAGATCGGTGGCATGGGTGTTCATGTCGCCCATCAACACCACATGCGGGCAGTCGCCGAGCAGCTCGCGGATGTAGGCCAGTTGCCGGGTGCGGGTACGAGGTCCGAGGGCCAGATGCATCATCACCACCATCAGCGCGTCCGTGCTCCGGCCAAAGCGCATGACGATCGCACCTCGTCCCGCCGGCCCCGGCAGCGGATGGTCTTCGAGCCCGCAGGGCTCGAGACGGCTGAGCACGCCGTTGCTGTGCTGGGCGAACTGGCCGAGGTTGCGGTTGAGCTGCTGGTACCAGTAGGGGAAGGCACCGAGCTGGGCGAGATGCTCCACCTGATTGAGATAGCCGGAGCGCAGGCTACCGCCGTCGACTTCCTGCAGCGCCACCAGGTCGTAGCCCGTGAGCACTTCGCCGATGCGCTGAAGGTTCGTCGCCCGTCCCGCATGGGGCAGCAGGTGCTGCCAGCTGCGGGTCAGGTAGTGGTGGTAACCCTGGGTGCTGATGCCGACCTGGATGTTGAAGCTCAGCAGGCGCAGATGTCCATTGGCTGGCAGGCCGCTCGCGTCCAGGGGCAGGCAGTTGACCCTGCCCTGGCGAACCTGACGAGGCGTACTCCACCGGCGCAGCATGGGCGGATCACCGCGCCGCGCGTTCTTTATCGATCAGATAGTCGGCCACTTCCAGGGTCCGCTGGGGGCCGCCGGCCGATCCCAGGTCGAAACGGTACTTGCCATTCACCACCATCACCGGCACCCCGGTGATCTGGTAGGCCATGCCTTGACGCTTGGCTTTTTCCGTTGCGCTCCTGACGCCGAAGGAATTGAAGGTCTTGAGGAAAGCCTCGCGCTCGACCCCGTGATCGACCAGCAAATCGGCCATCGCCTCGGGAGTAGCGAGTTTCTTGCCGTCACGGTGCATGGCGGCGAATACAGCCTGGTGCACTTCCTCACCGACGTTCATCGCCTCCAGGGCGATGAACAGCTGGCCGTGCAGGTTCCAGACGCCACCGAACATCGCGGGGATGCGGCGGAATATCACGTCTTCGGGCAGTTGTTCGGCCCAGGGATGGACCACTGGCTCGAACTGGTAGCAATGCGGGCAGCCGTACCAGAACAGCTCCACCACCTCGATCTTGTCGGCATCGATGGTCGGAACCGGATTACGCAGTTCGACGTACTCCTTGCCGGCCTGGAATTCCTCGGCCTGGGCCAGTTGACCGATGAGACCGGCCGCCGCTAGCACGACACCAAGCATGAGTTTGCGCATGTCTGACTCCTGAGTGAAAAGGCACCCGTGGCATTGGGCAGGGTGTGAGCGATGGTAACCGCAGCCCACGGGCGCCGGGGCGCATCATTGTAACGAGGGCAGAAACAAAAAAGGCGACCCGGCTCACGGCCGGGTCGCCCTTTTTCAACCACTTGTCAGGATCAGTGCAGACCCTGGATGTAGCTCGACAGGGCCTCGATGTCGCGGTTGCTCAACTTGGCGGCAATGGTGCGCATGATCATGGCTTCGCCGTCGTTGTAGCGGTCGCCTTCACGGAAATCGGTGAGCTGCTTGGCGGTATAGGCCGCATGCTGACCGGCCAGGCGCGGATAGGCCGCCAGGGTGTTGCCGGCACCGTCAGGCGCGTGGCAGCCAATGCAGGCCGGCATGCCCAGTTCGAGGTTGCCGCCACGGAACAGCTGCTCGCCATGGGCGACCAGCTCAGGGTCGGCAAAGCCGGTGGTTGCCGCCTGACTGGCATAGAAGGCAGCGATGTCGGCCAGGTCCTGGTCGCTCATCGGGTCGAGCATGCCGGTCATTTCCAGCACGGTACGACCTACGCCAGGCTGGGCACCCGGCGTGCTGCCCGCCTTGATGTCCTGCAGTTGCTTGAGCAGATAACGCTCGCCCTGGCCAGCCAGTTTGGGGAAGTTCGGTGCGGGACTGTTGCCATCCATGCCATGGCAGGCGGAGCATACCGCGACCTTGTTCTGACCGGCTTCGGCGTCTCCAGCCGCGTGGGCCATACCGGTGATTCCCAGGGTCAACAGCAGACTCACGAGTACTTTGTTCATCAGCTCATCCAACGGCTAAGGTTTTGAAAGGATAAGTGCGTCCTGAGCGGTCGCCGCGCAAGAGGGCGGCAGGTCCAGACGACCGACCGCAACGCTGGCTGTCGCCTGGCGGACCAAAGCGCACATAAAAACTGCGGCATTATATACTGATAGTGCCAAAACGGAAATGAACCGTTGACGCACCCTGCGCACCCCACCGGAATGTCCGATGCCTCCGAAAAATCCCATACTGGGCCTGTGCCAACAGGCCTCCTTTGTCATCAGCGCTGCCAAGGTCGATCAGTGTCCGCCGGACGAAGGCCTGGAAATCGCCTTCGCCGGCCGTTCCAACGCCGGCAAGTCCAGCGCGATGAACACCCTTACCCATGCCAACCTGGCGCGAACCTCCAAGACCCCGGGCCGCACTCAGTTGCTCAATTTCTTTCGCCTCGACGATCAGCGACGCCTGGTGGATCTCCCGGGCTACGGCTTCGCCAAGGTACCCATTCCGTTGAAACAGCACTGGCAGCGGCACCTGGAAGCCTATCTGGGAAGCCGCGAGAGCCTTGCCGGGGTGTTTCTGATGATGGATGTCAGGCATCCGCTGACCGACTTCGACCGGATGATGCTGGACTGGGCGCAGGCAAGTGAAATGCCCCTGCATATCCTGCTGACCAAGGCCGACAAGCTGGCCTTCGGCGCCGCCAAGAATGCACTGCTCAAGGTGCAGCGCGAATTGCACCAGCAATGGGGCGACACGGCCAGCGTGCAACTGTTTTCCGCGCCGAAGCGCCAGGGTATCGAAGAGGCTCAGGCAGTCATGGCCACCTGGCTCGGACTCATGGACGACACTGGGAGCCTGGAAGAGAGCTGAACCGCCTGAGGTCAGACTTGCCTGGCGCGAAGGCCGGTCGAGCACTCAATGACAAAAGGCCCGGTGTCTCCACCACACCGAGCCTTTTGTCAGCTACCGGCCGCAGCTGCTCAGGCCGCCAATGAGCCCTTGAGCTTGTTCAAGGCGTTCTTTTCAAGCTGCCGGATACGCTCGGCCGAGACTTTGTATTTGGCCGCCAGCTCATGCAAGGTGGCCTTGTCATCACTCAACCAGCGCTGCTGGAGAATGTCGCGACTGCGCTCGTCCAGCGCGTCCAGCGCTTCCTGCAGGTTGCCGGTGGAATTCTCGCTCCAGTCGGCGTCCTCCAGCTGACGCGCCGGGTCGTAGCGATGGTCCTCCAGGTAATGTGCGGGCGACTGGTAGGCACTGTCGTCGTCGGCTTCCGCGGCCGGATCGAAGGCCATGTCCTGGCCGGTCAGACGGCTTTCCATCTCGCGCACTTCGTGGGGTTCGACACCCAGGCTGTCCGCCACGGCGTTCACTTCGTCATTGTTGAGCCAGGCGAGGCGCTTCTTCTGGCTGCGCAGATTGAAGAACAGCTTGCGCTGCGCCTTGGTGGTGGCGACCTTGACGATGCGCCAGTTGCGCAGGACGAACTCGTGAATCTCGGCGCGGATCCAGTGCACGGCAAAGGACACCAGGCGCACGCCCATCTCCGGATTGAAGCGCTTGACCGCCTTCATGAGACCGACATTGCCTTCCTGGATCAGATCGGCCTGGGCCAGCCCATAGCCGGAATAACTGCGTGCGATGTGGACCACGAAGCGCAGGTGCGCGAGCACCAGTTGGCGGGCTGCATCCAGATCCTGCTGATAATACAGCCGGTCGGCGAGCTCCCGCTCCTGCTCCACGGTCAGCAAGGGCAGGCTGTTGACCGTCTGTACATAGGCCTCGAGATTGCCCCCGGGGACCAGCGCCTGAACAGGTTGCAAAGACGTTGTCATGCAATTCCTCCTACTGACGAACTGCGGCAGTTTAGCATTGGCCCATGAGACTTCAAGGCTGTGGATAAGTTCCCCCAGCCCGCGGCTTCCCGGCCCAAGCAGAAGCGCCCAATCACCGCGGGGCCAGCTCGCGCAGGTGTCTCGCCACTGCCAGCCAGGCGCCGATGTAACCCAGTAGGATGGCACCGACCACCAGCGATACGCCGTCGTCCACCGGCACCCCGAACAGGCCGAAATCGCTCCCGTACAGCCCTGCCAGATCGATCACCGCCTCATCCAGCCAGGCCATGCCGTAAGCGAGGAGCAGCCAGGCCAGCAAGCCGGCCCCCAGGCCATAGAGCGCGCCCATGTAGAGAAAGGGGCGGCGCACGTAGCCATCGGTACCGCCCACGAGCTTGACCACTTCGATCTCCGTACGGCGATTCTCGATGTGCAAGCGGATGGTGTTGCCGATCACCAACAGCAAGGTGGCGATAAGGAGCAGGCTGAGGCCGAACACAAAGCGGTCGCCCAGACGCAGGATGGCGGTCAGCCGCTCGACCCAGAGCAAGTCGAGCTGCGCCAGCTCGACGTCCGGCAGTTCCGCCAGCTCTGCGCGCAGCGCTTCCAGCTGTGCTCGGTCCACCTCATGCGGGGTGACCAGCACCACGCCTGGCAAGGGGTTTTCCGGCAGTTCGCGCAGCACCTCGCCAAGACCTGCCAACTGCTGAAATTCCTCGAGCGCCTGGTCGCGGCTGATCCACTGCGCCTCGGCCACCTCGGGCATCTCGGCGATGCGCTCGCGCAATGCCGCCCCCTCCAGAGCCTCGGCGTCCATACTGAGAAACAGCGAAATCTGCGCGGCACGCTGCCAGGAGCCGCCCAGCCGCTCGACGTTGTCCAGCAGCAGCGCCAGGCCCATGGGCAGGCTCAGCGCCACGGCCATCACCAGGCAGGTGAACAGACTGCCGATGGGGTGCTTGCCCAGGCGCTTGAGGCTGTCCACCAGGCTTGCCCGATGGCTCTCCAGCCAGGCACGCAGCAGGCCACGAAAATCCAATTCGTCGTCGGGCCGGTCCGGCTCCGGCTGCGAGCCAGCGCCGATTCGCTCGGCTACCCGCGGCGTACGCGTCGCGCTCATTGCCCTGCCTCCCCATCTGCGATCAGGCGCCCGCGCTGCAGCGTCAGCATCCGGTGCCGCATGCGTGCGATCAGCGCCAGGTCGTGGCTGGCGATCAGCACCGTAGTACCCAGCCGGTTGATGTCCTCGAACACACCCATGATCTCTGCAGCCAGCCGTGGGTCGAGGTTGCCCGTGGGCTCATCGGCCAGCAGCAGGGCCGGGCGATGCACCACGGCGCGGGCGATACCGACCCGCTGCTGCTGCCCCGTGGAAAGGTCCGCCGGGTACTGGTCGGCCTTGTCGTGCAGGCTGACGCGATCCAGCGCGGCCATCACGCGCTTGGCGATCTCATCCTTGGACAAGCCGAGGATCTGCAGCGGCAGCGCGGCGTTATCGAACACCGTGCGATCAAACAGCAACTGGTGGTTCTGGAAGACCACTCCGATCTGCCGGCGCAGGAAGGGAATCTGCGAACTGGTGATGCGCGACAGATCCTGTCCCGCCAGCAGCAGCTGACCGGTGGTGGGCCGCTCCATGGCCAGCAGCAGCCGCAACAGGGTGCTTTTGCCGGCGCCGGAATGGCCGGTGACGAACAGGAATTCGCCCCGCGGAACGTGGAACGACAACTCATGAATCCCGACATGGCCATTTGGATAGCGCTTGCCGACCTGTTCGAAGCGAATCATCCGCAAGGGGTCCTTGTGCTCAGGTTTCGGGGCACGCCTGCCAGAAGGCTTCTGACCTGCTCACACCGACTCCTTGTCAGCGAACAGCGCCTTGACGAAGGCATCCGCCTGGAAGGTGCGCAGATCGTCGATGCCTTCGCCGACGCCAATGTAGCGGATCGGCAGGCCAAACTGCTTGGCCAGCGCGAAGATCACACCGCCCTTGGCCGTGCCGTCCAGCTTGGTCAGGGCCAGGCCGGTCAGTTCGACGGCCTGGTTGAATTGCCGGGTCTGGTTGATGGCGTTCTGTCCGGTCCCGGCGTCGAGCACCAGCAGGACTTCGTGAGGGGCGCTGCCGTCGAGCTTGCCGATCACCCGGCGCACTTTCTTGAGCTCCTCCATGAGGTTGTCCTTGGTGTGCAGCCGGCCGGCGGTATCGGCGATCAGCACGTCGGCGCCGCGCGCCTTGGCCGCCTGCACGGCATCGAAGATCACCGAGGCAGAATCGGCACCGGTGTGCTGGGCGATCACCGGAATGCGGTTACGCTCGCCCCACACCTGCAACTGCTCCACGGCAGCGGCGCGAAAGGTATCGCCCGCCGCGAGCATCACCTTGTTGCCTTCGTTCTGCAGCTTTTTCGCCAATTTGCCAATGGTGGTGGTCTTGCCAACGCCGTTGACCCCCACCACCAGGATGACGTACGGCTGCTTGTCCGACTCGACCTCCAAAGGCTCCTCGACCGGACGCAACAGCTCGGTGAGCTCCTCCTGCAGCGCCTTGTACAGGGCCCCGCTGTCGGCCAGTTCCTTGCGGGCGATGCGCCGGGTCAGGTTGCCGACGATGGCCGTGGTCGCCTCGACGCCGACATCCGCCAGCAGCAGGCGCGTCTCCAGTTCGTCCAGCAGGTCGTCGTCGATGGCCTTCTTGCCGAGGAACAGGCCGGCCATGCCCTCGCCGATGCTGGCGCTGGTCTTGGACAGTCCCTGGCGCAGCCTGGCAAAGAAGCCTTGTCGCACCGGCTCTTCCTGCACGGGCGCCGGCTCCGGCGCGGCGGGAACGGCCGCCTCGAATGGCGTCCACGCGGCACGCGCGGGCTCGGGTTCTGGTACCGGCTCGGGCTCGGGCTCGGGCTCGGGCTCGGGGATAGTGTCAGCAATCGTCTCGAAGAGCGGCTCGGCTTGTACGGCCGGCGCCTCATCGAGCGGGCGCTCCTCCGCCGCGGGTTCGCTACCCGCCTGTGGCTGCTCATCATTATCCTGTGGCTGACTTTTCCTGCGGAACCAGCCGAACAAGCCTTTCTTCTCGCCGGATTCCGGCGCCTTCTTGTCGTCGTTTGAACCAAACATGCAGGGGCTTTCTCAGAGGGCGATAGGCCGGCGAGAGGCCGCCGACAGATAGCCGTTATCCTAACATCTCTCCTGCGCAGGTGCGCTAAACGCAGCCCGCGCAGGAGAGACGCTTGCCAGATGCGCCTTCACCAGTACCATGAGGCCTGCCGCCTGCGGCAACCCACTGACAGAACAGGCTCTCAAGATGATCCAACTGCTACGCACGCTGGTCGCCGTTCTATGCCTGAGCGGGACAGCGATCGCGTCTGACCTGCAACCAACCCACGAATTCACTCTCGACAACGGCCTGAAGGTGATCGTGCGCGAGGACCACCGCGCCCCGGTGGTGGTGTCACAGCTCTGGTACAAGGTGGGCTCGAGCTATGAGACACCCGGGCGCACCGGCCTTTCGCACATGCTCGAACATATGATGTTCAAGGGCAGCGAAAAGCTGGGACCCGGCGAGGCTTCGCGGATCCTGCGCGAACTGGGCGCGCAGGAAAACGCCTTCACCAGCAATGACTTCACGGCCTATTACCAGGTCCTGGCGCGCGACCGGCTGGCAGTGGCCTTCGAACTCGAGGCCGACCGGCTGGCCAGCCTGCGGCTGAGCGAGGACGAATTCCTCCGTGAGCTGGAAGTGGTCAAGGAAGAACGCCGCCTGCGCACCGACGACCGCCCCAGCTCGCTGGCGTTCGAGCGCTTTCGCACGCTCGCCTACCCTGCCAGCGGCTACCGCAACCCCACCATCGGCTGGATGAGCGACCTCGAGCGCATGACCGTCGAGGACACTCGCGACTGGTTCCAGGCCTGGTACGCCCCCAACAATGCCACCCTGGTCGTCGTCGGTGACGTGACCCTTGCCGAGGTGCGTGGGCTTGCCGCGCGATACTTCGGCCCCATCGAGGCGCGCGCCCTGCAGCCGGCCAAACAGCCGGTGGAACTGGCCGAACCCGGTGAGCGGCGGCTGCGCATGCATGTGCGGACCCAGTTGCCGAGCCTGATGATGGCATTCAACGTGCCGGCGCTGGCGACCGGCGCGGACCCACGCCAGATTCATGCACTGCGGCTGCTGTCCGCCCTGCTCGACGGCGGCTCCAGCGCGCGCCTGGCGACACGACTGGAGCGCGGCGAGGAGCTGGTCACCGGAGCCTCGGCCTGGTACGACGCACATACCCGCGGCGACAGCCTGTTCGTGCTCAGCGCATCGCCCAACGTCCAGCGCGGGCACAGCCTGGAAGACGTCGAGGCAGGCCTGTGGCGCGAGCTCGACGCCCTTCGCCAGACGCCCCCTGACGCGGCGGAACTGGAGCGCGTCCGCGCCCAGGTCATCGCCGGCCTGGTATTCGAGCGCGACTCCATCACCCAGCAGGCCACCGCGATCGGTCGCCTGGAATCGGTGGGATTGTCCTGGCGCCTGATGGACGAGGAGCTGCAGGCCCTGGAAGCGATTACTCCGGAGGACATCCAGTCTGCCGCCCAGACCTTCTTTACCCGTTCCCGGATGACCGTCGCCCATGTCCTGCCGCTGGAGGCCGAGAATGAATAAGCGCCCCGCCCTGTTCCTGCTGGCCGCGGCCCTCCTGGCCCTCGCCGGCTGCCAGAGCCCCTCGCCGGTGGCGACCGACCCCGGCCTGAGCGAGCTGGCCGCGCGCCTGGAGAGTCTCGCCGGCCTCGGCGACCAGACCCTCGCCCGTCGCGATCTGGAGATCCACAGCTGGAAAACCGTCGAAGGCGCCCAAGTGCTCTTCGTCGAGGCTCGCGAGCTGCCGATGTTCGATCTGCGCCTGACCTTTGCCGCCGGCAGCAGCCAGGATGGCGGCGTGCCTGGCCTGGCGAGCCTCACCAACGCCATGCTCGACGAAGGCGTGCCCGGCCGTGACGCCACCGCCATCGCCCAGGGCTTCGAGGAGCTTGGCGCGAGCTTTGGCAAGGGCGCCTACCGCGACATGGGGGTGCTCAGTCTGCGCAGCCTGAGCGACCCGGCCAGACGCGAACCCGCCCTGGCGTTGTTCAGCCAGGTGGCCGGCCAGCCCAGCTTTCCTGCCGACTCGCTCGCGCGGATCAAGAACCAGCTCATGGCCGGCTTCGAGATGCAAAAGCAGAACCCGGGACGCCTGGCCAGCCTGGCTCTGTTCGAGAGTCTCTACGACGAGCACCCCTACGGCCATCCAAGCGAAGGCACTCCGGCCTCGGTCCCCGCCATCGCCGTCGAGCAGCTGCGCGCCTTCCACCGCCGCGCCTACAGCGCCGGCAACGCCGTCATTGCCCTGATCGGCGATCTCGATCGCGAAGAAGCGCAAGCCATCGCCAGCCAGGTGTCGGCTGCGCTGCCCCAGGACTCGCCGCCCGGACCGCTGGCACAGCCGCGCCGCCCGGAAGGCAGCCGCCAGCACATCGAGTTCCCCTCCCAGCAGACCCACCTGATGCTCGCCCAGCTCGGCGTGCCGCGCGGCCATCCCGATTACCCGGCGCTGTATCTGGGCAATCAGATCCTGGGCGGCGGCGGCTTTGGTACCCGGTTGATGGAAGAGGTAAGGGAAAAGCGCGGCCTCACCTATGGCATCTACTCGGGCTTCACCCCGATGCGGGCGGCCGGGCCGTTCATGATCAGCGTGCAGACCCGCGCCGACATGGCCGAGGGCACTCTCGAGCTGGTGCAGGCACTGGTCCGCGAGTTTCTTGCCGAAGGCCCCACCGAAGCCGAGCTGGAGCGTGCCAAACGGGAAACCGCGGGAAGCTTTCCGCTGTCCACCGCAAGCAACGCCGATATCGTCGGCCAGCTCGGCAGCATCGGCTTTTACGGGCTGCCCCTGGGTTACCTGGAGGACTTCATGCGAGACGTGCAGGCGGTATCCGCCGAGGACATCCGCGCCGCGATGAACCGCCACCTTTCAGCCGAGGACTTTACCGTGGTCAGCGTCGGACCAAGCGTGACGCAACTGCCGTTGCCGCCCCCAAGCAACGAGCCTCGCGAACTGCCCTCGGGCGTACCGGAGCATTGATGGTGGCCAAATCCTCGCTCTATCCTGATGCCCACGGCGGCACCGGCCAGCTGCGGATCATCGGCGGCAGCTGGCGCAGCCGGCGCTTCACCTTTCCCGACGCCGAAGGCCTGCGGCCGACCCCTGACCGGGTGCGCGAAACCCTGTTCAACTGGCTGGCCCCTTACCTCTCCGGCGCCAGGGTGCTCGACCCTTTCGTCGGCAGCGGCGCCCTTTATCTGGAAGCCCTGTCGCGCGGGGCGAGCATGGCCATGGCGCTGGATGTCAATGCCAATGCCATCGCCAGCCTGCGCAAGCACCTCGACACCCTGAGCTGTGGCAACGGCCAGCTGTTGCAGAGCGATGCCATGCGCTACCTGGAGAATCAATCGGCCAGCATCTTCGACCTGGTGTTTCTCGACCCGCCGTTCAACCGTAATCTGCTCGGGCCGGTCTGCGAACTGCTCGAGCGCAAGGGCTGGCTGGCCGAGCACGCGTGGATCTATACCGAAAGCGAGGCGCCCCCCTCAGGCCTAGGCCTGCCGGGCAACTGGCGGCTGCACCGGGAGAAGAAGGCCGGACAGGTGCACTACGCACTCTGGCAGCGCGGCCCGACGCCGGCCTGACCGCCCCTTTTTTGCGCATCGCCGCCCAAGCCGCTACCATCCCGCTCTCAAACGCCAGGACGTCGTGATGAACCGAGTGCTGTATCCAGGAACCTTCGATCCCATGACCCGGGGCCATGCCGACCTGGTCGAGCGCGCGTCGCGTCTGTTCGACCACGTAATCATCGCCGTCGCGGCCAGTCCGAAAAAGAATCCGCTGTTTCCGCTGGAGCAGCGGGTCGAGTTGGCACGAGCGGTTACCGGACACCTGCCAAACGTGGAAGTAGTCGGCTTCAGTACGCTTCTGGCGCATTTCGTCAAGGAAAAACAGGCCAACGTGCTTGTTCGTGGCCTGCGCGCGGTATCCGACTTCGAGTACGAGTTCCAGTTGGCGAACATGAACCGCCAGCTTGCGCCTGGCGTAGAGAGCCTGTTTCTGACACCGGCAGAGCAATATTCCTACATTTCCTCGACCATGGTGCGCGAGATCGCTTCGCTGGGCGGTGACGTCAGCAACTTCGTTCATCCGCTGGTCGCCGACGCCCTGACCGAACGTCTGCTCAAGCGCAGCTGAGTGCCTCCCCGCCGGGTGCGCAGGACGCCCGGTTACGGCACAATCAGCCGCCTTTTCTTGTCTGATCCTGTTGAGTAGTGCCGTGGCCCGACCACGGCTGGAGTAACCATGGCCCTGATCATCACCGATGATTGCATCAACTGCGACGTTTGCGAGCCCGAGTGCCCGAACGGCGCGATTTCCCAGGGAGAGGAGATCTATGTGATCGACCCCAACCTGTGCACAGAGTGCGTCGGTCACTACGACGAGCCACAGTGCCAGCAGGTTTGTCCGGTCGACTGCATTCCGCTGGACGAAACCCGAGTCGAGAGCCGCGACGAGCTCATGGAAAAGTACCTGATCATCACCGGCAAGGCCTGATGCCGCCACGCCTGTATCGGGTCTGCTGGCGGACATTCACCGCGCTGCTGGGCCTGGCCCTGCTGCTGCCTGCCCTGGCTGTTCGCGCCGAAGCGCCTGGTCAGGGTGCCGTGGCCACCGCCCACCCGCTCGCCAGCGAAGCCGGCCGCGAGATCCTCACCACCGGCGGCAATGCCTACGATGCCGCGATCGCCATCAGTGCCGCGCTGGCAGTGGTCGAGCCGTACGGCTCGGGGATCGGCGGCGGTGGTTTCTTTCTGCTGCGTGAGGCCGGCGAGTCACCGCGCTATCGCTTTCTCGATGCCCGCGAGCGCGCGCCACTGGCGGCCACGCCCGACACCTACTGGCGCGATGGTGAAGTCCGGCGCGACCTGCTGCTCAATGGCCCGCTCGCCGCGGCCATACCGGGCCTGCCTGCGGCACTGGTGGAGCTGGCCGAGCAGCATGGTCGCCTGCCGCTGGCGCAAAGCCTGGCTCCGGCGATACGCCTCGCGCACCAGGGGTTTATGGTCGACCCGGTGTATCGACAGCGCGCCGGCTGGCGCCTGGCGGCGCTGCGCGACGATGCCGAGAGCGCGCGCCTGTTCCTGCTCGACGGCGAGCTGCCGCCGGTTGGCCATCTACTGCGCCAGCCGGAGCTGGGCGAAACCCTGGCGCGCCTCGGCGCCGAAGGCCGCGCCGGTTTCTACGCCGGCCCGCTGGCCGAAGCCCTGGTGAATGGCGTGCGCAAGGCAGGTGGCATCTGGACCCTGGAAGACCTGGCGAGCTATCGCACCGTCGAGCGCGAGCCGCTGCAGTTCAAGCTGCGCAGTGGGCAGACGCTGATCAGTGCGCCTCCACCCTCTGCCGGCGGGTTGATCCTGGCCCAGAGCCTCGGTTTACTGGAGCGCCTGGACTGGCACCGGGCCGGGCCGCTGGAGGAAGCGCACCTGGTCATCGAAGCGCTGCGCCGCGCCTATCGCGATCGCAGCCTGCTGGGCGATCCGGATTTCGTCGAGGCGCCCCTGGAACGACTGCTGGCTCCTGACTACCTCGACAGGCTCGCCGCCAGCATCACCCGGCAGCGTGCCACGCCGAACGCCGAGCTGGCGCCGGGCGCGCCCTGGGAAGAGCCCGAGCACACCACCCACTTTACCGTCATGGACGGCGACGGCCATGCGGTGGCGGCCACCCTGTCGCTGAACTTCATGTTTGGCGCGGCCTTCAGCGTGCCGGGAACCGGCGTGGTGCTGAACAACGAGATGGACGACTTTGCCGCTGACATCAGCGCCAGCAATGCGTACGAGCTGCGCGGCAGCGCCGCCAACGCCATTGTCGGCGGCAAGCGCCCCCTGTCGAGCATGAGCCCCACCTTTGTCGAAGGCCCGGATGGCTTCGCCAGCTTCGGCACGCCTGGTGGCAGCCGCATACCGAGCATGGTGCTGTTGTCGGTGCTCTCGCACCTGCGCGGCGAGCCGCCCGAGCGCTGGGTCGCGGTCCCGCGCTACCACCACCAGTATCTGCCCGATCGGGTCGATCACGAAGCCGGCTCGTTCAGCGCCGAACAGGCCAGCGCGCTGGAGGCGCTGGGCCATGAGCTCAGACCCATGCAACGCGCCTATGGCAATCAGCAGGTCATCCACTGGGACAAGCGCAGCGGACAGGTCGAGGCGGCCAGCGATCCACGCCTGATAGGGCGGGCATTGGTGGTCGATTAATCCTACAGGCGGATCAGCGGCCCGTCCTCATCGGCCAGCGGCGTCCGCCACACCTCTGAGGCCTGATCAGCCGCGCCCTTGCCGACGGCTACCACGTTGCGCAGGCTCTGGATGATGCGGCTGGCATAACCGAGGTCGTTCATCAGCGAACTGGCCGCCAGGCCATCGAGACGACGCTCACGCACCTCGGCGAACAGCCGCGCGCGGAACCGGCGGTCGTATTCGGCAGCCTGGCCGTCGAGCCACTCCAGCCGGCTGGTCAGCAGATGCCCGGGCAGATCCAGGCGAGCCACCTCGCGGATTTCCCGTAGCGCCCAGAGCAACTGCCGACGCAGCTCGAGGTAATGCTCGTGAACGAGAGAATGCTCGTCGCCCAGGTAGTGGCCAAGGTTCTTCTGCAGGTGCTTGGCGTCCTTCACCGCATCCACCAGATGCAGCGCCACTACCTGGCAGGTGACCCAGAAACTCTGCTGCGCCTCCACCTGGGCCGCATCCAGGTGACTGATGAAACTCAGCAGGTCGGCATACACGCCCTTGATGTAACGCCGATAGAGCTGCTCGGCGTCCAGCGCCTCGGGTCCGGGCCGAGCCCGTAGCAGCGACTCGTCCACCTGCGCCCGGCTCAACTGATCGACCGGCTGATAGAGGGCATGACAGATCACCTCGAGACTCAGCCGCTCGAGATGACGCAACTCCAGCACCGCCGCCTGCGCCGCTGATTCCGCCGAGGCCAGTGCCGCCTCGTTGAGATAGCGCGCATGCACCACCTCGGCATCGAGAGCGGCACCGGCCAGGGTATCGCCAATCAGCACCTGGGGCTCCGGGCGGTCGGCCAGCAGGCGCTCGAGCAGGGCCGCCAGCCGCCGCTGCCAAGGCCAGAACAGCGAAACCCCAATGATGTTGAACAGGCTCTGGAACAGGGCCAGCTGGATCAGCTCGCTGCCGCCCAGGGTCGTCACCGAGGCCTCGACCAACCAACTGAGCGGGCGCAACAGGCTGAACACCACCAGCGCGGTGGTGACATTGAACAGCACATGCGCCAGGGCCAGGCGCTGGCCGCTGCGATTGCCGCCAAGCATGCCGACGATGGCGGTACTCACGCTGGTCCCCACATTGGCGCCGATCGCCAGGGTCAACGCTTGCCAGAGCTCGATCTGGCCGCTGGCGAGCGCCGCCAGCGTGAGCATGAGGGTGGCATGGCTGGACTGCAGCACCACGGTGGCCAGCAGACCGATGCCGACGAACAGCAACTGCCCCGAGCCGCCAGTCCAGTGCCCGCCACTGAGGTCGAAACCGCTGCCGAGGCCATCGAAACCGGCGCGCAACTGGTCGATGGCGAGAAAGATGAAGGCCACACCAAGCACGATCCGCCCGGCGGCCTTGCTTCGGGGGCCGAAGAAACCGGCCAGCACGCCGAGGACCAGCAAGGGCAGCGCCAGCGGAGAAAGACTGAAGTTCTGGCCGACCAGCGCCAGCAGCCAGATGCCGGTGGTCGAGCCCAGGTTGGCACCGAAGATGACGGCGATGCCTCCGGCGAGACCGATCAGGCCGGTGCTGATGAAGGCGATGGTCAACAGCGAAACCAGCGAGGAGGACTGCAGCAGGGTGGTGCCGACCAAGCCGAACAGCAGGCTCTTGAGCGGGCTGGCGGTGCTGCGTGCCAACAGTCGCTCCAGTTGCCCCCCGGCCATCTGCCGCAAGCCTTCTTCCAGGCACTGCATGCCGAACAGGAACAACGCCAGGCCGGCGCACAGCTGCAGCCAGTCGGCGCTGAACCAGAAGCTCGTCGCCAGGCCGACGAACAGCAGGGCCGGCACCACCAGCGCCAGTTGCTTGCGCAGCGAGGACTTCGAAACAGGTGGCATCAACGACACGGAGCTCAAGGTCCGCATCCTTCAAAGCCGCGAAGGATCACCGCGCGCCGGGTCCCGGATGGCTGCTGCTGCAGCCGAGGCAGCGAGCGAAGGCTTCGCGACCCGGCTCGGCGATCAGCGCTTCGGCAGCCTCGCCGACATTGCCACCCAGGGCGGTGAAGGGCAGGCTGACGATGAAGGCTCCGGTTCCGACCAGGGTCGCGGCGATCAACAGCGGACGCGCGATCAGCAGGTCGCCCATCATGGCGAAGCCACGGGGCGCTTCAGCCGTGTACAGGGGGTCGCCACTGACGTTGCTGGTGGTCGACTGGGCATGGGCAGGCAGCGACGCCAGCGCAGTGGTCATCGCCAGAGCGACGGCGGCGGAACGGAACAGATTCATGGTGCGGTCCTTCAGCGTGATCTGACAGAGGATTAACTATACCAGTGGCGCTTCGTTTGTCAGCGTGACCCCTATCAATCCCTTGTCTCAGCGCTGGCAGCGTCCGCAATAGACGCTGGCACGCTGGCCCAGGCGAATCTCCCGCAAGGTCGAGCCACACTGCTTGCAGAAGCCCCCCGCCCGCCCGTAGACGAACAGCTCCTGCTGAAAATAGCCTGGCTTGCCGTCCCCGCCGACAAAGTCGCGCAGGGTGGTGCCGCCGCGCTCGATGGCCTGGGCCAGCACCCGCCGGATCTCCTCGGCAAGCCTCGCGTAGCGCGCCCGGGAAATCGATCCGGCGGCGCGCCGGGGGTCGATGCCGGCGGCGAACAGTGCCTCGCTGGCGTAGATGTTGCCCACTCCGACCACCACGGCGTTGTCCATGATGAATGGCTTGACCGCCATGCGGCGCCCCCGGGACAACCGGTACAGACGCTCACCGTCGAAGTCGTCACCCAGCGGTTCGGGACCGAGCCCGGCCAGCAGCACATGCGCGAGCGGCTCCTCGCTCCACAGCCAGGCGCCGAACCGGCGAGGATCGGTGTAGCGCAGCCGCTTGCCGCCTTCCAGCAGCAGATCGACATGGTCGTGCTTGCCGACGGGCTGCTCGCTCGCCACCAGCCGCAGGCTGCCTGACATCCCCAGGTGGACGATCAGGCAACCCGTTTCGGCGCGAATCAGCAGGTATTTGGCACGTCGCTCCACCGCCAGGATGCGCTGACCGGAGAGCCTCGTATCAAGGTCCTCGGGAATCGGCCAGCGCAATCGCCGTTCGCGTATCAGGACCTGCTCGACGCGCTGGCCAAGCAGGTGGGACTCGATGCCCCGGCGGGTGGTTTCGACTTCTGGAAGTTCGGGCATGACGCATGAACGGGCAGCAAGGGGCCGCAAAACATAGCAGCAAGCTCTGGCAACCGCGAGCGTCCGTCGGATCGACCGGCAGCGCTGCCGAACTCTCCGGGCGCGATCATGATCCGAACTTCACCCTGCCCACCCCGGGCGACCCATCGGTACGGAGATACAGCTTCATGAGTAACGACCTCAGCGGTAAACGCGTGGCGATTCTGGTAACCGACGGCTTCGAGCAGGTCGAACTGACTGCCCCAAAGGAGGCCCTGGAGCAAGCCGGCGCGCAGACCGACATCATTTCCGCCGCGGGCGGCGAAGTGACGGGCTGGAACCACACCACGCCCGCCGACAGCTTCGCCGTGGACAAGACCTTCGACAGCGTGAATGCCGATCAATATGACGCCGTGCTGCTGCCAGGCGGCGTGGTCAACGGCGACACCATCCGCACCAACACTACGGCCCAGCAGCTGCTGCGCCATGTGGCTGCGGCCAACAAGCCGATCGCCGTGATCTGCCACGGCGCCTGGATCCTCAGCTCGGCCGGCCTGGTCAAGGGACGCAAGATGACCAGCTGGCCCTCGCTGGCCGACGACTTGCGCAACGCCGGCGCCCTCTGGGTGGATGAGCAGGTGGTGGTCGACGGCGGGCTGATCAGCAGCCGCAAGCCGGATGACCTGCCTGCCTTCAACGAAGCCCTGATCCGCGTGCTCGGCGCGGCCTGAATCCACACCTCATCCTCTGGAAGCGCCCCCGGGCGCCTCCAGCCTCGGCGGCACTCACGCTTGCTGTCACATCTCTGCAATAATTTCGTTATCTAATCCGGTCGACCAGAAAAGCGGACCGAGGATCGACCATGAACGGCAAGAGCATCCTGATCGTCGACGACGAAGCGCCGATTCGCGAGATGATCGCCGTTGCGCTGGAGATGGCAGGATATGAATGCCTCGAGGCGGACAACACCCAGCAGGCCCACGCCCTGGTGATCGACCGCCGTCCCGATCTCATCCTGCTTGACTGGATGCTCCCTGGCCTCAGTGGCATCGAACTGGCGCGCCGTCTCAAACGGGACGAGATGACCCAACACACCCCCATCATCATGCTTACCGCCAAGGCCGACGAGGACAACAAGATCCAGGGTCTGGAGGTGGGCGCGGACGATTACATCACCAAGCCGTTCTCCCCGCGCGAACTCGTGGCGCGGCTGAAAGCGGTACTGCGGCGCACCGGCGCAGTGGACAGCGAGTCGCCGATCGAGGTCAACGGCCTGGTGCTCGATCCGCTCAGCCACCGCGTGACCATTGACGGGCAGCCCGCCGAGATGGGGCCCACCGAGTACCGCCTGCTGCAGTTCTTCATGACCCATCAGGAACGTGCCTACACCCGCAGCCAACTGCTCGATCAGGTCTGGGGTGGCAATGTCTATGTCGAGGAGCGCACCGTGGATGTGCACATCCGCCGCCTGCGCAAGGCCCTTGGCGAAACCTACGAAAATCTCGTGCAGACGGTGCGGGGAACGGGCTATCGCTTTTCGACCAAGAACTGACGCCCGTTCATGTCGCTGCCGCCGACCGTGGACGCCGGGTCCGGGCTCGGGACGATGAACCGGGACTGGCGCGTCGTGCTCGCCCGCCGATTGCTGCTGGTCGCCGCCGGCGGCCTCTTGCTGGGTCTGGTCACGGGCTATTACGGCTGGTCCATGGCGCTGTGCGTGGCGCTCTATCTCGCCTGGGTGCTGGCCCAACTGGTCCGCCTGCATGCCTGGCTCAAGCGCCAGGACTTTCATGAGCCCCCGCCCGAGAGCAACGGACTCTGGGGCGAGGTGTTCGACAGTCTGTACCGGCAGCAACGCCAGCACCAGCAGGCCCGCGCCGCGCTGCAGGCGATCATCGATCGTGCACAGGAATCGACCGCAGCGTTGAAGGAGGCGGTGATCGTTATGGACCGTCACGGCAACCTGGAGTGGTGCAACAATGCGGCACAGCAGTTGCTCGGGCTGACCCAGGGCGACGCTGGCCAGCCGGTCACCAACCTGGTACGCCACCCGGCGTTCAAGGACTACTACGACCGCGGCCGTTACCAGGATCCGCTGGAGCTGGCATCACCCATCAACGCCCGCCTGCGCCTGCAGTTCACCCTGACCCGTTTTGGCAACAACGAGCACCTGATGCTGGTGCGCGACGTCACCCGGTTGCATCTGCTTGAGCAGATGCGCAAGGATTTCGTGGCCAACGTCTCCCATGAGCTGCGCACTCCCCTGACGGTGATCTCCGGTTATCTTGAAACCCTGCTCGCCCACAGCGACAGCCTGGAGCCGCGCTGGCTCAAGCCGCTGCAGCGGATGGAGCAGCAGAGCGAGCGCATGAAGCATCTGCTCGAAGACCTGCTGCTGCTGGCCAAGCTCGAAGCAACCGCGCATTCGGCAAACGCCCAGCCGGTGGCGGTTGCCCCACTGCTGCAGCTGATCCGGCGCGACGCGCAGTCGCTGTCGGCCGACAAGGCCCACCAGATCGAGCTGGAGGCCGATCCGCTGCTGTGGCTCAAGGGCAGTGAAGCCGAATTGCGCAGCGCTTTCTCCAACCTGGTGTTCAACGCCGTGAAGTACACCCCGGCCGGGGGGCATATCCAGATCCGCTGGTGGGGCGACGAGCACGGCGCGCATCTGAGCGTGCGCGACGACGGCATCGGCATCGAACCCAGGCACCTGCCGCGCCTGACCGAGCGCTTCTATCGGGTCGACTCCAGCCGGGCCAGCCACACCGGCGGAACCGGGCTCGGTCTGGCCATCGTCAAGCATGTCCTGCTGCGCCATCAGGGGCGTCTGGACGTGGAAAGCGCGCCGGGCGAGGGCAGCCGGTTCAGCTGTCACTTCCCACCGCACCAGCTGGCCGAACCGGGCATGCCCGCATGCGACACGCGCGAGGCCGATCCGACCAAATGAACATCCGAGGCTTGCATTCGCGCTCGCCGAGCCTCATCTTCGAAGCTTCTCCGGTCACCTGCCTCCGCCGATGGACCCCTACCCCGGTTACGCTGCTTCCTCCTTTTTCGGCCCCTCCGGGCTGATGCTCGCGGCCCTGCTCCTGCTGTCACTCAATGCCTTCTTCGTCGCCGCCGGCTTCGCACTGATCCGACTTCGCTCGGCAGACACTCCGGTCGACGAACACCGCTATGCACCGCTGCTGCGCAGTGTGCGGGCGCGCCTCGATACCTACCTCAGCGCCTGCCAGCTGGGCATCAGTCTCGCTTCCCTGGCCCTGGGCTGGATCGCCGCCCCGGCTCTGGCCGGCTTGTTCGAGCCCCTGCTGTCCGGCCTGGGCATCAGTTCGCCAGCGGTCGTTCATGGCGTTGCACTGGGGATCGCCTTTCTCAGCGTGGCCCTGCTGCACATCCTTCTCGGTGAGCGCTGGCCCCGCCTGCTGGCGATCAAGGCGCCGGCGCGCCTGTCGCTGTGGAGCCTGGCGCCGCTGTGGCTGTTCTACTGGCTCAGCTATCCGGCCCTGGCCCTGCTCAACCTGGGCAGCCGCCAGGCACAGACGCCCGCCGCCAACGGTCGCGGCGCGGAACTGAACCTCGCTGTCGAGCGCGATCCAGCCGACAGGGAAACGCGCGTGCTGGCTTCGGCCGCGGAAATGGCGCAGCTGGACGTGGTCGACTGGATCAACTCGCGGGAGGACCTGGTCTACCTTGAGCGCAAGGCACCATTGGAAGAGGTGTTCAGCCTGTTCCGGCGGCACAAGTACAGCCGCTATCCGATCTTTGACGAGAGCATCGGCGAGTTCACCGGCATCCTGCACATCAAGGACCTGCTGCTGCACCTCTCGCTGCTGGAGATGCTGCCTTCAGCGCTGAAACTCGACGACCTCGCCCACCCCATCGAGCGCATCTCCAAGCACATGCCGCTGGCCGCGCTGCTCGAGCAGTTCCGCCAGGGCCGCTCGCACTTCGCCCTGGTCGAGGAAGCCGACGGCAAGGTGATCGGCTACCTGACCATGGAGGACGTGCTCGAGGCGCTGGTGGGCGACATCCAGGACGAACACCGCAAGGCCGAACGTGGCGTGGTCGCCTATCAGCCCGGCAAGCTGCTGGTGCGTGGCGACACACCGCTGTTCAAGGTGGAGCGGCTGCTGGGGATCAATCTCGACCACATCGAGGCCGATACCCTGGCCGGCCTGATCTACGACAGCCTCAAGCGCATGCCCGAGGAAGACGAAGTGCTTGAAGTGGCAGGACTGCGCATCATCCTCAAGAAAATGCGCGGACCCAAGGTAGTCCTGGCCAAGGTACTCAGGGTCGCCTGACGCCTCTAGCGGAAGAAGCGGCTGAGCCAGCCGCGCCCCTTGCGCTCCTTCTCCTTGATGATGTGCTGCATGTTTTCCTTTACCGCACCCACGTAGTCGGCATCATCGCGCTTGATGTGATTGACCAGCCAGGCGCTGAGCATGCCGTGCACTTCTTCGGTCACGTCCTGGCCTGCCTCGAAATTCGCCACATACTCCTTGGCCCGCCGGGTGAAAAGCTCGTGCACCTTGCGATGCGGCTTGGCGAAGCGGTATCCCGCCTCCTCCTGGAGGTTTTCCTCGAAGGCGAAGTGGGAAATGGTGTAGTCGAGCAGCTCGTGGAGCACCTTGCCGACCCCGGCCCGGTCGCCGGAGCGGTCTACCTCTTCAAGCTGATTGATGTAGTCGACGATCTTTCGATGCTGCTGGTCGATCAGCTCGATGCCGGTATCGAGCTCCGCAGTCCACACGAGGGCCATGGTCGGATTCCTTGGCTGATTGGAAATACCGACCCTCCGGTCGCGGGCAGGCCGAACCGGGAGGGAGGTGATGGGAGAGAGAAAGAGCAGCGCTTATACCCCTGCGCTGAACTTGCTGGCAGCACGTCGGCCGAAAGGTTTGACCCAGATCAACGATGTGCGGATACAGAACGACAGTTACGCGACACGGGTCTCGTTTCAATCCCTGCGTCTGTAGCGCGCCTCCCCAAGAGGAGCCCCTCCGACAATGCCAGCCACAGCCCGCCCCTGGTGGCGTGACGCCTGTGTCACCCGCCGCGCCTCACTCACCCCCGCCAGTGACGCTACCCGGCGCAATGTGGAGTGGTGGGACAACGCGGTCATCTACCAGATTTCGCCTTGGAGCTTTCAGGACAGCAACGGCGACGGCATCGGTGACCTGCCCGGCATCATCGACCGCCTGGACTACATCGACTCGCTGGGCGTAGACGCCATCTGGCTGACGCCGATCTTCGCCTCGCCCATGGACGATCTGGGCTACGACATCACCGAACTGCGTGAAATTTCCCCACTGTTCGGCAGCATGAACGACTTCCAGCGATTGCTCGACCTGGTCCATGACCGTGGCATGCGGCTGGTGCTCGACATGGTCTGGAACCACACCTCCGAGGCCCACGCCTGGTTCAGGGAAAGCCGCTCGAGTCGCGACAACCCGAAAGCGGACTGGTACGTCTGGGCCGATCCGGCGGCAGATGGGGCCCCACCCAACAACTGGCTGTCATCTTTTTCCGGCGACACCGCCTGGCACTACGACGAAACCCGCCAGCAGTATTACCTGGCCAATTTCCTGCCGAGCCAACCGGATCTGAACTGGTACAACGAAGCCGTGCGCGCCGAGGTACTGGACTGCGCCCGCTTCTGGCTCGAGCTGGGCATCGACGGCATGCGTCTGGACGCGGTTAACTTCTTCTGCCACGACCCGAGCCTGAGCGACAACCCGCTGCGCGGTGACAGCGACCCCCTGCCCCACGGCATCGACCCGGACAACCCGCTGGCAAAACAGATTTTCTGCAACAGTTTCTGCCGCCCGGAAACCCTCGACCTGCTGGCTCCGCTGCGCGAGCTGGTGGACCAATACCCGGGGGTGATGCTGCTGGGCGAGGTGATCGAGGCGGATGATTCGATCGAGCTCGCCGCCCAATACACCCGTGGTGACAAGCGCCTGCACCTGGCCTACCACGGCGGCTTGCTGTTCCACGAGCGGATGAGCGCCGGACGCCTGCGTGAGGTGGTTGGCCATGCACTCGAGCGCTTTGGCGATGACGGTGCCTGCTGGATCGTCGGCAACCACGACTTCGGCCGGCTGCACTCGCAATGGCAGGCCAACGAGGCCAACTATCCCCAGGAGTTCTATCGGATGATGGCGGCGGTGCTGCTGGCGCTGCCCGGCGCATTCTGCCTCTGGCAAGGCGATGAGCTGGGCATGAACGAAGCGCGCATTCCCGAGGACATTTCCCCGCAGGCGCTCAGGGATCCATTCGGGCGCACCATGTATCCGCGTCTCAAGGGCCGCGATGGCTCGCGCACCCCCATGCCCTGGAGCGATGCCCAGCCCAACGCCGGCTTCACGGACGCCGAGGCGCCCTGGCTGCCTATCCCCGAAGCGCACCTGCGATGCGCCGCCAACGGTCAGCAGGCCAATCCCGAATCCATCCTCAGCCACTGGCGGCGCCTGCTGCACTGGCGTCGGCTGCAGCCGGCTCTGCAAACCGGAAGCACCCGTCTGCTCGACCTTGGCGACTCCTTGCTCACGCTGCTGCGCGAAGACAGCGAACAACGGCTGCTGTGCGTGTTCAACATTTCCGACGCGCCGGCCCGGGCCGACCTCGGCGGCTTCGGCGCGCTCGTACCGGCGCAGGGCCTGGGCTACCACGACCGCGCCGGGCCCGTGGTGGAGCTGCGCCCCTGGGGCGTGCTGCTCGCCGATCTGCCGCCCGGACCTTCTCTCTAGTACTCCATCCGACTCAAGCGAGGATTGCGCATGACTCAGGACTGGCGTAGCGACGTCGCCATCTACCAGATCTACCCCCGCAGCTTCCAGGATTCCGACGGTGATGGCATCGGCGATCTGGAAGGTATTCGCCAGCGCCTGCCTTATGTGGCGGCGCTGGGCGTCGACGCGGTGTGGATCAGCCCCTTCGTCCGCTCCCCGATGAAGGATTTCGGCTACGACGTGGAGGATTTTTGCGACATCGAACCGATGTTCGGCGATCTGGAAACCTTCGATGCCCTCGTCGCGGACGCCCACGCCCTCGGCCTGCGGGTGATCATGGATCAGGTCTGGAATCACACGTCCGACCGGCACCCCTGGTTCCAGGAGAGTCGCCGCAACCGCGACAACCCCAAGGCCGATTGGTACGTCTGGGAAGACCCGGCCGCCGATGGCGGTCCGCCGAACAACTGGCGCGCCACCTTTGGCGGCAGCGCCTGGGCTTTCGACGAAAGCCGTCGGCAGTACTACCTGCATAATTTTCTCGAATCCCAGCCCGACCTGAACTGGTACAACCCGGCGGTGCGCGACGCGATACGGGAGGTCGGTCGCTTCTGGCTGGATCGCGGCGTGGATGGCTTCCGCCTCGACGTGATCAACTTCATCTGCCACGATCGCAGCCTCGCCGACAACCCCGAGCGCCCCACCGGCATCCCGCGGCCGGCCGGCGCCGGACGGACCGACCCCTACTTCGACCGAATCAACCGCGGCACCGTCTGTCGGCCGGAAAACCTCGGCATGCTCAGTGAGATCCGCCAGATGGCCGACCACTACCCCGGCACCCTGCTGCTGGGCGAAATCTCCTCCGCCGAGGACAGCCTTGCCGACGCTGCCGGCTACGTAGCCAACGGCCGTCTGCACCTGGCCTACAACGCCTCGCTGATCAGCGACGAGCCCTTCACCGCCGAGGGTCTGTACCGCCTGCTCGGTCGCAGCCTCGAACTCTTCCCGCACAACCGCCTGTGCTGGACCTTCGGTACCCACGACTTCCCGCGCCTCAAGGGCCGCTGGTCACAGCACAGCCTGCTCGAGCCCGACCTCGCGCATCGCCTGGACGTACTGCTCGCCTCGCTGCTGGTGGGCCTGCCGGGCGCCTGCTGCATCTACCAGGGCGACGAACTGGGCCTGACCCAGGCGCAACTGGCCTTCGAAGACCTGCGCGACCCCTACGGCATCGCCAACTGGCCAAACATCCATGGCCGTGATGGCTGCCGCACGCCGATGCCCTGGAGTACCGGCCAGGCCCACGCCGGGTTCACCGAGGGCGCGCGCCCCTGGCTACCGATGCCCGCCGAGCACCTGCCATTGGCGGTGGACCGGCAGCAGGCCGAGGCCGGCTCGTTGCTCAACGAGTACCGCCGGCTGCTGCAATGGCGTCGCAACGTGCCGGCCATGCGCGGCGGCGAGACCCGGCTGTTTCCGGTTCAGGGCGATGTCCTGGCGCTGGAGCGCGGCGAGGGTGGCGAACGCATCCTTTGCGCTTACAACCTCAGCGACGAACCGGCCTCCCTGGCGCTGCACCGGCTGCATGACGAGGCCCGCCGTTACAGCCTCTGCGAGGAAATCTCCCCCGGAGTGGAACTGCACGAGCGGACCCTGCAACTGCCGCCCTTCGGCGCGGCCTTCGTACTGGCGCCAAGGTAGCGGCTCAGCCGCATCGACCAGCAGACTCATCCCCTGCCTCGGCAGATCCTGCAGGAGCCGCGGCGCCTCGAAGCAGGCCTGGCCGAGAGTGATCGGCCCCGGGGCGATGGAGAGAAAGCTTTCATGGAGCCTTCAGGGTAGGCAAGGTTGTCTGGCACAGAACCAGATCGGCTCGCCTGAGTTCGCCGACAGGCCGGATCCGGATGGGTGATCGACCGCCCGGCTTAATCCGTTCGGCGGATTCGTGGCCTGGCCATCTTTGGATTTACGTCACAAAAACCGCTCTATTTCGCGCATTCCGCTTCCCGGGCATAATCCACGACTTCCATAATCACCAACAACCAGACGAATGACATTGAGGCAACGGCCTCGCTCGGTAGAATTCTCTCCGGCCGCGCCCCTGGCTGGGTGTGACGACCGCAGCCTTAGAGCATTGCCGGTGCCTCGTGTTCTGAAAGCCATCCCGGATCGCCCGGACGATACCTCCCTTGGCGGCGACGTCCCGCGGCACGTGATCCTGTCCTCCTTCACATGTTGTCGACCGATCCCCCGTGATCGGCCGCTGCGCTGGTCATGCGCGACGGAGAGGCAACAACCGGGAGAGGGCAGGTAGAGACCCGGACCGGGCTGGCGAAACCCGCCGCAATGAAAGCGAGGTCTGATGTGGTAAAGCGAGTGGCACTGGTCGATGACCATGCCGTTGTACGAGCGGGGCTGAAAGCCCTGGTGGAAGATCAGCCCGGCTATCGGGTAGTGGCAGAGGGTATTGATGGTGCCGATGTGGAGTGCATCCTCAGCGAGGTGCGCCCGGACATCCTGCTGCTGGATCTCAGCATGGCACAGGTCAGCGGTCTCGACGCGCTGCGTCAGTGGCGCGACCTGCTGCCGGAGGTGCAGATTCTCGCCCTGTCGATGCATGCCTGCGCCGATTATGTGCTTGCCGCCCTGAAATTCGGCGCCCAGGGCTATTTGCTCAAGGACGCCGCTCCTCACGAATTGCCACTGGCACTGCGCGCACTCTCCCGGAACCAGGCCTACCTCAGCCCAGGCATCTCTCGAACGGTCATCCAGTCCGCGGTGATCGCGCCTGCGCCGGGCACGCCCCGACCGCCACCGCCGCCCAGCCCGCTGACCCCAAGGCAGACCGAGATCCTTCGACTCATCTGCCGCGGCTGCTCGACCCGCACCATTGCCGAAGGCCTCGGCCTCAGCGTGAAAACAGTGGATGCCCACCGGGCGCAGATGATGGAGCGCCTCGGCTTGCGCGACATACCCTCTCTGGTGCTCTATGCCCTGCGCCAGGGCCTGGTGAGTCTGGACGACTGAGGCTAGGGGTTTTCCCGATGGCCGCGCTCGTCCCTAGCACCGACACTTATAGCGTTGTCGATGAATACGAGCGATTGCATGACCCGGCCTGCAGCCGACACCTTTCTGGACCGCTATCTCGCTCGCCACCTGCCGCGCCGGCGGCCGGTGGAGGGCTCGTGGCTGAGTCTGCTTTGCCTGCTGGTCGGCGCCCTGCTCTGCCTGGCCAGCGGGACCTCTACCGCCCTGCTGCCGCTGTGGGTGTTCGCCCTTGCCCTCGCCGCTGGCCAGTATGCTTGGCCCATGCTGCTGGGCGGACTGATCCTTGGCGCGGCGGCCGTGCCCTGGGTGATGGCGCATGGGCTGTTGCCGATCCCCGAGGCTGAACACCTGGCGCTGACCTTTCTAGCCGGGGTCGCTGGCTTTGGCACCGGCGGAATGCTGCGACTGGGCCAGCGCCTCCGCGAAGTGAAAGTCGAAGCCTCTCTTCTGCGCCAGCACGCCAAGGCCTGGACCGCTGCTCCGGGCAGCCGCAGTGAAAATCTCGGGCTGGACGGCATCCGCCACGCCAGCTGCGAGGCCGGCCGAGACCTGGACGCCATCGCGGGTCATTGGCTGGACACCTGGCAAGGCGAATCGGCAGTACCCGCGCAGCGCGCCCTGGACCAGGCCCGGCGCGGCCAATGGAGCCGTTTCAGCGGGGACTGCGGATCACCCTCCGGGCCACCGAGACGCCGTGAGGTGCTGCTGGTTCCGGTGTTTGGCGCGGGCGAGCGAGTCGAATCGCTGCTGGCGCTCTCGCGGGACACCAGCGGGCCTGGCGAACGCGCAGACGGTGCGCTGTCCGAACTGGCGGAGCTGCTCGACCACCTGGACGAGGCCCTGGTGAGCCTGGACCCGCAGGGCCGGATCGTGGCACTGAATGCCTGCGCGGAAAGGCTGTTCGGCCAGCGGCAGCCCCAGTTGCACCAGCAGTCGCTATGGAACCTCTGTCCCGACATGATAGGCAGCGCCTGTTTCGAAGCCGTGCGCCAGGTACTGGAAGACCGCCAACCACGACGAATCCAGGCACGCCTGGACAGCCTCTCCGGCTGGTTCCGGGTGGCGATCCATCCCCGCCACGAGGGCGTCAGCCTGGCGTTCAGTGACATCAGCGACCAGGTCACCGCGCTGCAGCGTAGCCAGGCGAGCGAGGCCAGGCTGCGCGAGATTGTCGAACTGCTGCCGCACGTGTTCTGGGTTTTCGATCTGGCCGAGCAACGTCTCACCTATGTCAGCCCCGCGTTCGAAAAAATCTGGGGACTGGCGCCTGAGCACCTCTACCAGGAGCTGGGCGCCTGGCTGGCGTTGGTGCACCCGGATGACCGCCTGGCTGCTCAGGGCTTTTACAAGCAGGTGCTTTCCGGCTGCGAGCAGGCGGAAATCGAATACCGTTCCCAGGGTGCATCGGGTGAGACCCTGTGGATACGCAACCGCGCCTTTGCCCTGAAAGACGGCGAACGGCCGTCTGGCCGTATCGTCGGCATAGCCGAAAACGTCACCGAGGCGCTGTCCTACCGCGACCGCCTGCATACGCTGTCCTATTACGACCCCTTGAGCGGGCTACCCAACCGCCGCCAGTTCGCCCGTCACCTGGAACTGGCCTGCGTCCAGGCCAAACGTGACGAGCACGAGCTGCTGGTACTGGTCATCACCGTCGAGCGGATCCGCTGGATCCAGCAATGCCTGGGCCCCAGTGCCAAGGACGACTTGATCGTACAGCTCACCCAGCGTTTCACCAGCGCCCTGGGACCGCATGGCTACCTGGCGCGAATAGGCAGCGAGCTGTTTGGCGTCCTGCTGAGCAGTGATGAAGAGCGCGGGCTGGCACAGTCGCTGATCGAAGAACTGCTGCAGTCCCTGAACGCCCGTTTTCGCCTGCAGGGCGAGTCGATCAAGCTCAGCGCGTGCATCGGCGTCGCGCGTTTTCCTGGTGATGGCGAAAACGCCGAGGTGCTGGTAAAGAATGCCATTGCCACCGCCTTTGCCCTGCAGCATGCCGGCGGCGGCGGCTTCCAGTTCTCGCATCCGGATCAGATGCAGCAGAACCTCGATGCGCTCAAGCTTGAAGGAGAACTGGAGCGGGCAGTGGAGCAGGGTGAGTTCGTGCTCTTCTATCAGCCCAAGCTGGGACTGGCTGAACAGCGGCTGTGTGGTGCCGAGGCGCTGATCCGCTGGCAACACCCCGAGCACGGCCTGGTCTCGCCGTTGCGCTTCGTTCACCTGCTCGAGGACAGCGGGCTGATCGTGCCGGCTGGTATGTGGTGCATCGACCAGGCATTGGCGCAACTGGCCACCTGGCGCCGCCAGGGTGTGGGCTCCTTTGTCGTGGCGGTCAACGTGTCGATCCGGCAGCTGCAGCCGGAGCTGGTGGATCACGTACGGGCGTCGCTCACCAGGCACGGCATCGAACCCGACAGCCTGACCCTGGAACTCACCGAGTCGATCATGCATCAGGTCAACGGCGCCACCGCTACGGTGAATGCGCTCAAGGCCATGGGGGTCCGCATCGCGGTGGACGACTTCGGCACCGGCTACGCGACCCTCGGCAGTCTGCGCTCCTTCGTGCCCGACATCGTCAAGGTGGACAAGAGCTTTCTCGAAGGGATGATGACCGATGCCGCAGACCTGGCGATCGTGCGCAGCGTGATCGACATGGCTCATGCGCTGAACATGACGGTGGTTGCCGAAGGGGTGGAATGCGAAGAGCAGAAGGCCATGCTCGAACAACTCAACTGCGACCAGATCCAGGGCTACCTGCTCAGCCCGCCATTGCCGCCCCAGGCCTTTGCCGAGCGGTTCCTGGACCGAACCCCTACACCGGGCTGACTGAGCGCGACGCGCCTGTATCCACGGCTCAGGGGCCCGGCCCGGAAAAGCACGGTTCAGGCTGCGCCAATCCCGACGATCCGGATGCTGCTCGGACAGGTCGATCAGCAGAGAAACGGCAGCCTGGGTCGAGATGTAAAAAGGGGGCTGGTCGGCCTGGGTCCATGCCTCTGCTGCTAGAAGGTTGGAGTGGCCGATGAGCCCCCGAAAAGGGCAACGGACGGCTTCAGCGAGCCGAGGTGGTGAGTTGCGGCTGCGTATCGCTCTGGAGACGACCCGCGACGATCTCGACCTTCTGACCTACCGTGTATGCCTGCCGCGGAGAGCGGATGTAGCTGATGTTCTGTCGCAGATCAACATCAGGATCCATGCCAGCGCCACAGCCCCCGAAACTCAGGGCTTTAGTGATCCAGATCAATGAAATTGCCCGCTTTGCGACAAACCAGGCGCATCACCATGCGAACAATGTGGACTAGTGGCCACCACCGCTCGCCCACATCAGCAAGCCCTCTCAGTCCCGGTCCACTGCAAATCCTGCCCAGGCCTGGCGGGTCGGCATGATCTCCAGACGGTTGATGTTGATGTGCGCCGGCAGGGTCGCGACGTAGAAGATCTGCTCGGCGATGTCTTCGGCGGTCAGCGGGGTGGTGCTGCCATAGAGGGCATCGGACGCGGCCTGGTTGCCCTTGGTCCTCACCAGGGTGAATTCGGTCTCGGCCATGCCCGGCTCGATGTCGGTGACCCGCACGCCAGTGCCCAGCAGATCGCAGCGCAGGCTCAGCGAGAACTGCCGGACGAAGGCCTTGGTCGCCCCGTAGACATGGCTGCCCGGGTAAGGCCAGGAGCCCGCCACCGAGCCGATGTTGACGATGCTGGCGCCCTGGCCAATGGCGATCAGGCTGTTGATCAACGCGTGGGTCACATTCACCAGGCCGGTGCAATTGGTGTCGATCATGGTGTGCCAGTCAGCCAGATCGACATCCTGAGCCTTCTCCGGCGCCAGCGCGAGGCCCGCGTTGTTGACCAGGCAGGTCACCGCACGGAACGGCTCCGGTAGTTCGGCCACCGCCTGTTTAACCGCATCGGCGTCGCGCACGTCGAGGGTCACGATATGGGTAGGAACCCCGAGCTCACCCTGAAGCGCCTCGAGCCGCTCGGTGCGACGTCCGGTCAGGACCAGCGACCAGCCCGCCTCGGCGAAGCGGCGGGCAGCGGCGCGGCCGAATCCGGATGTCGCGCCAGTGATGAAGGCAATCTTGTCTGTCATTTCGATTTCTCTGCTCGAACTAATATACCGGCCAGGCTGGCCGGGGATCTTGGTAGGACCGCATGTTGCCGCGAACCGCTGCTTCAGGCCAGCGCGCCACAACTCGCCCCCTTTTGAGGCATCGATATTCTAGCCGCACCGATCAGGCGCACCCCCAGGTGTACAATTGCCACCAAAAGGTCGTCGCAGAAGGCTCGGGTGTTCTGGCACGGGCTCTGCATTGGAAAACGCGTAGGACGCTGCGGCTCATGGACGAGCCAAGAATCCGAAATGGCCGACTAGGGTTCCGGCTCGCCAGAGGCGAGTGACTGGTCCGAGAGTTGGCGACCTCCAGTGAGGTTACACGGCGGGATAAAAGCCCGGGAGATCTGCGTAGATGTGCGCGCAGCTCCTACTGCTTTGTCTGTCATCACTGGAGGGTCTGATCATGTCTCGTTCCGGCAGCCACCTGGCCCCAGCGCCATTGCATTGCCCGAACCTCCCTTGCCGCACCATTGCCATCAGCGCAATCGGATGCCTACCGGGGGTCATTCCATGCGCCTGATCAACCGCCGTCCCGGCCGCCCGGGCTGGCTGATGCTGGCCATCCTGCCGTTCGCCCTGCTGGCCTTTCTCTACCTCAGCGCCTCGGCTCAACGCCTGGCGGAGAACCCCCGCGACAAGCTGTTGCCCAGCGTGAGCCAGATGGCCGAGGCGGTGGACCGCATGGCCTTCACCCCCGACCGGCGCACCGGCGAGTACCTGATGTGGAACGACACGGCCGCCAGCCTCAAGCGCCTCGGCATGGGCCTGGGCATCGCCGCGCTGATCGGCCTGTGCGTCGGCATCATGGCCGGCACCCTGCCGCTGTTCAGCGCCTCGCTGTCGCCGCTGCTGACGGTGCTGTCGATGGTGCCGCCGCTGGCGATCCTTCCGATCCTGTTCATCGTCTTCGGCCTCGGCGAGCTGTCCAAGGTGATGCTCATCGTTATCGGCATCACCCCGGTATTGGCCCGCGACCTGGAACAGCGCGCCCGCGAACTGCCGCCCGAGCTGCTGATCAAGGCGCAGACCCTGGGCGCCAACACCTGGACGCTGATTCTGCGGGTGGTGTTGCCGCAACTGATGCCGCGCCTGCTGATCGCCCTGCGCCTGGTACTGGGGTCGGCCTGGCTGTTTCTGATCGCCGCCGAAGCGATCGCCTCCACCGACGGCCTCGGCTACCGCATCTTCTTGGTCCGCCGCTACATGTCGATGGACGTGATCCTGCCCTACGTGGCCTGGATCACCCTGCTGGCCTGGGCCATGGACTTCAGCCTGCGCCGTCTGACCCGGGCGCTGTTCCCCTGGTACGAAGGAGCCAAGGCATGAGCAAGCAGACCATGAGCACAGGCAAGCCCTTCATCCAGGTGAAGAATGTCTGGCAGGAATATGGCGACCAGACCGTGCTGGAGCGACTCGACCTGAACATCGCCGAGGGCGAGTTCTGCACCCTGGTGGGCGCCTCCGGCTGCGGCAAGTCCACCTTCCTGCGCATGCTGCTGGGCCAGGAACGCCCCAGCCGCGGCGAGATCCTGCTGGATGGCTCGCCCATTGCGGCCGAGCCGGACGCCAGCCGCGGCGTGGTGTTCCAGCGCTACTCGGTGTTTCCGCATCTCTCGGTGCTGGACAACGTGGCCATCGGCCTGGAACTGCCCAGAGCCCCGTTGCTCGGCCGCCTGCTCGGTGGCGCCAAGCGCCGCGCCCGGGAAGAAGCGGCGACGATGCTGGAAAAGGTCGGCCTCGGCCAGTCGCTGAAGAAATACCCCGAGCAGTTGTCCGGCGGCATGCAACAGCGCCTGGCCATCGCCCAGGCGCTGATCATGAAGCCGCGGGTGCTGCTGCTGGACGAGCCCTTCGGCGCGCTGGACCCGGGCATTCGCAAGGACATGCACGCACTCCTTCTCGACCTCTGGAACGAGAGCCGGCTGACGGTGTTCATGGTCACCCACGACCTCTCGGAGGGCTTCACCCTTGGCACCCGCCTGATGGTCTTCGACCGTCCCCGCATGGACCCCCATGCGCCCGGCGCCTATGGCGCCCGCATCACCTACGACATTCCCCTGAATGAAGACCGCCGCGCCGCCCGCGCCGCTGTCGAGAGCCTTCCGGCCACTGTGACCGACCATCTGAACAACCTTGCTCAAGGAGCCCGCTGATGAGTGCTTCCCTCGCCCTTCGCCCCACGCTTTACGAGGAAACCGTGCCTGGCGGCGGCCATACTTCCTTTGTCCTCAAGCGCGGCCAACTGCTGCGCCTGACCGATCTCCAGGGCGGCGCCAACGTCAGTCTGATGCTGCTCAACGCCCATGAAAAAAGCGAACGGCTGAACCTGCCAGACACACTCAAGGGCCAGCACACCGCGAAACTCAGCGCCGGCCACTGCCTGTATTCGGACATGGGCAGGGTATTGGCGGCCATCACAGCCGACACCTGTGGCTGGCACGACAGCTTCGGCGGCGTGCTGAACGCTGAAGAAGTCACAGAGAAGTATGGCGAAGGCCGCTACGGGGAATTGCGCAACGGCTTCTTCCGCAACGGCACGGACAACCTGCTGGTGGAAATGGGCAAGTGGAACCTGAACGTCCAGGACCTGCTGATGGTGCTCAACCTGTTCAGCAAGGTCACCGTGGATGAAGCCGGCGGCTTCGCCTTCCAGAACGGCAACAGCAAGGCCGGTGATTACGTCGAGTTCTATGCGCCGATGGACACGCTGGTGATTCTCACCGCCCTGCAGCACCCGATGGACCCGAACCCCGCCTACGCGCCGAAGCCGGTGCACCTCAGCTGGCACAAGGTGGAGAGCGATGGCATCAGCGTGCTCTGCCGCACCTCGCGCCCGGAAAACGGCCGCGCCTTCCACAACACCGAACGGCTTTATCTGGCATGAGCGGTTCATCCCTGAACCGCTCATGCGACGCCCGTCGCGGCGCATGTCCGCGACGGGCTCCCACCGAATCGCAGGCGATTCGCGTGCAGCACATCCTGCGCTGCCGGACCGCTGACGCAGCAGCCTGAAGGAGACCGACCATGACTATCGTAGAAAGCAGCCTGCACCCCGAAACCGCCAGCTTCCGCCATGTGATTCCGGCCGGTGAGCCCTATCTCTTCGAAGTGAAGGCCGGCCAGACCCTGCGCCTGCTCGATCTGGAAGGCAACCAGGCGGTGGACACCCTGTTCTTCAGCGCGACCAATCCCCGCGAACGCTACGACCCGCAGCGCACCCTGCGTCGGCAGAACAAGGTCTACCTCACCAGCGGCACGGTGCTCTATTCCAACCTCGGCAATCCGCTCTTGACCATCACCGCCGACTCCTGCGGCCGCCACGACACCCTCGGCGGCGCCTGCGCCCAGGAGAGCAACGTGGTGCGCTACGCAATGGACAAGCGTTACATGCACAGCTGCCGCGACAATTTCCTGCGTGCCAGCCTGCACGACGGCCGTTTGGAGAAGCGCGACATCGGCGCCAACATCAATTTCTTCATGAACGTGCCGGTGACCGTCGACGGCGGCCTGACCTTCGAAGATGGCATCTCCGCCCCCGGCAAGTACGTGGAATTGCGCGCAGAGATGGACGTGATCGTGCTGATCTCCAACTGCCCGCAGCTGAACAACCCGTGCAACGGGTGGAATCCGACGCCGGCGGAAGTGTTGGTCTGGGACTAGAACGCACTACCCCGTAGGAGCGAGCTTGCTCGCGAACTGGCTCGACACCGAAGCAAAAGGCTTCGCGAGCAAGCTCGCTCCTACAGTTCGGCATTGAGCTCAGCCACGGACGACCGTGGCGAAGAACGAATATAAGGCGGGACGGCCCGCCCAGCCCTTCGAGGGTACCGCAATGTTTGAAAAGCTCCTGATCGCCAACCGCGGCGCCATCGCCTGCCGCATCCTGCGCACCCTGAAGGCGCTGAACTGCCGGGGCGTGGCCGTGTATTCCGAGGCCGACGCCGCCAGCCTGCATATCCAGCAGGCCGACGAGGCCCACAGCCTGGGCGAAGGTCCGGCGTCGAGCACCTACTTGGTGGTGGAAAAGGTCCTCGGCATCGCCCGGGAGACCGGCGCGAAAGCGATCCACCCCGGCTACGGCTTTCTCTCGGAGAACGCCGCGTTCGCCGAGGCCTGCGAAGCCTCCGGCATCGCCTTCGTCGGCCCGACGCCGGAACAGCTGCGAGTGTTCGGCCTCAAGCACACCGCCCGTGCCCTGGCCAAACAGCACGGCGTACCGCTGCTCGAAGGCACCGAACTGCTGGAAAGCCTCGACGCCGCGCTGAAGGCCGGCGAGGCGGTTGGCTATCCCGTGATGCTGAAAAGCACCGCCGGCGGCGGCGGCATCGGCATGCGCGTGTGCCGCTCGGCCGAGGAACTGTCGGATGCCTTCGAGGCGGTCAAGCGGCTGGGGCAGAACAACTTCAGCGATGCCGGCGTGTTCATCGAGAAGTACATCGAACGGGCGCGCCATCTGGAAGTGCAGGTGTTCGGCGATGGCCAGGGCGGGGTGATCGCCCTCGGCGTGCGCGACTGCTCGGTGCAGCGGCGCAACCAGAAGGTGCTGGAGGAAACCCCGGCGCCCAACCTGCCGGCCGGCATGGCCGAGACGCTGTGCGAGGCGGCGATCAAGCTGGCCAGGGCGGTCAGCTACCGCAGCGCCGGCACCGTGGAGTTCGTCTACGACACCGAGGCCGAGCATTTCTATTTCCTCGAAGTGAATACCCGCCTGCAGGTCGAGCACGGCGTCACCGAACAGGTCTGGGGCGTCGATCTGGTGCGCTGGATGATCGAGCTGGCCGCCGGCGACCTGCCGCCACTGGCCGAACTGGCCAAGGGTTTGAGGCCCAGCGGCCATGCGATCCAGGCGCGCCTGTATGCCGAGGATCCGGGTCGCGACTTCCAGCCAAGCCCGGGTCTCTTGACCGCCGCGGCCTTCCCCGAAGCCGACGGCCGGGCCCTGCGCATCGACACCTGGGTGGAAGCGGGCTGCGAGATCCCGCCGTATTTCGACCCGATGATCGCCAAAGTCATCACCTGGGCACCGGAGCGCGAGGCGGCCCGCACGGCGCTGGATGAAGCCCTGGGCGATTCGCTGCTCTACGGCGTGGAGACCAACCGCGACTATCTGCGGCAAATCCTCGCCTATGCGCCCTTCGCCGAAGGCAACCCCTGGACCCGCTGCCTGGAAGGCCTGATTTATCGGGCGACCACTTTCGAGGTCATCGGCGCCGGCACCCAGACCACCGTGCAAGACTTCCCCGGCCGCCAGGGCTACTGGGCGGTCGGCGTGCCGCCCTCCGGCCCGATGGACAACCGCGCCCTGCGCCTGGGCAATGCCCTGCTGGGCAACCCGGCCGATGCGGCGGGGCTGGAAATCACCATGAGCGGGCCGACCCTGCGCTTCAACACCGATGCGGTGGTGGCAGTGACTGGTGCCGAGCTTCCGCTGAAGCTGGATGATGTCGAACAGCCAATGTGCACCGCACTGCTGGTCAAGGCCGGCAGCATCCTGACCATCGGCACCCTCTTCGGAGCCGGTGCGCGCAGCTATCTCTGCGTGCGTGGCGGCATTCAGGTGCCGAATTACCTTGGCAGCAAGAGCACCTTCACCCTCGGCCAGTTCGGCGGCCACGCCGGCCGCGCCCTGCGTGCTGGCGACGTGCTGCACCTGGCCCCGCTGACCGATGACTCGACGGGCGCCTCGCTGCCCGCCGAGCGGTGCAGTGAACTGCCCGCGGTTCGCACGCTACGGGTGATCTACGGCCCCCACGGCGCGCCGGAATATTTCACCGAAGGCTATATCGAGACCTTCTTCGCCACCGACTGGGAAGTGCACTTCAACTCCAGCCGCACCGGCGTGCGGCTGATCGGCCCGAAACCCGAATGGGTCCGGGAGAGCGGCGGCGAGGCCGGTCTGCACCCCTCGAACATCCACGACAACCCCTACGCCATCGGCGCGGTGGACTTCACCGGCGACATGCCGGTGATCCTCGGCCCGGACGGCCCGAGCCTGGGCGGCTTCGTCTGCCCGGTGACCATCATCGAGGCCGACCTCTGGCAGTTGGGTCAGCTCAAGGCCGGCGACAAGGTGCGCTTCGTGCCGGTGGATGTGGCGACTGCGCGGATGCTGGCGAAGGCGCTGGATGAGGAATGCACCACGTTTGCCCGTAGGAGCGAGGGCGGCGCCGTAGCCCTTGCTCGCGAACCGGTCAACCCCGGAGCGGAATCGTTCGCGAGCGAGCTCGCTCCTACAGCTCTCACCTCCCCTATCGTGCTCGACCTGGGCCAGGACGACACCCGTCTGGTCGCCCGTCTCTCCGGCGACACGCACCTTTTGCTGGAAATCGGCCAGCCGGAACTGGACCTGGTGCTGCGCTTCCGCGGTCACGCGCTGATGCAGGCTATGGAAAGAGCGTTCGGACTGGGTCAGGGCGTAGCGAGCGCAGGCGAGGCAAGGAAAAACTCGGCGAGGAAGCGGAGCTTGCATGTGGCAAATGAGCATTCCGAGTCGAGTTTTGACGCAGCATCGGCAAGCGCAGTAGCCATGGCGCAGTTCGAGTCAGGGGTGATCGATCTGACACCCGGCATCCGCTCCCTGCAGGTGCACTACCAGCCGGAAACCCTGCCGCTGGCGACCCTACTCGAATGCGTCGCCGGCCTCTGGGACGCGGTGTGCGCCGCGCAGGACCTCAAGGTCCCCTCGCGCATCGTCCACCTGCCGCTGTCCTGGGACGACCCGGCCTGCCAACTGGCGATCGAGAAGTACATGACCACGGTGCGCAAGGATGCCCCCTGGTGTCCGAGCAACCTGGAGTTCATCCGCCGCATCAACGATCTGGAAAACCTCGACGCCGTGTACCGCACGGTGTTCGAGGCCAGCTACCTGGTGATGGGCCTGGGCGACGTCTACCTCGGCGCACCGGTGGCCACCCCGCTGGACCCGCGGCACCGTCTGGTAACCACCAAGTACAACCCGGCGCGGACCTGGACGGCCGAAAACTCGGTCGGCATCGGCGGCGCCTACATGTGCGTCTACGGCATGGAAGGCCCGGGCGGCTACCAGTTCGTCGGCCGCACCCTGCAGATGTGGAACCGCTACCGCGCGGTCGACGCGTTCGGCGGGCAGCCCTGGCTGCTGCGCTTCTTCGACCAGATCCGCTTCTACCCGGTCTCGGCGGATGAATTGATGAAAATCCGCCGCGACTTCCCGCTGGGGCGTTATCCCCTGCGCATCGAAGAGACCGAGCTGCGCCTTTCCGACTATCAGGACTTCCTGGCCAGCGAGGCCGAAGGCATCGACGCCTTCCGCATCCAGCAGCGCGCGGCCTTCGACGCCGAGCGCCAGCGCTGGATCGAATCCGGCCAGGCGCATTTCGAGAGCGAGGAAGTTACCGTCGATCTCGGCGAGGACGCCCCGCTCGGGCATGGCCAGCACGGCATCGAAAGCCATATCGCCGGCAATCTCTGGCAGGTATCGGTGAGCGAAGGCGAGACGGTCAGCGCCGGCGACGTACTGGTCATTCTCGAAAGCATGAAGATGGAAATCCCCTTGACCGCGCCAGTCGGCGGCGTGGTGAAGGAAGTCCGCGTGCAACCCGGCTCGCCCGTGCGCGCCGGCCAGCGCGTGGTGGTGATCGAGGAAGCGTAGGGTGATCACGCCTCACCGATCCACCAACCGGCCCACCGGGCCGGTCCGAACACTTACGGTGGAAAAGGCTCCGCCGTTTTCCACCCTACGACGCCGGGGCGACCGAACGCCCGGCCAGAGACCAAGGACACGCCATGACCACGACTTTCGACTTGCGCCTCGACACCCTGCGCGCCGCCTATGGTGAAGGCACCACCACCCCGCGCCGGCTGATTCTCGACCTGCGTGAAAAGGCCTCCGAACTCAACGGCGAGTTCAACGCCTTCATCCATCTGCTAAGCGCCGCCGAGCTCGAGCCGTACCTCGCCGTACTCGATGGCAAATCCGCAAATGAGCTGCCGCTCTACGGCATCCCCTTCGCCATCAAGGACAACATCGACCTCGCCGGCATCCCGACCACGGCCGCCTGCCCGGCCTTCGCCTACACCCCGGACACCAGTGCCACCCTCGTCGAGCAACTGATCGCCCTGGGCGCGGTGCCTCTGGGCAAGGCCAACCTGGACCAGTTCGCCACCGGCCTCAACGGCACCCGCTCACCCTATGGCGAGTGCCGCAACAGCGTGCATCCAGACTACCCCTCCGGCGGTTCCAGCGCCGGTTCCTCGCTGGCCGTGGCGCTGGGGCTGTGCAGCTTCGCCCTGGGCACCGACACTGCCGGTTCCGGCCGCGTACCGGCCGCGCTGAACAACCTGGTGGGGCTCAAAGCCAGCAAGGGACTGATTTCCACCGCCGGCCTGGTTCCCGCCTGTCGCACCCTGGACTGCATCACTTATTTCACCGCCACCGCCGCCGAGGCGAGCCAGTTGCTGGCGCTGACGGCAAGACTCGACCCCAGGGACGAGTACAGCCGCGCCAATCCGCTGTGGAACGACGGCTCGGCCTTTGGTCAGGTGAAATCCTTCCGCTTCGGCGTGCCGAAGGGCTTGGAGTTCCTCGGCTGCCCGGAAAGCCCCGAGCTGTTCGCCGCCACGGTCGAACAGCTGAAGGCAGTCGGTGGCGAGCCGGTGGAGATCGACTTTTCGCCCTTCCTCGAAGCCGCGGGGCTGCTCTATGAGGGCCCATGGGTGGCCGAGCGCTACAGCGTCGCCGGCGAGCTGATCGAGCAGAACCCCGAGGCGGTGCTCCCGGTAATCCGCGCCGTGCTGGAAAAGGCACCGGGCACCACCGCCGTCGGGCTGTTCCGTGCCCAGTACCGCCTGCAGCAGCTCAAGGCCATCTGCGACCGGATCATGGCCGAGGTGGATTGCGTTCTGACCCCCGCCTACCCGCGCCCGGTCACCCTGGACGAATTGCATGCCGAACCGGTCAAGCGCAATTCGGATCTCGGCTACTACACCAACTTCATGAACATGCTGGACTACGCTGCGGTGGCGTTGCCGGCCGGCGTCATGGGCAACGGCCTGCCCTGGGGCGTGACCCTGTTCGGCCGGGTGTTCACCGACCAATACCTGTTGAGCCTGGCCGATGCCCTGCAGCGCCAGACCCAGCTTCCCCTCGTCGGCGGCAATGCGATCAACACCCCGGCGCCGAAAAACCCCGCGCGCAACGACAAGGCTCGCGTGGTGGTCTGCGGCGCGCATCTGGACGGCCTGCCGCTCAACTGGCAGCTCAGGCAGCGCGGCGGCCGGCTGCTGGAGGCGACTACCAGCAGCCTGGCCTATAAGCTCTATGCACTGGCCGGCGGCCCGCTGCTGCGCCCGGGCATGGTCCGTGTGGCCGAGGATGGCGCGGCCATCGCCGTGGAAGTCTGGGAGCTGCCAAGCAGTGAACTGGGCTCCTTCCTCACCGGCATCCCCGCGCCCTTGGGCCTGGGCAAGGTGGAACTGGCAGACGGGCGCTGGGAAACCGGCTTCATTTGCGATGCCTACGGCCTGGAAGGCGCCGAGGACATTACCCGCTTCGGCGGCTGGAAAGCCTGGCTGGAGCAGCGAAACGGGTAAGGCTTCTGTCGGATTACGCTTCGCTAATCCGACCTACGAGGTGCGGGGGGCGTCGGATTACGCTTCGCTAATCCGACCTACGAGGTGCGGGGGCGTCGGATTACGCTTCGCTAATCCGACCTACGGATCGGGCACCCTTTCGTAGGTCGGATTAGCCGCAGGCGTAATCCGACGGGCCGGGCATACCTTTCGTAGCCAGGTTAGCCGCAGGCGTAATCCGACGGGCCGGGCATACCTTTCGTAGCCAGGTTAGCCGCAGGTGTAACCCGACGAGGCCGCGCGTTCAGGCACCAGCAAGCGGCAGCATGCTCCATCCTGGTACAAGCGGCGGGCGCCTGGGCCTGAAGCGGGGCGGGTAAAATCCTGATGGCGACTGTCCCGCACCTTTAAATTTTTCCACAACATACTGATTTTAAAGAATAATCCTATTTTTACCGGCTGCTTGGCATGCTTGATGCTCAGTTCAAGCAAACGGGATGAGTCGCCTACAGGCGCTCATGACGCTTGGCACACTGGAGCAACACCAGAGGCGAACTAGGGTTCCGGCTTACATGGAGTAGGCGCTGGTCCGAGAGTTTTCCGGTTCCATGGAAAGGAACTACACGGCGGGATAAAAGCCCGGGAGACGCGATGTCATCCCGTGCCCGAAATTCCAACGTGTAGGAGTCACCGCCATGACGCTGTTCCGTTCCTTCAACAAGTCCCTGATGGCCGCCGGCCTCGCCGCTGCCGCCGTGTTCGCGCCCGTTGCCGCCCAGGCGGTGGAGAAGATGAGGGTCGCCACCGTCGTCTGGGCGGGCTATGGACCCTTCTACGTGGCCGACAAGCTGGACCTGTTCAAGCCCCACGGCCTCGAACTGGACCTGCAGTTCTTCAACGATCCGGCGCTCATCCCCACCGCCATGGCCAGCCGTTCGGTGGACGGTGGCATGCTGACCTACGACCAGGTGGTGAGCTCGGTGGCCCGAGGCCTCAAGCATCGGGTGGTGATGCCCATCGACTTCTCCAACGGCGGTGACGCCATTGTCGCGGACGCCTCGATCAATTCGATCGAGGACTTCAGGGGCAAGAAAGTGGGTTACAACCCGCTGTCGCCATCCGATTTCCTGCTCGCCTACGCCCTGCAGCAGAACGGCATGAGCAAGTCCGACATCGCCGAGATCAACATGACCCCCGAAGGCATTCCCGGCGCCATGGCGTCCGGCGGCCTGCCGGTGGGCGTGACCTACGAGCCCAACGTGTCGCAGATCCTTTCCATGGGTGGCGGCGACAAGTTCAAGGTGGTGTTCTCCTCCAGCGACGCCCCCGGCCTGATCACTGACGTGCTGGTGTTCGACGAGGCGGTGATCGCGAGGAAACCTGAAGCCATCAAGGCGATGATGAAGGGCTACCTGGACGGCCTGCAGTACATGCAGGACAACCCGGACAAGGCCGCCGAGATCGTCGGCGAAGTGCTCGGCGTTTCCGCCGAGGAAGCGAAAGAGCAGATGGCCGGCGCCTACAACATCCCGCTGGCGGAGATGGGCCAGAGCTTCGTCGAATCGGCCGACACCCACTCGTTCTACGGCAGCGGCGCGATCATCGCCAAGCTGCTGCTGGATAACGGTGAGATTCCGCGCGTTCCCGATTTTGGCGCGACCTACGACGCGCAGTTCGTCAACGCCCTTTCCGAGTAATACGCCAGGAGGCGCCGGCTCCAGGCCGGCCCTCACCGGAGGTTGTTCATGGCCATCGCTGCCAAAAAGAAACCCCTGTTCCGCTATGCCGATGGCCTGCTGCCCAACAGCCTGGCCATGGCCTACACCCTGACCGCCTGGTTCGGCGGCCTGGCGCTGCTGTTCGCCTCCAGCCCCTGGCTCAACGCCCTGGGCACCTTGCTCCTGGCCCACGGCATGATCATGGCCGCCTACTTCATCCATGAGTTCGCCCATGGCAGCATCTTCAGCAAACCCAGGCACAACGAATGGGCCGGCAATGTCTGCAGCTGGATGAGCGGCAGCTGCTATGCCCGGTTCGCCGACCTGCGCCACAAGCACATGCGCCACCACGTCGACCGCGCCGACGTCATCACCTTCGATTCCAAGGCCTTCCTCAAGGCCCGCCCGGTGTGGTTCCAGAAGCTCGTGCTGATGCTGGAATGGGCCTACGTGCCGGCGGTGGAGCTGATCATGCACTTCTACGTGATCCTCATGCCCTTCATCACCGACCATGAAAAGCACCGTGTCCGTCGCGGCCAGGTGGCCGCCGTGTTCGGCCTGCGCGCTTTCCTGTTCGCCCTGCTCGGCTGGTTCTCGCTCAAGGCGCTGCTGCTCTACGGCGTGGCCTGGATGATCATGCTCACGGTGCTGCGCTTCGCCGACGCCTACCAGCACACCTATGACGCCTTTGCCGTCCTCGGCGAGGGCAAGGTGCCCGACGACAAGCTCCGCGATCGCCGCTACGAGCAGCAGAACACTTTCACCAACGTGGTCTCGCTGCGCTGGCCAGCCCTGAATCTGCTGCTGCTGAATTTCAGCTACCACAACGTCCATCACGAGAAACCCGCCGAACCCTGGTACCGCCTGCCCGCGCTGCACGCGAAGCTCTACGGCAGCGCCTATGCCCAGGTGATCCCGATGCGCGCCTTGCTACCGAGCTTCCACAAGCACCGGCTGCGCCGGGTGCTGGATGACGACTACGGCGTGGTGGTCCAGGGACAGCCCGACCATTTCTATGGCGCCGTGGGCGTCTCCTTCCTGACGGCGGTGTGACCATGAGGGATGCGCTGGATTATCGCGGCCGCTGCGTGGTGCTCACCGGCGCCGCCGGCGGGATCGGCCGGGGCCTGGCCCAGGCGTTTGCCGAGGCCGGGGCCTTCCTTGAACTGCTCGACCGGAACGCCGAGGCGCTGGCCTCGCTGGCCGCCGAACTGGGCGAGGTGCCGCTGCGCACCACAGCGCTGGATCTGTCCGATTTCGCCGCGGTGAAGGCCTACGCCTTCGGGCTGGCCGAACGCGGAGTGACCGTGGACGTGCTGATCAACAACGCCGGGGTGGAATACCCCACCCCGCTGGCCGATGACGGTGCCGAAGCCGACGCCCGCTGGGGCAGCCTGCTGGCCAACAATGTCGAGACCATGATGCGCCTGACCCGCGCCCTGCTGCCCTGCATGACCGCCGGCAGCAGCGTGATCAATCAGTCCTCGATGTGGGGACTGGTCGGTATGCCTGCGTTCTCCGCCTATGCCGCCAGCAAGCACGCGGTGGTCGGCCTGACCCGCTCGCTGGCGCTGGAACTTGGCGCCCGGCGCATCCGGGTCAACGCAGTCTGCCCCGGCTGGGTCGCAACCGAGGCGGCCATGCGCTCGCTGCGGGCCATGGCCGCCGAGAGCGGGCGCAGCGAGGACGAAGAACTGGCCAGCATACTCTCCGCCCAGGCCGTACCGGAACTGATGACGCCCGCCGACCTGGCCGGCACCTTCCTCTTTCTCGGGTCGCCTCTGTCCCTGCCGCTCACCGGCCAGGCGCTCTCGGTCAGCCATGGCGAGGTGATGCACTGATGAATCCGCGACCGCTCGCCGGACTCACCGCGCTGGTCACCGGTGCCGCCACCGGGATCGGCCGGGCCACCACGTTGGCCCTGGCCGACGCTGGCGCCGGGGTCTGGATCAACCACTTCGGCCAGCCGCTGGAGGCCGAGTCGCTGCGCGCCGAGATCGACGCCAGTGGCGGCCGCGCGGCCACCGTCGAGGCCGACGTGCGCAGCCCACAGCAGGTCGCGGCCATGTTCGAGACGCTGTTGGCCACAGGCCCGCTGGATCTTCTGGTGAACAACGCCGGGATCATTCTCGAAAAGCCCTTCCTCGACACCGATGAAAGCGACTGGGAGGCGGTGCTCGGGGTCGACCTCAACGGTGTCTATCGCTGCTGCCGTGCGGCGCTCATGCACATGGCACCGCGGGGCAGCGGCGCCATCGTCAACGTCGCCTCGGATCTTGGCTTTCTCGGCCGCGGCGACTATGCCGCCTACTGCACGGCCAAGGCCGGGGTGATCGGCCTGACTCGCTCGCTGGCGCGGGAGTTCGCCCCGCAGGTCCGCATCAACGGCGTCGCGCCCGGCCCCATCGCCACCGCCATGGTCTCGCCGGAGAACATGAGCGAGGAATGGATGGCCAAGGAACTGGACATTCCCATGGCCCGGCTGGGCACCCCGGAAGAAGTCGCCTCCGCCATCGTCTTCCTGCTCTCGCCGCAGTCCAGCTATTTCACCGGCCAGATACTGGGGCCCAATGGCGGCTCCTGGATGGGCGCATGATGCTGCCGCAACTGTTATTGGTGTCTGGCGCCACGCTCTGGGGCCTGGGCTGGCTACCGCTGCAGTTTCTCTCCAACCAGGGGCTGGAAGGCATGCCTTTGGTGCTGCTGACCTACAGTCTGCTCAGCCTGATCGCCGTACCGGTGCTCTGGGCGCAACGACAGCACTGGCGTGCGCAATACCTGCATGTGGTCGCCATGGGCCTCGGCGGCGGCTGGGCCACCGCGGCGCTGATCACCGCCCTGGCCGATGGCCATGTGGTGCGGGTGATGCTGCTGTTCTATCTGGCGCCGGTATGGAGCGTACTCGGTGGCTGGTTGCTGCTGGGCGAACGCATGGGCGGTCTGCGCGTGCTGTCGCTGGCCCTGGCCATGGTCGGCATCGGCATGACCCTCGGCATCAGCAGCGACGCCCTGCGCCCGCTGGACGGCAACGACTGGCTGGCGCTCAGCGCGGGCCTGGCCTTCAGCCTGAACAACCTGGCCACGCGCGCCGCCGACCGGGTGCCGCTGGCGAGCAAGGCGGTGGTCAGTTTCGTCGGCAGCGCGCTGCTCGGCGGGCTGGTCTGCTCTCTGCTGCAGCAGACGCCGCCGCCGGTGACCGCCACCATTGCCTGGCAGGTCGGCCTGCTGGCGCTGGGCTGGCTGGTGGCGATGACCGCCGTCCAGTACGGACTGACCCATCTCGAAGCCGGCCGCGCCGCGCTGCTGGTGATCTTCGAGCTGATCGCCGCGGTGCTCTCTTCCGCCTGGCTGGGCGATCAGCAGATCCACAGCCGCGAATGGCTGGGCGCCGCGCTGATCACCGGCGCCGCGCTCATTGCCGCCTGGCCGGAACGCCAGGTCTCTCTTTCCCCCGCACGGAGTCCCCTCGCATGACCGCCACCGTTCACATGGATCGCCTGAGCTGGATCGAGTACGAAAGGCGAGTCGCCGAAGGTGCGGTGGTGTTCCTGCCCTGCGGCGCCACCGAACAGCACGGCCCGCACCTGCCGCTGGGCACCGATCATCTGCTCGCCAGCGCCATCAGCGCCGATGTCGCCGCGCGGATCGGTGGCCTGGTGGCCCCGGCGCTGGCCTATGGCTACAAGTCGCAGCCCAAGTGCGGCGGCGGCCAGCATTTCTGCGGCACCACCAGCGTCGACGGCGCGACCCTCTCGGCCATGGTCCGCGACGCCGTGCGCGAGTTTCATCGTCACGGTGTGAAGCGGCTGGTGCTGGTGGTGGGCCATTACGAGAACCAGTGGTTCGTCACCGAAGGCATCGAGCTGGCCATGCGCGAACTGGGCGGGGCGAAGTCGGGACTCGAAGTGATGCGTCTGGAGCACTGGGATTTCTGTCGTGAAGAGACCCTGGCCGATGTCTTCCCCGGCGGCTTCCCGGGCTTTGCCCTGGAGCACGCCGCGGTGATCGAGACCTCGCTGATGCTGCATTACCTGCCGGAGCTGGTGTCGCTGGACAAGATCCCGGACGACGGACCGGCCGATTTTCCGCCCTACGACATGTACCCGCCACGCACCGAGTGGGTGCCGCCCTCCGGCGTGCTCTCCTCGGCCAGGGGGTCGTCCGCCGAGAAGGGCGCGCGCCTGGCCGAAGACATCGCCGGCGGCATCGCCCGGGCGGTGCGCGCGGAATTCGCCATGGAGCATCGGGCGTGATCAGCCTCGACCCGCGCCGCTGCGCGCTGCTGGTGATCGACATGCAGCGCGACTTCTGCGCGCCCGGCGGCTATGCCGACCAGGCCGGGTTGGACATCGCCTGCCTGCGCGCGCCCATCGAGCCGATCCGGACGCTGCTGGATCAGGCCCGGGCGCTGGGGATGCTTGTCATCCACACCCGCGAAGGGCACCGCCCGGACCTGTCCGACCTGCCCGAGGCCAAGCGCCGCCGTGCCGAAGCGGCCGGTGCCACCATCGGCAGCCAGGGCCCGCTGGGCCGCCTGCTGGTGCGCGGCGAGCACGGCCACGACATCATCGACGAGCTGCAGCCGCTGGCCGGCGAGCCGGTGATCGACAAGCCGGGCTACAGTGCCTTCGCCCATACCGATCTCGATTTGCTGCTGCGCCAGCGTGGTATCTGCCAACTGATCCTCACTGGGGTGACCACCGAGGTCTGCGTGTCCTCGACCCTGCGTCAGGCCGTGGACCTGGGCTACGACTGCCTGACGGTGGGCGACGCCTGCGCCTCTGGCGCCCCGGCCCTGCACCAGGCTGCGCTGGCGATGATCAGGGTGGAAGGCGGCATCTTCGGCGAGATCTGCACCAGCCAGGCGCTGCTCGACCAGATGCTCGATCTGGAGAAGCAGGCATGACTCAAGTGCTGAAACTCTGGCCGCTGCTCACGGCGACCCATCGCTACGACAAGTCCATCTCCACCCGCAACCGTGGCCGCGGCACCCTGATCGACGCGCCCATCCTCGCCTACCTGATCGAGACCCGGCAGGGCCGGGTGTTGTTCGATGTGGGCTGTGACTACCGCAAGATCGCCGAACCCGAGGCCCGCCGGCAGTGGTACGACGAGGGCCTGTTTCCAGCGCCGACCATGCTCGAAGAGCAGCGCCTGCCGGCCCATTTCGCCCGCCTCGGGCTGACCCCGGCGGACATCGACCTGGTGTTTCTCAGCCATCTGCATTTCGACCACGCCGGCGGGCTCTGCGAGGTTTGCGGCGCCGAGGTGCATGTACATGTCGACGAATTGGCGGCTGCCCGCGAGCCGGCCGACGAGGCCTATTTCGCCGACGACTTCGGCGGAGACTACCGCTGGAAACCCCAGCGCGAGGAATACGACCTGCTCCCTGGTCTGCGCGCGATCAACACGCCCGGCCACACCGCCGGGCACATGTCGCTGCTGATCGAGCTTCCCGAGGGCCGGCCGGTGATCCTTGCCGGCGACGCGGCGGACCTGAGCGAAAACCTCACCGACGAGATCGCCCCCGGCACCTGCTGGCGCGACCGCGAGGATCTGGCGCTGGAGAGTATCCGCAAGCTCAAGCGTCTCGCCGGGGAGACCGGCGGCGAGGTCTGGCCCAATCACGACATGGCATTCTGGGAGACCCTCAAAGGTTTCCCGGAGTATCACGCATGAACTCAGTTCCGATCAGCTATCTGGGCGTCTGGCAACGTCGCCTGCTGACCACCGCCAAGGGCGCCCGCGACGACCGCAGCACAGTGTTCTGGCTGCAGACGCCGCTGCTCCACGGCGACCTGCGGCTGCCGGCGCTGGCCTATCCCGAGGTCGCCTCACTCGAAGAGTGCAGCAGCGAGCAGATGCTGTTGCTTTCCGAGCAGTCCGGTTTCGCCGGCCTGACCCAGGTGGAGGACGATCTCTGCTACTGGCACCGGCTGATCGACTACCAACCCGTCGGCGGCACCGCCGACATCGGCGAAATGCGCTTCGACGGGGCCGACCGGCTGATCGAGACCGCCCTCGATGGCAGCTACCAGGAGACCTGGGAACGCCTGCCCCATTCGCTGGGCATCAATTGGGGCCAGTGGCTGCGCCCGGCCGACGAGAGCGCCCGCAACGCCTGCCTGCTGGTGGCTGGCGACTGCTTTCTGTTCGCTGCCGGACGCCCGGTGGGCCTGCGCCGTGGCGGTCAGTTGCGCGAACACATCGCCGCCGCCAGCCCGGCCCGGCAGCTGGCACTGATGGCCTTCGAGCTGTCCTTCGGCCGAATCGCCGGCGCCGGGGAGCCTTGGCAGATCACCCATTCGAGCCTGCCCGGACGTGCCGGCCAGGCGCTGCTGCCAGCCAACTGCCGCGCCGACAGCGCAGAGACCATCGGCGCCGAACCCATTGCCCGTCTCGGCAGTTACCCGCCTGCCGGTGGCTGGGTCTGCGTACCCACTCCCGACTTCATCGCTCCGCAGGAGACACCTCCATGACCCTACAGGCTGCCCTTGTCCGCCGCGCCGAAAGCGCCGCTTCGCCCGCCGCGGCCCCTGCGCCGTCCCCTGCGCCACAGCAGCCTCCGCGACGCCGGCCGCGCTTCTGGGTGATTCGCGGTGAACTGCCGCAAGCCACGCTCTGGCTGCTGGCGGCGACCGGCCTGCTCACACCCTTCGTGCTCTGGTGGGCCTATACCGCGCTGGGCCTCGCCGACCCGCTGTTCATGCCCAGCCCGGGCGCGGTCATGGAGCGCCTGGTGCGCTGGTGGACCGCCGAGAACCTTCTGGGCGATATCGGCATCAGCGTCTGGCGGGTCATGGCTGGCTTTACCGCCTCGGCGTTGATCGCCCTGCCGCTGGGCCTCTACATCGGCACCTACCGCCCGGTGCAGGCGGCCCTGGAACCGCTCGCCGACTTCATCCGCTACATGCCCGCGGTCGCCTTCATCCCGTTGGTGATGCTCTGGGTGGGCATCGGTGAGGGTGCCAAGATCCTCATCATCTTTATCGGTACCTTCTTCCAGATGCTGCTGATGGTGGCCGAAGACGTCCGCCGGGTCCCCATGGCACAGATCGAGGCGGCCCAGACCATGGGCGCCAGCCGGGCCGAGATCATCCGCCTGGTGATCCTGCCGTCGTCCAAGCCGGCGTTGCTCGACACCCTGCGCATCACCTGCGGCTGGGCCTGGACCTATCTGGTGGTGGCCGAACTGGTGGCATCCAATTCCGGCATCGGCTACGCCATCCTGCGCGCCCAGCGTTACATGCACACCGACAAGATCTTCGCCGGCATCCTGCTGATCGGCCTGATCGGCCTGCTCACCGACCAGGCCTTCCGCTGGATCTCCCGCCGCGCCTTTCCCTGGCAGAGGAAGTAAGCCATGACCGCTCCCAAGATCCAGATTCGCCAGGTCGGCAAGACCTTTGTCGGCGACAAGCGCGAGGTCGAGGCCCTGCGCCAGATCGACCTGGACATCCAGCCCAACGAGTTCGTCACCTTTGTCGGCGCCTCGGGCTGCGGCAAGTCGACGCTGCTGCGCATCATCGCAGGGCTGGAAACACTCTCCCACGGCGAGATCCTGCTCGACGGCAAACCCATCGACGGTCCCGGCGTCGACCGCGCCATGGTGTTCCAGCACTACAGCCTCTATCCCTGGCTTTCGGTGATGAAGAACATCAAGTTCTGCCGCCAGCTGAAGGTCATCAGCGACACGGTGCGCGGCCCCGGCGACATGGAGAACGCTCGCGGCCGCGCCGACGCCCTGCTCAACCTGATGGGCCTGACGCCCTTTGCCGACGCCTACCCGAGCCAGCTCTCCGGCGGCATGCAGCAGCGCGTGGCCATCGCCCGGGCGCTCATGCCAAAGCCCGCGACGCTACTGATGGATGAGCCCTTTGGCGCCCTCGACGCCCAGACCCGCGAAGTGATGCACGACCTCATCCGCCATGTGCACAAGCTGGAAAAGAGCACCATCCTCTTCGTCACCCATGACGTCGAGGAAGCCATCTACCTGGGTACCCGCATCGTGCTCATGGCGCCGCGCCCCGGACGCATCGACTCGATCTACGAGGTGCCGCTGCCGGCGCAGCGCAATCAGGACATGAAGCTCTCGCCTGAATTCACCGAACTGAAACGGCAGATCCTCGCCCGCATTCGTGAAACCTCGGGCATGCAGACCGATCTCGACCAGCTGGCAAAGCTGACGGCGATGGCGGAGGGGTAAGGGACTGCAAGCTGCAAGCCTGGACCATCCGCGACATCGGGGCGGGCGGGCAACCATATCGTGGTCAGGACCCGCTCCCCGCTTACGACTCGCGGCTTGCGCCCTCAGATCTCGTTGATTCGCCCCACCTGCGTCGCCAGGCGCATGGTTTCGTGTTCTTCGAGTTTCAGCAGATCGTCAGCCAGGACACGGGCGCCCTCGATCTCCGCGCGGCGGGCCAGCGAGCGGTACAGCTCGATCACCTGATTGTGGATGTCGAAGACTTCGCGGGAGATGTCGTCCACGCTCATGCTGTCGTAGGCCTTGGCGCTGGGGCCGCTGAACAGGATGGGCTCGCGGATCAGGTAGTCATAGATGCAGGTGCGCAGGACATGCGGCTTGGCATGCTGCTCCATGCGACCGATGGTGCGCGCCAGCGCTTTCTCGTGATCGGCCAGGTAGGTGAGCAACCATTGCGCGCGCAGCTGCTCGTGCTTGCCGGCCGCGCGGCTCAGACAGGTCGAAAGGCGACCGTGGGTATGACGCGTCCAGTCGATCAGATCCTCGAATCGTTCGATCTTCATGCAGGAGTTCTCCGCTCTACTCGGGGCGGCTGGCGAACCGCCTGTGATGTCGGCGACCAGGGGCCGCGAACCGAGATGAAAGAGTACCCTCTATCGTAGTCGGCCCTCCCCCGTGCTGGCAGCGCGAATGGCAACAGCGGGTTTCCAGCTTCTTGGGCAGTGCCTCTGGACCGCGGCGACCTACGCCAGACTGCTCGCCGGAGCCGTCCCGGCGCTCGCACCGGCCGACGGACACTTTGGGGCTGACAGCTTTCCTGTAGGAGCGAGCTTGCTAGCGAACGAACCGGCGCCCCAGCCAGGTTCGTGAACGCGAGTCAGGCTCGCATTGCCCTTGGCGTTGTCTTCTTCTATGCCAGTGGGCATTACCGAGACTTTCAGTGGAGGATCGAAACATGAATGAAGTAGGCAAGCTCGTGGTAAGCGCGTCGGAGTACTCCTCGGATGAAGCGAAGGGCCGACGCGCTTATGCAGTGGCGGCAGCGCTCGAAGTGATTGCGGCGCGCGCAGCCGGACCCTCTGGGGAGGTCAGCCTCGAATACGAATTCGAGCAACTATCGAAGTACGCCGACCAGATTCAGGAGGCGCTGGCCAAGCAATAGAAGGCAAGCGCCGTCTGGCGGCGGCGCTTGTTCCACGCCGCCCACCCCTTTTCACCCGCCGCACGCCAGCGCTCCAACGGCATGCGCAGGCGGCATTGCCGTATCGAGCTTATTCGACATTGTCCCTTCTCCCCATTCAGGGCTAGACAACGCTTCCGTCATACCAAAATCAGCACGCCCATCGGCCCCTCCCCCTCACCTCGGCATCATCCGAACCCCGGACAGTTCGCTCAGGGGCTTGGGCATGCCGAGGTGATAGCCCTGGACGTAGTCCACGCCGATTGTCCGCAGCCGTTCGAGGATCTCCGCTGATTCGACGAATTCGGCGACGGTCTTGAGATTCATCTCATGGCCGATGGAATTAATGGAAGTGACCATGGCGCGGGCGATGGGGTCCTTGTCGAGATCACGAACGAAGCCGCCGTCGATCTTGAGGTAGTCCACCGGCAGGGTCTTGAGATAGCCAAAGGAGGACAACCCCGAACCGAAATCATCCAGCGCGAAGCTGCAGCCCACTGCCTTGAGCCGCTCCATGAAGCGGGTCGCGCGGCTCAGGTGGGAAATCGCGGCGGTTTCGGTGATCTCGAAACACAGGCACTCGGTGGGAATCTGGTGGCGCTCGATGGCGGCGAGGATGAAGTCGAGGAAGCTCTCCTCGTTCAGCGAGGCAGCCGAGAGATTGATTGAATAGTGTCCACGCGGCCCGCCGTGGCGACGGCAGTAGTCGCCGACCCAGGCGAGGAAATTGCCAGTGACCCAGCGATCCACCGCCGAGGCCATGTCGTAGCGCTCGGCCGCCGGCATGAAGGCGCCCGGCGGGATGGTGCCACCGTCCTCGTCGAGCATGCGCACCAGGACTTCGTAACGCCCACCGTCCTGCACGCTGCCATCGGCAGGCTCGATGCATTGCACGAACAACCGCAGGCGGTCGGTATCCAGCGCCTCGCGCAGGCGCTGGGTCCACTGCATCTCGCCACGACGTTCGAGCAGCTGGGCATCATCGGCCTGATAGATATGCACCCGGTTGCGCCCGCCCTCCTTGGCCGCATAGCAGGCGCTGTCGGCAGCGCTGAGCAGTGGCCCGAGGGCCTGGGTGGTATCGTCCACGGCAACCATGCCGATGCTCACGCCCACAGCGAAGGTCTTGCCTTCCCAGCTGAAGCGAAACTCGTCGACCAGTGCGCGCATGCTCTCGGCGATCTGCTGCGCACGGGGCATCGGGCAATCGAAGAACAGCACGCCGAACTCATCGCCGCCCAGGCGGGCAAGCACATCGCTATTGCGCACCCGGCTTTTGAACAGCCGCACCAGCTGGCGCAGCAGCTCATCGCCGGCAGCATGGCCGCAGGTGTCGTTCACCACTTTGAACTGGTCCAGATCCATGTAGCAGAGCACATGCTCGCCGCGCTCGGCGGGAGCCAGTTGCAACAGAGCCTCGACCCTCTGCTCGAAGGCAGCACGGTTGGACAACCCGGTCAGGGGGTCATGGGACGCCTGGAAGGACAGCTCGCGGGCCAGTTGGCGGGTCTCGGTGACGTCGCGGAAGGTCAGCACCACCCCGATAATGGCCCCGGCGGCGTCGCGGATCGGCGCGGCTGCGTCCTGCACTGCCACCAGCCTGCCGTCGCGCTGACGCAGCATGCCGGGGGCCATGTCGAAACGTTCACCGTCCTGACTGCGGCGGCGATGCAGCACCTTGCTCACCGGGCCAGGCAGCGGCACCCCGGTATCCTCGTCGTACAGGTGGTAGATCTCCGACAGAGACAGCCCCCGTGCCTGGTCACTGCTCCAGCCAGTGAGCGCTTCGGCGACCGGGTTGAGATACTGCACCCGGCCGGCGCGGTCGGTGGTGATGACCCCGTCGCCAATGGAGGCGAGGGTCACCTGCGCCAGCATCTTTTCCTGGAACAGCTGCTCTTCCACCAGACGCCGCTCGGTGATGTCACGCACCATGCAGGTGATGTCGTCGCCATCGGCAGCGCCCTGGCTGGCGGTGAGCTCGGCGGAGAAGTTGCGCCCGTCGTGGCCGCGCAGCAGCAGCTCGCAGCGGGCCTCGCCGCCAGCATCGGGCACCAGCGCCGTGGACCAGGCACCACTGGTGGCGACGAACTGGTGCAGCGGGCGCCCCACCAGTTGCTCGGCCGGCAGTCCGAACAGGCGTTCGGCCCCCGGATTGCAACTGGTCAGCACGCCTTCGCGGCTGTAGGTGATGATGCCGTCGCGAATATCGCGGACGATCGCCTGGGTCTTGGCCATGGCATTGTGCAGGGCGCGGATCACCTTGTTGTACTGCGCGGCGATCTGGCCCACCTCGGTGAAGGGTTCGACCTCCACCTCACGGCTGAACTGCCCCTGCCGCTGGTGTTCGGCCATGGCGTCGAGCAGCTCGATAAGCTCGGTGCGGGCACCATGCTCGCTGACGTTGAGCCCGCGCACCTCGTCGTCTGGGTCCACCCGCATGGGAAAGACGCGATTGATCAGGCGCAACGCGGTGTAGGTCGCGCCAAAGGCCCAGATCGCGCAGACCAGGATGCCCTGCACCTGAGCCAGCAACTGCTCGCTCCGGCTGAGGCCGGTGCCGAGCAATTCCAGATTGGCGAACAGCCCGACCGACAGGGTGCCCCATATGCCGGCGACCAGGTGCACAGGCACCGCGCTGATCGCGTCGTCGATTCCCCAGCGCAGCAGCAGGCGGTCGGCGAAGAACATCACCAGACTGCCGACAAAACCGATCAGCACCGCCGCGCCGGGGCTGATCGCATGGGCTGCTGCAGTGACCGCCACCAGCCCGGCAAGCATGCCGTTGAGCGGCAGGATCGGCTCGATGAGGCGGAAGCGCAGCCAAGACATCAGGGAGCCACCTGCGATGCCGGCCATGCCCGCGAGAGTGGTGTTGGCCACGATACCCGGCACCTGCACGTTGAACGCCAGGGTGCTGCCCCCGTTGAAGCCGAGCCAGCCGAACAGCAGCAGCAGGCCGCCCAGCATCGCCATTGGCAGGTTTGAGCCAGGCATGCTGCGCTCACGGCGACTGCCGTCGAAGCGCCCCAACCGCGGGCCGATGACCATGATCGCCGCCAGTGCGATCCAGCCCCCTACCCCGTGGACCACCGTCGACCCGGCGAAATCGACAAAGCCCTGGCCCGCCAGCCAGCCCTCGCCCTCGGCAAAGGCGCCACCCCAGGCCCAATGTCCGAATATCGGATAGATCAGCCCCGCGGCCAGCAGCGCCACCACCAGATAGGCACTGAAACGCATGCGCTCTGCCGCGGCGCCGGACACAATGGTTGCCGCGGTGGCACAGAACATGGCCTGGAACAGAAAGAACGCCATGGGCCAGGCGTCGCCATCGGCCTCAATGAGGAAATGGCTGTTTCCGAACAATCCACCGGCGCTGGAACCGAACATTAATGCGAAACCGTACAACCAGTAGAGGAGGATCGCGACGCTGAGGTCGGCCATATTCTTGATCGCAACGTTGATCGCATTCTTGCTGCGCGTCAGCCCGGACTCCAGACACAGAAAGCCGATCTGCATGTTGAACACCAGACCGGCGCATAACACGAGCCACAGGATATCTATCGAGGCTGATTGCATGATGCTTCCCTAACCATTGCATGAGGGCCCTGAACACGCGAGGGGTTTGCCTGCAGACGGAATGCGAGCGGCTCACTGCCTGCCATTCGCCTGGTCTTAATCTTGACGCCATAGGAATGACGGAGCGGGAGAACAGAAATCGCCAAGCGAGTTCCATGCCATGCACCGCCGCGATTTCATTGGCCTGTGGCAATGTGCCATGCGGTCCGATGCACCATATTACGCCGTAGCAGTTGTAACTTAGCGTTTCCTTGCACCAGTTGGCGATTTTGCTCGCTGTATCGGTCGAAGCGCCGCGCTGCACAGTAGAATCACGAAAAAACGGGGAGCACCGATGATCAACGGGCAACTGCTGCAACTGATGGTCGAAGCCAGCAACGATGGGATCGTGGTCACCGAGCAGGAGGGCGACGACAACATACTCATCTACGCCAATCCGGCATTCGAAGCGCTGACCGGCTATCGCGTCGATGACATCCTCTACCAGGACTGCCGCTTCCTGCAGAACAGCGATCGCGACCAGGCGGCGCTGGAGGTGATTCGCCAGGCGATACGCGAACGCAAGGCCTGCCGCCAGGTGCTACGCAATTACCGCCAGGACGGCAGCATGTTCTGGAGTGAACTGTCGCTGGCGCCGGTGTTCAACGAGCGCGACCAGCTGACCTACTTCATCGGCATCCAGAAGGACGTCACCCGCGAGGTCCAGGCGCGCGAGCGGGTGGCAGCCCTGGAAGCCGAGCTGGCCCGCCTGCAGGAGGAATTGGCAGCTCTCAGAAGAAACCTCTAGTCAGGTATCGAGGTGGCCATCGAGCAATTGTTTCAGACGTCCGGCCATGGCCCCGCTGGGCCGCCCCAGGCAGGCCACCGGGGTCCCGGCAAAGGCTTCTCCGGCGAGTTCCGCAGCCTCGCCGGCCAGCGCCAGCGGACAGCCCAGCGTCAGTACCATGCGACCCAGCTGACGCTGTAGATCGGCAGCCAGCGGGCGATTGGAAAACAGCACCAGCGCCTCCGGGCGGGCGCGCTCGCAGACCAGTGCCAGCTCATCCAGCGGCTGCCCCAGGGGCAACAGGGTCACTGCCTGCTGCTCGCCAGCGAGCAGCAGCGCGGCCACCAGCAATTCCAGGTCGCGACAATGCCCCGGCACCGCTGCCATCAGCACCCGCCGGCCATGCCGCGGGCGATTCATCTGCAGGCGCACGGCGATCCGGCTGCGCAGGAAGGCATCGAGAAACAGCCATTCGCTGGTGCGACCGAATTCTTCGGTGCGCAGCGCCAGCCCCTGCCAGACAGGCATCAGCACCTCCTCCAGGGCCAGCGCGACCGGCCAGGTTGCCAGAATCTGCCCGTATACCCGCTCCAGCTCGGACTCGTCGAAGCTCTGCAGGGCCTCTTCCAGGCGGCCCTGCCACTCCTGCCATTGACCCCACTCGCCACCGGCCGCCTCTGCCGCGGACGCGCCAGCACTGCCGGCAGCGGAGCGGGCCAGGATGTCGCCCACCTTGCTGACCGGAACACCGCGGCGGATCCAGGCCTGGATGCTGCGCACCGATTCGACGTCAGCCATGGAATAGAGCCGGTGCCCACTGTCGGTACGGGTTGGCTGTATCAGCCCGTAGCGCCGCTCCCAGGCACGCAGGGTCACCGGGTTGACGCCGGTCAGGCGCGCGACCTCGCGGATGGGAAACAGCTCGTCGCGCGCGGACAACGCCAGGGTAAGGCTGGAAACGCCGGTTGATTCATTCATGCACAGATTCGCGACGCCGGGAAAAGCCGGCATTGTAACCCTGTGCTGTAGGCATATCAGTCTACAGCTGCAGCGGAGCGCGCCGGCACAGCGTAGCCAGCGCCGGAAGCCAGGCTTCATGGGTATTCAGGCAGGGCACCAGGCGCAGCTCTTCGCCCCCGGCCTGGAGGAACTGCTCACGGGCGCGATCGCCGATCTCCTCGAGGGTCTCGATGCAGTCGGCGACAAACGCCGGGCACATCACCAGCAGCCGCTTCACGCCCTGCCCGGCGAGCTCGTCCAGACGCGCCTCGGTGTAGGGCTCGATCCATTTCGCCCGCCCTAGGCGTGACTGGAAGGACACCGACCACTTGGCCGGATCCAGGCCAGCACGGGCGGCGAGGCCTTCGCTGGTCCGGTAGCACTGCGCCCGATAGCAGGCTGCAAGCACCTCGCCCTCGGCGCGCTGGCAGCAGTCGGCGCCTCGCAGGCAATGCGCGCCGCTCGGGTCCGCCTTGTGCAGGTGCCGCTCGGGCAGCCCGTGGTAGCTCATCAGCAGGTGGTCGAAACCATCGTCGAGATAGGGCCGGGCGCTGGCGACCAGCGCATCGAGGTACTCGGGCTGGTCAAAGAAGGGCTGCAGCAGTCGCACCCGTAGCGACAGACCATGCTCGTGGATCACCCGCCGCGCCTCTTCCACCGCGGTGGTGGTGGTGCTGTCGGCAAAGTGCGGATACAGCGGCGCGAATACCACCTCGCCGATGCCCTGGCTGGCTAGGCGCACCAGGGCACCTTCGATGGACGGCTCGCCATAGCGCATCGCCAGCTCCACCGGCCCTTCGGGCCAATGGGCCGCCATCGCCTGCTGCAGGCGGCGGCTGATGACCACCAGGGGCGACCCTTCCGGCCACCAGATCGAGGCATAGGCGTGGGCCGACTGGGCCGGACGTCGGGCCAGGATCAACGAGACCAGCAGGCGCCGCATGGGCCAGGGCAGGTCGATCACGTAGGGGTCCATGAGAAATTGATTCAGATAGCGGCGGACGTCGGCCACCGACGTGGACGCCGGGGACCCCAGATTGACCAGCAGCAACGCCTGTTCAGACATTCGACATTCCTTGGATGAAACCACGACAACTCAACGACTGGCCGAGCCGAGCAGGTCGGCCAGAGCGGCGTCCAGCTCGCTGAAGCGAAAGCCGAAGCCCTTCGCAAGCAACCGCGCCGGCGTCACCCGCTGGCCACCAGGCAGCAGGCCGGACAATTCGCCCAACCCCAGCCGCAGCCGCAGCCGCAGCCGCAGCCGCAGCGGGGCGGTACGGCAACAGTGCCGGACGGCCTAGGCTGCGAGCCAGGGCCCGGCCGAACCCGGCGTTACGCACCGGCTCTGGCGCACACGCATTATAGGGACCGGTCGCCTCGGGACTGTGCAAAAGAAAATCAATGACCCTCATCTGGTCTTCCCGATGGATCCCGGGCATGAACTGGCGGGCAAGGTCAACCTTGCTGCCGCTCTATCGCCTGGGGCCCGGCGGGCCGCTGGGCAAATGGCGAGCCCGGTGCCGCCTGTCAGGCGGATGCGCATGGGGATATGCTCCTCAGCAATCGACTGATGGATCTTGTCCCGCGTGCCGCGTTCTGCATCTATAGAAGGTGCACTTTCCGGGCGCCGCAGGACTCTCGGCATAATCCTATACAAAAAAGAGGATTGTACAAGTTTAGGCTGCAGCATAGCCTGGACATCTGACTAGCGAGGTAACGCATGAGCTCTGTTTCGATCGCCATCATTGGCGCCGGGATCTCCGGCCTGTCGGCTGCCCAGGCGCTGCAGGAGGCCGGACTTCCTGTCCATCTCTTCGACAAGAGCCGCGGCAGCGGCGGCCGCATGGCCAGCAAGCGCACCGAAGCCGGCCGGCTCGACCTGGGCGCCGCCTATTTCACCGCCCGTGACCGGCGCTTCGCCGCCGCGGTGCGCGACTGGCAGGCCCGCGGCTGGGCCAGCGAATGGCGGCCAAGCCTCTATGAACTCCGCCAGGGCCAGCTTGGACCCTCCCAGGATGAACAGGAGCGCTACGTCGGCACGCCCAGCATGAGCGCCATCACCCGCGGCCTGCTTGGCGAAACGCCGGTAACCTTTGGCTGCCGCATCACCGAGATCTTTCGCGGCACCCGTCACTGGACCCTGCAGGATGCCGATGGCCAGTCCTACGGACCGTTCAGCCAGGTGGTCGTGGCCATCCCGGCGACCCAGGCCTGCAACCTCCTGACCGCCGCGCCGGTGCTGGCCGGCAAGGCGGCCAACGTGGCGATGGAGCCGACCTGGTCAGTGGCCCTGGGTTTCTCCACACCGCTGGAGACAGGCATGGACGGCTGCTTTGTGCGTAACGGCGCACTCGACTGGTTCAGCCGCGATCGCAGCAAGCCCGGACGCGACAACCCGCTCGATACCTGGGTCATGCATGCCACCAGTCAGTGGAGCCGCGAGCATCTGGATGCCAGCAAGGAAACGGTGATCGAGCATCTGCACGGCGCCTTTGCCGAACTGCTCGACTGCCCCCTGCCGGAACCCGCGTTCAGTATCGCCCATCGCTGGTTGTATGCCCGGCCCGCGCAGCCCCATCAGTGGGGCTCGCTGGCCGATGTGGACATGGGCATCCATGCCTGCGGTGACTGGTGCCTGAGCGGTCGGGTCGAAGGCGCCTGGCTCAGCGGGCGCGAAGCAGCACGGCGGATCATCGAGCATCTGGACAAGTAGATCCCGCATGGGCGGGTCAGGGAATCTTGTACAAGACCTCTTGACCCGTACAGCCAGGGCCTTATCATGCAGCTTAGTTGTACAGAACCCAGGATTTGTACAAATCGAGTAGCCGAGGCCCTCCATGCCGACCCACGACCAACGCCGTATCAGGATCGCCATCAGCGCCTGCCTGCTTGGCGCGACGGTGCGCTATAACGGCGGCCACAAAGAGTCGCGGCTGTGCAGCGAGACCCTGGCGCGGCATTTCGACTTTATCCCCGTATGCCCTGAAGTGGAAATCGGACTGGGCACCCCGCGTGAGCCCATCCGCCTGGTGGGTGACCCGCAGGCACCGCGCGCCCTCGGCACGGTGAATCGGGACCAGGACCACAGCGAGCCCCTGGCCGCCCATGGCCGCAAGATGGCCGCTGCCCTGGACGACATCAGCGGCTACATCCTCATGCAGAAATCCCCCTCCTGCGGCATGGAGCGGGTCAAGGTCTACCGCAGCGACGGCACCCTGGCCCTCGGCGGGGCTGCCGGCCTCTATGCCGCGGCCTTCATGAACGACCGCCCGGACCTGCCGGTGGAGGAAGACGGACGGCTGAACGACCCGGTGCTGCGGGAAAATTTCCTCACCCGCGTGTTCGCCTACGCGCGCTGGCAGAATCTGCACCGCAGCGGGCTCAGCGCCAAGGGCCTGCTCGATTACCACTCAAGCTACAAGTACCAGCTGATGGCGCACCATCCGCATCAGTACAGGGAGCTCGGCCGCCTGCTTGCTGACCTCGACGAACGGCCTCTGGAAACCATCGCCGACCTTTATTTCAGCGAGCTCATGGCCGCACTCAAGCGCCCGGCCACCCGCGGCAGCCACAGCAATGTGCTGCAGCATCTTTCGGGTTATCTGAAAAATCGGCTCGACAGCCAGGACCGCAGGGAGATCCAGAAGCTGATCAGCCAGTACCGGCAGGGCACCATCCCGCTGGTGGTCCCGCTGACGCTGCTCAAGCACCACCTGCGCAAGCACCCCGATCCCTACCTCGAACGGCAGGCCTACCTGCAACCCCATCCCGAAGACCTCAGCCTGCGAAACGCCATCTGACCATGAAGCAATCCGAACAGGGGCCGGACGGCGAGCGCGCCGGCTGGCTGCCGATCCGTGAAGTCGCCCGTCTCACCGGGGTCAATCCGGTGACCTTGCGCGCCTGGGAACGCCGCTATGGCCTGGTGGTGCCTCGCCGCACCGCCAAGGGTCACCGCCTGTATGACCAGGATCAGGTCCAGCGCATCCACGACATCCTTACCTGGCTCAACCGCGGCGCAGCGGTCAGCCAGGTGAAGGGGCTGCTCGACGCACCACAGCCCACCGCGACCGACGAGCACAGCCCCTGGAGCGGCCTGCGCGATACCCAGCTCGCAGCCGTCGCCAAGCTCGCCGAGCGAAGCCTCGACGAAAGCCTCAACGACGCCATGGCGCTTTACCCGCCCCGTACGCTGTGCGAGCACCTGCTGCTGCCCCTGCTCGATGCCCTCGAGCGGCGCTGGCAAGGCCAGTACGGGGCCCAGCTCGAGCGCGTGTTCTTCTACTCCTGGCTGCGCAGCAAGTTCGGCGCACGCCTCTATCACCACAACCGCCAGCAGCCTGGAGCGCCGCTGTTGCTGGTCAATCTGTCCGAGCGCCCCATGGAGCCCGGCCTCTGGCTGAGCGCCTGGCTGATCTCCAGCGTCGACTGCCCGGTGGAGGTACTCGACTGGCCGGTGCCGCTGGGCGAGCTGCGGCTGGCGCAGGAGCGCATCGCCCCTCGCGCGGTCCTGCTCTATTCGAGCCAGGCGCTCGAACTCGGCCTGCTGCGCCAGTTGCCGCGGGCGGTGGAACAGTCGCCGGTGCCAGTGGTGCTGGGTGGCGCGGCGGCACGCATCCATGGCAGCGAACTGGGCGACATCGAGTCGCTCGAGCTGGCCGATGATCCGCTGCAGGCCTTCGCCCTGCTGGACCGGCATGGCCTGTTCCAGCGTCATGCCGGTCCGGCGCCATGAACCAGTTGCTGTGGCTGCGCAGCGACCCCTTGTCGATCTGAAGGAAAGCCGTGCCCGCGCGCTGGCGGCTTTCCGAGACCTCACGGAGTAAGGGCATGAAGATTGCCATCATCGGTGGCGGAATCGCCGGCCTCACCGCCGCCCACCTGCTGCATCGCAGTCATCAGGTCGACCTGTTCGAGTCGCGCGACTGGCTCGGCGGGCACACCCGCACCCTCAGCGTACCGCTGCAGGGCACCGACTACGCCATCGACACCGGTTTCACCCTGTTCAACGACAGCGCCTACCCAAACTTCTTCAGGCTGCTGCAGCGCCTGCAGGTACCCATCCGCCCCACCGAGATGAGCTTCTCAGTCTACGATCCGCATCATGGCCGCGAGTATGCCCGGCAGGACCTCAACACCCTCTTCGCCCAGCGCCGCAATCTGGTTTCACCAAGCTTCTGGGGCATGCTGCGCGAGATCATCCGGTTCAACCGCGAGGCTGCCGAGGATCTGTATTACCAGCGCATCAGCGATACCCTGACGCTCGGCAATTACCTGCACCTGGGCAGCTACAGTCAGGAGTTCATCGAGCAGTACCTGATCCCCCTCGGGGCCTCGATCTGGTCATTGCCAAGGATCGATCTGCTGAGTTTCCCGCTGCTGCTGTTCATGCGCGTGCTGAGCAACCGTGGCCTGCTGTCGATCAACCAGCAACAACGCTGGTATGTGATCGAAGGCGGCTCGAACCGCTACGTGGCGCCCCTGGCCGCCGGCTTCCGCCAGCGCATCCGCCTGAACTGTCCGGTCTGGCGCGTCGACCGCGACGAAAGAGGCGTTACCTTGCGCAGCGCGGCGGGTCAGGAGCGCTACGACAAGGTGGTGTTTGCCTGCCACAGCGACCAGGCGCTGAAGCTGCTGACCCGCCCGAGCGCCACCGAGCGCGCCATTCTCGGCGCGCAGCGCTACGTCGAGAGCGAGGTGGTGCTGCACACCGATACCCGCCTGCTGCCGCGACAGCGGCGGGCCTGGTCAAGCTGGAACTACCGCCTGGGCGGCGGCGAGGAGAGTCCGGCCATGGTGACCTACAACATGAACCTGGTGCAGGGTCTGAACGCCCCGGAAACCTTCTGCGTGAGCCTCAACCAGACCGAGCTGATCGACCCTCGGCGGATCCTGGCGCGTTTTCATTATGCCCATCCACGCTTCAGCCTGGAGGGGATCGAGGCGCAGGCACGCTGTCGCGAGCTACTCGGCGCGCAGCACAGCTATTTCTGTGGCGCCTACTGGGGCAACGGCTTTCACGAGGACGGGGTGGTCAGCGCGCTGCGCGTGGCTGAAGCCCTCGGCGAGTCGCTCGAGGGGTCCTCAGCCGAGCGGCTGATATCCACGCCCCCGCTTTACTCGTAAGCTGGGGCTTTGCCTGCCGTCGAGGTTCCGTTGATCCGCGCTCGCCCGCTGTTCATTTTCCTGCTGCTGCCGCTACTGATCGCCGCCGGCCTCGCCTGGCGCACCTGGCAGGGGCCGGAACTGCCCGGCTATGAGGTCCAGGCGCGGCCCCTGGTCCAGCGCGTGGTCGCCAGCGGCGAAGTCGACAGCCGGTCGGTGGCGCAGATCGGCAGCGAGATCACCGGCGTGGTGGCCGCACGCTATGTACGCGAGGGCGATCAGGTGCGGGCTGGTGAACTGTTGCTGGAACTGCACGATAGAGAGTGGCGCGCGCGCCTGCAGGAAGCCCAGGCGCAACTCGACCAGCTCGTCGCCTCGACCCGGCCGCAAGCCCAGGCAGCGCTGCGCGAGGCGGAAAGCAATCTGGCCCAGGCGAGCCGCGAGCGCGAGCGGCGCGCCAGGCTGACCGAGCGCCAGCTGATCTCCGTCGAGCAGCGCGAACAGGCCCAGCGTGCCGAGACTGCAGCCCGCGCCGCGCGTGACCGGGCGCGCCTGGCGGCCGCCGCGGTGGCCGCCGACGGCAGCGAGACCCGGCTGCTGGAACAGCGGCTCGAGGCCGCGCATGTGGCCCTGGCGCGAACCCGCCTCCTCGCCCCGGTCGACGGCATCATCCAGTCGCGTCAGGTCGAACCGGGAGACCTGGTGCAGCCCGGGCGCACGCTGTTGACCCTGGCCCCGCTGGACAGCTTGGAGATCCGCCTGCCGCTGGATGAAAAGAGCCTGGCGCCGATCGAGCCGGGGCTTCCGGCCACGGTGATCGCCGACGCCTGGCCGGAGCGACCGTTGGCGGCCCGGGTGAGCTACCTGGCGCCGCGGGTCGAACCGACCACCGGCACCCTCGATGTGCACCTGCGATTCGAGCAACCGGCGGAATTCCTGCGCCAGGGCATGACCGTCTCGGTGAGCATCGAAACCGGCCGCCGCGAGCAGGCACTGGCGCTGCCCAACGACAGCCTGCGCCAGCGCGACGGCGCCCGGGCCGAAGTACTGCGCCTGGATCGCGACAACCGGGTCGAGCGGGTAACCGTGCGCCTGGGCCTGCGCGGTACCGGCCTGAGCGAGGTGACCGGGGGCCTGGCGGCCGGCGACCGGGTGCTCATCGGCGACGCCAGGCCAGGCCAGCGGGTCCGCCTGCGCCAGCAGGCCTATTGAGATGCGGCTGGCCGACTCGCTCTGGCTGGAATGGAAAATCGCCCTGCGCTTTCTCCTCGACAACTCCCTGCAGAGCCTGCTGATCAGCTTCGGCATCACCGTCGGCGCCGCGGTGATCGTGTTCATCACCGCGCTGATCACCGGGCTGCAGAGCAACGTGATTGAGCGCACCCTGGGTACCCAGGCGCACATCCGCCTCGAGCCGCCCGAGGCGGTCAACCTGCAGCCGACGGCGCCCGCCGATAGTCACCTGATCCTGCTGGAAAGCCCCCGCGCCCAGCGCCTGCAATCGATCCTCAACTGGAGCGAGGTGATCGAACTGCTCGACGAACAATCCGAACTGCTTGCCGTCTCGCCCCTGACCAGCGGCCCGGCCCTTGCCCGCCGCGGCGGCGCGCGGGCGTCGGTGTCGCTGATGGGCATCGAGGCCGAACGTTATCTGCAGGTGGTTCCCGTCCACCGGCACCTGCGTGCCGGTCGCTTCGAGGTCAATGCCGGACAGGCGGTGATCGGCCATGAGCTGGCTCGCGAGCTGGGCCTGGTGGTTGGCGACAAACTGCGCCTGGATGCCGGTGAAGGGCGTGAAACCGTCCTCGAGGTGGTGGGCATCTTTGATCTCGAGGTCCGTGAACTCGATGCCCGCTACGTCTACCTCGACCTTCGCCAGGCCCAGGCGCTGCTGGACCTGCCCGGTGCGGTGACGGTGACGGTGATCGACACCACGGTGGCCGACATCTTTGCCGCCGAGGACATCGCCCGGCAGCTGGCGCGGCGCACCGGCCTGAAGGTGGAGAGCTGGATGGAAACCAACGGCCAGCTGCTCAATGCCCTGCGTTCGCAAAGCATGACCACCCAGATGATCCGCATCTTCGTGGGGATCTCCGTGGCCTTCGGCATCGCCAGCGTCCTGGCTGTCAGTGTGGTCCAGCGCACCCGAGAAATCGGCATCCTGCGCGCCATGGGCAGCCCGCGCGGGCAGATCCTGCGGGTCTTCCTGCTTCAGGGCGGGCTGCTCGGGCTGGTCGGCTCGGCAGCTGGCGGGCTGGTCGGCTGGGGCCTGATCCAGGTGTTCAATGGCCTGGCCGGACAGCTGTTCGAGATTCGCCTGGAGCCGTCGCTGGTGCCCACCGCGATGGCGATAGCCACCGTCGCCGGGGTACTGGCCGCGGCCATGCCGGCACGCCGGGCGGCACGTTACGACCCGGCCGTGGCGATTCGCTATGTCTGAGGAGGTCCTGCGCCTAGAGGCGCTGCGCAAGGTCTACAAGCCCGGCACCCCGCTGGAGCAGGAGGTCCTGCACGGCATAGACATGCACCTGTGCCGGGGCGAGCTGTGCGCGCTGGTCGGCCCCTCGGGCTCGGGCAAGAGCACCCTGCTCAACCTCATCGGCCTGCTCGACGCCCCCACGGCGGGCGAGCTGTACCTGCTGGGCCGCCCTACCCGCGGCCTGCAGGACGCCGCGCGCACACGCCTGCGCAACGAGGCGATCGGCTTCGTCTTCCAGTTCCATCATCTGATCCCCGCCTTCAGCGTGCTCGACAACGTACTGATGCCGCTGATGATCCGCCAGGGCCGGCCTGCCGCCGAGCATGTCGAGCGGGCCCGGGGGCTGCTCGCCGAGGTCGGCCTCGAAGGCTTCGCCGCGCGCAAGGCCAGCGAACTCTCCGGCGGCCAGCAGCAGCGGGTCGCCATCGCCCGGGCGCTGGTCACCCATCCCGCCCTGCTGCTGGCCGACGAACCCACCGGTAACCTCGACAGCCGCACGGCGGATGCCGTGTTCGAGTTGTTCCGCCGCTTCAATGCCCGCTTCGGCTGCGCGGTGCTGGTGGTCACCCACGACCCGCGCCTGGCCGCCGGCTGCCAGCGGCAGATCGAACTGGTCGATGGTCGCCTCATTACATACAAGGCGTGAAAAATCTTATGTCAGGGATGTCTTCTGCGAGCGTTTCAAATCGGATTCCAACTTGCACCATAGTGCTCGCAGAGCCGCTTTGCGTATTAGCGCACAGCGATACAGTCGGATTTCCAGCGGCAGCTGCCAATGCGCACCACCGCATATAGCAAGCTCATTACGTGCCAACTCACCATCCACCGAAAGCAACGGAACCCAGGCTATGCCGAGCCCTTGTAACGCCATGCCCTTCAGACTATCCGCCATGTCTGTCTCGTACACGGTCGTTGAACGTAAAGCGCGCTCGCGAAGCAAATGATTTACCGAGCGGCCCAGCGAGGCGCCAGCGCTATAAGCCAACAAAGGTACGCTGCGCTCATTTTCCAGCAGGTACAAGGCTGTGCCGTCCGATCGGGTCGCACTTACCGGAACCATCCAGGTGCGCCCCAGTAGTTGGGAGGGAAACAAACCAGGGTCAAGCTGCAGTGCTGCTCCTGGCTCGTGATAGCCGAGCAGTACATCACAGGTACCCTCTCGCAAGGCACGCACCGCCTCACCGACATTGGCCGCCTCCAATCGGGTAGCCAGGCTCAGACCCTCTCCACGCAGCCGCGCCAACCAGGCGGGAAAAAAGCCAAGCGCCAACGAATGCGCAGCGGCCACTACCAGCGCCTCGCCCTGCTGACCTTCCGAATGGTGCAGATGGCGCACCACTTCCCTTAGCTGCTCGACTGTGTGCCGCGCGCTGATCAGAAACACCTGACCCGCCTCGGTCAATTCGACGGGGGTGCGCGAGCGGTTCACCAGGGTCAGGCCGAGCGCCTCCTCCAGTGCGCGGATCCGCCGGCTGAAGGCCGGCTGGGTGACGAAGCGCCGCTCGGCGGCCCGGGAGAAACTGCGGGTGGCGGCCAGGGCGACGAAGTCCTCCAGCCATTTCATTTCCAGATTCAAGCGGGCTCCACGTGGGGAACAGGCCCCCGGGCAGTTTGGAAGGCATGCGTGATTATGCCGTTTCGGCATGATCACGCAAACAACGGCATTGGCCAGCTGGACAGCAGGCACCTTAGTTTAGGGCTGCCTTGTGGCAATAACCGCCCCCTTCGAGAACACCAGACTCATGTCCGATCCTGCATCCTTTCGTTCCGAGCACGACCTGCTCGGCACCCTCGTCGTGCCCGCCGAAGCCTATTACGGCATCCAGACCCTGCGCGCCCGCCACAACTTCCGCCTCTCCGGCGTGCCGCTATCGCACTACCCCAGGCTGGTGGTGGCGCTGGCCATGGTCAAGCAGGCCGCGGCCGATGCCAACCACAGCCTGGGCCTGCTGCCATCCGCGCGTCATGCCTCGATCGTCGAGGCCTGCTCGCGGATCGTGCGCGGCGAGTTCCACGACCAGTTCGTGGTGGACATGATCCAGGGCGGCGCCGGCACCTCGACCAACATGAACGCCAACGAGGTGATCGCCAATATCGGCCTGGAGGCCATGGGTCACGCCCGGGGCGAGTACCGCTACCTGCACCCGAACAACGACGTGAACATGTCGCAGTCGACCAACGACGCCTACCCCACGGCGATTCGCCTGGGCCTGCTGCTCGGCCACGACACCCTGCTCGCCAGCCTCGACAGCCTGTGCCAGGCGCTGCGGCACAAGGGCAGCGAGTTCTCCGGGGTGCTGAAGATGGGCCGCACCCAGTTGCAGGACGCGGTGCCGATGACCCTCGGTCAGGAATTCAACGCCTTCGCCACCACCCTCGGCGAGGACCTGCACCACCTGCGCCGACTGGTGCCCGAGCTGCTCTGCGAGGTCAACCTGGGTGGCACCGCCATCGGCACCGGGATCAACTCGGACCCGCGCTACCAGGGCCTGGCCGTGCAGCGCCTGGCCGAGATCAGCGGCCAGCCGCTGGTGTCCGCCGCCGACCTGATCGAGGCGACCTCGGACATGGGCGCCTTCGTCATGCTGTCGGGCATGTTCAAGCGCCTGGCGGTGAAGCTGTCGAAGGTCTGCAACGACCTGCGCCTGCTCTCCAGCGGGCCGCGCACCGGGATCAACGAGATCAACCTGCCGCCGCGCCAGCCGGGCAGCTCGATCATGCCCGGCAAGGTCAACCCGGTGATCCCGGAGGCGGTCAATCAGGTGGCCTTCGAGGTGATCGGCAACGACCTGGCGCTGACCCTGGCGGCCGAGGCCGGCCAGCTGCAGCTCAACGTGATGGAGCCCCTGATCGTCTACAAGCTGTTCGACTCGGTGCGCCTGCTGCAGCGGGCCATGGACATGCTGCGCGAGCATTGCATCACCGGCATCACCGCCAACATCGAGCACTGCCGGGCGCTGGTCGAGAACAGCATCGGCCTGGCCACCGCGCTGAACCCCTTCATCGGCTACGAGAATGCCACCCGCATCGCCCGGCAGGCGCTGGCGCAGGGGCGTGGCGTGCTGGAGCTGGTGCGCGAGGAGCGGCTGCTGGACGAGCACCGCCTGGCCGAAATCCTGCGTCCGGACAACATGATCGCTCCGCGTCTGGCGCCGGCGCCGTCCTGAGACTGGTGCTTCGGCGGACGGTCCAGCCGTTCGCCCTCAAGAGGGACGACCATTGGCCGTCCCTTTTTCATGCCTGCTGTTTCCTTACCTTATTAGCAGCGTTCATTTGCGAGCCCGCCTGCTACCGCTGGTAACGCTTCTGCACAGACTTATGGCACGGCGGTATCGATATGTACCGCTCAGGTGCACATCCTGCCTCCTCCTCCACCCGGCTTGTTCCAGTCTCGAAACAAACGGGCCGTTTCATAAGCGGAATGGATAATCCATTGATTTTAAAGGTAATTTATTTCGCCAGCGATCTCCGGAATGACTGGCATTGTTCATGCTTAAGACAACGTACCGTATTTGAAACGACTTCGAGACTAACCATGCCCATTTCCGAGCTCCACGCCTACCGTACCCCGCCGGCCGCCGCTGCCAGCCGCGAGGTGTCCGCTCCCGTCGAGATCGAATTCCGCGCTGTCGCCAAGGCCTTTCCCAAGAAGGGCAGCCAGGACGCGATGCCGGTGGTTCGGGAGGTGAGCTTCAGCATCCGTCGCGGCGAGGTGGTGTCGATCATCGGCCCGTCCGGCTGCGGCAAGAGCACCATGCTCAACATGGGCTCGGGACTGTACATGCCGAGCGAGGGCGAGGTGTTCATCTCCGGCGAGAAGGTCAGCGGGCCGGTGCGCAAGGTGGCCTTCATGCTGCAGAAGGATCTGCTGATGCCCTGGCGAACCATTCGCCGCAACATCGAACTGGGCCTGGAAATCGAGGGCGTGCCGGCGGCGCGTCGTGCCGAGGTGGCCAACGAGCTGCTGGCCAAGTGTCACCTGGACGGCTTCGGCGACCACTACCCCTTCCAGCTCTCCGGCGGCATGCGCCAGCGCGCGGCACTGGCCCGCACCCTGGCCATCGACCCGCAGGTACTGTTCCTCGACGAGCCGTTCTCGGCCCTCGATGCGCAGACCAAGATGATCCTCCAGCAGGATCTGGCCCTGATGCTTCATGAACAGCGCAAAACCGCCCTGTTCATCACCCATGACCTCGTCGAAGCGATCGCCATGTCCGATCGCATCCTGGTCATGAGCGCCCGTCCCGGGACGCTCATCGAAGAAATCAAAGTGAATCTGCCGCTACGCGAGAACCCGCTCGAGCGCCGCAAGCTCCCGGAGATCGGCCCTCTGGCCGGCCGCCTGATGGAGCTGCTGAAGGTTGGCGAGAGCACCGACCTGCACTGAACACACACCCCCTTTCGGAGATGAGCATGAGCAATAAATTCGCTGCACGTGTCGCCAAAAGCGCCCTTCTGGCCGTGGCGCTGAGCACCGCCGTGAGTGTACAGGCGGCCGATCTGCAGAAGATCACCTACCTGCTGCCGGCACCCCCGAATTCGCCGGCCTTCGCGCCCTGGATCATTGCCCAGCACAAGGGCTACTACGGCGAGGAGGGCCTGCAGGTGAATTTCGTCGCCGGCAAGGGCGGCGTCGACGTAGCCAAGCAGATCGGCGCGGGCAATGCCCTGGTCGGTGGCGCGATCGGCGACACCCCCATCGTGGTGCGCGCCAACGGCGTTCCGGTCAAGGCCGTGGCGGTACTCGGTGCCGGCGGCGTGACCATGGTCGCCACCGATGCCGAGCAGAACATCAATTCCATCGCCGACCTGAAGGGCAAGACGATGACCGTGATGTCCTACTCGGATACCACCTACTACGCCCTGCTCGCCTCGCTGAAGAAGGCCGGCCTGTCGAAGAACGACGTGAATGTGCAGGCCGCCGGTCCCGCCGGCGTCTGGCAGCTGTTTACGGCGAAAAAGGCTGTGGCCATGGCCGGCGTGCCGGACTGGGTGGTGAATGCCGAGGATGCCGGGCTGAAGGTCAGCCTGGTCCCGCAGTCGGAGATCTTCGAGAGCATGGCCCAGGCGATCCTCGCCTCGGACAAGGCGATCGAGCAGCAGCCGGAGGTGATCGGCGGCGTGGTCCAGGCCACCCTGCGCGGCATGCGCGACATCATGCAGGACCCTGCCGCCGCGGCCGCCACCTTCGCCGAGGCCGTGCCCTCCTACAAGGGCAAGGAAGCCAGCCTCGAGAAGATCTTCAATCTCTACCGTGACCACGTCTACGCCAACCAGGCCACGCCCGGATACATCGATCCGCAGCGCCTGGAGAACGTCCGCCAGTTCTACGTCAGCGAGGGCATCGTCAACCGCGAGACGCCCCTGGACGAGCTCTACACCAACCAGTTCGTGGAGGCGGCCCAGGTCGCCACGAAATAACGCTCCCGCCGCTCGAAAGGTACATCGTCGATGAAAAGCCTCAACAACCCGGTAGCCGGCAGCCTGATCCTGCTGGTCGTGTTCCTCGCGCTCTGGCAGTGGGGACCGGGCCTGATGGGCATGCCCGAGTTCGTCATGCCCAACCTCACCCGCGTAATCGCCGAGTTCGGCGCGATGTGGCAGCACAGCAACCTGCTGGAGCACACCCTGATCACCGCGCTGGAAATCATCGTGGGCTTCGCGCTGGGGGCACTGCTGGGTATCGTCATCGGCGTCAGCCTCGGCCTCTCGCCGAATGCCGAGGCCATCCTTTCGCCCTACATCCTGGCGCTGCAGATCGCCCCGAAGGTCGCCTTCGCCCCGCTGTTCGTGATGTGGCTGGGCTACACCATCTACCCGAAGATCCTCATCGCCATCCTGATCGTGTTCTTCCCGGTGATGATCAACGTGCTCTCGGCAATCCGCACCGTCGACCCGGACATGATCAACCTGGTCCGCGCGATGAACGCCAATCGCTGGCAGATCTTCCGTCTGGTGGAGTTCCCCTCGGCCATGGCCGCGCTGTTCTCTGGCCTGCGCATCGCCTCCACCCTGGCGGTGATCGGGGTGACCGTGGGCGAGCTGGTCGGCGGCAACAAGGGCCTTGGCTTCCTGCTGGTGAATTCCGAGGGCCAGGGCAACACCGCCGGCGTGTTCGTCGCCATCGTCATGCTGACCCTGATCGGCGTGCTGGCCTACGCGGCGGTGGTCTGGGCCGAGAAGCGCGTCCTGCACTACCTGCCCAAAGCCAACCTGAGCACGGTCTGAGGAGCGCGCCATGCAGAACCTTCTGAACGGACGGCGGGTACTGGTCACCGGTGGCGCCCGCGGGCTGGGCCTGGCGTTCGCCGAGGCGATCGCCGGCGCCGGGGCCCGGGTGGTGATCGCCGACATCCTCGCCGAGCAGGTCGAGGCCTCGGCCGCCGCCCTGCGCCAGCGTGACCTCGATGTCCGCGCGCTGCGGCTCGATCTGGCCGACCCGGCCTCGATCGAGGCCTGCGCCCGACAGAGCGCCGAACTGCTGGGCGGGCTGGACGGGCTGGTCAACAACGCCTCGGTCACCAACTCCGGCGGCAGGAATCTCGAGGAACTGGAGATCGAGATGTTCGACCGGGTCCTGCAGGTCAATGTGCGCGGCACCTGGCTGATGACCCGCGCCTGCCTGCCGGCCCTGCGCGCGAGCGGCCAGGGGGCGGTGGTCAATCTGGCGTCCGACACCCCGCTGTGGGGCGCCCCGAACCTGCTGGCGTATGTCGCCAGCAAGGGCGCGGTCATCGCCATGACCCGCTCGCTCGCCCGGGAGCTCGGCCACGACGGCATCACCGTCAATGCCATCGCCCCCGGCCTGGTGGAGGTGGAAGCCACCGCCTACGTGCCCGAGGCACGCCACCAGCACTACAAGCAGCAACGAGCCATCCAGCGTGCACAACTGCCGGAGGACGTGAGCGGCGCCGTGCTGTTCGCCCTTTCCGACCTTTCCCGCTTCATCACTGGACAGACCCTGCCGGTAAACGGCGGGTTCGTGATGACCTGATCCCGGAGAAACCCATGACCGATCTCAATCAACAGGCTGCCCCGAAATCCTACGACCGCCCCGAAGGCGCCAGCTTCGCCGAATGGTGCGAATCGCGTATCGCCCGCTTTTCCACCCGTCGTTACGACTGGGACGCGCTGAAGTTCCAGGCCGACTACGATCCCAAGTACCGCCGCGCGCAGATGCGCTACATCGGCACCGGCGGCACCGGCGTGGCCAGCGACAACAACACCATTCCCTCCGAGCACTTCACCTTCTCCACCATGATCATCCCGGCCGGCAACATCGGCCCGTCGCACATCCATGTTGACGTCGAGGAAGTGTTCTTCGTCCTGCGCGGCAAGATGAAGGTGATCATGGAGAAGGACGGCGAGCGCTTCGAGGCGATCCTCACCGACCGCGACATCATCTCCGTGCCACCGGGCGTCTACCGCGAAGAGCACAACATCGGCGAAGAGGACGCGCTGATGTGCGTGATGCTCGGCGCCAAGAAGCCGATCACCCCCACCTACCCGCCGGAATCCCCGCTGGCGCGGATCAAGCGCGGTTGATCGCCATGACGCTCGCATCGTTTTCCGGTACCCCGCTTCTCGACCAGCCGCTGCTCGAACAGCTCGACGCCGATTTCCCGCAGCGTCACCTGGTGTTCTCCGACGGCCGCACGGCGATTCGCGAATGCGGCCAGGGGCCAGCAGTCGTATTGCTGCATGGCATCGGTTCCGGTGCGGCGTCCTGGCTGCAAGTGGCCCAGCGGCTGTCCGGGCAGGCCCGAGTGGTTGCCTGGGACGCGCCCGGCTATGGGCAGTCCTCGCCCCTGGCCGCGTCCCGGCCGCGTGCCGAAGCGTATGCCCGGCGCCTGGAGCGGATGCTCGATGCGCTGGGCATCGAACGCTGTCTGCTGGTCGGCCACTCGCTGGGCGCCATGACCGCCTTGGCCTGCGCCAGCGGCCCCGATGCATCGCGCATCGCCCGGGTGCTGCTGATCAGTCCGGCGCGCGGCTACGGCAGCCCGTCGCGTCAGGCACAGGGGCAGGCGGTTCGCGCCTCCCGCCTGGCCAACCTCGAGCGGTACGGCATCGAGGGCACGGCCAACCAGCGCAGCCACCATCTGCTGTCGGCCAACGCCTCGCCGGAGGCTCGGGAGTGGGTGCGCTGGAACATGGCGCGGCTCAATTCCCAAGGTTATCTGCAGGCCGTCGAATTGCTCTGCGGCGACGACCTGCTGCGCTTTCCGCTCCCGTCGATGCCCTGCGAAGTGCATTGCGGCGAGCACGACGGCATCACCGTTCCAGACGAATGCCACCTGATCGCCCATCACCTGCGCGCGCGCTTCGCCCTGATCCCCCGGGCCGGTCACGCCAGTCCGATCGAACAGCCCCAGGCGGTCGCCGAACGCATCGCCTACGCCCTCAAGGCCTCACTGGAAGGAGTACGTCCATGACCGATGTCGAGTCACTCAAAGAGACGCAGGAAAAATACATCGTCCCCGGTCTGGAACGCGGCCTGCTGCTGCTCTGCGAATTCAGCCGGCAGAACCGCACCCTGACGGCGCCGGAGCTGGCGCGCCGGCTGAAGCTGCCGCGTTCGACCATCTTCCGCCTGCTCACCACGCTCGAAGCCATGGGCTTCGTCACCCGTAGCGGCCACGAGTACCGGTTGGGCATGTCGGTGCTGCGCCTGGGCTTCGAGTACCTCGCCTCGCTGGAGCTGACCGAGCTCGGCCAGCCGCTGCTGACGCAGCTCAGCAACCGCATCAACTACCCGTGCAACCTGGTGGTGCGCGACGGCCGCTCGATCGTCTACGTCGCCAAGGTCTCCCCGCCCACCGTGTTCACCAGCGCGGTCAACGTCGGCACCCGCCTGCCGGCCCACGCCACCGTGCTCGGGCGCATCCTGCTCGAGGACCTGTCGCTGGCCAACCTGCGCGACCTCTACCCGGAGGAGGTGCTGGAGACCCATTCGCGCTGCACGCCCAGGACCGTGCTGGAACTGTTCGATCTGGTGCAGAGCGATCGCCAGCGCGGCTACGTGATGGGCGAGGGCTTCTTCGAGTCGACCATCTCCACCGTCGCCGCGCCGGTACGCGACCACAGCGGCAGGGTGGTCGCCGCCCTTGGCGCCACCATTCCTTCGGCCCATATCGGCGACGAACGCATCGAGGAACTGGTGCGGCAGGTCCGGCAGAGTGCCGACGAGCTGTCGCGGCTGCTCAACTACAACCCGAACGTGGCCCAGGCCGCGACGCTGATGAGGGGCTGAGCATGGGCATGTACGACCTGAGCGGAAAGGTCGCCGTGGTCACCGGCGGCACGTCGGGCATCGGCCTGGCCACCGTCGAGCTGCTGCTTGAGGCCGGCGCCGCCGTGGCCATCTGCGGGCGCGACCCGGATCGCCTGGCCAGCGCCGAGACCGATTTGCGTCGGCGCTTTCCCCGGGCGAAGCTGTTCGCTCAACGCTGCGACGTGCTCGACGCGGCGCAGGTCCAGGCCTTCGCCGACGCCAGCCGGGAGGCGCTCGGCGAGGCCGGAATGCTGGTATGCAACGCCGGCCAGGGCCGCGTCTCGACCTTCGCCGACACCAGCGACGAGGCCTGGCAGGAAGAACTCGGGCTCAAGTTCTTCTCGATCATCTACCCGATCCGCGCCTTCCTGCCGCAGCTGGAAAGCCAGCCGGACGCCGCCATCGCCTGCGCCAACTCGCTGCTGGCCAGCCAGCCTGAACCGCACATGGTCGCCACCTCGGCGGCCCGCGCCGGGGTGAAGAGCCTGGTGCGCTCGATGGCCACCGAATTCGCCCCCAAGGGCATCCGCGTCAACGGCATCCTCATCGGCCTGGTCGAGTCCGGCCAGTGGCGCCGCCGCTTCGAGGCCCGTGAAGAGCGCGACCTCGACTGGACGCAGTGGACGGCCCAGTTGGCCGTCAAAAAGCAGATTCCCCTGGCGCGACTCGGCCTGCCCCTCGAGGCGGCCCGTGCCCTTTTCTTCCTCGTGTCACCGCTGTCCGCCTACACCACGGGTAGCCACATCGATGTTTCCGGAGGGTTGTCCCGTCATGTCTGAACCAGTCCGCAACGACCAGCACAAGGTCACCGTCGGCGCCGCCATCACCGCCTTCCTCGAACAGTGCGGCGTGAAGGCCGCGTTCGGTGTGATCTCCATCCACAACATGCCGATCCTCGATGCCTTCGGCAGCCGCGGCAGGATCCGCTTCGTCATGGCTCGCGGCGAAGCCGGCGCGACCAACATGGCCGATGCCTACGCCCGCGCCGTCGGCGGTCTGGGCGTCTGCCTGACCTCCACCGGCACCGCCGCCGGCAATGCCGCCGGCGCGATGGTCGAGGCGCAGACCGCCGGCACGCCGTTGCTGCACCTGACCGGGCAGATCGAGACGCCGTACCTCGACCAGGACCTGGCGTACATCCACGAGGCGCGAGACCAGTTGACCATGCTCAAGGCGGTCTCCAAGGCAGCGTTCCGCGTGCGCAGCGCCGAGACCGCCATCAGCACCCTGAAGCTGGCCGTGCAGACCGCCCTGACCGCCCCCTCCGGCCCGGTCAGCGTGGAGATCCCGATCGACATCCAGTCCAGCTTCATCCCCATGCCGACCGACCTGGCCCCCCTGCCGATCCCGGTAGCCGTGCCTGCCGACGAAGCCCTGGACCGGGTCGCCGAGCGCCTGGTCAGCGCCAGACGTCCGCTGCTGTGGCTCGGCGGCGGTGCCCGCCACGCTGGCCCGCAGGTCAAGCGCCTGATGGACATGGGTGTCGGCGTGGTCACCTCGACCCAGGGGCGCGGGGTGGTCAACGAGGATGACGAGCGCTGTCTCGGCGCCTTCTCGCAGAACAAGCGCGTCGAGCAGTTCTTCCAGACCTGCGACGCGCTGCTGGTGGCCGGCTCGCGCCTGCGCAGCAACGAGACCTTCAAGTACGCGCTGAAGCTGCCCCACGCCACCTACCGGATCGACGCCAACCCGGCGATCGAGGGCCGCTGCTACCACAGCGACCTGTTCATCTGCGGCGACGCGGCGCTGGCCCTCGACGGCCTGGCCGACCGTCTGGAGGGCCGCCTGCGGGTCGAGCCGAACTTCCTCGCCGAACTGCGCGAAGTGCGCCGCCAGGCCCGTGCCCAACTGGTCGATGAGATCGGCCCCTACGCGGTGCAGGTCGAGAAACTGCAAGCGCTGGCCGGCCGCGACTTCACCTGGGTCCGCGACGTGACCCTGTCCAACAGTATCTGGGGCAACCGTCTGCTCAACCTGTTCCACCCGCGCGCCGGTATCCACGCGCTTGGCGGTGGCATCGGCCAGGGCCTGGCGATGGGCATCGGCGCCGCGGTGGCGGCGGCGGAAACCGCTCCCGAGCGGAGGGTGTTCGCCCTGGTCGGCGACGGCGGCTTCATCCTCAACCTGGGCGAGATGGCGACCATGGTCCAGGAGCGCGCCAACATGGTGATCATCCTGATGAACGACCAGCGCTACGGAGTCATCAGGAACATCCAGGACGCGATCTACGGCAGCCGCCACTGCTACGTCGAACTGCATACCCCCGACTACGCCAAGCTCTCCGAGTCGATGGGGCTGCGCCATGCCCTGGTGAGCGACCTGAAGGACTTCGCCGGGGTGCTCGATCGCGCCCTTGCCCAGCCCGGACCCTTCCTGCTGGAAATCGACATGCTCGCCGTCGGCCCCTTCAATACCCAGTTCGCCGGCCCGCCGAATAGCGCCACCCAATTCCAGAAGGCCAGTGCCTGAGGAGCGATGCCATGCTGAACATCACCATGATCGGCTGCGGCGCCATCGGCATTGGCGCCCTGGAGCTGCTGGAAAAGGACCCGGACCTGTGTGTCGACGCGGTCATCGTGCCGGAAAACTCCGAGGAGCTGGTGCGTCAGCGCCTGGCCGGCTTCGTCAGGCCGCCACGCGTGCTCACCGCCTTGCCGGCCGACGCCCGCCCCGACCTGCTGGTCGAGTGTGCCGGCCACCGCGCCATCGAGGAGCACGTGCTGCCGGCGCTGGAGCGCGGCATACCCTGCCTGGTGGTGTCGGTCGGCGCGCTCTCCGAGCTGGGCCTGGCCGAGCGCCTGGAGGCGGCAGCGCGCCGTGGCGGCACCTATATCGAGTTGCTCCCCGGCGCCATCGGCGGCATCGACGCGCTATCGGCAGCCAAGGTCGGTGGACTGGACGCGGTGCTCTACGTCGGGCGCAAGCCGGCCAGCGCCTGGAAGGGCACCCCGGCCGAGCAGGTCTGCGACCTGGACAGCATCAGCGAGGCGACCGTCATCTTCCAGGGCAGCGCCCGCGAGGCGGCCAGTCTCTATCCGAAGAACGCCAACGTCGCCGCCACCCTGTCGCTGGCCGGGCTCGGCCTGGATCGCACCGAGGTGCAACTGATCGCCGACCCGCACAGCAGCGAGAACGTGCATCGCGTGGAAGCCCGCGGCGCCTTCGGCGGCTTCGAGATGACCCTGCGCGGCAAGCCGCTGGCGGCCAACCCGAAGACCTCGGCGCTGACCGTGTACAGCGTCGTCCGTGCCCTGGGCAATCACGCCCACTCCCTTTCCATCTGAGGCCGACCATGAATCTCGATCAGATCCAGCCCATCTGCATCGCCGGCGAATGGCGCCTGGGCCAAGGCGACCTCTATGCCACTCACTATCCGGCCACCGGGGCCGCGGTGACCCGCCTGCATGCGGCCAGCCTCGACGATGTCGAGCAGGCCATCGTCGGTGCCCAGCGGGCCTTTGAAACCAGTGGCTGGGCCCAGCGCAAGCCCCACGAGCGGGCGGCGGTGCTCTACCGCATAGCCCAACTGATCCGCGAACGCAGCGAGGAGCTGGCGCAGCTGCAGCGCCTGGACAACGGCAAGCCGATCAAGGAAACCCGCAACCTGGTGGCCAGCGCCGCCGGCACCTTCCAGTTCTTCGCCGCCGCCTGCGAGACGCTCGAGGAGTCGATCACACCGTCGCGGGGCGACTACCTGACCATGAGCGTCTACGAGCCGATGGGCGTGGTCGCTGCGATCACGCCATGGAACTCGCCGATCGCCTCCGAGGCGCAGAAGATGGCGCCAGCCCTGGCCGCCGGCAACGCGGTGGTGGTCAAGCCGGCGGAAATCACCCCCCTGGCGGCGCTGGCGCTGGCGCGCATCTGCGACGAGGCCGGCCTGCCCCGCGGGCTGGTCAGCATCCTGCCGGGCAAGGGCTCGCTGATCGGTGACGCGCTGACCCGGCATCCCCTGGTCAAGCGCGTGTCCTTCACCGGCGGCACCCGCACCGGCAAGCACATCGCGCGCATCGCCGCGGACAAGATGATGCCGGTGTCCATGGAACTGGGCGGCAAGTCGCCGACCATCGTGCTGGAGGATGCCGACCTCGACCACGCCGTGGCCGGCGTGCTCTATGGCATCTTCAGCAGCTCGGGAGAATCCTGCATCGCGGGATCGCGGCTGTTCGTCGCCCGCCCGCTGTACGACGCCTTCATGGCGCGGCTGGTGGAGGGCGCCAAGGGCATCCGCATCGGCGATCCGGCCGACGAGGCCACACAGATGGGCCCGCTGATTTCCGCCGCCCACCGCGAAAGTGTGGAGCGTTACGTGGACATGGGCCTTTCCGAAGGCGGACGGCTGCTGACCGGCGGCGAGCGCCCGCAAGGGGCGGCGTTCGAACAGGGCTATTTCTACACCCCGACCATCATCGTAGGGCTGGGCAACGATGCGCGCCTGTGCCAGGAGGAGGTCTTCGGCCCGGTACTGGTCGCGCTGCCCTTCGACGACGAGGCTGCGCTGGTGCGCCAGGCCAACGACAGCCTCTACGCGCTGGCTGCCGGCATCTGGACCCGCGACTTCCAGAAAGCCTGGCGACTCGGCCGCGCCATCCAGGCCGGCACCGTGTGGATCAACACCTACAAGCAGTTTTCCATCTCGACGCCCTTCGGCGGCTGGCGCGACAGCGGCCTGGGACGCGAGAAGGGCCGCCTCGGCATCCTCCAGTACATGGAGCAGAAAGCCCTGTACTGGGGCCTGAACGAACAGCCCATCGCCTGGGCAGGAGTCAAAGCATGAGCGTACTCGGCATCGACGAGATTACCTATGGCGTGGACGATCTCCCGCGTTGCATCGCCTTCTTCAAGGACTGGGGCCTGACGCTGGTCAGCGAACAGCCCGACGAGGCCGTCTTCGAGACCCTCAACGGCTGTCGCGTCATCGTCGCCGATCTGCATAAGGCCGGCCTGCCGCCGGCCATCGAGGCCGGCCCGACCCTCCGCGAGGTCGTCTGGGGCGTCGAGAGCGCTGACGACCTGGCCCTCTATTCCGGGCGCATCGCCCAGGACCCCGGCTTCGTCGAAGGCAATGGCCGCATCGGCTGCATCGATCCCAACGGGCTGGCCATCCGCTTTCAGATTACCCGCAAGTGCGACCTTGATCTGGAGGAATGCGGGGCCCATAACACCTGGAACAGCAAGGGCCGGATCAACAGGCCGAGCCCGGTATACGAGCGCGCCACGCCAGTGGAAGTCGGCCACGTGGTGTTCTTCGTCAAGGACGTCAATGCCTGCGAGGCGTTCTACCATGAGCGTTTCGGCTTCCAGTCCTCGGATCGCTACCCCAATCGCGGCGCCTTCATGCGTACCGCCGAGGAGGGCGGGCATCATGACCTGTTCATGCTGCAATTGCCGGAGCCGCGAGCCGGCCTCAATCACGTCGCCTTCACCGTGCGCGATATCCACGAGGTCTTCGGCGGCGGCATGCACATCTCCCGCTGCGGCTGGGACACCGAGATCGGTCCCGGCCGGCACCCGGTGTCCTCGGCGTTCTTCTGGTACTTCAAGAATCCGGCCGGTGCGCTGGTGGAGTACTACTCGGACGAGGACCACCTCACCGCCGAGTGGCAGCCGCGTGAATTCGAGCCTGGCCCCACGGTATTCGCCGAATGGGCCATTGCCGGCGGTATCGACGGCGTCACCCGCCGACAGAAGCACGTCGAGGCGCCCCAGGGCAAATTCCTCACCGACAAACCCCGGGCGGAGAACAAGCCATGAGCGACAGCCTGCTGCTGACGGTGCTGCTCAGACACGACCAGTCGAAGAATCTCGATGACATCCAGGGCCACCTGAAAAAGATGGACTGGTGGGAGCGCTTCCCGGTCGAGGGCGTGGAGGTGGTTTCCTGGACCGTCGCCATGGGCCTGGGCCAGGTCGTGACCCTGAGGTTGCCCCCTGCGCTGCTACCCAAGATCAACGTGGAACTCGAACGCTCCGCCTGGGGCCTGTTCCGCACCGAATGCTATCCCACCTACGACTTCGTCCCGGTACGCGAAACGATCCGCGAGCGGGTCCGCAATGGAGGCCAATGAGATGAACGCGCCCTACAACGAAACCCACCAGGCCCGCACGCGCCCGAGCACACCCTTCGAGGACCTGCTCGGCGACTCCATCGAGCGCGCCTACGCGGCCGGCAAGCACGACCTGTCGAGCCTGCTGGCGCACCTGAACCTGGCCGGCCCGCCCTGCCCGCTCAACGCCGGCGAATGGGACGAGGAAAGCTACAAGACGCTGATGGCCCGGCTGGGCGAATGAGGATTCGAACATGAACATGCAAGCCAACGTCGACCCGCTCGAGCAACTGCTCGCCAATGGCCTGAAGAACCTCTGGTTCCCGATCCTGCCCTCCAGCCTGCTGGAAGAAAGGCCGGTGTCCATTCGCCGCCTGGGCTACAAGATCGCCCTCTGGCGCGACAATGACGGCAGCGTCCACGCCCTGGAAGACCACTGCCCGCACCGCGGCGCCCCGCTGTCGCTCGGCCCGGTGCTCGGCGACCGCCTGCAGTGCCCCTACCATGGCGTCGAGGTGCGCTGCGACGGCACCGTCACCAAGGTGCCCGGCAGCCCAGGCTGCAAGCTCGAAGGCAGCCGCCCCACGCGCATGTTCCACGTGCGCGAGGCGGCCGGCGCGATCTTCCTCTACAACGCCGCCGACCCGCACCTGGACGAGGCGCCGGAGCTGGTGCTGCCCGAGCAGCTGACCTCGCCGGAGTGGAGCCACTTCCTCTGCTACACCGAGTGGAAGGGCGACTACCGCTACGTCATCGACAACGTCATGGACCCGATGCACGGCACCTACCTGCACAAGATGTCGCACTCGATGAGCGAGGGCGAGAGCACCGCGAAATTCGTCACCCGCGACACCGACAACGGCTTCATCTTCGAGAAGGAAGGCCAGCGCGGCGTCAACTTCGACTGGACCGAATTCGTCGACAACGGCTGCCACTGGCTGCGCCTGGAAATTCCCTACCCCAAGACCGGCGGCCCGGGTGGCAATTTCACCATCATCGGCAGCTACACGCCGAGCAGCCCGGCAATGTGCGGCGTGTTCCACTGGCGCTGCCGCCCGCTGACCGGCTGGCAGCGCGATACATGGCGCTTTCTCTACAAGAACCGCCTGGAGGCCCGCCACTGGGCCGTGCTGGAGCAGGATCGCGTGCTGCTGGAACACATGGAGCCGGACGCCAACCAGCGTGAGAGCCTCTACCAGCACGACCTGGGTCTGGTACGCATCCGCCGCTATCTGAAGGGCAAGGCCAGGGAGCAACTGGAACTGATCGAGGCCAGACAGCTGTGAGCGCCATCACCGTGACGCGCGTCCGCGCGGAGGCGGTGGCCGAACTGGCCACCGCGACCTGGTCCAACGGACTGCTGATCGGCAATGAAGTGGTGATGTCCGGCATGACTGGACATCCCGCCACTCGCCAGGCCACCGAAAGGGGGGAGCCCCTGGGCGCCTATGCGCAGACTTTGGTAGTACTGAACAAGTGCAAGGCGCTGGTCGAAGCGGCTGGCGGGCACATCGGCAATATCTACCGGCTGAGGGTGTATCTCACCGATATCGCCAACAAGGACGAGGTGGGCCGCGCCCGCCGCGACTTCTTCGCCGGCCAGGCAACCTACCCGATCTCGACCCTGGTCGAGGTCGGCGGCCTGGTCTTTCCCGAACTCTGCGTGGAGATCGAAGCCAGCGCTCGGCTGGACATCGATCTGTCCGTTACAGCCTGAGGCCAGGTATCATGACCACAGCGACCACGACCGCCCTGGTGCACACGCTGCGCTACGAGGCGGAAGGCATCATCAGTGTCGAGTTGCGGCCCTGGGGCGACAATGTGTTCGCACCCTTCGAGGCTGGCTCGCACATCGATCTGCACCTGGCCAACGGGCTGGTGCGCAGCTATTCACTGCTCAACTCGCCGGACGAACGCAACCGCTATGTGGTCGGCATTCTCCGCGACCGCAAGAGCCGGGGCGGCTCCGAATACGTGCACAGCCAGCTGCGGGTCGGCATGCAACTTTCCATCTCGCAGCCGCGCAACAACTTCCACCTGGAAGCCGGCGCCGGCCACAGCGTGCTGGTGGCCGGTGGCATCGGCATCACGCCGATCTACTGCATGTACCGTCAGTTGCTGGCGCTCGGGCGCTCGGCCGAACTGATCTATTGCGCCCGTTCGCGCCGCGAGGCCGCTCTGCTGGAGGAAATTGCCGGGTTGCCGGGCAAGGTGGTCCTGCACTTCGACGACGAGAAGCGCACGCCGCCGGATCTTGCCGCTTACCTCGCCGGGCGTCCCTCCGACACGCACTTCTACTGTTGCGGTCCGACACCGATGCTCGATGCGTTCGAGGGCGCCTGTGAGCGACTCGGCTACCCCCATGCCCACATCGAGCGCTTCGCTGCCGCCGAGCTGCCGCCAGCTGTCGATGCCCAGGGCAGCTACAGCGTGGAGCTCAAGCGCTCCGGGAAAACCCTGCAGATGGAGCCGGGACAGAACCTGCTCGATGCGTTGCTGGAGGCCGGCTGCGACATCGACAACAGTTGCCGGGAAGGCGTCTGCGGTGCCTGCGAGACGCGGGTGCTGGAGGGACAGCCGGATCACCGCGATGGCGTATTGAGCAAGGCGGAGCGGGAAGCCGGCAAGTCGATGATGGTCTGCGTATCAGGTTGCCGGAGCGCACGTCTGGTGCTCGATGTATGAAAAAGGGCCGTCGCAGATGGCGAGCGGCTGTTCCGCAGTTTTAAGAAGTTGATGATTTACTTATTTCACATGGAAAACAAAACCCCGCATTCGCGGGGTTTTTTGTTACCGCTCCGCGTATTTAAGTTGCTTCATTGCACATAAATAAGACATTCGTTACTTATCTGCACTTCATGTGTGCAGCCTGGTGTCGTCCATTATAAGTCTGTTCCAGGGGTGGCACCAAACGCTGTGTTTCGCACTTAACACATTGAAAAATATATAAATTATGATATCTATCGGGACAGCAATCCACTGGCATGCTTCATGCAGAAAACAGCATGCCATATATGAAACAGCATCGGGAATGCTAACTGGCCAAGACACGGCTCGACTCGAAAAGCGTCTGAAACTAACCGGCGCTCCGTAGCGAAGAGTTCCTGAATCCGCTGCGAATCCCGTTTTATGCTCTTTCCCTATAATTAAGGGGAGCGGGTTTCTGTTGGCTGAAAACTTGTCACGGACTACAAATAGAGGCTGTTGCACATGAAAAGAACCCTGCTCGCAATCGCGCTGGCCAATATCCCGGCCCTGGCCCTGGCCCAGGCCTCGGGCACCCCGGAGCCCGCTTCGCTAGCCCAGCCGGAAGCCACCCAGGCGGCAACGCCGCCGCCCGGGCCACGCAAGCCGTTTCCGCATATCACCCTGAAGAGCGACGACGGGGCTACCAGCCTGGATCTCGGCGGCGCCCTGCGGATGAACTACCGCGACGAGGACTGGGAAACCACCGAGAACAACGGTCGTTTTCTGTTCGATACCTTCCGTGTCGATGTTCGGGCCAGGCACAAGGATTTCTTTGCCGACGTGAACTACTGGTTCCAGGACGAAGGCAAGCATGCCGTCGACCGGGGCTTTGTCGGCTATGACGTCAGCCCCAACGCCAGTATCCAGCTCGGCGCCCCGTTCAAGCCGTTCGGCCTGGAGCCCTATCCGCAGTTCGGCTGGAGCTTCCACATCCCGTTCTTTCTGGGCTATGGCGTCAATGCCGGCGCGGGTATCAAATACAACTACAAGGATGCCGACTGGGACCTGCAGGCCGGTTACTTCCCGCGCATGCTGCCGAGCAGTATCCGCTATGCGCCCGAGGTGGGCCGCTACAGCGACCTGAAGGAAAACGCCATTGCGTTCGTTCATGGCGCCCAGGACAACGAGAAGCGTGACCAGGTGAACCTGCGCCTGGCCCGCACCTTTACCAGTGGCGACTGGAAGTCGGAAATCGGCGGCTCGCTGGCCGGATCGCGCCTCTACAACGCCACCACCCGCGACGATGGCAGCTACTGGGCCGCCGGCCTGCACGGCGTGTTCAACAAGGGGCCCTGGACCCTGACCACACAGGGCATCCGCTATGAGTTCGATGCGAAGAATCCCGATGGAGTGGCCGACAACCAGATTCTCATGGGTGGCAACGGCCTGACCCCGGCGTTCATGATCGCTGCCGAAGGCACCATCGCTTCGCTGAACGTTGGCTACGACATCGCCACTCCCGGCATGGGCATGCTGAAGAAGATCAAGCTGTACAACGACTACAGCCGCCTGTTCAAGGACGAAAGCGGCTGGGCCGACTCGCAGATGTATACCGCCGGGGTGCAGTTCATCGCGCTGCCAATCATCGGCTGGCTGGACTTCACCTGGGGCAAGAATGCCAACCCCTTCGGGGGTGCTGAAAACGGAACGGGTTGGACCTCTGCCAGCTCCGTAGGCAGCGACGACTGGTATTTTCGAACCAACTTGAATCTGGGCTACTACTTCTAAAGTGGCGCTAGCGCCAGCCGTCCTCAGGCGGCTGGTGCTTGCTGCCTCGCATACTCAGTCACGTGAAAGCATTGATGATGATCTTCGCAGCGCTCTCGCGAGGCCAGCAGCAATTTACAATGGCCGATGGCCAGATTGCTGAGCACAGACCTTAGCCCAGCGGACCGGATTACCATGGCGTCTTGTCTTGCACCCGGGCGGATACCCATGAAGATCGACGAAGAACTCACTTTCAAGAAGCTGGAAATCTTCCTGGCCTTCATGCGCAGCGGCAATCTATCGCGTGCCGCCGAGGAACTCGGCACCAGCACGGTCAGTGTCCATCGCGCCCTGCATTCGCTGGAGAACGCCCTGCGCTGCCCGCTGTTTCGCCGCGACGGGCGCAAGCTGTCACCACTGGAAAGTGCCCATGTGCTGGAGGATCGCGCCCAGAAGCTGGTCGGCGACATGCTCGAAACCGTGCGAGTGACCCGAGAAGCAGCGGGGTTCTCGGCCGAGCGCTTTCGCCTGGGCGCGCTCTACTCGCTGACGGTAAAGACCGTGCCGCAGCTGATCATGGGTCTCAAGCTCAGGCGCAGCGCGCTCAATATCGACCTGGTGATGGGTTCGAACATCGACCTGCTGTACCGGCTGAAGAATCTGGAGCTGGACGCCATTCTGGTGTCGCTGAACGAAAGCGTGAACGACCCCGACTGCGAGTCCCTGCCGCTGTTTCGCGACGACATCTTCCTCGCCGTGCCGGCCGACTCGCCCTACGCCAATCAGAGCGAAGTGGACCTGGCCGACCTGCGCGATTCGACTTTTCTCACCCTCAGCCAGGGTTTCGCCACCCACCAGGACGGCGCCCGGGTGTTCCAGCAGGCCGGCTTCGAGCCCAAGGTGGCGATGCAGGTGAGCGACATCTTCACCCTGTTGAGCATGGTCAGTTCCGGTGTCGGCTACGCCCTGCTGCCCGGACGGATCGCCGCGGTCTACGAGAACCGTGTGCGGCTGATTCCGCTGCAGGAACGCTATCGCCTTCAGCAACAGATCGGCGTGGTCTTCCTGCGCGCCAAGGAGCGCGACCCCAACCTGCTGGCGCTGTTGGCCGAGTGCCGGTTGTACGCCGGCCGCGCGGAAAATGAACGAACCCCGGCGGCCGAGGGCCGAACAGGCTAAAGCCAGAGACCGCTCCCATGACCTTTTCGATCATCGCCCGCTGCCCCCGCACCGGCCAGTTCGGCGTGGCCGCCGCGACCGCCATGCCCGCGGTCGGCAAACTGCTGACCCATGCCGCCGCCGGGATCGGCGCCGTGGCGACCCAGGCGCGCATCAACCCCTATCTGGGCATCGACGGGCTGGCCTTTCTCCGCGAAGGCGCCCCGGCCGCCGAGGTGATCAGACGGCTGCAGGCGACCGATCCGTGCATGTCGCAGCGCCAGGTCGCGGTGATCGATGCCGAGGGCCGGTGCGAATGCTGGACCGGCGACAATTGCCTGCCCTGGAGCGGTTCGCTGCAGGGCGAAGCGTTCTCGGTGCAGGGCAACCGCCTGGGCGGACCCAAGGTGCTCGACGCGGTGGCCGAAGCCTTTCGCCGCCATGCCGAGCAGCCACTGGTGGAGCGCCTGATGGAAGCCATCGCCGCTGGCGATGCCATGGGCGGTGATCGTCACGGCGAGTCTTCGGCAACCATCTACGTGGTGGACCGCGAGGAATATCCGCTGTGGGACATTCGCGTCGACCACCACCACGACCCGGTGGCCGAACTGCGCCGGCTGCATGACGTGTTCGAGCGCGAGGTGCTGCCGGAAATCCGGATGATGTCGACCCGCGACAACCCCGCCGGGTCTGCCGAAGAGGATCCGATCTGACCCGCGCGGGCACAACAGCTGACAAATCGGCTGAACCCTCGGGGCCGCCGGAGCCTCGAACCTAGAGGCACGTCAACAGAGGTACGCTCCATGCAAGTTCAGGTGAACAGCAGCAACCAGATCGAGGGAGGCGTGGAACTCCAGGAATGGATCGGCTCGACCGTGGTAGACAGGGTGGATCGCTTCGAGGATCTGCTGACCCGGATCGAGGTGCATGTCAGCGACGAGAACGCCGACAAGGCCGGTGCTGACGACAAGCGCTGCCAGATCGAGTTTCGCCCCAAGGGACACCCCGCCATGTCGGTCAGCCACAAGGCCGAGTCACTCGACTTGGCGGTATCCGGCGCAGCGGACAAGATGCGCAATGCGCTGGAAAACCTCACCGGCAAGCTCGATGCGAAGGTAATGTCCACCGGCCAGCTGGAGGCGCCACTGGATGGCGTGGCCTCGACGGAGCGGGCCGACGCCCTGCTGGAAGAGGAATTTCTCACCCGCCAGGCCGCGCTGGACGAGAAGAAGTAGGCTACTACTGCCGCAGCCTGGACAGCGTCTGCTGGTCAGGCTTGCCGGCAAAGAAGCTGTCCAGCACCTCCCGGAATATCGGCTGATCAGGCGCAGCGACGGCAAACAGCGTCATGCAGGAACGCAGCTTGATGTCGTCCGGCGAACCGAACAGCTGCTGCGCCGAACGTCCGCTCCACTGCAGCACCGTGCGGGTCGCCTCCTCCAGCCTGGGGCCCAGGATCGGGTGCGCGAGATAGGCCCTGGCTTCATCCAGTCCGGCGATTGCGTAGCGATGCGCCATCTCGCTGTGGCCCAGTCCGGCCAACTGCGGAAACACGAACCACATCCAGTGGCTGCGCTTGCCGCCATCATTCAACTCGGCCAGCGCATTGCGGTAGGTATCGCGCTGGGCTTGGACGAAGCGCTGCAGATCATCTCCCATGGCGAACCCCTTGCGAACAAAAGCGTCTTTCATGTGATCGCCGGATATCTCCGCGGTGCCACAGACCTGCCGCCAATTCGTCGGACCATCGGCGAACTGCCACCCGCCAGCAGTCCAGGAGACGATTTCGATGGCCATGAATCCACGTAGAGGCCTGCTCGACCTGGTCCTGCTACTGCTCGCCGTAGTTGTCTTTCTTCTCGGGCTCGGCATGCTGCTTGGCGGCGGCTACCTGCTCTATCTCGGCGGTTCAGCCTATTTCCTGGTGGCCGGCGTGGCGCTGCTGGCAGCGGCGGTGCTGCTCTACCGTGACCGCCTGGCGGGGGTCTGGCTGCTGGCAGCGGTGCTGCTGGGTACCTTGCTCTGGTCGCTTGCCGAGATTGCCGGCAAGGGCTGGATGCCGGTCTGGCCGGTGGACCTGTTGACGCGCCTGGGATTGCTCGCCGGGCTGACGGTGCTCGCCCTGTTGCTGACTCCGCACCTGGCGCGCCGCGCGGGGCGGTCGACACGCCTGGCCGCCGCGCCTGTGCTGGGCTTGGTGCTCGCCGCCGGCGGGGTGGGCGCGCTGCTCTGGCTGCTGACGCCTGCCTACGTCAGCCACAGCGGCCAGGACGTGGCAGCTGTGGCGCCCGCCGATACCCCGGATTCCACGGACTGGATCGCCTACGGCGGCAGCAATCTGGCCCAGCGTTTTTCCGAGGCCGACCAGATCACCCCGGCCAACGTCGCCGGACTCGAGCAGGCCTGGGAGTTTCGCACCGGCGACCTGCCCACCAGCGACAGCATGCCCTACGCCTTCCAGAACACCCCCCTGAAGATCGGCGATACCCTCTATGTCTGCTCCCCGAGCAATCAGGTGTTTGCCCTCGACCCGGGCACGGGCGAGCAGAAGTGGCACTTCGATCCGGAGATCCTCGAGGAGTCCAAGGAGCACGTCTTCTCCACCACCTGCCGCTCGCTGGCCTGGTTCGAGGCGCCCGAACCGCGGGAGCAATGCCAGCGCCGGCTGCTGCTGGGCACCCTGGACGGCCGGCTGATCGCGCTGGACGCCGATGACGGCTCGCCCTGCAGCGACTTTGGCGACGACGGCACGGTCGACCTGACCGACCGCATGGACCCGCAGGCGCCGGGCTACCTTTCCAACACCTCCGGCCCGACGATGGTTCGCGGCGTGGTGGTGGTCGGCCATCAGGTAACCGACAACCAGCGCCGTGACGGTCCCTCCGGAGCGGTACGGGCCTACGACGCAGTCACCGGCGAGTGGCGCTGGACCTGGGACGCGGTGTGGCGTACGCCAGGCGAGCAACCGGCCGAGGGCGAAGTCTACCCGCGCGGCACGCCGAACGTCTGGACGGCCCTCTCCGCGGATGATGAGCTCGGGCTGGTCTTCCTGCCCACCGGCAGTCCGGCCAACGACCAGTACGGCGGCGACCGGCTGCCCGAGGAAGACGAGTTCACCGCCAGCCTGGTGGCAGTCGATGCCGCCAGCGGCGAGGTGCGCTGGCACTTCACCACGGTCAACCACGACCTCTGGGACTATGACCTTGGTGCGCAGCCTGCGCTGATCGACTTTCCCACCGCCGACGGCCCACGCCCCGCGGTGGTCCAGGCCACCAAGTTCGGCCAGGTGTTTGTCTTCGACCGCGCCACCGGCGAGCCGCTGCTGCCCATCGAGCAGCGTCCGGTGCCCCAGGGGGCCATCGAAGGCGACTGGACCGCGGCCACCCAGCCGTTTTCCCCGGCCATGCCGGACCTCGGCTCGCTGCCCGGCCAGGCCGTGGAAAGGCTCAGCGGCGCCCACACCTGGGGCCTGACCCCGCTGGACCACCTGTACTGCCGCATCCAGTTCGAGCGCCTGCGCTACGAGGGCATGTTCACCCCGCCCACCGACCAGGGCGACGGCTCGCTGCAGTTCCCCGGCATCCTCGGTGGGGTCAACTGGGGCAGCGCGGCCTTCGACAGCGAGCGCAACCTGATGATCGTCAACAACAACCGCATGCCGGTGCGGGTGAAGCTGTACCCGCGCGAGGAGGCCGAGGAAATGGACAACATCGCACCGATCGGCGCCGAGGAGGCCAGCTACATCGACCAGAACGCGCAGCCAATGCTTGGTTCCCCGGTGGCCGCTTTGCGCAGCGTCTGGCTGTCGCCACTGGACATGCCCTGCGCCGCGCCGCCATGGGGCTTTCTCAGCGCCACCGACCTCGGCAGTGGCGAACTGCTCTGGTCGCGGCCGATCGGCACCGGCTTCGACCAGGGCCCGCTGGGCATTCCGTCACGGATCAAGATGCCGATCGGTGCGCCCACCAGCGGCGGCCCGGTGGCCACCCGCAGCGGCCTGACCTTTATCGCTGCGACCATGGACGACTACATCCGCGGCTTCGACAACGCCACCGGCGAGATGCTCTGGGAGCGCCGGCTGCCGGCCGGGGGCCAGGCGACCCCGATGACCTATATGCACCAGGGCCGGCAGTATCTGGTGATCGCCGCCGGTGGCGCCTACCAGGCGGAAACCACCGGGGGCGACAGCGTGATTGCCTACGCCCTGCCGCAATAGCGCCGAGCGGCGCGACCCGGCCGGCCGTGCCGCTGCCGAGGTTCAGGACGGTGGTCGATCCACCGCACCGAACGCCCTGGATTGACTACGCTTGCAAGTGAGACCGCCAGCCCTGACCGGCATGCCGCTTTGCCCGACACACAGGTGACCATGTACGCATTCGCGCTCCGCCTCCTGATCTGCCTTGCCTGGCTGGCCGCGCTGACAGCGCCAGCGCTGGCGGCAGACCCTGTGCTGGTGATGCGGATCGAAGGCGCCATCGGCCCGGCAAGCACCGACTACATCAATCGGGGTCTGGAACGGGCCGAAGCCGAGGGCGCTCAGTTGGTGATCCTGCAACTCGACACTCCCGGCGGGCTGGACAGCGCCACCCGCGACATCAACAAGGCGATTCTCGCCAGCCCGGTGCCGCTCGCCTGCCATGTCGCGCCCAGCGGCGCCCGCGCCGCCAGCGCCGGCACCTACATCCTCTATGCCTGCCATCTGGCGGCGATGGCGCCGAGCACGACCCTTGGCGCGGCGACCCCGGTCAACCTCGGCGGCGGCGGTGGAATGCCCGCTGGCGAGGCGGAGGAGGAAGCCGATGGCGGGGCCATGGAGCGCAAAGTGGTCAACGACTCGGCCGCCTACATCCGCGGGCTGGCCGAGCTGCGTGGACGCAACGCCGAGTGGGCCGAGCAGGCAGTGCGCGAGGCGGTCAGCCTGTCAGCGCCGGAAGCGCTGGAGCTGAAGGTGATCGACTACCTGGCCGCCGACAGCGCGGACCTCCTGGCCCAGCTGGATGGCCGCACGCTGAGCACGATCCACGGCGAGCGCAGGCTGCAGACCGCCGGGGCCGAACAGATCGCCTACGACCCGGACTGGCGCACCCGCCTGCTGCAGGTGATCGCCAACCCCAGCGTGGCGCTGATCCTGATGATGATCGGCATCTATGGGCTGATCTTCGAGTTCTCGTCGCCCGGCACCGGTGGCGGCGGAGTGATCGGCGGCATCTGTCTGCTGCTGGCGCTGTACTCGCTGCAGATGCTGCCGGTCAGCTACGCCGGCGTGGCGCTGATCCTGCTCGGCATCGCCTTCATGGTGATGGAGGCCTTCATCCCCAGCTTCGGCATTCTCGGCGTCGGCGGCGCCGTGGCGTTCATCACCGGCGCGGTGATTCTCATGGACACCGACGCGCCCGGCTTCGGCATCCCACTGGCCTTGATCATCACCCTCGCCGCGACCAGCGCGCTGGCCATCGGCGCGACCTTGCAGATGGCCTTAAAGGCCCGCCAGCGGCAGGCGCTGGGTGGCGATAACGAGCTGGTGGGGCAGTGCGCGCCGGTGGTGTCGATCAATGCCCGCGATCCGCAAAGCGGCTGGGCGCTGCTGCGTGGGGAGAACTGGCAGATCCACAGCGATGTCCCCCTGCACCTTGGCCAGAAGGTCCGCGTGCTAGCCCGTCACGGGCTGCGCCTCGATGTTACCGCGGCTGATCTCCAGCCGCCCGAAGGAGAGCAACGATGATCGGTTTCGAAATCAGCTTTGTGTTCATTATCGCGGTCTTGATCGCGCTTCTGGTGTCGACCATCCGCATCCTGCGCGAATATGAGCGCGGCGTGGTGTTTCAGCTCGGCCGCTTCTGGAAGGTCAAGGGGCCGGGGCTGATCCTGCTGATCCCCGGCCTTCAGCAGATGGTCAAGGTGGAGCTGCGCACCCTGGTTCTCGACGTGCCGAGCCAGGACGTGATCTCCCGCGACAACGTGTCGGTAAAGGTCAACGCGGTGGTCTACTACCGCGTAGTGGACCCGCAAAGGGCCATCATTCAAGTCGAGGACTACCATTCGGCCACCAGCCAGCTGGCCCAGACCACACTGCGGGCGGTGCTCGGCAAGCACGACCTGGACGACATGCTGGCCGAGCGCGAACAGCTCAACGAGGACATTCAGCAGGTGCTGGATGCGCAGACCGACGCCTGGGGCATCAAGGTGGCCAACGTGGAGATCAAGCACGTCGACCTCGACGAATCCATGGTCCGGGCCATCGCCCGCCAAGCTGAAGCCGAGCGGGAGCGGCGGGCCAAGGTGATCCACGCCGAAGGCGAGCTGCAGGCCTCGGAAAAGCTCATGCAGGCGGCCGAAATGCTCGGTCGCCAGTCCGGCGCCATGCAGCTGCGCTACATGCAGACGCTGGCTGGCATCGCCGGCGAGAAGAACTCCACCATCGTCTTTCCGTTGCCGATCGAACTGCTGCAGGCGCTCAAGCCAAAGGACAAGGTGTGAGCGCAACTCCCTGCCCTGGCTCCGGTCACTACCTCTGGCAGCCTGGACCTGAACGCAGAGGAAATGTCCGATGACCGATATAGCACCCACCGTGGTCGTGACCGGCGGTACCGCCGGCGTCGGCCGTGCCAGCGCGCTGGCCTTTGCCCGTCAAGGCTACCGGGTCGCGGTGATCGCCCGCGGCCAGCAAGGCCTGGACGACACCTGCGCGGAGCTCGAGGCGATCGGGGTCAAGGCGCTCGGCATCGCCGCCGACGTCGCCGATGCCGACGCTGTGGAGCAGGCCGCCGAGCGCATCGAGGACGAGCTGGGGCCGATCGCCGTCTGGGTTAATTCAGCCATGGCCACGGTATTCGGCCCGACCGGCACCCTCACCGCCGAAGAATACAAGCGGGTCACCGAGGTCACCTACCTGGGCTCGGTGAACGGCACCCAATCCGCGCTGCGCCGCATGAAGCCGCGCGACAGCGGCACCATCGTGCAGGTGGGCTCGGCCTTGTCGTACCGGGCCATCCCCCTGCAGTCGGCCTATTGCGCGGCCAAGTTCGCCATCCGCGGCTTTACCGACTCGTTGCGCTGCGAGCTGATCCACGACAACTCCCGCGTGCGCCTGACCATGGTCCAGCTACCGGCGCACAACACCCCCCAGTTCGACTGGTCGCGCAACAAGATGGGCCGTCGGGCGCAACCGGTACCGCCGATTCACACCCCGGAGGTGGCCGCCCGTGCCATCGTCCGCGCCGCCCGGGAAGCGCCACGTGAGCTGTGGCTGGGCAAGGCATCCTTCCAGGCGATCCTCGGCAACATGCTGATGCCCGGTCTGCTCGACCGAATGATGGCCGAGCAGGCCTGGGACGGGCAGATGACCGACGAACCCGTGGCGGATGGACGACCGGACAACCTGCACGAGCCGGTGGAAGAGCTGCATGCCACATCCGGCCGCTTCGCTGCCCAGGCGCAGGAGTCGGCTTTGGGGCTGAGCAGCGAAACCGTGGGCAAATTGGCGGTGGGCGGGCTGGCCATTGCCGCGGTGGCGGCGGTGTCGCTGGTCGCCGGGGTGACCGCCGGGCTGAACCGGCGGTTGCGCTAGGCTCGCCGTTCAAAGGCTGCAAGGCTGCAAGGCTGCAATCGCGATGCTGGTCGATGAAACGCCTGTCGAGGTGATCTTTCCAGAGGTACCTCTGGTCCGCAAGTCGCGCAGGCAGGGTCGCTTCGCCTGCCTCGGGCGCGGGCTGGCGGTGGACCCACGCCGCTGGCAACGCGACGGCTGGTGGCGCCGCTCGCTGCGCAACCGACTGCTCGCCCTGGGCTTCGCGCTGGGGCTGTCGCCGTGGCGACTGGCTCGGCGCTATGGCGCTGGCGGCGCGCCTGAGCGAAAAGCCTAGCGGCTGTGGGTCAGGCCCTGGACCTTGGCGGTCAGGTCACCCATGTCGAACGGCTTGGTGATCAATTCCATGCCGGGACCGAGAAAACCACCGGACCCGACCGCGTCGTCGGCGTAACCGGTGATGAACAGCACCTTGAGCGCCGGCATCAGTTCGCGTGCCAGGTCGGCGAGTCTATGTCCATCGAACCCCGGCAAGCCGATGTCGCTGACCAATAGATCAAGCGGGCTGTCGCTTCGCAGGATTTCAAGTCCGGAGGGGCCGTCGGTGGCGGTCAGCGTGCGGTAACCGAGATCCTGCAATACTTCGGCGACCAGTTCGCGGATTACCGCATCGTCTTCGACAATCAGCACTGTCTTCCTTCCGTCGTGCCGCGCGGCTTCGATACGGGAGGTTGCCTGCTCTTCAGGCTCGCCGATGAAGCGCGGCAGGTAGAGGGTGACCCGGGTGCCATGGCCGGGTTCCGAGGCAAGTCGCAGATGACCCTGGCTCTGCTTGGCAAAGCCGTAGACCATGGGCAGGCCGAGCCCGGTGCCCTGCCCCGGCGCCTTGGTGGTGAAGAAGGGCTCGAGCACGCGCTCGAGAATTTCCCGGGACATGCCGATGCCGCTGTCCGAGACGCTGAGCCAGACGTAGTCACCGGGGTCGATGTCGGCCTTGCCCAGAGCGCCCGCCGCTACATTACCAGCCTCCAGGCGCAGCGTACCGCCACCGGGCATGGCGTCGCGGGCATTGATCACTAGGTTGAGCAGCGTGTTCTCCAACCCGTTCGGATCGCAGCGGGTGATCCACAGATCGGCTGCGGCGGCGATCTCCAGCCGATGCGCCGGGCCGAGGGTACGGCGCAGCAGATCGGCCATGTCCTCGAGCAACCGGGCCACGTCCACCGGATGCGGGTCCAGCGGCTGGCGGCGCGCGAAGGCGAGCAGCCGGTGAATCAGCGCGGCGGCCCGCTGGCCCGAGCCGATGGCCATCTTGCAGTAGCGCTCGGCCTGCTCCGTCCGGCCCTGGGCGATGCGCAACTGCAGCAGCTCCAGGGAGCCCAGGATGCCTCCCAGCAGGTTGTTGAAGTCGTGGGCGATGCCGCCGGTGAGCTGCCCCACCGCTTCCATTTTCTGCGCCTGGCGCAGCTGATCCTCCGCCTGGCGCAGCGCCAGGGCCTGCTCCTTCTCGGCAGTGACATCACGGCCATAGCCGTAGACGCAGTCGCCTTCGGTACTGGTGCTCCAAGAGATCCAGCGCAGGCTGCCGTCCTTGTGCCGGTAGCGCTTTTCCAGGTTGGTCAGTTGCAGGCTCGTCACTGCCCTGGCATGGGCGGCATGGGTCAGCTCCAGATCCTCGGGAACGATGAATTCATCGAAGCGATGCCCCACGACTTCCTCGGGCGCATAGCCCAGAATCGTCTGCCAGGCGGGGTTGGCGGCGCGGTAGATACCGTCCAGGCCGACCACGATGAGCAGGTCCCGGGAGTTGCGCCAGACCCGGTCATATTCGGCGGTACGAGCGGCAAAGCGTTGTTCCAGGCCGTCGGCAAGTTCACGAAGTTGCTCCTCCGCAAGCTTGAGCTCTTCGATATCGGTGTTGGCACCTACCCAGCGGATGACCTCGCCTCGCTCGCCGAGCAGTGGTACTCCACGCCCCAGATGGCAGCGGTAGACGCCATCGGCGCGGCGCAGGCGGGCCCGGCTCTGGTAAGGCTCGCGCCGCTCCAGGGCCTCATGCCAGTCACGCACCACGGCAGGCAGATCGTCCGGGTGCACCAGGTCGGCCCAGCCCTCGTCCAGAAGGCGTTCGCGCTCCAGGCCCGCATAGTCGCAGAAGCGGTCGTTGCACCAGCCCAGCAGCCCGTCTGCCGAGCAGGTCCAGACCAGCGCCGGAATCGCCTGCGCCAGCGCCTGGAACTGCCGCTCGCCGGCATCGATCATTGCCAGAGCGGACCGGACAGGCTCGAGCCGGGAACAGAAGAAACCCAGCACCCGCCCCTGCTCGTCGGGCACCGGATGGTAGGTCAGGTCGCAGGAGGTGGAAGACCGTGGGGAGTCGGCTGGTAGACCAACACGCGGTCTGAACCCGCTGCCCGCCTCGTCGTGGTCTAGCAGCGCCTGCTCGGCCTGGGACCAGACCTGTCCCAGCGGTGTGCCCAGCGCAGCCGGGTGCAGCGGGCCGAGCAGGCGCGCCTGGGCATCGTTGTAGAGCAGGATGCGCGACGCGCCCCAGACGATGTGCATGGCCTGCGACGAACCCAGCATCACTGACACCAGGGTTCCCAGCTGGGCCGGCCAGGCGGTTGCCGGCCCCAACGGGCTCTTGGTCCAGTCGCGGGCGCGCAACTGCTCGCCCGTCTCGCCCCCGCCTCTGAGAAACACTGGAGAACTGTCTTGCATGGTCACGCGGCTCCCTGGTTCCCTGGACAGGATTATTGTTCGGGCCTTCCTGGCGATAGGGCCTGCCGGTGCGCTCGTCTGGGGCGCCGCGACACGGCTTACTGTAGGAGCATAGCCCGCGCCTAACCGCCGACAAGAGTGGCACTTTGCTGCAGGTCGAAGGCAGTTGCAGGCGAGACGGGTTTCCGGTAAGTGACGAGCATGAATCCTCAAGAGATCTATCTACTGGGCTATGTGGTGGCGGGGCTGCAACTCTGCGGCCTGGTGGCCGCCGTGCATGCGGTATTCACCGTGCGGACCTCGCAGGGCGCCATCGCCTGGGCCATGTCACTGGTCTTCATGCCGGTGCTCACCCTGCTGCCGTATCTGGTGTTCGGACGCAGCAGTTTCGATGCCTATATCCGCGCCCGTCGCCAAGCCAACGTGGAGATGCACGCGGCGGTGGCGCAGCTGGATTGGCGCCCCTGGGTCGACGAAGCCCTGGCAGTGTCCGACTCCCCGACCCGGCCCAACCCGCTACAGCCGTTCGCCCGCCTGGCGCAGATGCCCAGCCTGGCGAGCAATCAGGCACGCCTGTTGATCGATGGCCAAGCCACCTTCGACGCCATCCTCGCGGCCATCGCCAGCGCGGAAAAGGTCGTGCTGGTCCAATTCTTCATCATCCGCGACGACGCCATCGGGCGTCGCCTGCAGCAAGTACTGATCGAGCGCGCCCGGGCTGGCGTACAGGTCTACCTGCTCTACGACTCCATCGGCAGCCACGCCCTGCCCCGCCGCTACACCCGCAGCCTGCGCCAGGCGGGGGTACAGGTACACGCTTTCGCCACCCGGGGCTTCATCAGCCGCTTTCAATGGAATTTCCGCAATCACCGCAAGATCGTTGTGGTGGACGGCCGGATCGGCTTTGTCGGCGGGCTGAATGTCGGCGACGACTACCTGGACCAAAAGCCACGCCTGTCGCCCTGGCGCGACACCCATCTGGAGCTGAGCGGCCCGGTGCTGGCGTGCCTGCAGGATTCATTCGCCGAGGACTGGTACTGGGCCAGCCACGAGCTGCCGCCACTGCTGCTGCCCGAGGGCTACGGCGAAGCCGACATGGTCTGCCAGGTGGTCTGCAGCGGCCCGGCGGACAAGGACGAAACGGCCTCCCTGTTCTTTGTCCAGGCCATCAACATGGCCAAGCGCCGAATCTGGCTGACCAGTCCTTATTTCGTCCCCGACGAAGCAGTGTATGCCGCCCTGCGCCTGGCGGTACTGCGTGGCGTGGAAGTTCGCCTGCTGCTGCCATCGCGGCCGGATCATCGGGTGGTATATGCAGCCTCGACGCTCTATGCCCGGTCGATCATGCGTGCAGGGGTGCGAGTGTTTCGCTATCAGCCCGGCTTCATGCACCAGAAGGTGCTGCTCATCGACGAGGATACCGCCGCGGTGGGCAGTGCCAATCTGGACAATCGTTCGTTCCGGCTGAACTTCGAGGTCATGGTGCTGGTGGCCAATCGCGAGTTCGCCGACGGAGTGGCGCGGATGCTCGAAGCGGACTTCGAGCTATCCCAGGAGCTCACCCCGGAAAACGAACCCAAGCCGCACCGCCTGCAACACCTCGGCATGCGAGTGGCTCGGCTGGTGGCGCCGGTGCTGTAGGAACGATCAAAGCCCGGCGCCTCCTGCCTGCGCCTTTAGCGGCCAAGGGTCTGCTGCAGAAACCAGGCGCGCTCTTCGGTCTGGTCGATCCACTCTTCCAGGAGGCTGGTGGTGGCCACATCGTTATTACCATCGGTCAGGCCATGAGTGCTGCGCATGAAGGCCGCCAGGCTGAGATTGTCCGCGTGCAGCTCGGCCAGCATCTGCTCGGCGCTCAGGCCTTCCACCTCACTGCTCACCAGACGTTTCCTGGCCACGATCTGCTCGACCGAACGCAGTGTGGGCTGGCCCAGCTTGCGGGCCCGCTCGGCAATGGGATCGGTCATGGCGAACAGCTCACCCGCCTGCTCATCGAGCATCAGGTGGTAGTCGCGAAAGTGCGGGCCGGAAATGTGCCAGTGGAAGTTCTTGGTTTTCAGGTACAGGCTGAACACATCGGCCAGCAGCACCGAAAGCGCCTCGCCGATCTCGGCACGGGCATCGATGCCTGCGTCGGGGCTCTGCTGGGCACGGTTGCGGATGTTCTCGACAGCACTGAACTCATGTCGGGCATTGGTCGAAGCCATGGAGGGAATCTCCTCTGTTGGGTTGTGGTCATGCCGCCGCGGCGGCAATGAAACCTCTCCTTTCAATGGACCACAGTCGGCCGACGCTGATCATCGGATGTGACTGTCGCGGCGATAGGACATGCCTATGACCCCGCTGTCTTCAGCGCCGATCCAACCGTGAAGAGCACCAGCCCACCGGCATCACGGCCTCCGGCAGGCTGGAGCGGGGCGTCCGACGCACTCTTGGTCAGCGCTTGAGCAGCGCCTTGATGCCCGCCAGGGCATCGTTGCCCCGAGCGGCCTTGACCTCGACCGGCGCTTCCTCCTGCCCTTCCCATTCCAGATCATCGGGCGGCAGCTCATCGAGAAAGCGGCTGGGCATGCACTCGATGATCTCGCCGTACTGCTTGCGCTTGGCGGCGTAGGTGAAGGCCAGTCTCTGCCGCGCCCGGGTGATGCCCACGTAGGCCAGGCGGCGCTCTTCCTCGATGGTATCGGCCTCGATGCTGGAGCGGTGCGGCAGGATCTCCTCCTCCATCCCCATGATGTAGACCGAGGGAAACTCCAGGCCCTTGGAAGCATGCAGAGTCATCATCTGCACGCCTTCGGCGCCCTCTTCTTCCTCCTGCTGGCGCTCGAGCATGTCGCGCAGGACCAGCTTGGCGATGGCCTCCTCGATGGTCATGCCACCCTCTTCATCCTTTTCGAGGGTGTTCTTCAGCGCGTCGATGAGAAACCAGACGTTGCCCATGCGAAAATCCGCGGCCTTGTCGCTGGAGCTGTTCTGGCGTACCCAGTTTTCGTAGTCGATGTCCATCACCATGCTGCGCAGAGCGGCGATGGGGTCGTTCTGCGCGCACTCCTGGCGCAGCTTGTCCATGTAGCGTTTGAAGCGCTGCAGGCGCTCGACGAAGCGGCCGTCCAGTCGCTCGGCCAGGCCCATCTCGTCGCAGGCGGCATACAGCGAGATGTGCCGCTCGCCGGCATAGTTGCCGAGTTTTTCCAGGGTGCTGGAGCCGATTTCCCGGCGCGGCACGTTGATCACCCGCAGGAAGGCGTTATCGTCGTCCGGGTTCACCAGGAGGCGGAAGTAGCTCATCAGGTCCTTTACCTCCTGGCGGGAAAAGAAGCTGGTGCCGCCGGACAGGCGATAGGGAATCTGGTGGTGTTGGAGCTTGAGCTCCATCAGCTTGGCCTGGTGGTTGCCCCGGTAGAGGATGGCGAAGTCGCTGTAGGGGCGGTCGGTCTTCAGGTGCTCGGTGAGGATCTCCAGGGCGATGCGCTCGGCCTCGGCCTCTTCGTTGCGGCAGCGGATCACGCGGATGGCGTCACCGTGGCCCATCTCGCTCCACAGCTGCTTCTCGAACACGTGGGGGTTGTTGGCGATGAGCACGTTGGCGCACTTGAGGATGCGGCTGGTGGAACGGTAGTTCTGCTCCAGCATCACCACCTTCAGCGAGGGGAAGTCGTCCTTGAGCTGCATCAGGTTTTCCGGCCGGGCGCCGCGCCAGGCGTAGATGGACTGGTCGTCGTCGCCGACCACGGTGAATTGCGCGCGGTCCTGCACCAGCAGCTTGACCAGCAGGTACTGGCTGGCATTGGTGTCCTGGTATTCGTCCACCAGCATGTAGCGCACCTTGTGCCGCCACTTCTCCAGTACCTCGGGATGGTTCTGGAAGAGCTTCACCGGTTGCAGGATCAGGTCGTCGAAATCCACCGCGTTGTACGCCTTGAGCGTGCGCTGGTAGTGCAGGTAGACGACCGCGGCGGTCTGCTCCCTGGGGTTGCGTGCCTTTTCCAGGGCCTCCTCGGGCAGGATGAGGTCGTTCTTCCAGCTGCCGATCTGCTGCATCACCTCGGCCACGCCGTCATCGCCGGCGTATTCCTTCTGCATGATGTCCGAGACCAGCGCCTTGATGTCGCCCTCGTCGAAGATAGAGAAGCCCGGCTTGTAGCCCAGGTGCCTGTGCTCCTTGCGGATGATGTTCAGCCCCAGATTGTGGAAGGTGGACACCGTCAGGCCCTTGCCCTCGCCGCCGCGCAGCAGGGTACTGACCCGCGCCTTCATCTCCCGCGCAGCCTTGTTGGTGAAGGTCACCGCGACGATGTACTGGGCGCGGATGCCGCACTGCTGGATCAGGTAGGCGATCTTGCGGGTGATCACGCTGGTCTTGCCGGAGCCGGCGCCGGCCAGCACCAGCAGGGGGCCGCCGACGAAGTGCACGGCTTCCTGCTGCCGGGGGTTGAGTCGGGACATGGCTTGGTCGAGTCTGGGAATGGACGGAGCGGGAGTTTAACAGGCCGGCGAGCACCGAGCCGGCAGGAGCGCCGGAAGGCAGCAAGCTGGACGAGCGAGGCGGCGCGCAGCCTGTCTTCCAGCTTCTGCGTCCTGGCTCATGGATCTGTTCATGTCTTCAGGACTGTGCCGGGCGATATTGCAGGGCCTCGCCCAAGTGGGCGCGACCGATTGCCTCGGCCTCTTCGAGGTCAGCCAGGGTACGCGCCACCTTGAGTATCCGGTGGGCGGCCCGCAACGACAGACCCAGCCGCTCGCAGGCGCCTTCCAGCCAGCGGCGGTCATCGTCCTGCAGCGCACAATGCTCGCGCATGGCGTGCAGATCCAGGGCAGCATTGGTGCAGCCCTGGCGCGCCAGCTGCCGGGCTCGGGCTGCCGCCACCCGAGCGGCTACCGCTGCGCTGTTTTCGCCCTGCCCAGGTGCAGCATTGAGCTGGGTCGCTTCCCGGGCGACGGTCAGGTGCAGGTCGATGCGGTCCAGCAGCGGCCCCGACAGCTTGGCGCGGTAGCGCTGGACCTGATCCGCCGAACAGCGGCAGCGCCCGCTGGGGTCACCCAGGTAGCCACAGGGACAGGGATTCATCGCCGCGACGAGCTGGAAGCGGGCCGGAAAGCGTACCTTGTCGCGCGCCCGGGCAATGACGATCTCGCCACTCTCCAGCGGCTCGCGCAGCACCTCCAGTACCTTGCGGTCGAACTCGGGGAGCTCGTCGAGAAACAGCACGCCCTGATGGGCCAGGGTGATCTCACCAGGCCGCGGCCGGCTGCCGCCACCCACCAGCGCCGGCCCCGAGGCGCTGTGGTGCGGCTGGCGAAACGGCCGTTGCGGCCAGTGCGCCAGGGGCCCCTGGCCTGCCACCGAATGGATCGCCGCCACCTGCAGCGCCTCCCGTTCGTCCAGTGGCGGCAACAGGCCGGGCAGGCGGCTGGCCAGCAGGGTCTTGCCGGTGCCGGGTGGCCCGCTGAGCAGGAGATTGTGCGATCCCGCCGCCGCTACCAGCAGTGCGCGCTTGGCGGCCGGCTGGCCCTGTACATCGGCGAGATCCGGATAGGGCAACACCTGGCGCAGCAAGCCTTCGGCCTGGTAGGGCGGCAGCGGTTGCTGGGCCGTCAGGTGTGCGGCTACCTCCAGCAGGTGATCGGCGCAGTAGACCGTCAAGCCGCTGGCCAGGCTGGCCTCTTCAGCGTTGGCGCGCGGGACCAGCAGCGCCCGACCCGCCTCCCGCGCAGCCAGGGCCGCCGGCAACACTCCTTGCACGGGACGCAGCGCGCCGGACAGCGCGAGCTCACCGAGACACTCCAGCGACGCCAGGGATTCGGCCGGTATCTGGGTACTGGCGGCGAGAATGCCCAGCGCGATGGCCAGGTCGAAACGTCCGCCGTCCTTGGGCAGGTCGGCGGGCGCCAGGTTGAGAGTGATGCGCCGTGCGGGGAATTCGAAACCGGCGGTCAGGATGGCGCTGCGCACCCGATCCTTGCTCTCCTTGACTGCAGTCTCCGGCAAACCCACCAGGGTCAGGGCCGGAAGGCCATTGGCCAGGTGGGTTTCCACGGTGACAGCTGGTGCTTCGACACCTACCTGGGCACGGCTGTGCACGATAGCCAGGGACATCTGATCACTCCTTGATCGGACGAAGGCATTGAACGGTGGTTATTCCACGATGGGCGAGGTATCTGGCGCGGGCGGCGCATCCTTGGCTTCGAGGGCGGCGACCTTGGCCTCCAGCGCCTCGAGGCGGGCACGGGTACGCGCCAGCACAGCCATCTGGCTGTCAAACTCCTCGCGGCTGATCACGTCCAGGCGGATCAGCGCGCCCTGTACCATGGACTTGAACTGGGCTTCGAACTCGTGGCGCGACAAGGGTGATTCCCCATTGAACAGCCTGGACGCCTGGGCGCTGATCGCATCGACAAAAGCTTTGGGCGGCAACATGGACGATTCCTGTGACGGGACTGCCGGTCAGTCTAACACCCACAGGGTCGCACGCCAGACGCACCCTTCAATGCACAAGTTCTGTGCAACACCGGTTCCGACATGGCTCTATTCTGGTGCAAAGCGATCTTTTGTTACCGAATCAGGCCTCTCCCTGAATCGTCTGAACCAGCAAGGGCACTGCAATTGACCAACCTGGCACCCTTTCTGCTTACTTCGCTCGACGCATGCACCATTGCAGTCAGGGTGCTGCGACAGAACAGACGAAGTTCGTCGCGAGATCGACGGTGTGTCGGATGGGCGGTGGTCCAACCAGCGCGTTACAAGAGCCAGACACTGAGCTTAGACTTGAGCCGGGTTCGTACTTCTGGGGCAAGTCCATCTATAACGGGAGATTCACATGAAACTAGTCACTGCCATCATCAAGCCGTTCAAGCTGGACGATGTCCGCGAGTCCCTGTCGGAAATCGGCGTGCAGGGCATCACCGTTACCGAGGTCAAGGGATTTGGCCGCCAGAAGGGCCATACCGAGCTCTACCGCGGCGCCGAATACGTCGTCGACTTCCTGCCCAAGGTCAAGATCGAGGTCGCCATTGCCGACGACCAGCTCGATCGCGTGATCGAGGCCATCAGCAAGGCTGCCAACACCGGCAAGATTGGTGACGGCAAGATTTTCGTAGTCAACCTGGAGCAGGCGATTCGCATCCGTACCGGCGAAACCGATACCGACGCGATCTAAGCGCCTCCGAACCCAACGCCCCAGGAGCTACAACCATGACACTGCGAATCCTCGCAGGGACAGGTGCTGCGCGGCTTGCACAAAATCCCAGGCCGGGCATGGTCCGGGATACCGCGAACGCACCGCATGCCGTGACACCGTGGCCGGTCACCGTCGCCGGTGATGCAGACCAGGCCATCGCCAGCGGCCCTTGTGCCGCCGCCGTCACCCCATCCCCGCTTCCTTCGTCTACCCGTCCGCGCTGGCGGCACGGTTGCTCATGGCTCCTGGCTCAGGTTCCGGCCTCCGCTACCGCGCTGCACGGACCTGTTCCGTTGCCGGCTCGCGAACACCGGACCAGGGCGTTCCCACGCAGGGCAGAAGGTCTCGACCGCCCGCATGGACCCAAACAGAACTGGCTTGCAGCCCGGCGCGCGCTCCGCGACCGGGCCGCGAGGCCCAAGGATACGCCCGGCGCCAACCCCGGGTGTAACACAGGCCAGGGCGAGCACTACGAGCCTGTGGCAGATACAGCGCAACAAGCGCGACAGCATGAGGTGATGTATGGATAGCGAAGCAATGCTTGGAGTCTCCTACGGACTCGACACGTTTTACTTTCTAATCTGTGGCGCACTGGTGATGTGGATGGCGGCTGGTTTCGCCATGCTCGAATCCGGCCTCGTTCGCGCCAAAAACACTGCCGAGATCCTGACCAAGAACATCGTGCTATACGGCGTGGCATCGATCATGTACCTGCTGGTCGGCTACTACATCATGTACTCAGGCACCGAAGGCGGCCTCTTCCCGAGCCTCGGTTTCCTGATCGGTGACGAGAACGCCGTCGACGCGGTAACGGCCGAGGGCCTTGCCGAGGGCGAGGGCTACTACTCCATGCGCGCGGACTTCTTCTTCCAGGTGGTCTTCGCCGCCGCGAGCATGTCCATCGTCTCCGGTGCCGTGGCCGAGCGGATGAAGCTGTGGGCCTTCATGGCCTTCGCCGTGGTCATGACCGGCTTTATCTACCCGATTCAGGGCTTCTGGAGCTGGGGTGGTGGCTTCCTCGACGAGCTGGGTTACTCCGACTTCGCCGGCTCCGGCATCGTCCACATGGCGGGCGCCACGGCGGCTCTGGCCGGTGTGATCCTGCTCGGCGCACGCAAGGGCAAATACGGCCCCAACGGCCAGATCAACGCCATCCCCGGCGCCAACCTGCCGCTGGCGACGCTCGGTGCCTTCATTCTGTGGATGGGTTGGTTCGGCTTCAACGGCGGTTCTCAGCTGCGCATGAGCACCGTGGAAGACGCCAATGCCGTGGCCCAGGTGTTCACCAACACCAACATGTCCGCTGCCGGCGGCCTGGTCGCCGCGCTGATCACCGCTCGCCTGCTGTTCGGCAAGTCCGACCTGACCATGGTCCTCAACGGTGCCCTGGCCGGCCTGGTGGCGATTACCGCCGAACCGCTCACTCCGAGCGCCCTGCAGGCTGCCCTGATCGGTGCCGTGGGCGGCGTGCTGGTGGTGTTCAGCATCCTGGCCCTGGACAAGCTGAAGCTCGACGACCCGGTCGGTGCCATCTCCGTACACGGTGTGGTCGGCATCTGGGCTGTGCTGGTGGTCCCGCTGACCAATGCCGACGCCTCGTTCGTCGCACAGCTCATCGGTATCGTCTGCATCTTCGCCTGGGTGTTCATCGCCAGTCTGATCGTCTGGAGCATCATCAAGGCGGTGATGGGCCTGCGCGTCAGTGAGGAAGAAGAGTACGAAGGCGTTGATATCGCCGAGTGCGGTCTGGAAGCCTATCCGGAGTTTGTCCGCAAGTAAGCTGACAGCTCAGGGTACGAGGGCGCCTTCGGGCGCCCTTTGCTTTTCCCGAAGGCGCGTTAGAATGCGCGCATTTTCGGCCCCACGGGAGGCGATGCATGTGGCAGCAGCGGTTCATCGAGCTCGGACCTCTTCCACGGGGCTTTCACCTGATCACCGACGAGGTGCTGGCGGAGCTGCCGGAACTGTCGCTCTGCAAGGTGGGTCTGTTACACCTGCTGTTACAGCACACGTCGGCGTCGCTGACGCTCAACGAGAACGCCGACCCCTCGGTCCGCCGCGATTTCGAGCGATTCTTCGATCGCCTGGTCCCCCGCGGTGAAGCGGGTTATGAACATGACTATGAAGGCCCTGACGACCTGCCCGCGCATTTCAAGGCGAGTCTGCTGGGCACCGAGCTGACCCTGCCAGTGCGTGAAGGCCGGCTGGCCATCGGCACCTGGCAAGGCGTCTATCTCGGCGAGCATCGCGATCGCGGAGGCGCCAGACGGATTCTGGCGACCCTGCACGGAGCCGATTGATGTTTTATCCGGTGCGCCTTGGGCTGCACCACCCTAGCAACCTGCGTTCAAGCCGTTGAGGTGGAACATGAGCGACGAAGAACTGGAACAGGACGATCTGGAAGTGACCGAGGAGGATGACGGCGAGGAGCTGAACGCCGCACCGGAAGAGGCCGAGGACAGCGAGGAGGAACAGGACTCCGCCGAGCGCACCACGCCAAAGAAAAAAGCCAAGGCCGTGGAGGTCGAGGAGCTGCCGAGCCTCGAAGCCAAACGCCGCGAGCGTGACGAACTCGAGCGGGCCATGGCCGAATTCCTTGCCCGCGGGGGCCAGGTTCAGGAGATCGAGCCGAACGTGGTGTCCGATCCGCCGAAAAAGCCGGACAGCAAGTACGGCAGCCGCCCCATCTGATCGATCGGCCTGTCTCCGGGATCATCCGGAGATCGCCCGGCTCGCTGTACGGCTCCCGATGATCTACCACGGGGGCCGTACACGCAGGACCGTCCAGACCCAGTTCTAGCGCCACCTCGTCAGCAGCCCGGGGATCTCTCGCAGGCTGCGGATCTCCGCGTCCGGATGTTCATCGCCGATCCAAGGCCTGGCCTGGGGGTTGAACCACACCGCCCGCATCCCGGCGCCGCGCGCGCCTCCGATATCGTCCAGCGGATGGTCACCCACGTGCACCGCCTCGGCAGCCGCTACCCCGGCACGCCGCAGGGCTTCCTCGAAGGGGTGCGGATCGGGTTTGCCGATGCCGAGTTCCTCGGCGCAGAGGGTAAAGTGGAAATAGTCGGCCAGTCCGAGCCGTCGCACATCCGCGTTCCCGTTGGTCAGCACCCCCAGCAGGTAATGGTTGGCGAGCACCTCCAGAGTCGGCTGCACCTCGGGAAAGACTTCGATCGCGTGGCGCGCGTCGAGAAACACCGTGAAAGCCTGCTCGGCCAGTTGCGCTGCTTCTAGCGGAGCGTAGCCCGCCTCGTCCAGGGCCCGTTGCAGGATTCGCCGGCGCAGCTCTCCGATGCGATGTCGCAAGGCCGGCTCAGTGGCGATCAGACGCTGGCGGATCGCCGCCAGCGTCTCGATGGGAAAGTCGCCCAGCAGTGGGGCGTGGCGCGCCAGCCAGGTGCGCAGCGCGGCCTCGGCAGCGTCGATGACCGGCGCGGTATCCCAGAAGGTGTCGTCCAGGTCGAAGGTGATCAGCCGAATGCTCATGAAAGCCCCGTGTAGGCGTGGACCTGCAGTGTACGCCGCGGTACGGGGCGATTTCGAGCCGTCGTCCGACCTCAGCGGTCGGGTTTGCGTCTGGCCCGTGGATGGGCCTGGTCGTAGACCTTGGCCAAGTGCTGGAAGTCGAGATGGGTGTAGATCTGCGTGGTGCCGATGTCGGCATGGCCCAGCAGCTCCTGGACCGCGCGCAGGTCCTGGGACGACTCCAGCAGGTGACTGGCGAAACTGTGGCGCAGCATGTGAGGATGCAGCTTGGCGCCTAGCTCCCGGGCGCCGGCCGCACGGACCCGCAACTGCACCGCCCGTGCGCCCAGCCGCCGGCCCTGGCGCGAGACGAACAGCGGGCCCTGCGCCGGCGCCACCAGGGCGCGCAGCGGCAGCCAGGCCGTCAGCGCCTCGCGGGCCTGGCGCCCGACTGGCAGCACCCGTGCCTTGCCGCCCTTGCCCCGCACCTCCACCAGCCCCTCGGCGAGATCGAGTCGCTCCAGGTCCAGCCCGACGAGCTCGGAGAGCCGCAGACCCGAGGAATAGAAAAGCTCGAGAATCGCCTGATCGCGGCGGGCGATGAAATCATCCTCCACGCCGCCTTCGAGCAGCTGCATGGCGCGATCGGCATCCAGCGCTCTGGGCAACCGCCGCTCGCCCCTGGGCGGGCACAACCCCGCCGCCGGGTCATGCCGGCACAGCCCCTGATCGGCGAGGTAGCGGTAGAAGCCCCGTACCGCCGACAGCAGCCGCGCCAGGCTGCGGCTCGATTGCCCCTTGCCGTGCAACCCTGCCACCAGCAGGCGCAATTGCGCCTGGTTCAGCGCATCCCAGCGGGTCACGCCCTGGACGCGGCAATGCTCCAGCAGCCGCTCCAGATCGCGGCGGTAGCCGTCCAGGGTATGCGCCGATACCTGCCGCTCGCAGCGCAGGTGATCGAGGTAGGCGTCCAGTTCGGATTGCATAGGGGCGTATTCCCAGGATCGAGCCGCAAGCCAGAATGAGGTCCGGTCTGGCACCGTGAAGCTTTTCGCTTCCACCTTAAGCTTGTGGCTTGCGGCCTTTCGACTGCCTCTTACCTCACCGAGCGCAGAGGCGCATTGAAACGCGGCAATACTCGCGACAGCACTTCGGTGATGTGCGTCAGAAACAGGGTGCCCAGGGTGCTCTTGTAGTGCTGCGGATCAGGGCTGCCGACGGCGAGCATACCCTGGTTACCAATGCTGGCCACCGCCGCCGAGCCGATCTGGCCGTCGTCCTCACCGAAGAGGAACGACAATTCCTGCGGACGCAGAGTGCCACAGGCGCTCTTGTCGCCGGAGAGCAGCCCACCCAGGGCTTTCTGCGCCTCGGCGAGGGTCACGCTGCGTCCAACCGGCAGCGGCGTGTCGCTGAACAGGATCAGGCTGACATAGGGCACCTGGAAGCGATGGCGCAGGCTGTCGTCGACAGCGCCGACGACCTCTTCGAGATTCGAGGCCTCCAGCACATCGAGGATCAGCCGGCGGGTCTTGTCGAACAGCCGGTCATTGTCCCGGGCCACGTCCATCAGGTGCGCAAGGCGCCCGCGCATCTCGTTGTTGCGCTCGCGCAACAGGCTGATCTGGCGCTCCACCAGGGACACCGCGCCGTTGGGGCCGTGGGGAATCTGCAGGGTGGTCAGCAGCTCGTCCCGCTCCATGAAGAACCGCGGGTGCTGTTCCAGCCAGGCGGCGACGCTCTCGGCGTCGAGCAATGCCTTGGTTTTCTCGCTCATAGACGGACCTGTCCTTCGAAAACGCGAACGGCGGGACCAATCATCATAACGGGGTGGCCGGTACCTGCCCATTCGATGGACAGACGGCCGCCAGGCAGTTCGATCTGCAAGGGCGAATCCATCCAGCCCTGACGGATCGCCGCCACCGCCGCGGCGCAGGCGCCGGTCCCGCAGGCCTGGGTTTCCCCGGCGCCGCGCTCCCAGACCCGCAGCCGGGCGCGCTGCCGATCGAGCACCTGCAGGAAGCCGACGTTGACCCGCCGGGGAAAACGCGGATGTGTCTCGATCTGTGGCCCCAGCTCATGCACCGCGGCCGTGTCGACGTCGTCCACCCGGATCACCGCATGGGGATTGCCCATGGACACCGCGGCGAGTTCGACGGTCTGGCCATCGACTTGCAAGGGATAGCTCAAGGCCTCTTCGGCAGCATCGAAAGGAATGTCGGCCGGCACCAGGCGTGGTGGCCCCATGTCGACGCGGACCTGGCCATCCTGGCGCAGCTCCAGTTCGATCACTCCACCCTTGGTCTCGACCCGCACCACACGCTTGGTGGTCAACCGCTTGTCGATGACGAAGCGGGCAAAACAGCGCGCGCCGTTGCCGCACTGCTCCACCTCGGAGCCGTCGGCATTGAAGATCCGGTAGCGAAAGTCCACGTCCGGGTTGAGTGGCGGCTCTACGATCAACAACTGGTCGAAGCCCACCCCGGTGTGCCGGTCGCCCCACTGCTTGGCGTGCTTGGGCTGGATGTGCGCATGCTGGCTGACCAGGTCGATGACCATGAAGTCGTTGCCGAGGCCATGCATCTTGGTGAAACGCAAAAGCATCGGCTTACTCCGGCAACAGGCTTTCGCCGGCGTACAGTTCCTCGAGCGTTTCGCGGCGCCGTACCTCGAAGGTGGCAGCGCCATCGACCAGCACCTCGGCTGCACGGCCGCGGGTGTTGTAGTTGCTGCTCATGACGAAACCATAGGCGCCGGCCGAACGCACCGCCAGCAGGTCGCCCTCGGCGAGGACCAGTTCACGATCCTTGCCGAGAAAGTCGCCGGTTTCGCAGATCGGACCCACCAGGTCGTAACAGCGAGGCTCGCCGGTGCGAGGCTGTACCGCCACCACGTCCATCCAGGCATCGTAGAGCGCCGGGCGGATGAGGTCGTTCATCGCCGCGTCGACGATGGCGAAATCCTTGTGTTCGGTGTGCTTGAGGTATTCCACCTTTGTCAGCAGCACCCCGGCGTTGGCGACGATGGAGCGGCCCGGCTCGAACACCAGGCCCAGTTCGCGGCCGGCCAGGCGTTCGCGCACAGCGCGGATGTAATCGCCCGGCTGCGGCGGCTGCTCGTCGCGGTAGCGCACCCCGAGTCCGCCGCCCAGGTCCAGGTGACGGATGCCGATGCCACGCTCGGCCAGCCGATCGATCAGGCCCAGCAGTCGATCCAGCGCGTCGAGAAAAGGCGCCATGCTGGTGAGCTGCGAGCCGATGTGGCAATCGACGCCGATCACTTCCAGGTTCGGCAGTTCGGCCGCACGTCCGTAGGCCGCCTCGGCCTCGGCGATGGCGATGCCGAACTTGTTTTCCTTCAGCCCGGTGGAGATGTAGGGGTGGGTGCCGGCATCCACGTCCGGGTTCACCCGCAGCGACACCGGCGCCCTGGCGCCAAGCTCGGCAGCCACCTGCTGCAGGCGCTCGAGCTCTTCGATGGACTCGACATTGAAGCAGTGCACACCGACCTCGAGCGCTCGGCGCATGTCATCGCGGGTCTTGCCGACGCCGGAGAAGACGATGCGCTCGGCCTTTCCACCCGCTGCCAGGACCCGCTCCAGCTCACCACGGGAGACGATGTCGAAGCCCGCACCCAGGCGGGCCAGCAGGTTCAACACGCCGAGGTTGGAGTTGGCCTTGACCGCAAAACAGACCAGATGCGGCATGCCCGCCAGGGCGTCGGCGTAGGCGCGGTAGCAGGCCTGGATATGGGCACGCGAATAGACGTAGGTCGGGGTACCGAAACGCTCGGCGATGGCGGACAGCGCCACGCCCTCCGCGAACAGCTGCCCGTCGCGGTAGTTGAAGGCTTCCATGGGTTCTCCTCAGAACTCGAAACGGTCTCTGGAGCGCTCTTGCGCGGCTTCGCTGTCGGGATGGTAAAGCGGGCCTTTCTGGCCGCAGCCAGCGAGCAGGGCGAGCGCGAGGAGGGGAAGCAGAAGACGCTTCATGGGTGCGAATCTCTTGGGAAATCGAATCGCCGGAGTATACCGGGCACCCGGTAGCTTGCCTATGCAGCCTCCGACGGTCACGCTGGGCTGCCGCGGCCGCACGCCGATGCTAAGCTGCCGTTCCTCAAGCCCGGTTCAAATGCAACAAGGAATTACCCATGCCCCTGAGCGAAGCCCGCTTCCATGATCTTGTCGACAGCACCCAGCAAGCGATCGAGGACGTCTTCGACGATAGCGACCTGGACGTCGACCTGGAGAATTCCGCCGGGGTACTGACCATCGAGTTCGACACTGGCAGCCAGCTCATCATCAGCCGCCAACCCGCTCTGCGTCAGCTCTGGCTGGCGGCCCGGGCCGGGGGTTTCCACTTCGACTACAACGACGAGAACGGCTGCTGGCTCTGCGAGGCCACCGACGAGACGCTTGGCGAAATGCTCACCCGCGCCTGCCGCGAACAGGGCGGCGAAGCGCTGGAATTCGAGGACATGTAAGCCCCTTGCGTCCCGCCTCTACTGTGTTAGGGTCAAAGGACTTCACGAAAACCCCGCCTCCCCCCGTTCGAAGCCGCCCGCCGCTGGCGGCTTCTCCCGATGGGTCTGGGCGGGGTTTTGCTTTTTTACCCGCCCGCACAGGAGGCCCCTGGCAGCCATGAGCAGTACGCCACCGATTACCCTGACCGCCAATGATGTCCAGCGCCTCGAGCGCCTGCTGGACGACATGAGTAGCTACGGCCCGGCTGCCGAAGCCCTGGAGCAGGAGATGGCCCGGGCCCAGGTGGTTGAGCGCAGCGCCCTGCCGCCGGGCGTGGTGAGCCTCAATTCCCGCGTGCACTGCCGCGAGGAGACCACCGGCAAGGATTATCACCTGACACTCGTCATGCCTCAGGACGCTCGCCAGGAAGGCACCGTCTCGGTACTGGCGCCGGTCGGTACGGCACTGCTGGGGCTGAGCGTCGGCCAGCACATAGACTGGCCGACACCGGGCGGGAAACTGCTGCGCCTTACCCTGCTTGAGGTCGAATACCAGCCCGAAGCCGACGGCGCTCAGTAGAGCCGTGCCAGGGCCTGGTTCAAGGCGACCTCCAGCCGCACCTTGTGGCGTAGCGACTGTACCGTGTGGGGCGCCTCGCCCGCCGACAGGTCGGTGAGGTAGCAGGGATAGCGTTCAGCGTGCCGGCGTCGCCCGAGGATGTCGCGGGCCACCTCGCTGTACAGCGCATCGCCGTATTCGAGACTGGAAAACTCGCGCCCGTTGCAATAGAGCGTGACCTGCGACCGGTCCCCGTCACCCGGCTCGATGATCGCCTGCACTTCATAGAAGGCATCCTCCGGACCGCTGCGTGGCGGCTGCCGCGACTCCAGTCGCAGGGCGCCGCCGCTTCCGCTGGCGACCAGCTCATGCAGACTGATCTCGAGTTCCGCCCCACGCTGCAGCGGCAGGTGCGCCGCGCGACGAAACAGTACGGCCTGGAGAAACCGCCAGAGCGGTGTGAGCAGGGTCTGAACGTCACGAAACGCCTGCCGCTGCCGCCACAGCGTGTTGCGCTCGTCGAGCACCGTCAGCTCCGCCTCTTCGTCCTCGACGCGATAGAACAGCTGCAGCCGCCCAGGCTTGCCCTGCGTCAGGATCAGTCGCAGCTCGTCGCCTGCCGGCAGCGCCTGATCGTCCAGCCGCAGCGGGCTCCAGACATGCCGGAGCTGGCCGAGGTGCTCCACCAGCGCCTGGCGGTCGGCCAGCTCATGCTGGCCGAGCTGCCCCGGTGTCAGGTCGAACAACTGGAAACGACCGCCCAGGTTGATCAGGTACCGACTGCCAGGCTGGCTCTGGAGCTGTTCGCGCAGCGCACCGAACAGCGCTTCGAGCCGCCTCGGGACCCTCGGATCACGATGGCGGCAGTGGCAGGCGGCCCGCAGCACCGGCGCCGGCCGCTCGTCTCGCAGGTAATCGAGCAGGCAGTCCGCCAGCGCCTGAGCCCCTTCGTAACGGAGGACCAGGAGCTCGTTCCAGCTGTTGAGCGTCACCTGGTCAAGCGTCGATACACGATTCTCCGCAGCAGCAGGGTTCTCGGTCAGGCTGTCGGCGCCCGGTAGCTCAGCAGGATCCAGCCCGGCGTTGGCCAGCAGCAGGATCCGCTGTGGTGTCGCCGGCAGCAACCAGGCCTCGTCCGGCACCCTTGGTAGCGGCAGGGGCAACACCTGCCGCAGGCTGCCGAGCAGGCCGGCAACTTCGCCCTCACTGAGCGCGCTGTCGCCCGGATGCAGCGACAGGCGGGTACCGCTGTCGATCAGCCCGTTGCGGTGACACCAGGCCAATAGCGCAACGGGCTCGCGGCCGCGCTTGAGCGGCGCGAAATCCTCGCACTGCCTGAGCGACAGGCTACCGCGATACAGGCTCCACAGGCGCTCACCGCCGGCCTCGGTGTGACACACCAGGGTCAGCGCCTCCTCGGCCATGTCCGGGGAGATGCCCGGATTGACCAGCTCCACCTTGCCCGGCTTACGTTCGAAGGCCGCGTAGAGCTTGCGCCCGATGATCGCCAGATCACGCCGCCCCAGCGAGCTGGCCACCTGCTGCTGGCGCGCGAACTGGGACAAGAAGCGGAAACTGTAGGTCAGTTCACTCACCAGCGCGCGGCGCTCGCGGCTCACCTCGGCGACCTTCCAGCCGCTGCGGCGATCGAGCCGTACCAGTTGAGCCTCGTCCCAGCCCCACTCCCCGGCCAACTGCTCGAAGAGCACCCGCTGCCAGCTTTTCTGGGCTCCGCTCGGTGGTCGGCTGAGCGGTTTGTCGACCTTGAAGTAGAGCGCGCGGCGGACCAGCTCGAGGCGTTCGGGCTCGGCTCGTCCACGCAGGTATTCCTCGATCAGTCGATAGACCTGCAAGTAGGGGTCGAGCGCATCCAGCTCGAGCCTGTTCTGGTAGACCGCCTGCTTGAAGCGCAGGCCCAGGCAGTCCACCCGGGGATGCTGGCTCGCGTAGACTTCGGTCAACAACAGCTTGAGCAAGGCCTTGTAGGGCGAGGCGATGCCCTTGTACAGCTGCCAGAGTCCGGCGCCGAGAAACTCGGCTGGCGGAATCCGCCCGAGATGACCGAGGTCGAGCAATTCCTCGGCACGGATGAAGCGACGCTCCAGCAGGATCCGTACGTAATCCTCGTAGCGGTGCTCTTCATAGGGAGGGACCAACCACCAGGTCAGCACCCGGCCCCCCAGCCAGATCGCCGAACGGTAGAACTCGTCAAGCAACAGATAATGCTGGCTGCTGCCGCAATGTTCGGCGCTCAGCGGCACATCGTCTTCGCCGCGACCGAAGCGCGCAGGATCGATGACAAAAAAATGCGCTTCGGTCCCCTGCTCTGCCGCCCAAGCGCTGATCAGCTCGCACTTGCGCTCCAGCTCGCATAGCGAGGCAGGGCTCAGCCCGGAGTCGTGACACACCCAGACATCCAGATCACTGTTCTCGGCATGGGCCAGGGAGCCCAGGCTGCCCATGAGAAACAGGCCATGGATCCGCGACGGCCCGATATTGCGGCCGCTGCGGGTACGGTTTTCCTTGTAGGCGAACGACCGGCACAGCGTCTGCGCCTCGGCCAACAGCTCCGCTTCGGGTTCGAACCCATGCAAGCCTGCCGGCGTGGCGGCGGAAACGTAACCGGGAAACAGCGGATGGTTGACGTGAAACAACAGTGGTAGCAGACGGAGCACCCGCTGCTGGCGGCTGGACATGGCTTCCAGGCAGCGAGCCAGCCGGCCCCGGTTGACCTCGAGAAAACGCTCCCGCAACTGCATCATGACCTTTCGATCGATGCCTTCTTCCAGCACGGGACGGATTTCTTGACTGCGCAACATGGGGGGCTCTATCAGGGATGGGCAAGGATACCAAGCCCCTGCATCGGCCGCAGTCGTCAGGGCTTGATACCGGTCGGCTGAGGAGCCACGCTTCGGCGACAATCATCACGCGTTGATTCAGACATGCGCGCCGCTGAGTAAAAGCTCGCAGGCAGATATAACAAATTACTCTGTTTCTTCATATTTCAATAACTAGCAAGTAAATTTTACTGGGCTGCATGAATCCCTGTTTCTATTTTCCCTGGCTTTGAGGGCATGTGCCATCGTAAGACAAGAGCCTGTTCAGAACCCTGATCCAGCGCACTTCCAGAAGCCCATCGATACCTCCGAAGGTCTTACAAACGCGAGCTCTAGCCAATAGAAAGGACACTCAGCCGAGACTGGTGAAACTTCTGGAACATCTCTACGTCTTGGTTAATTCGCATGTCCGGCCTGATAAGTAATTGCCTCGTTGAATCGTGGATATTAAGAATCATGCATGGCCGATATATCCGAGATCGTATAAGTCCTGCGGGTTGTGATCAGGCGCCCAATATGTTTAACCTGAAAAAGATCACTGCAAACAACAGGTAATGTTTTGACTTCCTTACCCGTCACCCTCCGTCGCCCAACCGACGGCGACGGATATCCGCTTCACCAGCTGGTGGCCCGCTGCAAGCCACTGGATGTCAACTCGGCGTACTGCAATCTGCTCCAGTGCTCCGACTTCGCCGATACCGGCATCGCCGCCGAGAATGCCAAGGGTCAATTGGTCGGCTTCATCTCCGGCTACCGGCCGCCGTCCCGCCCGGACACCCTGTTCGTCTGGCAGGTCGCGGTGGATAGCTCGATGCGCGGCCAGGGCCTGGCCCTGCGCATGCTGCTTGCGCTGACCGCCCGGGCCGCTGCCGAACACGGCGTGCGTTACATGGAAACCACCATCTCACCGGACAACAGCGCCTCCCAGGCGCTGTTCCGCAAGGCCTTTGCGCGGCTCGGGGTCACTGCCGACACCCGTGTGCTGTTCTCGCGCGAGGCGCATTTCGCTGGCGAACACGAGGACGAAGTCCTCTACCGCGCTGGCCCCTTCTCCAAAGCCTCACTAGGGTCTGTTGCCATTTCGTTCGCGGCCGCGCCGGAGCCTGTTTTTGCGCGAGGCAAGGCACGAGGAGCGAAGTTTGGTCATTCCAAATAAGCGACGAGTAACGCCGCATCGCGCAAAAACAGGCCCGGCCCTTTGGGTTGCGCGGCAAATGGCGCCATGCGGCGTTGCGGGACTTGGCAAGGGAGCGACCATTACCTGCGTCCGCGCCTGCGGAACGCCGCCCGACCTGGCGCCATTTGACGCTGCAACGCGGCTCGCGACGAAACGGCAACAGACCCTAGAAGAGCTCCAAGAAGATCAAGAACTCCAGGAGACCGCATGAACATCTTTGAACTGAACGAATCCGCCGTTCGCAGCTACTGCCGATCCTTCCCTGTCGTGTTCACCCAGGCGCGCGGCGCCGAGCTGGTGGATCGCGAGGGCAAGCGCTACATCGATTTTCTCGCCGGGGCCGGCACCCTGAACTACGGGCACAACCACCCGGTGCTGAAGCAGGCGCTGCTGGACTATATCGCCAGCGACGGCGTTACCCATGGCCTGGACATGTACACCGAGGCCAAGGAGCGTTTTCTCGAGACCTTCAACCGGCTGATCCTCGAGCCGCGCGGCATGGGCAGCTACCTCATGCAGTTCACCGGCCCCACCGGCACCAACGCCGTGGAAGCGGCGATGAAGCTGGCACGCAAGGTCACCGGCCGCGAGACCATCATCAGCTTCACCAACGGCTTCCACGGTTGCAGCCTGGGCGCCCTGGCGGCCACCGGCAACGGGCACCACCGCGGCGGTGCCGGCGTGGCCCTGGGCGGCGTCAATCGCATGCCCTACGCCAACTACTTCGGTGACAAGGCGAGCACCATCGCGATGATCGACAAGCTGCTCAGCGACCCGTCCAGCGGCATCGACAAGCCGGCGGCAGTGCTCGTCGAGGTGGTTCAGGGCGAAGGCGGCCTGAACGTGGCCTCCGCCGACTGGATGCGCAAGCTGGAAAAGCTCTGCCGCAAGCACGGGATGCTGCTGATCGTCGACGACATCCAGGCCGGCTGCGGCCGTACCGGCAGCTTCTTCAGCTTCGAGGAAATGGGCATCAGGCCGGACATGGTCACCCTGTCCAAGTCCCTCTCCGGCTACGGCCTGCCCTTCGCCATGCTGCTGCTCAAGGGCGAGCTGGACCAGTGGAAGCCAGGCGAGCACAACGGCACCTTTCGCGGCAACAACCACGCCTTCGTCACTGCCGCCGCGGCGGTCGAACACTTCTGGAAGGACGACAGCTTTGCCGCCAGCGTGGGCGCCAAGGGCCAGCGCATTGCCGAGCGCATGCAGCGCATCGTCCGCCGTCACGGCCCGGACTCGCTATTCGTCAAGGGTCGCGGAATGATGATCGGCATCTCCTGTCCCGATGGCGAGATCGCCGAAACCGTCTGCAGCCACGCCTTCGACAAGGGCCTGGTGATCGAGACCAGCGGCGCCCACAGCGAAGTGGTCAAGTGCCTCTGCCCGCTGGTGATCAGCGACGAGCAGATCGACCGCGCCATGGACATCCTCGACCAGGCTTTCGCCGCCGCCATGAAAGGCAGCACCGTGACCCAGGCGGCCGGCTGAGCCGCCCCTTTTCAGGAGAAACAGACGTGATCGTACGCACCCTGGCAGAAGCCGAGCAGTCGGGCCGCAAGGTCGTCACCGAGACCTGGGACAGCACCCGCATGCTGCTCAAGGACGACAACATGGGCTTCTCGTTCCACATCACCACCATCTACGCCAAGACCGAGACCCGCATCTGGTATCAGAACCACCTGGAATCGGTGTACTGCATCAGCGGCGAAGGCGAGATCGAGACCCTGGCCGACGGCAAGGTCTATCCCATCGCGCCCGGCACCCTGTACATCCTCGACAAGCACGACGAGCACCTCTTGCGTGGCTTCACCGAGATGAAGATGGCCTGTGTGTTCAACCCGCCGTTGAACGGCAAGGAAGTCCACGACGAGAACGGCGTCTACCCGCTGGAAGCCGAGGCCATCTGAGCCGGTGGCGGCGGAAAAGGCTTCGCCGTCCTTCACCCTGCGCCTGACCCGACACCACCTCCGGGCCGCCTCGCTCGGCCCGATCCACAAGGAGGCCAGCATGCCCGCCATGCAACCCGACCTGTATCCCTCCCGCCAGCAGGACCAGCCCTCCCGGCAGGCGCGCATCGACCCGGTGGTGCACCGCACCGACCTGGAGAATGCGCCGATCGCCGCGTCCCGGATCGAGCGCTTCGAGCGCGACGGCTACCTGGTGGTGCCCAGCCTGTTCAGCGCCGAGGAAGTCGCGGTGTTTCGCGCCGAGATGGAGCGCATCCTCGCCGACCCGGCGGTCGCCGAATCGCCCAAGTCGATCCTGGAGCCCGACAGCGGCGCGGTACGCTCGGTGTTCGAGATCCACAAGGACAACCCGCTGTTCGCCCGGGTCGCCCGGGACCAGCGCACCGCCGGCATCGCCCGCTTCATCCTCGGCGGCGACCTCTACATCCACCAGTCGCGGATGAACTTCAAGCCAGGCTTCACCGGCCGCGAGTTCTACTGGCACTCGGACTTCGAGACCTGGCATGTGGAAGACGGCATGCCGCGTATGCGCTGCCTGTCCTGCTCAATCCTGCTGACCGACAACGAAACCTGGAACGGCCCGTTGATGCTGGTGCCTGGCTCCCACAAGCAGTACATCCGCTGCGTGGGCGCCACGCCGGAGAACCATTACGAGAAATCCCTGCGCAAGCAGGAGTTCGGCGTACCGGACAACGCCAGCCTCACCGACCTGGTCGCACGCCATGGCATTGACGTGGCCACCGGCCCGGCGGGCAGCGTGGTGTTCTTCGACTGCAATGTGCTGCACGGATCGAACGGAAATATCACCCCAGCGGCGCGCAGCAATCTGTTCTTTGTCTACAACCACATGGACAATAGGCTCCAGGCACCCTTTTGCGAGCAACCCCCGCGCCCGGCCTTTGTCGCCGAGCGCACGGATTTCACCCCGCTGGACATCCAGCCACAGCACTATCTGTGAAATCCTCCGGCCCGCGCAGGCGGGCCCGTTGGCCGGGCGCTGCCGGCCGAATCTTCCGGACAGGACCCCATGCATACCGTAGAAAAGATCGGCGGCACCTCCATGAGCCGCTTTCAGGAAGTACTCGACAATATATTCCTCGGCCCACGCCAGGACGACTCGCTCTATCAGCGGGTGTTTGTCGTCTCGGCCTATGCCGGCATGACCAACCTGCTGCTCGAACACAAGAAGACCGGCGAACCGGGTGTCTACCAGCGCTTTGCCGATGCCAGCGGCGGCGATGCCTGGCTTGCCGCACTCGACGGCGTGCGCCAGCAGATGCTCGAGAAGAACGCCGAGCTGTTCGAGGGGTTCGAGCGCCAGCAGGCCAACGCCTTCATCAACAAGCGCATCGATGATGCCGGCGATTGCATGCACAGCCTCAAGCGCCTCTGTGCCTACGGCCACTTCCAGCTCAGCGAGCACCTGATGAAGGTGCGCGAGATGCTCGCTTCCCTCGGCGAAGCGCACAGCGCCTTCAACACCGTGCTGGCGCTGAAGCAGCGTGGCGTCGCCGCGCGCCTGGTGGACCTCACCGGCTGGCACCGCGACGAGCCCTTGCCCTTCGAAGACATGATCCGCGACAGCTTCGCCGGGGCCGACTTCGAGCGCGAGCTGATCGTCGCGCCGGGCTACGCCCATTGCAGCGAAGGGTTGATGAACACCTTCGACCGCGGCTACAGCGAGATCACCTTTGCCCAGATCGCCGCCGCCACCGGTGCGCGTGAAGCGATCATCCACAAGGAATTCCACCTCTCCAGCGCCGACCCGAACCTGGTCGGGGCGGACAAGGTGGTGCCCATCGGCCGTACCAATTACGACGTCGCCGACCAGCTGTCGAACCTCGGCATGGAAGCCATCCATCCTCGCGCCGCCCGGACCCTGCGCCGCGCTGGCGTGGAGCTGCGGATCAAGAACGCCTTCGAGCCGGAGCACGACGGCACCCTGATCAGCCAGGGCTACCAGAGCGAGAAGCCCTGCGTGGAGATCATTGCCGGTCGCCGTGATGTCTTCGGCATCGAGGTGTTCGACCAGGAGATGCTCGGCGACCCGAGCCACGACATGGAAATCTCGGGCCTGCTGCGTCAGCTGAAGCTCTACGTGATCAACAAGGACTCCGACGCCAACAGCATCACCTGGTACGCCTGCGGCTCGCGCAAGCTGATCAATCGCGCGGCGCGGCTGATCGAGGAACGCTACCCGGCCGCCGAGGTGACCGTGCATAACGTGGCGATCGTGTCCGCCATCGGCTCGGACCTCAAGGTCAAGGGCATCCTCGCGCGCACCGTGGCGGCACTCGCCGAGGCCGGGATCAACATCCAGGCGGTGCACCAGTCGATCCGGCAGGTCGAGATGCAGCTGGTGGTCAACGAGGACGACTACCAGGCAGCAGTCGCGGCACTGCACAAGGCCCTTATCGAGCCGCACAACCACGGTGACGTGATCGCCGCAGCCTGAGCCTACCTTTACCTCTCGACCTCTACGCCGACTCGTTGCCCGGGTCGGCTGAACTTCCCGACAGGTTTTCCGGCCCTAATGAACACGCCATGCGATTCATCCGAGGAGGAAAACCCATGTCCGATCACCACACCTACAAGAAGGTCGAGATTGTCGGCTCGTCGCGCAACAGCGTCGACGAAGCGATTCAGAACGGCATCGCCCAGGCCGCACAGAGCCTGCACAACCTCGAGTGGTTCGAGGTGAGCGAGATCCGCGGGCACATCGAGGATGGCAAGGTAGGGCACTTTCAGGTGGGGATGAAGGTGGGATTCCGTCTCAACGGAAGCTGACCTTCCACCGGCGCGGGCGTCCTGCCCGCTCCGGCTTCTTGCCGGCCAAGGCCTAGCCAGGCCGGGTCTCTGCGTCCTCTGCGTCCTCTGCAGCGCTCATCCCTTCAGGCCCGGATGGTTCCAAGTCCTGCATCTGGTCCTGCACCACCTGCTCGTCGACGCGCGGATCGAGGGCGGCACTGAGCGGCGATCCGGCCGTGCTGTCGGGTAGCGCCACGTGATTCAGGGGCGCGTCCTCGACCTGATGCAGATTGGTCACCGCTCCCGGGCGCACGCGCCAGAGCAGCAACAGCCCGCAGGCACAGAAGAATGCATAGAGCATGTTCGGACCGTAATACTTCATCAGCACACCGACCAGCAGCGGACCGACACTGGCACCCACCCCGAAGGTGACCAGCAGCATCGCGGTCAGCGACACCCGCCGCTCCGCTTCGACATGATCGTTGGAGAAGGCCACCGCCAGTGGATAGAGGCTGAACTGCAACAGGCTGACCACGAAGGCCAGCGGCATCAGCGCCGCCAGCGGCAGGTCCGGCACCAGTGCCAGCGGCAGCGCCGTGAGTGTCAACAGCAAGGCGCAACCGCGGATCAACACCGCCCGGTCGCTGCGATCGGACAGCCAGCCCAGCGGCCATTGCACCAGCAGGCCGGCCAGGATGCAGCCGCCCATGAACAGCCCCACCTGCTCGGTTGCCAGGCCCACGCGGGTGGCATACAGCGGCGCCAGGCCGTAGAAGGCGCCGACGATCAGCCCCGAGGCGAGGGTGGTGGTCAGCGACTGAGGCACCCGCTCCATGAAGAAACGCGGCTCCAGCGGCGCCGGGTGCAGGGGCGCCGGGTGCAGCTTGCCGGTCAGCGCCACTGGCACCAGGCACAGGGAAAAGCACAGCGCGACCAGCATCAGCAGCTCAGGGCCGAGGGTCGGGTAGACCACCAGCACCAGCTGGCCGAGGATCAGGCCCAGGTAAGAGGAAGCCATGTAGCCGCTGAATACCAGGCCGCGCTGGCTGGCCTCGGCCTGCTCGTTGAGCCAGCTCTCGATGACCATGTACTGGCACATCATGCTCAGGCCGATCAGCATGCGCAGCAGCAACCAGGCAGGCAGCCAGTCGATCAGTCCGTGGCCGAGTACCGCCGCGGTGACCACCCCGGCACAGGCGACATAACCGCGGATGTGCCCGACCCGGCCGATAAGCCGATGACCGACCTTGCCGCCAAGCACCAGGCCGAGATAATTGGCCGCCATCAGCGCACCCACCCACAAGCCGTCCACCGTGGCCGACAACCGCAGCGCCAGGTAAGTATTGAGCAGACCCGAGCCGAGCAGCATCAGCAGGGTAGCGAGGTACAGCGCGCGAAAGGATTTCCAGACTGGCGGCATGGGTAGCTCTGAATGTTCCGAGAGAAGACTGCCCGGCAGGGATGCGCCGCATGATACGCCGGCCCCGCCCCGCCGCGACGCCCCCCAGCGAAGCCCGATGTCACCGCAGCGACCTCTCCGGTGGGATTGCCTGCCGCTCTTCGGCCGGCGGCGGACGGCCGCGCCATCGGCGCTGGTGCCCTGATAGAATGCGCAGATGACTGAAGACGATCTCTCCCTCCTGCTCAACGCCCTCAACGATGCCCAGCGCCAGGCTGTGGCCGCGCCCCTTGGCCAGCAACTGGTGCTGGCAGGTGCCGGCTCGGGCAAGACCCGGGTGCTGGTGCACCGCATCGCCTGGCTGATCCAGGTCGAGCACGCCTCGCCGCACTCGATCCTGTCGGTGACCTTCACCAACAAGGCCGCGCACGAGATGCGCCACCGCATCGAGCATCTGCTGGGCATCAACCCACAGGGTATGTGGGTCGGTACCTTCCATGGTCTGGCGCATCGCTTGCTGCGTGCCCACTGGCAGGAGGCGGGCCTGGCGCAGAATTTCCAGATCCTCGACTCCGACGACCAACAGCGGCTGGTCAAGCGGGTGATCCGCGAGCTGGGCCTTGACGAGCAGCGCTGGCCGGCGCGCCAGGCGCAGTGGTGGATCAACGGGCAGAAGGACGAGGGCCTGCGGCCGCAACACATCCAGCCGGCGGGCGATCTGTTTCTCGCCACCCAGTTGAAGATCTACGAAGCCTATGAAGCCGCCTGCGCCCGCGCCGGGGTGATCGACTTCTCCGAGCTACTGTTGCGCGCACTGGACCTCTGGCGCGACAAGCCCGGCCTGCTCGAGCATTACCAGCGGCGCTTCCGCCATCTGCTGGTGGACGAATTCCAGGACACCAACGCCGTTCAGTACGCCTGGCTGAGGCTGCTCGCCAAGGGCGGCGACAGCCTGATGGTGGTGGGCGACGATGACCAGTCGATCTACGGCTGGCGCGGAGCGAAGATCGAGAACATCCAGCAGTTCTGTAGCGATTTCCCGGACGCCGAAACGATCCGCCTGGAGCAGAACTACCGCTCCACCGCCTGTATCCTCAAGGCCGCCAACGCCCTGATCGCCAACAACCAGGGCCGCCTCGGCAAGGAACTCTGGACCTCCGGTTGCGATGGCGAACCCATCTCCCTGTATGCGGCCTATAACGAGCACGACGAGGCGCGCTATGTGGTCGAGGGCATCCAGCGTGGCATAAAGGAAGGTCTGGCCCGCCAGGAAATCGCCATTCTCTACCGCTCCAATGCCCAGTCGCGGGTCTTGGAAGAGGCCTTGCTCAGGGAGCGCATTCCGTACCGTATCTACGGCGGCCAGCGCTTCTTCGAGCGCGCCGAGATCAAGAACGCCATGGCCTACCTGCGCCTGATCCACACCCGCCACAACGATGCCGCGCTGGAGCGGGTGATCAACCTGCCGGCGCGCGGCATCGGCGAGAAGACGGTGGAAACCCTGCGCAGTTTCGCCCGCGCCAACGAGCTCTCGCTGTGGGCTGCCCTGCATCAGGCGATCGGCACCAAGGTGATTTCCGGCCGCGCCGCCAGTGCGCTGAACGGCTTTGTCGAGCTGGTCGATACCCTGGCGCTGAAAGTCGAGAAGATGACCCTGTCCCTGGCCACCCAGACCCTGATCGAACAGTCGGGCCTGCTGGCCTACCACCGCGACGAAAAGGGCGAGAAGGCCCAGGCACGGGTCGAGAACCTCGAGGAATTGGTCAGCGCCGCACGCGCCTTCGAGTACGAGGACCTGGAAGAAGGCCAGACCACACTGGAAGCCTTCCTCGACCATGCCTCGCTGGAGGCCGGCGAGCAGCAGGCCGGCGACCATGAGGACAGTGTTCAGCTGATGACCCTGCACAGTGCCAAGGGCCTTGAGTTTCCACTGGTATTTCTTGTCGGCATGGAGGAAGGCCTGTTCCCGCACAAGATGAGCCTGGAGGAATCCGGCCGCCTTGAAGAGGAGCGCCGCCTGGCCTATGTCGGCATTACCCGCGCCATGCAACAGTTGGTGATCACCTACGCCGAGACCCGGCGCCTCTACGGCAGCGAGACCTATAACAAGGTGTCGCGCTTTGTCCGTGAGATTCCGCCGTCGCTGCTGCAGGAGGTCCGGCTGTCCAATACCGTCAGCCGTCCCTATGGCGGGGCGGCCCAGAGCGGGCCGAGCTTTGCTGGCGCCGCAGTGCCGGAAACCCCGTTTTCACTCGGCCAGCGGGTGCGTCATGCACTGTTCGGCGAAGGCACCATCCTCAATTTCGAAGGGGCTGGTGCCCATGCGCGCGTACAGGTGAATTTCGAAAGCGAGGGCAGCAAATGGCTGATGCTGAGCTACGCCAAGCTCGAAATCGCCTGACCCTACGCGGCGCCTGGCGCCGCGCTGATTCACTTCCCACCAAGCATTCCAAGGGAACCCGATGAACCGCCGTCCCTTCCTTGGCCTCGCCGCCGCCCTGCTGGCCGCCCTAGTCGCAGGCTGCAACGACGACCAGCCCACCGGCCAGACCGCCGAACCACAAGAGACCTTCCGCTGGAAGATGGTCACCGCGTGGCCAAAGAACCATCCCGGCCTGGGCATCGCGGCCGAACGCTTTGCCGAGCGGGTCAATGCCATGAGCAATGGCCAGCTGACCATCCGCACCTACGCCGCCGGCGAGCTGGTGCCAGCGATGGAAGTCTTCGATGCGGTGTCGCGCAACACCGCGGAAATGGGCCATGGCGCGTCCTATTACTGGAAGGGCAAGACCCCGACGGCGCAGTTCTTCACGTCGGTGCCGTTCGGCCTGTCGACCCTGGAGATGAACGCTTGGCTGAGCCAGGGCGGCGGCCAACAGCTGTGGGAAGAGGCCTATGCGCCGTTCGGCGTGAAACCCCTCGCCGCGGGCAACTCGACGATGCAGATGGGCGGCTGGTTCAACCGGGAGGTCAATTCCCTTGAAGACCTGCGCCGACTGAAGATCCGCACCCCCGGCCTCGGCGGCGAGGTGCTCAGCCGCCTGGGCGCCACCACCGTGACTCTGCCCGGCGGAGAGGTGTTCACGGCGCTACAGACCGGCGCCATCGACGCCACCGACTGGGTCAGCCCCTATGACGATCTGGCCTTCGGCCTGCACAAGGTGGCGCGCTATTACTACTACCCCGGCTGGCAGCAACCCCAGGCGGTGATCGAGGTGCTGATCAATGAGACGGCCTGGGACAGCCTGCCGCCGCACCTGCAGGCCATCGTCAGCGAGGCTGCGCGGGCTGCCAACCTGGCAATGATGGACGACTACGTGTGGAATAACGCCCTCGCCTTGGAAGAGCTGCAGCGCCAGGGTGTGGAGCTGCGCCGCTTCCCCGACGAGGTGCTCGATGCCCTGCGCGAGGAATCGGAAAAGGTCGTCGCCGAACTGGCGGCACAATCCGAACTCAACGGACGTATCTGGGCCTCGATGAAAGCTTTCCAGGCGCAGGTCACGCCCATGCATGCACTGTCGGAAAAAGAACTCTACAACTGGCGCTAGCGCCAGTTCTGGCGAAGCGGGGCAAAAGCCGGAAACTATTTTTTTCTGGTATTGGCACGCTTTGCTCTCCAACATGACCCGCGTAGACAATCTTCGGGAAATCCGCATGCAACGTACGCTCAGTTTCTTCATGGCGTTTTGCGTCGCCCTGACCCTCAGCTTCGACGCTCATGCCAAGCGGTTCGGCGGCGGCAAGAGCTTTGGCGCGGCGCCAAGCCACCAGACCCGCCAGGTCCAGCAGCAACGTACCGACCAGAGCGCTGCCCAGCAGCCCGGCCGCCAGCAGCAGGCCGCCGGTGGTGCATCGCGCTTCCTCGGCCCCCTGGCCGGCCTTGCCGCCGGTGGCCTGCTCGCCGCCATGTTCATGGGTGGCGCCTTCGAGGGCCTGCAGATCTTCGACATACTGATCTTTGGCGCCATCGCCTTCCTGCTGTTCCGCTTCCTGCGTAGCCGACGGCAGCAGCAGCAACCGGCCGTGGCCGGACCCGCCGGAATGCACCGCGAAGCGCCCCCTGCCGCACCGACGTCGATCTTTGGCGGCGGCGCAGCGCCTGTGGCCGCCGCCGCACCGGTGATCAACGCCCCGGCCTGGTTCGATCAGACACGTTTCATCGAGGCGGCGCGCGAGCACTTCCTCTCGCTGCAACAGCACTGGGATGCCAACGAGATGGACAAGGTGGCCGAGTTCGTCACCCCGCAACTGCTGGAGTTTCTCAAGCGTGAGCGGGCCGAGCTGGGCGAGGGCTACCAGTCCACCTACGTGGACAACCTCGAAGCGGTATTGGACGGTGTCGATGACACCCACGACAACACCATTGCCACCCTGACCTTCAGCGGCGTCGCCAAGAGCTCGCGCTTCGACGAAGGCGAGCCGTTCAGCGAGAGCTGGCGGATGGAGCGGGCCCAGGGCGAGAACCAGCCCTGGCTCATCGCCGGGATCCGCCAGAACGGCTGATCTTCGCGTCGAATCCGAAAGGCCGGCTGAGCGATCAGCCGGCCTTTTTGGTTTACCGCCTGGTATCGCGCCAACGCTGCTGCGGTTCCCAGGCCATGGCAAAGGCGCCGACGACGCTTGCAGGCTGCAGGCGCGATCACGGAAGCTAACGATCTCTCAGTCGAGTTTCCAGCCATGCCTGCTTCCACCCCTCGCCTGCCGATCATCGCGCTCGCCACACTGATGGTGCTCGGCCTGGTCTGCAGCCTCTGGCTGGCTGGTCACATGGCTGAGCGACGGCTACTGGAGGCGCGGGCGCAGGAAGCCCAGGGGCAACTGGACCTGTATGCCCAGGCCATCCACACGCAAGTTGAACGCTCTCGCGCGGTGCCGGCCCTGCTCGCGCTGGACGAGCCGATCCGAGATCTGCTGCAGCACCCGAACGATTCCTCGCTGCGCCAGGCACTCAACAGGCGTCTGGAGCAGCAGAATCGGGCAGCGGGTTCGACCGTCCTCTATCTCCTGGATCGTCAGGGAACCACCCTGGCCGCCAGCAACTGGCGGGAGCCGAGCAGTTTCGTTGGCAACAACTACGGCTTTCGTCCCTATTTCCAAGACGCGATCAGCCAGGGTTCGGGACGTTACTTCGCCGTCGGCGTGACCACCGGCGTCCCAGGCTATTTCCTGTCGCATCTGGTGGCCAATGCCGCCGGCGAGCTCCTCGGCGTACTGGTGGTGAAGCTGGAACTCGAAGCCATGCAGCGGGACTGGGCTGCCCAACCCGGCATCCTGCTGGTGGCCGACTCGCTGGATATCGTCATTCTCAGCAACCGGCCCTCCTGGCGCTTTCGCCATCTGCGCCCTCTCGACGACGATATCCTGGCACGCCTGGTCGCTGCCCGGCGCTATGCCGAACAGACCCTCAAGCCCTTGCCCACCCAGCGCCTGACGACCCTGGGAGACGGCAGCGAGCTCAAACGTGTCGAAGGGCCGGAGGGTCCTCAACGCTATCTCTGGCAATCTTTGCCCATGCCCGAGGAAGGCTGGACCCTCTATCTCCTGCAGGAGCCGCAGGGCGCGCAGAGCCAGCTGGCACCGCGGATGGCAGCCGCCGCCGTCTGGCTCGCCCTCTGCTTTCTGCTGCTGTTTCTCGCCCAGCGACGCAAGACCCACCGGCTAGAACAGTACAGCCGCAGCGAACTGGAGCGCCTGGTGGCAGTGCGCACCGCCGAATTGCGCACGACCCAGGACGAACTGGTGCATGCCGCGCGCATGGCCGCGCTCGGGCAGATGTCGGCAGCGCTGGCGCATGAGGTGAACCAGCCACTGACCGCACTGCGCATGCAGCTCGGCAGCCTGCATCTGCTGCTGGCCAGTGGGCGGACTGACGAGGCGCACGCCGGGCTCGACCAGGCCGAGCGGCTGATCGAGCGCATGGCCGCACTGACCTCGCATCTCAAGGCCTTTGCCCGCAAGAGCCCGGCCGGATTGCGCGAGCGCCTCGACCTGCTGCGGGTGCTCGATCAGGCCCTGCTACTGCTTTCAGCGCGCATCCGCAGCGAAGGCGTGGTAATCAGCCATGATCTGACACCCGGTCTGCTGGTCGGCGGCGACGCGATCCGCCTGGAGCAGGTACTGATCAACCTGCTGCAAAACGCTCTCGACGCCATGCAGGACTGCCCCGAGCGGCACCTGAACATTAATGCCTGGCGCGAAGGCGGACATTGCTACCTGAGCGTTGCCGACAGCGGCGCAGGCATCGCCAACGACGATCTGGATCGGGTGTTCGAGCCCTTTTTCACCACCAAGCCGGTGGGACAGGGCCTCGGGCTGGGCCTGGCGGTATCCTATGGCATCGTTCGCGACCTTGGCGGCAACCTTGAGGCACGCAACCGCAGCGAAGGCGGCGCCGCGTTCACCCTGCGCCTGCCGGCCGTGGAGCTGGACATCGCCCGGTCCGCCAGCCAGCCGACCCCGTCCGGCGCCTAGGCCGAACCTGCTGCGGGCAGCCTGGTTCAGCCTCCAGCAGTGGGCCGGCCTCGATCACTCACCATCAACAAACCAGAGACCCGACCATGCAGGCTCTTTTCATCGACGACGAAGCCGCCATTCGCCAGGCCGTTCAGCAATGGCTCGAACTCTCCGGCTGGCAGGTGCGCACCTGCGCCAGTGCCAGCGAAGCGCTGGGGCTGCTGACTCGTGATTACCCCGGGGTAGTGGTCAGCGATGTCCGCATGCCTGATCTCGACGGCCTGGCACTGCTGGACAGGCTCGTGGCGCTGGATGCGGAATTGCCGGTGGTCATGGTCACCGGTCATGGCGACGTGCCCATGGCGGTCCAGGCACTGCGTCAGGGTGCCTACGACTTCATCGAGAAACCCTTTACCCCCGAGCGCCTGCTCGACAGCCTCAGACGCGCCCAGGACAAACGCAAGCTGGTGATGGAAAACCGCCAGCTTCGTGAGCAGTACGCCCGCAAGGACCGCATCGAATCGCAGCTTCTTGGCGTCTCCCGGGCCATGGAGCAGTTGCGTCGGCAGGTATTGGAACTGGCGGGTACCAACGTCAACCTGCTCATCCGCGGCGAAACCGGCTGTGGCAAGGAGCGCGTCGCCCGCTGCCTGCACGACTTCAGCCCGCGCGCCGAGCGACCCTTCGTTGCACTCAACTGTGCGGCCATCCCGGACAGCATCTTCGAGAGCGAGCTGTTCGGTCACGAAAGCGGCGCCTTCACCGGGGCCCAGGGCAAGCGAATCGGGCGGATCGAGCACGCCAATGGTGGCAGCCTGTTTCTCGACGAGGTGGAAAGCCTGCCGCTGGCGCAACAGGCCAAGCTGCTGCGCGTGATCCAGGAGAAGACGCTGGAGCGGCTCGGTTCGAACCGCAGCATCCAGGTCGACCTGAGGGTCATCAGCGCGGTCAAGCCGGACCTCCACGATGAAGTGCGCGCTGGACGCTTTCGAGAGGATTTGCTGTATCGACTGAATGTCGCCGAGATCCAGATCCCCCCTTTGCGCGAGCGGCGCGAGGACATTCCGCTGCTGTTCGAGCATTTCGCCAGCCAGGCCGCCCAGCGCCACGGCCGCGAGCCGCGGCCGCTGCAGCCACGCGAACTGGCCGACCTGCTGGCCCACGACTGGCCAGGCAATGTGCGTGAATTGACCAACGCGGCCGAACGCCACGCTCTGGGCATCGGCAGCCGCGACACCGACGCGTCGGACGACCAGTCCCTGACAGCGCAGATGGAGCGCTTCGAGACGCAGTGCCTGCAACGCGCGCTGCAGCACTGTCGCGGCAACATCGCCGAAGTCATGACCCTGCTGCAGCTGCCGCGCCGGACGCTCAATGAAAAGATGCTGCGCCACGGCCTGAGCCGGGGTGACTTTCTGCCGGCCGGGCAGGATGAGGAATAGACTGGACGCTGGAGTCTCGTGCCGTACGGCTGCGCAGGCAATGGGCTCGGCTCCTGAGCGGGCCGGCAGCGCCTGAACACGGTGGGCCGAAGCCCACGCGACAGAACCGCATCGGCGGCATTCCGCGTATCGAATCACGGCCATTGGCAAGAATCCGCCGATTCCGCCCTCTCTAGAGCCTCTCCCTGAGGTAAAAACCGGCACGGCTTTTGCGAAGGTGATTGTCCACGTGGTTGTCAAAAGACAATGACAAGCGCAGCCACGCCCAGCGGTTCCCCGCTCCGTCCGCCGCGCTTGTCTGCCGCCCGTCCCGGCTTCGTCTATGGTCAGTCACGCGAGCTCATAACAACGAAACGGAGTGTTTCCCCATGAAACTGACCAAACGCCTGGGCCTTTTCGCCGCTGCGGCCGCCCTGACTGCCAGCACCGCGGCCGTCGCCGCTCCCACCTTCATCAACATCCTTACCGGGGGTACCAGCGGCGTCTACTATCCGATCGGGGTCGCCCTGTCGCAGTTCTATGACCGCATCGACGGCGCCCGCACCTCGGTCCAGGCGACCAAGGCTTCCGTGGAAAACCTCAACCTGCTGCAGGCCGGCCGGGGTGAACTGGCCTTCTCCATCGGCGACTCGGTGTCCGACGCCTGGGCCGGCGTGGAAGACGCCGGCTTCAAGCAGCCACTGACCAAGCTGCGCGCAATCGCCGGCATCTACCCGAACTACATCCAGGTAGTGGCCAGCCGCGAGTCGGGCATCAAGACCCTGGAAGACCTCAAGGGCAAGCGCATCTCCGTGGGCGCGCCGCGCTCGGGTACCGAACTCAACGCTCGCGCCATCTTTGCGGCTGCCGGCATGTCCTACAAGGACATGGGCCGGGTCGAATTCCTGCCCTATGCCGAGTCGGTGGAGCTGATCAAGAACCGCCAGCTCGATGCCACACTGCAGTCGTCCGGCCTGGGCATGGCAGCGATCCGCGACCTCGCCTCGACCATGCCGATCACCTTTGTGGAGATCCCCGCTGAAGTGGTGGAAAAGATCGGCAACCCCGTCTACCAGTCCATGGTCATCCCGGCCAATACCTATGACGGCCAGACCGCCGACGTGCCTACCGCCGCCATCACCAACATTCTGGTGACCCATGATGGCGTCTCGGAAGAAGTGGCCTACCAGATGACCAAGCTGATGTTCGACAACCTCGAGCGTCTGGGCACCTCGCATTCGGCTGCCCGCGACATCACGCTTGAAGATGCCCCGAAGAACCTCCCCATCCCGCTGCATCCGGGTGCTGAACGCTTCTACAAGGAAGCGGGCGTCCTGAACTGACCGAAAGGTCCTGCCGGCTCGCTCGACGAGCCGGTCCTTGCGCTGTACAAGAGGTCACCATCCCATGAGCGAACATCAGCAGGGACTGGGGGAGAACCCCGGTACTTGGCCGAAGGCGCTGTTTGCCGTCGCCCTTCTGTTTTCCACTTTCCAGATCATTACCGCCGCCTTTCACCCGGTGTCCTCGCAGGTCCTGCGCGCGACCCATGTGGGCTTCCTGCTGTTGGTAGTGTTTCTCAGCTTTCCCGTAGCGGGCAAGGGACGCCCCTGGCAACCCATGGCCTGGCTGCTGGGCCTCGCCGGCATGGCCACAGCGGTGTACCAGTGGTATTTCGAGGCCGACCTGATCCAGCGCTCCGGTGACCTGACGACGGGCGATTTCATCATCGGCATCGTGCTCACCGTGCTGATCTTCGAAGCCGCCCGCCGCGTGATGGGCTGGGCCCTGCCGGTCATCTGCGGGTTGTTTCTCGCCTACGCCATGTTCGGCCAGCATCTGCCGGGGGACCTGGCCCACCGGGGCTACTACTTCGACCAGATCATCAACCAGCTGGCCTTCGGCACCGAGGGCTTCTACGGCACACCGATCTATGTCTCGGCGACCTATATCTTCCTGTTCATCCTGTTCGGCGCCTTTCTCGAACAGGCCGGAATGATCAAGCTGTTCACCGACTTCGCCATGGGCCTGTTCGGCCACAAGACCGGCGGACCGGCCAAGGTCTCGGTGGTTTCCTCGGCGCTGATGGGCACCATCACCGGCTCCGGCGTGGCCAACGTGGTGACCACCGGCCAGTTCACCATCCCGCTGATGAAGCGCTTCGGCTATCGCGCTGCCTTTGCCGGTGGGGTGGAATCCACCGCCTCCATGGGCAGCCAGATGATGCCGCCGGTGATGGGCGCGGTGGCCTTCATCATGGCCGAGACCATCAACGTGCCCTTCCTCGAAGTGGCCAAGGCGGCCCTGCTACCAGCCCTGCTCTACTTCGGCTCGGTGTTCCTGATGGTCCATCTGGAAGCCAAGCGCGCCGGCCTCAGGGGCCTGCCGAAAGACGAATGCCCGAACCCCTGGGCGGCGGTGAAGCAGCGCTGGTTCCTGCTGCTCCCGCTGGGCGTGCTGATCTATCTGCTGTTCTCCGGACGCACGCCACTGTTCTCCGGCATGGTCGGCCTGTCGCTCACCGCCATCGTCATCCTCGGCTCGGCGATCATCCTCAGGTTTTCCTCGTTCTGGCTACGCATGGCCTTCTGGGTGGCGCTGGGCATTCTCTGCGCCGGTTTCTTCCAGGCGGGCATCGGAGTGATCTTCGGGGTCATCGGCCTGCTGGTGGCGGCCTGCTTCTTCGTCAAAGGTGGGCGGGAGACTTTGGTGCTGTGCCTGTACGCCATGGTCCAGGGCGCCCGCCATGCAGTGCCGGTGGGGATCGCCTGCGCCCTGGTGGGGGTGATCATCGGCGTGGTCTCGCTGACCGGCGTGGCCTCGACCTTTGCCGGTTACATTCTGGCCATCGGCGAGGAAAACCTGTTCCTCTCTCTGGTACTGACGATGCTGACCTGTCTGGTACTGGGGATGGGCATCCCGACCATCCCCAACTACATCATCACCAGTTCCATCGCCGCACCGGCCCTGCTCGACCTGGGCGTGCCGCTGATCGTCTCGCACATGTTCGTCTTCTACTTCGGCATCATGGCCGACCTGACTCCACCGGTGGCACTGGCCTGCTTTGCTGCCGCGCCGATCGCCAAGGAGAAGGGGCTGAAGATCAGCATGTGGGCAATCCGCATCGCCATTGCCGGCTTCCTCGTGCCCTTCATGGCGGTCTACAACCCGGCGCTGATGATGCAGGGCGACAGCCTGCTGGCTACCGCCTTCATGTTCGCCAAGGCGGCCTTCGCCATCGGCCTGTGGGGCGTGGTGTTCACCGGGTACCTTGCCCGCCATCTCGCCTGGTGGGAGCGGATCCTGGCCTTTGTCGCCGGTGGCACCATGATCCTGGCCATGCCGATCACCGACGAGATCGGCTTCGCCCTGGGCGCACTGTTCCTCGCCCAGCACTTCTGGCGTGCGCGCCGCGCCGCACCGGCGATCGCGTGATCGGCTTGTGTCTTGGCCTGGCAGGGGCGGTGTGGGCAATGTTGCCCCTGCCGGCCTTTACCCTGGCCTGGACACACAGCATCGAGAAGATCCGCTGGGAGGAGGATTACCAGGTCAGCCCGGCCGGGCTGGTCATCCTCTCGGCCCGGGTCAGGGGCACCGGTGCCGGCATGGAGATCCCCGAGGGTGCCATTCTGCGCGACGGCGCCTGGCACTACCCGGTCAGACTACCGCCACTGCAGCCTTTGCGGGTCGGCCGTACTCCGCAAGCCGGCGACTACGAGATCTGCATCGAGGGTGAATGTCATGCGCTGAGCCGGTGGCTGGGGCCGCCGGATGCGGCGCAGCCGTCGCTGGAGCTCTGGAGCTGCGAAACCTAGTCGCACCGGAGTCCTGCCGCAGGGGTGCCGATTCGCTGCTAGAGTTCTGCTCACCCCCGTCGAAAGGAGTCTTGCCCGTGAACGCTCGCACCCTTGCCGTCGCCCTGACGGCCAGTCTCTTCGCCACCGGCCTGGCAGCACAAACCGTGGAACCAGGCCTCTGGGAGTTCACCTCGAGCAACATGCAGGTCGATGGTCAGCCGCTGCCGGACCTGCAGGAGATGCTAGGCGCCATGGCGCCGGAACAGCGACAGATGATGGAGCAGATGATGCTCGATAGCGGCGTGCAGCTGGGCACCCAGGGCATTCGGGTGTGCCTGACCGAGGAGCAGGCCCAGGCCGATGAGCTGCCCCTGTATGACCCGGAGTCAGACTGCCGCCAGGAGATTACCGAACGGGGCGCCGACCACTGGGCGTTTCGCTTCGACTGCCCGGACGCCAAGGGGGAAGGCGAGGTGCGCTTCAGCGGGAGACGTGCCTTCACCACGCGCGTCGAATCCACCCTTGACGTTGGCAGCGAGACCCAGCGCGGCAGCATGGAAACCCATGCACGCTGGATTCAGGCCGATTGCGGTGACGTCCGACCGGTGGAATGAGCCCCTGGCGTTCCACGTGGAACTAGCGAAAGCCCGTCCAGACGCCTCCGCTCTGCTGCTCACAGGCGGGCTTGAGATAGCGCGCATCGCTGGGCACGCCGTAGTAGTAGATGTCCTGCTGGTAGGGCATGCCGCCAACCCGGGCATTGCGGCAGGCGCCAAAATAGCCAATGGGGCACTGTTCCACCCGGGTCACTTCCACCTTCTGCCCCTGCAGGCGTGGCTGGCAGAATCCCTTGTGGAACATCTCCGATGGAATGCTGCGGTTCTGCTGACAGACCTTCACCTCCACCCGCTCACCCTGACTGTGGATGATGCAGGCATCGGCGAGCGACTGGCTGCTCGCCAGCAGTAAAACAGACAGAATCAACAGACGCATGGGTCCCTTCCTCCACAAGGCCGCGCTACTCTACAGCGCCCGACGCAGCCATGGCTGAAAAGATGCTGAGCCAGATCCCCACGCACCTGATCGCCGGTTCACTGGGCGCCGGCAAGACCAGCCTGATCCGCGCCTTGCTGGCGCAGAAGCCAGCCGCCGAACGTTGGGCTGTACTGATCAACGAGTTCGGCTTGGTCGGCCTCGACGCTGCGCTGCTGCAGGGCAGCGACGCCAGCGTCGCCGAGATCCCCGGTGGCTGCCTCTGTTGTGTCAATGGCCTGCCCTTCCAGGTTGGACTCGGTCGTCTGCTGCGCCAGGCCAGGCCCGACCGGCTGCTGATCGAACCCTCCGGGCTGGGGCATCCGGACACCTTGCTGGCGCAATTGGCCGAGCCGCCCTGGCGTGGGGTGCTCGCCCTGCAACCGCCGGTCGTGGTGATGGATGCCACGGCCCTGGCAGCCGGAGAGCCCTTGCCCGAGCAGCAGACCGGTACCCTCGCCGCTGCCGGGCTATTGGTGCTGAACAAGAGCTGCCATCTGGACAGTCCCAGCCGCCAGGCACTGTTGCGCCAGCTGCCGGTCGTGCCGGCAGTCTGGACCGACCACGGCCAGTTGCCCTTGCAACACCTGCCTGGTCATGAATGTCAGCCGGCCGCGACAGCCGCAAGCCTCGCGGTTCCAGACAGCCAGCCGGCCCCCGGCATGCTCTGGAGCGACCCCGCCCAGGCGCTGTGCCAGGTGCAGGCTAGCGATGCCGGCTGGAGCATCGGCTGGCGCTGGCATCCGAGTCAGCGCTTCGACCTGCAACGGGTATCCGCCTGGCTGGACGGGCTGGACTGGCGGCGGGCCAAGCTGGTATTGCGCGACGACAGTCGCTGGTACTCGGCCAATGCCGTCGACGGGCAAAGGCTGGTCTTCAAGCCTAGCGAATGGCGAAAGGATTCAAGACTCGAGCTCATCTTCACCGAGGCGCGCGACGCGGCCAGTCTGACCGCCGGGCTGAGCGTCTGTGTGCGATCGCTCAGTCCCGACGCGGTGAGCGCTCGCGACGCCAGTCGGCCAGCACCACCACCTGGGCCCGCTCGGCCGGCGCCGGTTCGGCAGCGCACGGCTGATAGGGATGCGGTGCCAATTCGATGTAACCCACCCGCGGACCAAACATGACAATGGTACCGGGATGCCGCTGTTCACCGGTCACGGTGAACTCGAAGCCGTAGACGCGGGCCAGGCGTCGCTGACCCCGTGCATCATTGACCAGACCAAGCCGGCGGAAGGCGACATTGCCGTCGAGCAGCTCCACCGCCTCCTTGTCGCAATGTCGACGCACCGCCGCCAGGGCGCGCTCGCGTATGCCATAGGCGTGCCAGAGCCACGCACCAAGCGTGGCCAGCAGCAGGAACAGGGTCAGATTGCCGAACGTGATCATGGCGTTTCACTCACTTCAGTACGACAGGCGGGTCATCTCAGCTCTCCAGCCAGACATCACGCACCCAGTGCCAAACGGAATCCCAGGTTTCGTCGGTCATGGCTTCCTCGCCGCCGTCCCAACGCAACACCTGGCCTTCGACATCCACCAGGTAGTAATCGTCCCCGTCCTGGCACAGGGGCACGAGATCGCGGGGTACCCCCACGTCCCAGGCATTGGCGGCGACATCCGGCAGATAGGTATGCGACTGCGGATCGGTCGCCGTGACCGGTTCGAGCCGTCCGTACACCACATCGCTGACCATGAGCAGGAATTCGCGCAGGTCGAACGGCAGATTGATCAGCAGCTCTTCCTCGATTTCCACCAGCCGATCGTCATCGGGCAGCTCCAGCGGTACCGGTACCTTCTCGTTCTGCTCACGCAGCTGGTCAATCACCTCTTCCACAACTCATCTCCCCAAGACAACGACGCCATTTTACGGCGTTATGAGTCAACAAATCCGCCGCTGAAACCTTCTATCGAGCGATTCCTACAAAAAGTCTGGGGCTTCCAGTGATTAATTCGAGATTAGCAGCCGACATCACAAAAGCCATGAACCTGACCCTTGGAGCGGTCTCGCCTAGCTTTGCACTCGCCGTTAATGAAAGCGTCACCGATACCGAGGACAGAAAAATCTGATACAGCCGCGAAATTAATTCAGAGACCGTCGGTCGGAATGAAAACAGGGCAATGTGCCGCTACTAACATGGCTCAAATACACAAGGAGCGGGTCAAGGGCCCGACCGCAAATGGATTTCAGCACCGTTCTTTCGAGTATCGACGAGAGTGCATTGTTACACCTGGCCGAACGGATGGACCGCGAAGGTTACGCGGTTCTGGAACATGTTCTTAGTGACGACGAGCTGCAACGGGCACGGGATTATGTGGCCCAACAGGTGGCAGTGCATGGCCATCGATATTTTTCAGTGCATGGCGTGGAAGCGCTGGACGATACGCTGCTGGGAAGCTTTGCTCGCTTGCCCCTCTTTCACCGCTTGTTATCTGAGCTCTACCGGCAAGGCCTTGACCACAATCCCGACCCGGATGAGCGGATGTTTCCGGTCCTGCGCTGCCTGGCCGGTCATAATGGACGCAAGCAGGCGCACTTCTATCATTTTGACGCTACTGCAGTTACAGCCCTGCTACCGGTGGTCATCCCGGACGACGGGCCGTATCGTGGAGATCTGTTCATATTCCCCAACCTGCGTAGGTTCCGCCGCAATGTTCTGATCAACATGCTGGAAAAAAGCCTCCTGCAGAACACCTTTAGCCAGCGCCTGATCGCCCATGGAATAAGGCGCGGCCTGCTCCGCCCCATCACTGTCCGGCTCGTACCAGGGCATCTCTACCTTTTCTGGGGCTACCGGAGCCTGCATGGCAATGACGAGTGTGACCCTCGTCTGCTAAGAGCCACGGCGCTCTACCATTTCGGCGATGTCCACCGAAGCAGCGCCTTGGCACGCCGAGTGCTGGGCTCCAACAAGCGCGAGGCCAAACTCGATCACGACGGCCTGCGGCCATCGACCCTCCGCCCGGAAACCCCTTATCAGGCACAGGAGCCCCCTCCGCTGATCAGGCCCGAGCCATTGGACTCGGAGCCATCCTGATCATCACTCCACAGTCACGCTCTTGGCCAGGTTGCGTGGCTGATCGACATCGGTGCCCTTGAACACCGCCACGTGATAGGAGAGCAGCTGCAGCGGAATGGTGTAGAGGATCGGCGCCAGCGCATCACTGATGTGCGGCATGTTCACCAGGCGGATGCCCTCGCCGTTTTCCAGTCCGGCGCGCACGTCGGCGAACACGATCAGCTCGCCGCCGCGGGCGCGGACTTCTTGCAGATTGGACTTGAGCTTTTCCACCAACTCGTTGTTCGGCGCCACGGTCACCACCGGCATGTCGCTGTCCACCAGCGCCAGCGGGCCGTGCTTGAGCTCGCCGGCCGGATAGGCCTCGGCGTGAATATAGGAGATCTCCTTGAGCTTGAGGGCACCCTCCATGGCCACCGGGTACTGGGCGCCGCGACCGAGGAACAGCGTGTGATGCTTGTCGGCAAAGAATTCGGCGACCTGTTCGATGACCGCATCCATCGCCAGGGCCTCGCCAAGCCGCGTTGGCAGACAGCGCAGTTCGCTGACCAGCTCAGCCTCGACCCCTCTGTCCAACGTGGCACGTGCCTGCCCCAGTGACAGGGTGAGCAGCATCAATGCCACCAGCTGGGTGGTGAAGGCCTTGGTGGAAGCCACACCGATCTCGGGCCCGGCCTGGGTCAACAGGGTCAGGTCGGATTCACGCACCAGCGAGCTAATGGCCACATTGCAGATCGCCAGGCTGGCCAGGTAGCCGGCGTCCCGGGCATTGCGCAGCGCCGCCAGGGTGTCTGCCGTCTCGCCCGATTGGGAAATGCTGACGAACAGGCTGTCCGGCTGCACCGCCACCTTGCGATAACGGAATTCGCTGGCCACCTCGACCTGGCACGGCACCCCGGCCAGTTCTTCCAGCCAGTAGCGAGCCACCATGCCGGCATGGTAGCTGGTACCACAGGCGACGATCTGCACGTTGCGGACCCTGGCAAACAGCTCGGCGGCCCCTGGCCCGAAGGCCTCGACCAGCACCTGGCCATCGCCCAGCCGCCCTTCGAGGGTGCGCCGCACCACCCGCGGCTGCTCGTGGATTTCCTTGAGCATGAAGTGGCGGTACTCGCCCTTGTCGGCGGCCTCGGCGCCCTCGTGGTACTGCACCGTCTCGCGCTGCACCGCCTCGCCCGCAAGGTTCCAGATCTGCAGGCTGTCGCGACGGATTTCGGCGATGTCGCCCTCTTCCAGATAGACGAAGCGGTCGGTGACCTGGCGCAAGGCGAGCTGGTCGGAGGCGAGGAAGTTTTCTCCCAGGCCCAGACCAATCACCAGCGGGCTGCCGCTGCGGGCTGCCAGCAGGCGATCCGGCTGGGCGGCACTGACCACCGCCAGGCCATAGGCCCCATGCAGTTCAGGAATCGCCGCCTTCAGCGCGGCGGTCAGATCGCCGAGGGTGCTCAGCTTGTGGTGCAGCAGGTGGACGATGACTTCGGTGTCGGTGTCCGAGGTGAACACATACCCCAGGGCAGCGAGCTCGCGCCGCAGCGCCTCATGATTTTCGATGATGCCGTTGTGCACCACGGCCAGGCCATCGCCGGAGAAATGCGGATGGGCGTTACGCTCACTGGGTGCGCCGTGGGTGGCCCAGCGGGTGTGGGCGATGCCCAGGCGACCGCCGAGTCCGTTCACGCGCAGGGCCTGGTCGAGTTCGGCCACCTTGCCGTTGCGACGCAACCGCTTGAGCTGCCCCTGGGCGTCGAGCACCGCCACGCCAGCGCTGTCGTAGCCGCGATACTCGAGGCGTTTGAGACCTTCAAGCAGGATCGGACTGATGTTTCGTTCAGCAATGGCGCCCACGATGCCGCACATGCGATCTCTCCTAGGATAGGGATGACGGGCTGGCACAGATCACGCGCACGTCCCGTTGTTCGAGGCTCGCACGCACATCCGCGGGCAGCCTGTCGTCGGTGATGAAGGTGTGTACACGCTGCCAGGGCAGTTCCAGGTTCGGCATGCGCCGGCCGATCTTGTCCGACTCGGCCATGACAATGACCTCACGGGCGACCTCGGCCATGACCTGGGAGAGCCCCAGCAACTCGTTGAAGGTGGTGGTGCCTCGTTCCAGGTCGATGCCATCGGCACCGATGAACAGCTGGTCGAAGTCGTAGGAGCGCAGGACCTGCTCAGCCACCTTGCCCTGGAAGGACTCCGAATGCGGGTCCCAGGTGCCGCCGGTCATCAGTAGCACCGGCTCATGCTCCAGTTCACGCAGCGCATTGGCGACATGCAGGGAATTGGTCATGACCACCAGCCCGGCCTTGTGACCGATCTCCGGAATCATCGCCGCCGTGGTACTGCCACTGTCGATGATTACCCGGGCATGCTCGCGGATGCAGCCGGCGGCCGCACGAGCGATGGCCTGCTTGAACGGCGACACAGGGCCGAGGGGATCGCCCACGAGCTCCTGCGGAACGGGCACCGCCCCGCCGTAACGACGCAACAGCAAGCCATTGCGCTCCAGCGCGGTGAGATCCTTGCGAACGGTAACTTCCGAAGTTTCGAAGCGTTTCGCCAGCGCATCGACACTCACCTCGCCCTGCTCGGAGAGCAACGCGAGAATGGCGTGGCGACGCTGCGGGGTGTTGCGTTTCGACATAAGTTTCGATTCGGAAGATAATGCTGACGAATCAAAACATAAGCGCCTTGAAAGGCGCAAGTTGAAAGCTGCGCATGAGGGGCGTTCAGCCTTCTGCAAGGCCCTCCCTGGCTTTTGCTTGTAGCTGGTGGCTTCCTCTTAGCGCTGCTTTTTCGGCCTCTGCCATCCCTCGATGTTGCGTTGGCGCCCCCGCGCCACGGCGAGATTCCCGGCTGGCACATCCAGGGTGACGGTGGAACCCGCAGCGGTGGTGGCACCATCACCAAGGGTGACAGGAGCCACCAGAGCGCTGTTCGAGCCGATGAACACGTCCTCGCCCATCACGGTGCGGTGCTTGTTCGCACCGTCATAGTTGCAGGTGATGGTGCCCGCGCCAATGTTCGTGCGCGCCCCGATCAGCGCGTCGCCCAGGTAACTCAAGTGGCCGGCCTTGGCACCCTCGCCAAGCTCGGCGTTCTTCACCTCGACGAAGTTGCCCACATGGGCACCGGCCTTGAGCACTGCGCCTGGCCGCAGTCGTGCAAAGGGCCCGCAGTCGGCGCCCTCGCCCAACTCGGCGCCGTCGAGATGGCTGCTGGCCTTGACCTTCGCGCCACGACGCAGGTTGCTGTCCTTGATCACGCAATGTGGGCCAATCTCGACACCGTCCTCGATGACCACCCGACCCTCCAGGATCACGTTGATATCGATCATCACGTCCCGCCCTGCCTCGACCTGTCCCCGCACGTCCAGCCGGGAAGGATCCCGCAGCGTCACGCCCTGAGCCATCAGCTGCCGGGCGACGCGCTGCTGGTAGTGGCGTTCGAGCTGGGCAAGCTGAATGCGGTCGTTCGCCCCCTGCACTTCCATCTCCTCGGCGGGTTGCTCGGTGGCGACCCGCAAGCCATCGGCCACAGCCATGGCAATGACGTCGGTCAGGTAATACTCGCCCTGGGCATTGTCGTTGCCGAGCCGGCCCAGCCAGTCGGCCAGACGTCCGGCCGGTACCGCGAGAATTCCGGTATTGCCCTCCCGAACGGCGCGCTGCGCAGGCGTGGCGTCCTTGTGTTCGACGATCGCCTGAACCTCGCCCTTGGCGTCTCGGATGATGCGACCGTAGCCGGTCGGATCGGCAAGCTCCACGGTCAGCAGGGCAAGCTGCCGATCCTCGACCTTGAGCAACAGCCGCTCGAGCGTCGCGGCTTCGATCAGCGGCACGTCGCCGTAGAGGATCAGCACCCGTTCGGCACCGAGCGCTGGCAAGGCCTGGGCCACCGCGTGACCAGTACCCAGCTGTTCGGCCTGGAGCACGAAATTGACATCCTCGGCCGCCAGTCGACTCCGTACCTGCTCGGCGCCATGCCCGATCACCACGTGGATGCCCCCTGGCTGAAGCTGGCGCGCGGTCTCGATGACATGACCAAGCATCGATTGCCCGGCGATGGGGTGCAGCACCTTGGGAAGCGCCGAGCGCATGCGAGTGCCTTGGCCGGCGGCGAGGATGACGATATCGAGGGACATCAGGCTGATCCTAAAGCTGACATGTGAAGACAGGGCCCATTGTCATGATTGCAACCGGGGCCCTAACCGGACGACAGCATAACCGGCCACCCGGGGAAGTCGTGCCGTGGCGGAAAAAGAAAAGGGTAGCCGAGGCTACCCTTTTCCAGCGCGGCGAACCGCCGGTCAGTGACGACCGTACTTCTTGCGCAGGCTCTCGATGGTCCGCAGCTGGGCAGCGGCCTCGGCCAGACGCGCAGCGGCCGAACCGTAATCGAAGTCGGCGCCCTTCTCGTTGATCGCCTTTTCGGCGTCACGAACGGCCTGCTTCGCAGCGGCTTCGTCCAGGTCGCGAGCGCGGGTACCGGTGTCGGCCAGCACCTTCACCATATCCGGCTGGACCTCGATGAAGCCTCCGGAGATGTAGAAGATCTCTTCCTCGCCACCCTGCTTGATGACCCGCACCGGACCCGGCTTGAGGTCGGTCAGCAGCGGCGCGTGGCCCGGCAGGAAGCCCAGGTCACCGTTGTGACCATGGGCGACGACCATTTCCACCAACCCCGAGAACAGCTCTTCTTCCGCACTGACGATATCGCAATGCACTGACATAGCCATACAAATGCCTCGGTTGACAGGTCAGACGGAGCGGACCCCGCCTTTCCCGATCGGGCGCCCTCGCGGGCGCGCCACGTTACAGTTTCTTGGCTTTCTCGATGGCTTCTTCGATACCGCCGACCATGTAGAAGGCCTGTTCCGGCAGGTGATCGTAGTCGCCGTTGAGGATGCCTGCGAAGCCGCGGATGGTTTCCTTCAGCGACACGTACTTGCCCGGAGCACCGGTGAAGACTTCAGCCACGAAGAACGGCTGGGACAGGAAGCGCTGGATCTTGCGCGCGCGGGATACCAGCTGCTTGTCGGCTTCGGACAGTTCGTCCATGCCGAGGATCGCGATGATGTCCTTCAGCTCCTTGTAGCGCTGCAGCACGTACTGGACGCCGCGAGCGGTGTCGTAGTGCTCCTGGCCGATCACCAGCGGATCCAGCTGGCGCGAGGTGGAGTCGAGCGGATCGACCGCCGGGTAGATACCCAGGGAGGCGATGTCGCGGGACAGTACCACGGTGGCGTCCAGGTGGGCGAAGGTGGTCGCCGGGGACGGGTCGGTCAAGTCGTCCGCAGGTACGTAAACGGCCTGAACGGAAGTGATCGAGCCCTTCTTGGTCGACGTGATGCGCTCCTGCAGAACGCCCATCTCTTCGGCCAGGGTCGGCTGATAACCCACCGCGGACGGCATACGGCCCAGCAGTGCGGATACTTCGGTACCGGCGAGGGTGTAACGGTAGATGTTGTCGACGAACAACAGGACGTCACGGCCTTCGTCACGGAATTTCTCGGCCATGGTCAGGCCGGTCAATGCCACGCGCAGACGGTTGCCCGGCGGCTCGTTCATCTGGCCATAGACCAGGGCGACCTTGTCGAGAACGTTGGAGTCCTTCATCTCGTGGTAGAAGTCGTTCCCTTCACGGGTACGCTCACCCACGCCCGCGAACACGGAGTAACCGCTGTGTTCCATGGCGATGTTGCGGATCAGCTCCATCATGTTGACGGTCTTGCCCACGCCGGCACCGCCGAACAGGCCGACCTTACCACCCTTGGCGAACGGGCAGACCAGGTCGATTACCTTGATGCCGGTTTCCAGCAGGTCGTTGCCGCCAGCCTGCTCCGAATAGCTCGGTGCAGCGCGGTGAATCGTCCAGCGCTCTTCTTCACCGATGGGGCCGGCTTCGTCGATGGGGTTACCCAGTACGTCCATGATACGGCCGAGGGTGGCCACGCCGACCGGAACGGCAATACCGGTACCGGTGTTGTTCACGTCCAGGCCACGCTTGAGGCCCTCGGTGGAACCCATGGCGATGGTCCGGACAATGCCGTCGCCCAGCTGCTGCTGGACTTCCAGGGTGGTTTCCGCGCCGACGACTTTCAGCGCGTCGTAGACGTTCGGTACCTGATCGCGTGAAAACTCCACGTCGATGACGGCGCCGATGATTTGAACGATACGTCCGCTACTCATTTCTGGTTCCTCTGAATATTTGAACCGTTCTTAAACCGCGGCAGCGCCGCCGACGATTTCCGAAATTTCCTGGGTGATCGCAGCCTGACGAGCCTTGTTGTAGACGAGTTGCAGGTCGCCGATGAGATCGCCGGCGTTGTCCGTGGCGTTCTTCATCGCGATCATCCGCGCCGCCTGCTCGGCCGCGCCGTTCTCGACCACGGCCTGGTAGACCTGGGACTCCACGTAGCGCACCAGGAGACCGTCGAGCAGCGACTGGGCGTCGGGCTCGTACAGGTAATCCCAATGGCGCTTGGCGGTCTCGTCTTCGCTGGCCTCGAGGGGCAGCAGCTGCTCCACCGTCGGCTTCTGGGTCATGGTGTTGATGAACTTGTTCGACACCACGTAAAGACGGTCCAAACGGCCTTCGTTGAAGGCATCCAGCATCACCTTGACGCTACCGACCAGCTGATTGACGGTCGGCGCTTCACCGATGTTGCCCACCGCTGCAACGACGTTGCCGCCATAGCTGCGGAAAAAGCTTGCACCCTTGTTGCCGATTACACAGAGCTCGGCCTCGACCTTCTGGTCGTGCCACTCCTTCATGTTCTTGATCAGCGCCTTGAACAGGTTGATGTTCAGGCCGCCGCACAGGCCACGGTCGGAGGAAACCACGATGTAACCGACACGCTTGACCGGGCGCTCCACCATGAACGGATGGCGGTATTCCGGGTTGGCATTGGCCAGATGGCCAATCACCTGGCGGATCCGCTCCGCATAGGGACGGCTGGCAGACATGCGCATCTGGGCCTTGCGCATCTTGCTGACCGCCACTTTTTCCATGGCGCTGGTGATCTTCTGCGTGCTCTTGATGCTCGCAATCTTGCTGCGAATCTCTTTTGCGCCTGCCATTTGACACCTATAGCGTTAGCAGGCGGGAGCCTTGCGGCTCCCGCTGCGGCTTACCAGCTCTGGGAGGCCTTGAACGACTCGATGCCGGACTTGATGCCCGCGTCGATTTCATCGTTGAAGTCGCCCTTCTCGTTGATCTTCGCCAGCAGATCGGCTTTCTCACGCTGGAAGTAGGCGATCAACGCCTGCTCGAAAGCACCTACCTTGGCCACTTCGACGTCCTGCAGGAAGCCACGCTCGGCGGCATACAGGGAGATGGCCATTTCGCCGACCGACATCGGGGCGTACTGCTTCTGCTTCATCAGCTCGGTAACGCGCTGACCATGCTCGAGCTGCTTGCGGGTCGCTTCGTCGAGGTCCGAGGCGAACTGGGCAAAGGCTGCCAGTTCACGGTACTGCGCGAGCGCGGTACGGATGCCACCGGAGAGCTTCTTGATGATCTTGGTCTGGGCTGCACCACCTACGCGGGACACCGAGATACCGGCGTTGACCGCTGGACGGATGCCCGAGTTGAACATGGACGATTCCAGGAAGATCTGACCGTCGGTGATGGAGATCACGTTGGTCGGAACGAACGCAGAGACGTCACCCGCCTGGGTTTCGATCAGCGGCAGAGCGGTCAGCGAACCGGTCTTGCCCTTGACGGCGCCCTTGGTGAATTGCTCCACATACTCTTCGGAAACGCGGGAGGCGCGCTCCAGCAGGCGGCTGTGGAGATAGAAGACGTCACCCGGATAGGCTTCACGACCCGGCGGACGGCGTAGCAGCAGGGAGATCTGGCGGTAGGCCACGGCCTGCTTGGACAGATCGTCATAAACGATCAGCGCGTCTTCGCCGCGGTCGCGGAAGTATTCGCCCATGGTGCAACCGGCGTAAGGCGCCAGGTACTGCAGGGCAGCGGATTCGGACGCGGAGGCAGCCACCACGATGGTGTTGCTCAGCGCGCCGTGCTCTTCCAGCTTGCGCACGATGTTGGCAATGGTCGACTGCTTCTGACCGATGGCCACGTACACGCAGCGGATGCCGCTGTTCTTCTGGTTGATGATGGCGTCGATGGCCAGGGCGGTCTTGCCGATCTGGCGGTCGCCAATGATCAGCTCGCGCTGGCCACGACCAACCGGAATCATCGCGTCGACGGACTTGTAGCCGGTCTGCACCGGCTGGTCGACCGACTTACGCCAGATCACACCCGGAGCCACCTTCTCGACGGCGTCGGTTTCCTTGGCTTCGATCGGGCCCTTGCCATCGATCGGGTTACCCAGGGCATCGACCACGCGACCCAGCAGTTCCGGGCCAACCGGTACTTCCAGGATGCGGCCGGTGCACTTGGCGCTCATGCCTTCGGTCAGGCCCAGGTAGTTACCCAGTACCACGGCGCCTACGGAGTCCTGCTCCAGGTTGAGCGCCATACCAAAGACGCCACCGGGGAATTCGATCATCTCGCCGTACATCACGTCGGCGAGGCCGTAGATACGGACGATGCCGTCAGACACGCTGACGACGGTGCCCTCGTTACGGGCTTGGGCGGAAACATCAAGCTTGGCGATGCGCTGCTTGATGATTTCGCTTATTTCGGACGGATTCAATTGCTGCATGCCATGTCCCTCAAATCAGGATTTCAACGCTTCGGCCAACTGGCTCAGCTTGCCGCGGACCGAACCGTCGATCACTACGTCGCCGGCGCGGATAACAAGTCCGCCGATCAACGCAGGATTCACTACCTGCTGGGGAGTGACGGTACGATCGAGCCGCTTCGACAGGGAGGCAGCCAGGTTTTTTAGTTGCTCGGCGCTAAGCTCGTAGGCGGTCTCAACCTCGACGTCCACGGCGCGCTCGGATTCAAGCTTGAGAGTCCCGAACTGCTCATGGATGGTCGGAAGCAGCTCGAGGCGATCGTTATCGCCGAGGGCTACCAGAAAGTTGCGAAACGCTTCGTCGACGTCGGCGCCGAACAGGTCGCTCAGCGTCTGGATCTTGCTGGCGCGTGTCAGACGGGGGTTGCCGATCAACTCGGCGACTTCGCGTACCTGCACCAGTGCAGCGCCTTCGCTGAGCAGCTTCAGCCATGCGTCAGTACGCCCGGCTTCACTGGCCAGCTCGAAAGCGGCTCTGGCGTAGGGCCGGGCAAGCGTCTGGTTATTCATCTTCGCTTGCCTCGCTTAGAGTTGCGCAGCCAGTTTTTTGACCAGATCGTTGTGTACCTTGGCGTCCACCTGGGACTGCAGAATCTGCTCGGCACCGGCAACGGCGAGAGCCGCGACCTGAGCACGCAGCTGATCCTTGGCGCGGTTCACTTCCTGTTCGATCTCGGAGCGAGCACTGGCTACCAGACGCTCACCTTCGGCGCGAGCCTGGTGCTGAGCTTCTTCGATGATGGCGCTGGCGTGCTTGTTGGCCTGCTCGAGGATCTTGGCAGCCTGGTCCTTGGTATCTTTCAAGGTGCTGGATGCCTTTTCCTGGGCCAGTTGCAGATCTTTTTGCGCGCGGCCGGCAGCGTCCAGTCCATCGGCAATTTTCTTCTGGCGTTCCTGCATGGCCGCCGTCAGGGGTGGCCAAACGTACTTCATGCAGAACCAGACGAAAAAGGCGAAGGCGATCGTTTGACCAACTAGCGTCAAGTTTATGTTCAAAGCGATTTACCTCGTGCTATCTCGTTCGGCGTGCTCTGTCGTCTCCTCCACGACGGGACCTGGGGCCCCGTCACGGATCAGACCGACTCAAGCAGCAGCGGGAGCGACAACGAAGATGAGGTACATCGCGATACCAACACCGATCATCGGGACGGCGTCGAGCAGGCCGGCCATCAGGAAGGTCTTGGTCTGCAGCTGGGGAGCCAGCTCAGGCTGACGAGCGGTGGATTCCAGCAGCTTGCCGCCCAGCAGGGCGAAGCCGATGCCAGTGCTCAGAGCACCCAGACCGATCATGATGGAGGCAGCGATGATGACGAGTTCCATGTAAAGCTCCTGAAGCTAAGGGGTGGTTAGGGGTTTTAGTTGTGGATCAAACTTGACTGCGTTGCTTATCCGTCACGGCGAGTGAGCCGCATGTCCATGGTCTTCATGTGCCGAGCTGAGGTAGACGATGGTCAGCACCATGAAGATGAAGGCCTGAAGCGGGATCACCAGGATATGGAAGATCGCCCAGGGTACATACAGCGTCCACTGGGCCCAGAAGGGCAGCAGCGCGATGAGGATAAAGACGACTTCACCGGCATACATGTTGCCGAACAGTCGCAGTGCCAGCGTCAGCGGTTTGGTGAGCAGGCCCAGGATTTCAAGGAACAGGTTGAACGGGATCAGCAGCCAGTGGTTGAAGGGCTGCAGGGATAGTTCCCTGGTGAAACCACCCACGCCCTTGACCTTCAGGCTGTAGAAGATGATGAGGATGAAGACGCCGATGGAGATGCCGAAGGTACCGTTCGGGTCAGCAGTCGGAACGATCTTGAAGTAAGGCGCGCCAAGAGCATGGGCGATGCCCGGGATGTAGTCGACGGGCAGCCACTTCAGGCTGTTCATCAGCAGGATCCAGACGAAGATGGTCATGGCCAGCGGCGCGATGGTGGGGTTACGGCCGTGGAAAGTGTCACGGACCATGCCCTCGACAAACTCGACCGTCATCTCGACGACGTTCTGCAATTTGCCCGGCACGCCGGTGGTGGCATTTTTCGCCGCCATACGGAATAGCAGGATGAATACCAGGCCCATCAGGATCGACCAGCCCATGGTGTCGACGTTGATCGACATGAAGCCCATCTGGGCGACCTCTTCCGGGTTCTGGGCGATGATCCAACCTCGCTCCGGATGGGCACCAAAGACCAGATTCTGCAAGTGATGCTGGATATATTCCGCCGGGGTGTCCGCCATATACGCCTCTATGCTTTCAATGCCGCAGATTTTTTTTCATGAGCAGGAGTGCGCTCGCGCCGATGCCCAGCACCAGCAGGTATCCCGCAAACAGGGCTACTGGTTCGAGCGGTTTCACTCCCACGAACACCAGCGCAAACAGCACTGCTGTCAGAATCTGTTTACCCATCTCGCCCGACCACAGGGAGCGTACGATTGCCCCAGCCGAGCGCGCGCCGAAATATCGGAAGGCCTTCAGCGCGAAATACAGGTTCGCAGTGAAGGCGATCAGGCCTCCGATCAATCCGGAGTAGCCCGCAACGATACCAAAAACGCTCGCACAAACGATTGCCGTTATCAGCGTGACCAGCAATTGCATCTGCAGGACGCGAAACACCGGCTGGCGATGGAGGGGCGTCCTGTTACGGATGTTCACCATGTCCACTCGCCCCGAGCCGGCGCCAGAACGCCAACTCGTTCAAAAAATGCGCGGGGAGTATAGGAGCGGGCCCCCCGCCGTTCAACCTTCAGGTAGTAATTTCTCGGGGACGCTACAAGGATTCCGCTCACCGGATGTGCGCCAGTACGCCCTGCAACTCGTCCAGCGAGTTGTAGCGGATCACCAGCTGGCCTTTGCCTTTGTTCCCGTGTCGGATTTGTACCGGAGAGCCCAAACGCTCAGCCAGTCGCTGCTCCAGCCGGGTAATGTCGGGGTCGGGAGGCGTTTGTACGCTTTCAGCCTTGTCAGAGTTCAGCCACTGGCGCACCAGTGTCTCGGTCTGGCGCACGGTAAGACCTCGTGCGACAACATGTCGCGCCCCTTCTATCTGACGTTCGGCTGGTAATCCCAGCAATGCGCGCGCATGGCCCATTTCCAGGTCACCATGTGAGAGCATGATCTTCACTTCTTCCGGCAGGGCGATCAGCCGCAGCAGGTTGCTCACCGCGACCCGGGATTTACCCACCGCATCGGCGACCTGCTGCTGGGTAAGCTGGAATTCCTGCTGCAGACGCTGCAGCGCCATGGCTTCTTCGATCGGGTTGAGGTCCTCGCGCTGAATGTTCTCGATCAGCGCCATCGCGATCGCGGCCTCGTCAGGCACGTCGCGGACCATCGCCGGGATGCGTTCCAGGCCAGCCTGCTGGCTGGCCCGCCAGCGGCGCTCGCCAGCGATGATCTCGTAGCGGCCCGAGCCGATCGGTCGCACCACGATGGGCTGCATCACGCCCTGTGCGCGGATCGAGTTGGCCAGTTCTTCGAGCGCGCTCGGGTCCATGTCCCGACGGGGCTGGTAGCGGCCGCGCTGGATCACATCCAGGGGCAGCTGATGCAGTTGCTGCTGGTCGACCTGAATGGCTTCTTCCTGCAGCGCCTGTGGCGTCGCGCCGCCGAGCAGTGCATCGAGCCCGCGGCCCAGGCCTCGTTTCTTCGTTGCCATGGTTTTCCTTATGCGGTGGCGCGCGTGGCCCGGCGCTGCCTACGCGAGAGTTCGCCCGCAAGGGCCAGGTATGCCTGGGCCCCCTTGGATTGCTTGTCGTATTCGAGCGCCGGCATCCCGTGGCTGGGGGCTTCGGCCAGCCGCACGTTGCGCGGGATCACCGTGTCATACAGGCGATCGGCGAAATGTTCCTTGAGCTGGGCCGATACCTCGTTGGTCAGGCTGCTGCGCGGGTCGTACATGGTCCGCAGCAGGCCTTCGATGCGTAGCTCCGGATTCAGCGCGTTGGCGATGCGCTGGATCGAGTTGACCAGGTCGGTCAGCCCTTCGAGCGCGTAGTACTCGCACTGCATCGGAATGATCACCCCGTCGGAGGCAGCCAGGGCGTTCACTGTCAGCATCGACAGCGAAGGCGGACAGTCGATGAGGATGTAGTCGTAGTTTTCGCGCACCGGCGCCAGGGCTTCGCGCAAGCGCTTTTCCTTGGCCGGCAGGTTCAGCAGCGCCACTTCCGCCGCAGTGAGGTCGCGATTGGCCGGCAGCAGCTGGTAACCGCCATGTTCGGAGAACTGCATGGCGTCGACCAGGCTGCATTCGCCGATCAGTACGTCATAGACCGAGTGCTCGAGGTTGAGCTTGTCCACGCCACTGCCGGTGGTGGCGTTGCCCTGGGGGTCCAGGTCGATCAACAGCACGCGGCGCCGCGTGGCCACCAGCGAAGCGGCCAGGTTGACGCAGGTGGTGGTCTTGCCAACACCGCCCTTCTGGTTGGCGATAGCGAATACTCTAGCCATGGGCGATCGGGGTCCGGGTCATGAATTGCGGCGCAGTATCAACAGATGGCGTTGCCCTTGGCAACCGGGAACCCGCAGCAGGTGGCTGCGCTCGAGGCGAAAGTCGGCGGGAAGCGTCTGTAGCTCGTCGTCGGGATGCACACCCTTCATCGCCAGCCAACGGGTGCCTTCGTCGCCAAGGTGGCGGGTCCAGTCGGTGAAGTCGGCGAGCGAGCTGAATGCCCGTGAGACGATGCCCGAAAACGGCTGCGCTGGCCTGAAGGCCTCGACCCTGGCGTGCACCACTTCGAGGTTGTCCAGCCCGAGCTCGAGTTTGACCTGGGTGAGAAAGCGGGTCTTCTTGCCATTGGCGTCGAGCAGGGTGAACGAGCGCTGCGGAAACAGGATCGCCAGCGGAATGCCGGGCATGCCGCCGCCGCTACCCACATCCAGCCAGCGCTCACCGGCTTCGGCGACCTGGGACACGACGCTCAGGCTGTCGAGCAGGTGGCGCGAGACCATTTCGTCGGGGTCGCGTACTGCGGTCAGGTTGTAGGCCCTGTTCCATTTGATCAGCAGGGCCAGGTAGGCAAGCAACTGTGCCTGCTGGTCGTCTTCGAGCGGCACGTCCAGTTCCCGCGCCCCCCGGGCCAGTTCCTCGGCATGACGGTCGGACAGCATCAGGCGCTCTGCTCCAGTCGACGGCCCGAGGCGCGCTTTTTCAGGAAGATCATCAGTAGCGATACCGCCGCCGGAGTAACGCCGGGAATCCGCGATGCCTGGCCAAGCGTCTGCGGCCTGGCCTGGCTGAGCTTCAGCTGAATCTCGCGGGACAGGCCGGAAATCGCGCTGTAATCCAGATCAGCGGGCAAGGCGGTATCCTCACTGGCCCGCAGACGCTCGATCTCATCACGCTGGCGATCGATGTAGCCGGCGTACTTGGTCTGGATCTCGACCTGCTCGGCGACCTGCGGGTCGCTCACTCCCGAACCGCTCAGCCCGGCCAGGGCGGCGTAGTCGATTTCCGGACGCGCCAGCAGATTGAGCAGGTTGTACTCGCGGGTCAGGGCGCTGCCGAAGCGCTGACCGATTGCCTCGGCCAGGGTCGAGCCAGGCTGCACCCAGGTGGCCTTGAGCCGCTGGTGTTCCAGTTCGATCTGTTCACGCTTGGTTTCGAACAGCGCCCAACGCTGATCGTCGATCAGCCCCAGCGCTCGGCCCTGCTCGGTCAGACGCAGATCGGCATTGTCCTCGCGCAGCACCAGGCGGTACTCGGCGCGGGAAGTAAACATGCGGTATGGCTCCTGGGTGCCGAGGGTGATCAGGTCGTCCACGAGCACGCCGAGATAGGCTTCATCGCGGCGAGGGCACCAGCTGTCACGCCCCTGGGCTCGCAAAGCCGCATTGGTGCCGGCCAGCAGGCCCTGGGCACCCGCTTCTTCGTAGCCGGTGGTGCCATTGATCTGGCCGGCGAAGAACAGCCCGCCGATGACCTTGGTCTCCAGGCTGTACTTCAAGTCCCGGGGGTCGAAGAAGTCGTACTCGATGGCATATCCCGGACGCACGATGTGGGCCTGCTCCATGCCACGAATCGAGCGCACCAGCTCCAGCTGCACGTCGAACGGCAGCGAGGTGGAAATTCCGTTCGGATAGAGCTCGTGGGTGGTCAGGCCTTCCGGCTCGAGAAATACCTGATGGCTGTCCTTGTCGGCAAAGCGATGGATCTTGTCTTCGATCGAAGGGCAATAGCGCGGGCCGACGCCTTCGATCACGCCGGAATACATCGGCGAGCGATCGAGATTGGCGGCAATGATCTCGTGGGTCCGGGCATTGGTATGGGTGATCCAGCAACTCACCTGGCGCGGGTGCTGCTCGGCCGAACCGAGAAAGGACATGGTCGGGATCGGTGTATCCCCCGGCTGTTCGGTCATCACCGAGAAGTCCACGCTGCGCCCGTCGATGCGCGGTGGCGTCCCGGTTTTCAGTCGTCCGACGCGCAGCGGCAACTCGCGCAGTCGGCGAGCCAGGGCGGTGGCAGGCGGATCACCGGCGCGCCCGCCAGCGTGATTTTCCAGGCCGATGTGGATAAGTCCGGCAAGAAAGGTTCCCGCCGTGAGGACCACGTTGTCTGCCTGGAACTTCAATGCCATCTGGGTGACCACACCACGCACCTGTTCCCCTTCGACGATGAGGTCGTCACAGGCCTGCTGGAAAATCCACAGATTGGGCTGGTTCTCCAGGGTTTCGCGGATGGCCGCCTTGTACAGCACGCGATCGGCCTGGGCGCGGGTAGCTCGTACCGCCGGGCCCTTGCGGCTGTTGAGCACCCGGAACTGGATGCCGCCACGATCGGTGGCCTGCGCCATGGCGCCGCCGAGCGCATCGATCTCCTTGACCAGATGACTCTTGCCGATCCCTCCGATGGCCGGGTTGCAGCTCATCTGCCCCAGCGTTTCCACGTTGTGGGTCAGCAGGAGCGTCCGAACGCCCATGCGCGCCGCGGCCAGCGCAGCTTCGGTGCCGGCATGCCCGCCACCTATCACGATGACGTCGAAACGAGAGGGGAAGTCCACAGGCACCTCGTAGGAGAGAGTGGCGAGAAGAGAGCCGGCAAGTATAGGCACATCCCCTGCGCTAAAGAAGCGGCTCTGGACGAAAAGTGACCAGTCTGCGCAGAGCGCTCAACAGATAACAACAGAGAAGAATTTAAGAAAGCTTACAGATGTGTTTATAAATGGTCAGCTATGTATCTGTGGATAGTTTTCTGCAAGCCAGTGAATTCAGGCGTTACAGGCGCATGCAAGGCCTGTGGATTGGCTCGGTGCATCCGGTGTAGAGCCTGATCATGAGCTGTTGATATCTTGACTGGTTATCAACAGGGGAAATCACGAACGGCTTTTCCACCGACTTGTGAAGGGTGCTGAAGGCTGCTTTTCCACAGGGCTCAGTGGCTCGTTTCGCTACGAACGCAAGACGGCCGCAAGCGCGCCGCGGAGAACGCAGCGGTAGAGCATGAAGGGTTTGCGGGGCCGGCTTGGGCCCTTGGGTGTGAAGGAGGAAATGGAGCAGCTCGCAGGTGGAGCTGCTCGCCTCAGGCTTGTGGAGGGCGGCGGGAGGGGCCCTTGGCCTCGCTGAGGGCGTCGCTTTCAGCCTGTTCGAGAACCTCGTCGAGTGTCAGCGGGCTGCGCTCGAGGACGCCCTCGAGGGCGTTCTCGCCGCGCATTCCATCCAGGCGGGCGCCTGAGACGTAGGCCGCCTGGCCGAGCAGATGACCGGCGATGGGAATGGTCAGCATCAGGAAGATGACCGTGGCGATACCGATGGAGGCGACGTCCCAGCCGCCCATCTGGATCATCACGCCCATGAGGATCAACCCGGCACCCACGGTTCCCGCCTTGGTGGATGCGTGTATGCGCTGCAGCGGATCCGAGAAGCGCACCAGCCCGAATGTGGCGGCAAACAGGAAAATCACACCGCAGATCTTGAAGAGGATGGCGAGCAGATCGATCATTTGACTTTCCGTCCTTTACGCACGATGAAGGCGGCGAATGCACAGGTGCCGACAAAGCCGATGAGGCCAAGGCCAAAGCCCACGTCGAGAAACTCCCGCCGCCCGGTGGCGCCAGCGACCAGCGCGGCAATGGCCACGCCCACGCCCGTCAGCATGTCCAACGCCACCACGCGGTCGACCACGGTGGCGCCGACGATCATCCGCCACATGGTCACGGCCAGCGGCACCATCACATAGAGAAGAAGAATGCCGGAGATGTACGACTGGGCTTCGCTCAGAGTGGTCACCATTGTTCGATCCTCGCGATCCGCCGCTCGAACACCGTCTTGATCGAGTCGATGATCTCCTCGGGAGCCATGGCATCAAGGACGTGGACATACAGCAGCCGACGATCCTCGCTGACATGCAGAACGCAGGTGCCCGGGGTGAGCGACACCAGGCTGGAGAGCACGGCGATGCCCATGTCGGTTTCCAGGGCGATGGGAACGGCGATGATCGACGAGCGGATGCGTGGACGCGGCGAGAAGGCCGCACGGGCAACCGCGAAGGAGGAAATGAACAGCTCGTAGAGGTAGATGCCGAGCAGTTCGACGATATCCAGCACACGGCGGATGGGGGTGGCCTTGGGCATCAGGGGACTCCCGGCTGTTCGCCCGACGTAAACACCGATCCGATATAGGCAGAGGGATCGAGCAGCGCCGCGGCGGCTTGTTGGGAATAGACGATCAGGGCCTGGGGCATGAAGCCGATCGCCAGGGTCAGAAGGCTCAGCAGGGCGATGCCGAGCAGCATGGGCCCGGGCACCTTTCGGGCGGTCCGCCTTGGCAGCACGGGTGCCTTCCAGAACGCTTCCATCCAGATCTTGGTCATCGAGTAGAGGGTGAGGATGCCGACGAACAGCGCCAGCGCCGCGAGCCAGCCCTGGCCGACACGGAAGGTGGCATCGATCACCAGGAGCTTGGCCCAGAACCCCGACAGCGGCGGAATGCCGGCCAGTGACAGTGCCGGGATCAGGAACAGCGCTGCCAGCAAGGGGCTGCGGTACATCAGCCCGCCGCTCTTGCGCAGGTCGAAGGTTCCCGAGGCCCGGTGAATGGCCCCGGCGATCATGAACAGGTTCGCCTTCACGATGATGTGGTGAATGATGTAGAAGATCGCTCCGGCCAGCGCGGCCTGGGTGGAAATCGCCAGCCCCAGCAGCATGTAGCCGATCTGGCTGACGATGTGGAACGACAGGATACGGCGCACGTCCCACTGCACCGCTGCGCCGAACACCCCGAACAGCATGGTCCCGGCCGCGAGCACGGCGACGATCTCGCGAATGCCGCTGTCCTCGACGGTGAAGATCAGGGTGAACACGCGAAAGCAGGCGTACACCCCGACCTTGGTCAGCAGCCCGGCGAAGATCGCCGATACCGTGATCGAGGCGGTGTGATAGGAAGCCGGAAGCCAGAAGAACAGCGGGAAATAGCCCGCCTTGATGCCAAAGCCGGCCAGTAGCAGCAGCGAGGCGATGGTCAGGTTGATCGAAGGCTCCAGCTCCGGCAGCACCAGTGCCAGATCGGCCATGTTCAAGGTGCCGGTGGCTCCGTAGAGCAGAGCCACCCCACAGAGAAACAGCAGGGTCGAGAACAGGTTGAGGATCGCGTAGCGCACCGTGCCGTCGATTCTCGCCCGGGTCCGGCCGATGACCAGCAGACCCATGGCGGTGATCAGCATCACCTCGAACCAGACGTAGAGGTTGAAGATGTCGCCGGTCAGGAAGGCCCCGTTGACCCCGGCCAGCATGCCCAGGAACAACGGATGAAAGCCGGCCCGCTCCTCGCGCCGCCTTATGTCGGCGAGACCGAACAGCATCACTGCCGTGGCCAGGACACCGGTGATGGCCACCATCGCGGCACCGAGGCGGTCCGCGACAAAGACGATGCCAAAGGGCGCATCCCAGTTGCCGAAGCGGATCGCCTGCACACCCTGCCTGTCGATCTGCACCAGCAGCGACAGCGAGGCCAGCAGCAGCAGCCCGACCGTGGCATAGGCCACCCAGCGCTGGGCCATTCGCCTGTTCCATAGGCAGGCCGCGAGGCCGGCTCCGAAAATCGGCAGGAGAACAGGCCAGAGCGGCGCGTGCGCCATCAAAAAAGCGGTCATGGCTGTCCCTTACTGCGCGTGGCAGACGAGCCGAGTCGTTCAGCCGCATCGATCTCGCGGGTATCGACGCTTCCCAGTGAGCGGAACGCCTGCAGGGCTAGCGCGGCAAAGAAAGCGGTGAGCGCGAAGCCGATCACGATGGCGGTCAGCACCAGCGCCTGGGGCAGCGCGTTGGCGGCTTCGGCCGGCAACGTGGTTTCACCGGCGCGCATCACCGCGGGGGCGTCGGACAGGATCCGGCCGGCATAGAAGATCACCAGGTTTACCGCGGCGCCCAGCATGGCCATGCCCAGCACGATGCGTACGATGTGGCGGGACAGGATCAGGTAGACGCTGCAGCCGGCCACCAACGAGATGGCGAAGGCGAAGATCAGATGCATCTCAGAGTCCCTCGTAGAAACGCAGCACCAGCGACAGGATGCCGCCGAGGACGACCAGATAGACGCCGACATCGAACAGCAAGGTGGTGCCCAGGTGGAAATTCCCCAGGATCGCCCACTGATGGGTAAGGTAGGAATCCTCCAGCAGCAGACCCGGAAGTCCGCTGACTGCGGCGGCCAGCACACCGATGCCGATCACCACCATCGGTTGCAGGCGCAACGCCGAACGCGCGGCATCGATACCCTGGGCCAGGGCCAGGATGGCAAAGCCCGACGCCGCGATCAGGCCGCCGACGAAACCACCGCCAGGCTCGTTGTGCCCCCGATAGAGGACATAGAGCGAGACCGCCAGCATCAGCACGAAAAACACGCGCGAAAAGGCGGAAAAGATGATCGAGTTTATGATTCACCTCCTTTTTTCCAGACGCGCAGCAAGCCCCATACCGCGATCGCGGCAAAGGCGACGACCACCACCTCGCCGAGGGTATCGATGGCCCGGTAGTCCACCAGGACCACGTTCACCACGTTGCGGCCGTGGGCCTCCAGGTAGCTTGTTGCCGCGAAGAATTCGGTCAGCCGCAGGTCCAGCGGCTCGGTGACGGTGGCTGCGAGGCCGAGAAAGATGATCACGCCGATCCCTGCCGAGAGCAGGATGTCCCACTTCTTCTCGCGAGGCATTCGGGTCGAGGGCATCCGCTCGGGCACCCGCAACAGCAGGGCTACCAGGATGAGCACGATGAGCACCTCGACGGAGAACTGGGTCAGGGCCAGATCCGGCGCGCCGTTCATGAGAAACAGCAGCGCCGAGCCGAAGCCCACCACACCCACGGCAATCATGGCCCGCAGCAGTGAGGGCGTGCGGGTGGCGGCGAAGGCTCCAGCACAGATCAGCACCAGCACGATGGCCGAGGCAGCGTCGAAGCGTCCGCTCGCCGGCGCGAAGGCGGGCGTGGTACCGCTGGCATAGATGCCGTAGCCGACAATCAGGATGACCGAGGCCACCACGATCTTGGTGTAGCGATGCTGGTCGCCATTCTGCAGATAGGCCGTGCAGCGCTCGGCCAGTGCCAGGGTGCCGTAGAACAGCCAGTTGAAGCCGCCGGCGCCGAGCACCCGCTCCACGCTCTGGTTGGTCGACAGGCTGCGACGGATGTGGCGCCAGTAGGTGAGCAGGCCCGCCGCAAAGGCGACCACCGTGGCACTGAGCGCCAGCATCGGGGTGAAGCCGTGCCACAGCGAGAACGACAGGTCCACCGGATGCCCAACCAGCACGCTGCTCGCCGGCTGGATCAGCCCGTCGACGAGAACGCTCGGGAACAGCCCGAAGATCACCCCGAAGGCCCCGAGGATCAACGGACCTATATAGAGCCCGGGGGTTTCCGGGTGGTGCACATGGGAGCGCTCCGGCCCGGACCAGTAGGGGCGGATCGCCACGACCCCGGCGATGGCGGCAAACACCGCGTTCACCACCACCGCGACGGCGATCACCACCCAGCCATAGGAGGCGTTGAGCTGGCTCTCGAACAGGTACTCCTTGGTGATGAAGCCCAGCGTCGGAGGCAGTCCCGCCATGGAGATGGCGGCCATGCCCGCCGCCACCGCAGTCACCGGCAGGGCCTTGGCCAGCCCGCCCAGGCGATTGAGGCTGGACTCCTCGGCGGCGTGGATGGTGGTGCCGGCGCAAAAGAACAGCGCCGCCTTGTAGAAGGCATGCGCGAGGATGAAGGCGATCAGCGCGGTGATCGAGTAGTCGCCATCGAGACCGATCAGCATCACCAGCACGCCAAGCGATCCCACCGTCGAGTGAGCCAGTACTTCTTTGAACCCGTCCGAAGCCAGGGCTCGGACCGCCGCCACCAGCATGGTGATGCAGCCGACAGTCACCAGCGTGGTACTGAAGGCCGGCATTCCGGCAAATACCAGGTCGAAGCGCGCCAGCAGGTAGACGCCGAGCTTGACCATGGTCGCCGAATGCAGAAATGCCGAGGCCGGCGCGGGCGCCTCCATGGCAGCCGGTAGCCAGAAATGGAAGGGAAACTGGGCGGACTTGGTAAAGGCACCGAGCAGGATCAGCACCATCGCCGGAACCGCCACCGGACTGGCCAGCAGTTCATCGGAGCGCAAGGCGATCTCGCTGTAGGAATAGGTACCCAGTTCGATGCCGATCAGCAGTATCCCGGCGAACAGTGCCAAGCCACCGCCGCCGGTGACCACCAGGGACTGCAATGCCGCCTTGCGCGCTTCCGGGCGCGCCGAGTTGAAGCCGATCAGCATGAACGAGAGCATGCTGGTGGCTTCCCAGAAGACGAACATCGCGATGAGGTTGTCGGACAGCACCGTGCCCAGCATCGCCGTCATGAACAACAGGATGAGGGTGAGGAAGTTGGCGCCTTCTCGCGGCGGCGAATGCGAGAAGTAGGCACCGGCGAAGAGGGTGACCAGGGTGCCGATCCCGGTGATCAACAGCGCGAACAGCAGGGAAAAGCCGTCCAGCGTGAGGGTTAGCGAAATGCCCAGGGCCGGAACCCATTCCAGCGTTTCGCTGACGACCTGAGTGTCACGCAGGCCGAAGGAAAGATAGAGGAAGTACAGGAACAACCCGGCCGGCAAGGCAGCCATGACCCAGCCGCCATAGGGAAAGGCTCGCTGGGCAACAGAGCGGGTCAGTGCAGCTCCTAAAAATGAAACAAGCAATGCAATCAGCACGGCGCCGTCCTGTTCTCGTGTGGAAGGTCCAGTAATCCATGGCGGGGAAGCGCGCGGATCGTTCTAGGTTAGCCAATCGAAGCGGTGAAGGCTGTTACCGGCTGTGTCACTGCCGGCCGGCTCCAGGCGAAGGCCGGGCTTTTCGAGTGCGGCGAGCCGCTTGCCGTTGGCCAGAGTCATTCGCTGTTAAAGCTAATCATTTCCCGCACGATGGCCGAAGATCCTTGGCGAGTTGCTAGGATGAGACGGCTTGAACGGCAAAACGTTTCCATGGGGCCCGCGCTGGCGCTCACTTGCCGATGCAGAAACTTGAGAAGATCCGGCCGAGCAGATCGTCCGCGCTGAACGCGCCGGTGATTTCGCCAAGCGCCTGCTGCGCCAGACGCAGGTCTTCGGCGAGCAACTCCCCGGCATTGCTGCCAAGCAGTTGCGCCCGCCCGTGCTCGAGGCAGGCGGCCGCCCGGCGCAGGGCGTCGAGGTGGCGGCGGCGGGCGCTGAACCCGCTTTCGCTGGTCTGCTGGTAACCCATGCAGGTCTTCAGGTGTTCGCGCAGCAGGTCCAGACCTTGCCCATCACGGGCACAGAGGTAGAGCCGGGTCAGCCCCGAGTCGTTCTGCTCGAGGCGGACGGGCTCGGAGGTCAGGTCGGCCTTGTTCAACACCAGGGTGAGGCGTGCCGGATCGGGCGCCGCGTCCAGAAACTCCGCCCAGAGTCCAAGCGGGTCGGTCGCTTCCGGGGCCGAGCAATCGACCACCAGGAGGATCCGGTCAGCGTCGGTGATGGCCTTGACTGCCCGTTCGACGCCGATGCGCTCCACCTGATCGGTGGCTTCGCGCAAGCCCGCGGTATCCACCACATGCAGCGGCATGCCGTCGATGTGGATATGTTCGCGCAGGATGTCCCGGGTGGTGCCAGCGATGTCCGTCACGATCGCCGCGTCGCGACAGGCGAGCGCATTGAGCAGGCTCGACTTGCCTGCGTTGGGGCGGCCGGCGATGACCACTGTCATGCCTTCGCGCAACAGTGCGCCCTGCCCCGCTTCCTGCAGCACCAGCGCCAGGCGCTGGCGCACGCTGTCCAGCCGGCCCAGCACGTGACCATCGGCCAGGAAGTCGATCTCTTCCTCGGGAAAGTCGATCGCCGCTTCGACATAGATCCTCAGCTGAATCAGCGCCTCGGTCAGCCCATGCACCCGCCGGGAGAACTCCCCCTGCAGCGAGCGCAGCGCATTACGCGCCGCTTGCGCCGAACTGGCCTCGATCAGGTCGGCGATGGCCTCGGCCTGTGCCAGGTCGAGCTTCTCGTTGAGAAAGGCGCGTTCGCTGAACTCCCCGGGCCGAGCCTGGCGCGCGCCCAGTTCCAGACACCGCTGCAGCAGCATGTCGAGCACCACCGGCCCGCCGTGCCCCTGCAGTTCCAGCACATCCTCGCCGGTGAACGAATGCGGGCCGGGAAAGAACAACAGCAACCCCTGGTCGATCACTTCACCGTCGTCGGCGAAGAATTCGCGGTAATAGGCGTGGCGTGGCTCGGGTTCCAGCCCGCTGAGGCTGATGGCGATTGCCCGGGCGCGGCTGCCGGAGACCCGGACGATGCCGACCCCTCCCCGCCCCTGGGCCGTCGCAACCGCGGCAATGGTGTCTCGAGCGCTGGACATGACGTTTCCTCCGGCGAATAGCAAAACGCCCCGATCACGGGGCGTTTGCAGGCGGCTGGCGGGTTCAGCTGGCCTTGGCTTTGGCCGCCGCCTCGATCTTGCGGGTAATGTACCACTGCTGACCGATGGACAGGACGTTGTTGACCACCCAGTACAGGACCAGACCGGCCGGGAACCAGAGGAAGAAGAAGGTGAAGATGATCGGCATCAGCTTCATGATCTTCGCCTGCATCGGGTCCGGCGGCGTCGGGTTCAGCGCCATCTGGATGAACATGGTCGCACCCATGATCAGCGGCAGGATGAAGAAGGGATCCTTGATCGACAGATCGGTGATCCAGAACATCCAGGGCGCCTGGCGCATTTCGACGCTTTCCAGCAGTACCCAGTACAGTGCCAGGAACACCGGCATCTGCACCAGGATCGGCAGGCAGCCGCCCAGCGGATTGATCTTTTCCTTCTTGTACAGCTCCATCATCGCCTGGGACATCTTCTGGCGATCGTCGCCGTGCAGTTCCTTCAGCGACTGCATCTTCGGCGCAACGGCACGCATGCGCGCCATGGAGCGGTAGCTGGCGGCCGACAGCGGGAAGAACATCAGCTTGATCAGGATCGTCAGCACGATGATCGACCAGCCCCAGTTGCCCAGCACACTGTGGATAACCTGCAGCAGCCAGAAGATCGGCTGGGCGAGGAACCACAGGAAACCGTAGTCGACGGTCAGTTCCAGTCCCGGGGACAGCGCTTTCAGATCGTCCTGCAGTTTCGGACCGGCATACAGGGTAGCACCGACCTGGCCTTGCTGGCCGGCGGGCACGGTTACCGCATGGCCGGTATAGCCGATGATGTAATTGCCTTGGGAGTCGCGACGGGTCTGTACCTGGTTGGTGCTGTCGGCCGGCGGTACCCAGGCGGTGACAAAGTAGTGCTGCAGCCAGGCGACCCAGCCACCGACCACGGTTTCGCGAAGGTTGCGGCTTTCCATGTCGCCGCGTGAAACCTTGCGGTAGGGCTCGTCCGGAGTCCACATGGCTGCGCCGAGGTAGGTCGCGGTGCCGGTGGCGGTGGTCGAAGAGGGGTCGCCGCTGCCGTCACGCTTGAGCTGGGCGAACATGTAACCGGTCCAGGGCTGCTCGGTCTGGTTGTCGATCAGGTAATCGACCTGCAAGGCATGCTCGCCACGGCTGAGGGTGAAGCGCTTGATGTAGTCGACGCCGTTGTCGCTGAAATTCAGGTCGACCACCAGTTGCTGCTGGCCCTCGCCCAACTGGTATTGCTGCTGGGCGGTGGTGTACAGCGGCCGTCCGCCGGGCTGGTCCGGACCATCACCGATCAGGCCACTCTGGGCTTCATAGGTACGCTGGGGGCTGCGCTCGAACAGCTGGAACGGCACGTCCGGACGATCCTGCCGGCGTGGGTACTGCAACAGGTGCAGTTCGACGATGTCTCCACCACGCGGGTCTATGGCCAGGTCGAGGACGTCCGTGCGAACGCGGATCAGGTTCTGGCTTGGTGCGCTGGCAGGGATTGCCGCCGCCTGGTCGGTGGCGAGGGTCGGCACGTCGTCCGCCTGCCCTTCGAGGGCGGTGGGCGTCTCGGGCAGGGACGGCGCGTCGGTTCGTTGCTGCGCCGTTTCAGGCGGCATCTCCGGCTGACCGTAATCTGCGTTCCACTGGAGAATCATCAGGTAGGAAACGACTGCCAGGGCAACGAGCAGGATCGTGCGTTTGATATCCATTAGCTTAATCGGCCATCGAAGGAGAGGTTTTGGATGGGGAGCCCGGCACCGGGTCATAACCACCGGGATGCCAGGGATGACAGCGACCGAGGCGGCGTAGGCTCAGCCATCCACCGCGTAGCAGGCCATGGGTTTCCACGGCTTCATAGGCGTAGCAGGAACAGCTGGGGTAGAAACGGCAGTGGCTGGCCATCAAGGGGCTGATGGCGTAGCGATAAACCTGGATGGAGGCAAGCGCCAGCTTACGCATCGGATTTCGCTGAGGTTTCGTCATGGTGGCCTACGACAGGCTGTTGACGACCCAGGCGTTTCCATAACTTGCCAAATTGCCTGGCCAGTTCCGGGTTCGGCTGATCGCCCAGACCTTTGCGCGCGATGATCACGATGTCCCATCCCGCCAGATCCTGCTGATGCAGGCGGAAGGATTCACGAATCTGCCGCTTGATGCGGTTGCGCTCTACCGAGAGCTTGACGCTCTTCTTGCCGATGACCAGGCCTAGGCGGGGGTGCTCGAGCTCATTCTGGCGTGCCAGCAGCAACACCTGCCGACCGGGCACCTTGCCTGAAGGGGAGTCGAAGACTGATTTGAATTGCCGGGGTGTCAAAAGACGCTTTTCCCGACCGAAACTCCGACTCACCACCTGATCCGCTGTCTTCAGACGGTCAGACGCTTACGGCCTTTGGCACGACGACGGGACAGGACCTGACGACCATTCTTGGTGGCCATGCGGGCACGGAAGCCGTGGGTACGAGCGCGCTTCAGAACGCTGGGCTGGAAAGTACGTTTCATGATTGCTTACCTGGATGATCACACCAGGGACGGAATGACCCCGGCATAAAGAGACCGGCGATTGTAGAGAGGGCTGCGAGGCAGGTCAATTTCCAATCAGCATCTTTGCAAAGGCAGTTCGGACGGGAGCCGGCAGTGGATAACAGAAAGAAAGAGTTTAAAGAAAGCTTGTAACGTCAATTACTCTTAGGCGGCCACCTGTCTGTGGATAACTGCTTCGAGCCCGGCGCTGGTGCAGCTGACAAGGAGGTATAACCCACCGGGAAAGAGGGGGATGGGCGGTGGGGATCGCTGGGACAAGCTGAGGATAGAAAGGATATTTATCCACAGCCAGGATTATCCACGGTTTTGCCACTTCATCACCCCCAGGCCTCACCTTTAGTTATCCACAGACCTCCAGGAGGTGTCGGCATAAGCATCCGCAGCCCCCGACGAAAGCGCCATCAGGTAGGAAGTGCTTTGTGGATAAGCAGCTGGGGCAGTAGTACAATGCCGTGCTGCCCCGTCGCGCGCCGACCGGGTAGCAGCCCGTTGCGTTCCTTTGAGGTAAGTCCGTGTCGCTTGAACTATGGCAGCATTGTGTTGAGTTGTTGCGAGATGAACTGCCTGCCCAACAGTTCAACACCTGGATCCGGCCGCTGCAGGTGGAAGACGCGGGGCAAGAGCTACATATCTATGCGCCCAATCGATTCGTGCTCGATTGGGTCAATGAGAAGTACCTGACCCGCTTGATGGAGTTGATCAGCGAGCGAGCCACCGAGCATCCGCCGGTTCTGTCCTTGCGTATCGGTAGCCGCCGGTCGCCCACCTCGGCCCTGTCCTCCGCTTCGACGGCGCGTAACGCGACAGCCAGCAGCGCACCTCCTTCGGCAGCGGCTTCGGCAACTGAATCAGGCCAGGTTTCAATGGCAGCCCGGGCGAGTGAAGTGCAAGCCCAGGATGTAACCGCGGCTGGAGAGGTACCGCCGGTGCAGCCCTCGCGAGGCGAGCGGACTGTACAGGTCGAAGGTGGGCTCAAGCACACCAGCTATCTGAACCGCTCGTTCACTTTCGAGAATTTCGTCGAGGGCAAGTCTAACCAGCTCGCGCGAGCCGCCGCCTGGCAGGTGGCCGACAACATCAAGCATGGTTACAACCCGTTGTTTCTTTACGGCGGAGTCGGGCTGGGCAAGACCCACCTGATGCATGCAGTGGGTAACCATCTGCTGAAGAAGAACCCGAACGCCAAGGTCGTCTACCTGCATTCCGAGCGTTTCGTCGCCGACATGGTGAAGGCGCTGCAACTGAACGCCATCAACGAGTTCAAGCGCTTCTATCGTTCGGTGGACGCGCTGCTGATCGATGACATCCAGTTCTTTGCCAAGAAGGAGCGCTCGCAGGAAGAATTCTTTCACACCTTCAACGCACTGCTTGAAGGCGGACAGCAGGTCATCCTCACCAGCGACCGTTACCCGAAGGAGATCGATGGCCTCGAAGAGCGGCTCAAGTCCCGCTTTGGCTGGGGGCTGACGGTTGCGGTCGAGCCTCCAGAGTTGGAGACACGGGTGGCCATCCTGATGAAAAAAGCCGATCAGGCTCGGGTGGAATTGCCCCATGACGCGGCGTTCTTCATCGCGCAGCGAATCCGGTCGAACGTGCGCGAACTCGAAGGCGCGCTCAAGCGGGTGATTGCCCACGCTCACTTCATGGGACGCGACATCACCATCGAACTCATCCGCGAGTCGCTCAAGGATCTGCTGGCGCTGCAGGACAAGCTGGTCAGCGTCGACAACATCCAGCGCACCGTTGCCGAGTACTACAAGATCAAGATTTCCGATCTGCTCTCCAAGCGCCGCTCCCGTTCGGTCGCCCGCCCACGGCAGGTGGCCATGGCGTTGTCCAAGGAGCTGACCAACCACAGTCTGCCGGAAATCGGCGATGCCTTTGGCGGCCGCGATCACACCACCGTCCTGCACGCCTGCCGTAAGATCGCCGAACTGCGTGAGCTCGACGCGGATATCCGCGAAGACTACAAGAATCTGCTGCGTACCCTGACCACTTGATTAGCCACCCCTCTTAGCTTGGGAATCCGATCATGCATTTCACCATTCAGCGCGAAGCCTTGTTGAAACCCTTGCAGCTGGTGGCCGGCGTCGTCGAGCGGCGCCAGACCCTGCCAGTGCTTTCCAATGTCCTGCTGGTTATCGACGGGCAGCGGCTGTCGCTCACCGGCACCGACCTGGAAGTCGAGCTTGTTGGCCGGGTCGATCTCGAAGAGGCGGCCGACGCCGGCGAAATCACCGTGCCGGCGCGCAAGCTGATGGACATCTGCAAGAGCCTGCCGGCCGAAGCGATGATCGACATTCGCCTCGACGATCAGAAGGTGGTGGTCAAATCCGGCCGCTCCCGCTTCAGCCTGTCGACCCTGCCGGCCAGCGAGTTTCCCAGCGTTGAGGAAAGTCAGGGGTCGCTCACCTTTTCCCTGGCCCAGGGCAAGTTGCGGCGGCTGATCGAGCGCACCAGTTTCGCCATGGCACAACAGGATGTGCGCTATTACCTCAACGGCATGCTTCTCGAAGTGCATCAGGACCAGCTGCGCGCGGTGACCACCGATGGCCACCGCATGGCCCTGTGTTCGCTCAGCGCCGGCATCGGCCAGGGAGACCGCCACCAGATCATCGTGCCACGCAAGGGTATTCTGGAACTGGCGCGGCTGCTCACCGATCAGGACGGCGAGGTCAATATCGTCCTCGGTCAGCACCACATTCGCGCCACCACCGCTGATTTTACCTTTACCTCCAAGCTGGTGGACGGCAAGTTTCCTGACTACGAACGCGTGCTTCCCCGAGGCGGAGACAAGTTCGTCGTGGGTGATCGGCAACTGCTGCGCGAGGCCTTCAGCCGTACTGCCATCCTTTCCAACGAAAAATATCGTGGGGTACGCCTGCAGCTGCAGAGCGGTCTGCTCAAGATCCAGGCCAACAACCCCGAGCAGGAAGAAGCCGAAGAAGAGATCCTCGTCGAGTACGAGGGCAGCCCGCTGGAGATCGGCTTCAACGTGAGCTATCTGTTGGACGTGCTCGGCGTCATGGGCAGCGAGCAGGTCCGCCTGACCCTGTCGGACGCCAATAGCAGCGCACTCGTTCAGGAAGCCGACAACGGCGATTGCTCCTACGTCGTCATGCCGATGCGGCTCTGACCTACGCCCGATGTCGCTCAGCCGACTTTCGGTCACCGGCGTGCGCAACCTGCACCCGGTGACCCTCTCGCCCTCTCCTCGCATCAATATCCTTTTCGGCGCCAATGGCAGCGGCAAGACCAGCCTGCTTGAAGCCATCCACCTCCTTGGTATGGCGCGCTCCTTTCGCAGCAGCCGTGCTGCCCCTGTCATCGCTCACGAACAGGTCAGTTGCACCGTGTTCGGGCAGGTGGAAACGCCGTCCGGACAGACGCGTGCGCTAGGCATCGCACGTGAACGCAGTGGTGAGCTGCAGATCAGGATTGATGGGCAGTCCGTGCGCAGCGCGGCAGAACTGGCTGATGCCCTGCCCTTGCAACTGATAAACCCGGACAGTTTTCGGTTGCTCGAAGGTGCGCCGAAGCTCAGGCGGCAGTTTCTTGATTGGGGAGTGTTCCACGTGGAACGTCGCTTCCTGGGCGCCTGGCAGCGCCTCCAGCAGGCGCTGCGGCAACGTAACTCGTGGCTGCGGCATGGTACACTGGACGGCGCATCGCAGGCGGCGTGGAACCGTGAACTGGTGCTGGCCAGCGATGAGATCGACATGTACCGACAGGCCTATATTCAGGCGCTCAAGCCGGCGTTCGAGACGACGCTGGCCAGCCTGATTCAGCTGGATGATCTGAAACTGAGCTATTACCGCGGATGGGACAAGGACCGTCCGCTCGGTGAGGTACTACTCGGCTCGCTGGAACGTGATCGCCTGCTCGGGCATACCCAGGCCGGTCCGCAGCGAGCCGATTTGCGTATCCGAATCGGTCAGCACAGTGCGGCAGACATCCTTTCACGCGGCCAGCAGAAACTTGTGGTGGCTGCGCTGCGTATCGCACAGGGCCATCTGCTCAATGAAGTGAAGCGCGGTCGCTGCATCTATCTGGTGGATGACCTGCCTTCCGAGCTCGACGCGCAGCACCGGGGAGCGCTCTGCCAGTTGTTGGATGAGCTTGAGTGCCAGGTGTTCGTTACCTGTGTCGATCCGAACCTATTACGAGAAGGCTGGCGCAAACAGACGCCGGTTTCGATGTTTCACGTGGAACATGGTTGTATTGAAGAATCGGCCGATTCCCCAGGAGTGAAGGCATGAGCGAAAACCATACGTACGACTCCACCAGCATCAAGGTTCTGAAAGGCCTTGATGCCGTACGCAAGCGTCCCGGCATGTACATCGGCGACACCGATGATGGCACGGGCTTGCACCATATGGTCTTCGAGGTGGTGGACAACTCGATTGACGAAGCGCTGGCCGGCTACTGCAGCGAGATCAGCATCAGCATCCACCCCGACGAGTCGATTACCGTAAGGGACAACGGTCGCGGAATTCCGGTGGATATCCACAAGGAAGAAGGCGTTTCGGCGGCCGAAGTTATCATGACCGTCCTGCATGCCGGCGGTAAGTTCGACGATAATTCCTACAAGGTTTCCGGCGGTCTGCACGGTGTGGGCGTTTCGGTGGTTAACGCCTTGTCCGAAGAGCTGCAGATGACCATTCGCCGCGAAGGCAAGGTCTGGGAGCAGCTCTACCGTCACGGTGTGCCTCAGGCACCGCTGACTGCCGTCGGCGAGACCGACGGATCAGGCACCGAGGTCCACTTCAAGCCGTCCGCTGAAACCTTCGCCAATATTCATTTCAGTTGGGACATCCTGGCCAAGCGTCTACGGGAACTGTCGTTCCTCAATTCAGGCGTGGGCATCCTGCTGCGTGACGAGCGTAGCGGCAAGGAGGAACTGTTCAAGTACGAAGGCGGTCTGCGAGCCTTCGTCGAGTACCTGAACACCAACAAGACCATCGTCAACGAGGTGTTCCACTTCAATGTCCAGCGCGACGACGGTGTTGGCGTGGAAGTGGCGTTGCAGTGGAACGACAGCTTCAACGAAAACCTGCTGTGCTTTACCAACAACATTCCGCAGCGCGACGGCGGTACCCACCTGGCCGGTTTCCGTTCGGCGCTGACGCGCAACCTGAACCACTACATCGAGCAGGAAGGTCTGGCGAAGAAGTTCAAGGTCGCCACCACGGGTGACGACGCTCGCGAAGGCCTGACCGCGATCATTTCGGTCAAGGTACCGGATCCCAAGTTCAGCTCGCAGACCAAGGACAAGCTGGTCTCTTCCGAGGTGAAAACCGCCGTGGAACAGGAGATGGGCAAGCATTTCGCCGACTTCCTGCTGGAGCGTCCCAACGAAGCCAAGGCCGTCGTCGGCAAGATGATCGACGCGGCCCGCGCGCGTGAAGCAGCACGCAAGGCCCGCGAGATGACCCGTCGCAAGGGCGCGCTGGACATCGCCGGTCTGCCGGGCAAGCTCGCCGACTGCCAGGAAAAGGACCCTGCCCTCTCCGAACTCTACATCGTGGAGGGTGACTCTGCGGGTGGCTCGGCCAAGCAGGGCCGCAATCGCAAGACCCAGGCGATCCTGCCGCTCAAGGGCAAGATCCTCAATGTGGAGAAGGCCCGCTTCGACAAGATGCTGTCTTCCCAGGAAGTCGGCACCCTTATCACCGCGCTCGGTTGTGGCATCGGACGTGATGAATACAACGTCGACAAGCTGCGTTATCACAACATCATCATCATGACCGACGCCGACGTGGACGGCTCGCACATCCGCACCCTGTTGCTGACCTTCTTCTTCCGTCAGCTGCCGGAGTTGATCGAGCGGGGCTACGTCTACATCGCCCAGCCCCCGCTGTACAAGGTCAAGCGAGGCAAGCAGGAGCAGTACATCAAGGACGACGAGGCGATGGACGAGTACCTGACCCAGGCCGCACTCGAGGATGCCAGCCTGCATGTCAACGAGCACGCGCCGGGTATGGGAGGCGAATCGCTGGAACGCCTGGTCCACAAGTACCGCAGCGTACTCAAGACCCTCAAGCGACTCTCGCGGCTCTACCCCATGGAGCTTACCGAGCACCTGATCTACCTGCCTCGCATCGGTCTGGAGCAGCTGGGTGACGAGGCAGCCATGAACGAGTGGCTGGCGAATTTCGAAGCCAAGGTGAAGAGCACCGAGAAGTCCGGTCTGGTTTACCAGGTCAGCCTGCGCGAAGACCGCGAACGCCACCTGTGGCTACCTGAAGTGGAGATGACCGCCCATGGGCTGTCGAGCTACGTCACCTTCAACCGCGACTTCTTCGGCAGCAACGACTACCGCAACATCACCGCGCTGGGCGACGAGCTGAACAACCTGCTCGAGGAAGGCGCTTACGCCAAGCGTGGTGAGCGTCGCAAGCCCGTGTCCAGTTTCAAGGAGGCGTTGGACTGGCTGATGACCGAGGGTACCAAGCGTCACAGCTTGCAGCGCTACAAGGGTCTCGGCGAGATGAACCCTGACCAGCTCTGGGAAACCACCATGGATCCCAACGCCCGTCGCATGCTCAAGGTCACCATCGAAGATGCCATCGCGGCTGACCAGTTGTTCAACACGCTGATGGGCGACGCGGTGGAACCACGCCGCGAGTTCATCGAGAGCAATGCCCTGGCGGTGTCGAACCTGGATTTCTGATCCTTACCGCGTTTTACTTTGCCCCATCAAAACCCTGGCCCTGCGCCGGGGTTTTTCATTTCCGGCTCGACGCGGCGAAGCTGACCCTGACCAGCAGGCCACCCCCCTCGCTCTCGTCCAGCACTATGGAAGCGCGGTGGGCGCGGCAGATTTCGCCGACGATGGCCAGGCCCAGGCCTGCACCCGAGCGCTCGGTGTCCCGGCGGTAGAAGCGGGCGAAGACCCGATCGCGCTCTTCGGCGGGGATGCCCGGGCCGTCGTCGGTGACTTCCAGTACACCCTCGGGCAAGACTCTGATCACCACGTTACCCCCTCCGGGGGTATGCGCCAGGGCGTTGTCGACGAGGTTGGACAAGAGTTCGGTGAGCAGCGTGGGCTCGCCGACAATCCAGACCGGATGCCCTGCCTCCAGGGCCAGCGAGACGCCTCGCTTATGGGCCAGCGCCGCCATGGCCAGGCCCAGCTCGCGGGCGAGCACGGACAGGTCGAGTCGCTGGGCGCCGCCTTCGGCGATGGCCTGGGCGCCGCTTTCCACCCGTGCCAGCGACAGCAGCTGGTTGGCCAGGTGGATCAGGCGGTCGGTCGTGCTGGCAGCTTCTTCCAGGGTTTCTCGCCAGCGTTCGGGCTGCCTTTCGCGCAAGCCAAGTTCGAGGCGTGCTTTCAGCGCGGCCAGTGGTGTACGGAGTTCGTGGGAGGCATCGGCGATGAACCGCGCCTGGCGCTCGAACTGCTTGCGCAGTCGCCCGGTGAAGCCATTGAGGGCGCTGACCAGTGGAACGAGCTCGCGCTGTACGCTGACCATGGGCAGCGACCGGAGATCGTCGGGCTGGCGCTCGGCGACCGCCTCGCTCAGCCGTCCCAGTGGGCGCAGGCCCGCGCTGACCGCCAGCCACACCATCACCAGCGAGGCGAGTGCCAGCAGACCTGAGCGCCAAAGCGTATCGCTGAGCAGATCACGCGCGAGCCGCTCCCGGGCACCGAGGGTTTCGGCGACGCGTATCTCGGCGATACCGTTGAGTTGGGGCTCACTGACAGGCTGCAGCAGGCTGACCAGGCGAACGCCCTCCCCGGCATATTCCCCGTTGTAGAAGCGAGCCAGCGCGGGATAGTCGTCGGTGCGCGGGGTGCCTGGCGGCGGTGCGGGAAGGTCGGCGTAACCTGAAATCGATTCACCTTGCAGATCCAGCACCTGATAGTAGATGCGCCCGGCGCTGTCGTAGGCGAACATGTCCAGGGCCACATAAGGCACCAGGGCTTCGAGGCGCCCATCAGCCGTGAACAGACCATCGGCGATGGCCCGCGCCGAGGCCAGCAGGGTGCGGTCGTAGGCGGTATCGGCCGCCTCCCGGCCGTTCCAGTAGGCGCTCCAGCCGCCGATCAGGAGCAGTACCGCGAGCATCGCGGCCAGGCGCCGGAGCAGGCGCCCGCGCAGGCTGCCTTCGCTAGCCCCCATCCTGGGGCTCCAGCATGTAGCCAAGACCGCGGAAGGTGACGATGCGGATCGCCGCTCCGTCGAGCTTGCGTCTTAGCCGATGTACATAGATTTCCATGGAGTCGGCGCTGGCTTCCTCGTCCAGGCCGAATACCTGGGCGGCCAGCTGGTCCTTGCTCATCACCCGTCCGGGCCGGGTGATGAGCGCCTGGAGCACCGCCTGTTCACGGGATGTGAGACTCAGCGGCGCGCCGTCGAGGATGAAGCGCCGGGTGCCGAGATCGAATACCAAGGGCCCGCAGCGGTGCTGGTGCTCGCCACCGGCCAGGCTGCGGCGCAGCAGGGCCTTGACCCGCGCTTCGAGTTCGCTCAACTCGAAGGGTTTGGCCAGGTAATCGTCAGCGCCGAGATTGAGGCCATGCACGCGGTCCTGCACTTCGCCGCGGGCCGTCAGCATCAGCACCGGCAGGGTCTTGCCCCGCTCGCGCAGGCGCGACAGAACCTGAAAGCCATCCAGACGAGGCAGACCCACATCGAGAATCGCCAGGGCATAGTCCTCGCTGGCCAGGGCGAGATCGGCGGCGATGCCATCTTTCAGAAGATCCACCGTCCAGCCGGCCTGGCGCAACGTCTGGCCGACGCTGTCGGCCAACTGAGGGTGGTCTTCGACCAGCAGGATCCGCATCGGCTGTCTCCACATAGCTGTATCGAATGAGTTTAACCGGCCCGGAGGCAAGCTGCGCGAAGCGGTCGATCCCTGAAAGCTTGGCGAAAGCTTGACCCCCTAGCATCCACGCCTGACGACTCGATTCGTCCGTTTGGGCAGCCCTGCTGCCGTTCACAACAAAAACAAGAATGGAGAGTTCAATGCTGACATCCGTCAGACGTCCGTGCTCGCCCGCGCCCCTCGCGCTCGCCGTAGCCATTGTCGCCGCAGGCCTCGCCCCGCTCAGCCAGGCTGCTTTTCTCGAAGACAGCAACGCCACGCTGGAAGCTCGCAACGTCTATTTCAACCGCGACTTCCGCGAAGGGACTGGTCAGTCCAAGCGCGAAGAATGGGGCCAGGGTTTCATCCTCAACATCCAATCCGGCTACACCGAAGGCACCATTGGCGTGGGCCTGGACGCGCTCGGCATGCTCGGCCTCAAGCTCGATTCGAGCCCCGATCGCGCCGGCAGCGGTGTGCTGCCGGTGGGTGACAGCGGTCGCGCCGCCGACGAGTACAGCAAGCTTGGCCTGACCGGCAAGCTGAAGTGGTCGGAGACCGAGCTGAGGCTCGGCACTCTCATTCCGGAGCTGCCGACCCTGGCACCCAACGATGGTCGTCTGCTGCCGCAAAGCTTCGAAGGCGGGTTGCTGGTGTCCCAGGATATCGAAGGTCTGACCCTGACCGGCGGGCGCATCGACCGGACGAAACAGCGCGACTCGACCCATGCCGAGCGCCTGGCGCTGAACAACAAGAACAGCCGCTTCGCGGTCAAGGCCGAAGCCGATCACCTGACCATGCTGGGTTTCGACTATAGGATCAGCGAGACGCTGACCGGACGCTACCATGTGGCCGAGCTGGAAGACGTCTATCGCCAGCACTTCTTCGGCCTGCTTGTTGCCAAGCCAGCCGGTAGCGGGACGCTGTCGGCGGATCTGCGGTTTTCCATCAGTGACGATCAGGGTGCTTCCAACGCCGGTCAGATCGACAACCGGGCCCTCAACGGGTTGATCGGCTACAGCCTCGCGGGCCACAAGGTCAGCCTGGGCTATCAGCACTTGAGTGGTGACACCGGCTTCGCCTATGTCGATGGGACCAACCCCTTTCTGGTTAACTTCGTGCAGATCAACGATTTCGCCAACGCCGAACAGCGTTCGTGGCAGGCCCGCTACGACTACAACTTCGCGGCGGTCGGAATACCTGGGTTGAGTTTCATGACCCGCTATATCAGCGGCGACAACGCACGCATCACCGGCAGCGATGCCCGGGGTGATGAATGGGAACGCAACATCGAGCTTCGCTATGTCCTCCAGGATGGTCCTCTGAAGAACCTCGGCGTGCGCCTGCGCCATGCCAGCTTCCGGTCGGACTTCGCGCGTGACGCCGACGAGACCCGAGTCATTGTCAGTTACACCAAACCGATCTGGTAAATCCGTCCACAATAAGAATCAGAGAATATGCCCATGAAAACCGCACTCGCTCGTGTAGCGCTATTCACTTCCTGCCTGATGCTGTCCAGCCAGTTGCTGGCCGAGCCGAAGCGCCCTGAATGCATTGCTCCGGCCAAGCCCGGCGGCGGATTCGACCTGACCTGCAAGCTCGCCCAGAGCGGGTTCCAGGAATCCGAACTGCTCAAAGCGCCGATGCGCGTCACCTACATGCCAGGTGGCGTGGGGGCTGTCGCCTATAATGCCGTGGTCGCTCAGCGGGCGGATCAGCCCGGCACGATCACCGCTTTCTCCAGCGGTTCGCTGTTGAACCTCGCCCAGGGCAAGTTCGGCCGCTACGACGAAACCGCGGTGCGCTGGCTGGCGGCGATCGGCACCGACTACGGCGCCATCTCGGTCCGCGACGACTCGCCCTGGCAAACCCTGGATGACCTGGTCAACGCGATCAGGAAGAGTCCAGGCGGCGTGGTGTTCGGTGCCGGCGCAACCATTGGTGGTCAGGATTGGATGCAGACCGCGCTGATTGCCCGCGCCGCCGGGGTCGATCCGCAGAAGCTGCGCTACGTGGCTTTCGAAGGCGGCGGCGAGACCCTGACGGCGATGCTCGGCGGCCATGTGCAGGTCACCAGCAGCGGCCTGGGGGAAGTCACCCCCCAGCTGGAAGCCGGCAAGATCCGCATCCTCGCAGTGCTCTCCGACGAGCGCCTGCCGGGCAAGCTGGCCGACATCCCCACCGCCAGGGAACAGGGCTACGACATCAGTTGGCCGGTGATCCGTGGCTTCTACATGGGCCCCAAGGTCAGCGACGAAGAGTTCGACTGGTGGAAGACCCGTTTCGATGGCCTGCTGGCCGACCAGGACTTCGCCGCGCTGCGTGAGCGCCGGGATCTGTTCCCGCTGAGCCTGACCGGCCACGAGCTCGAGGCGTTCGTCCGTCAGCAGGTCGAACAATACAAGGCGCTCGCCGCGGAGTTCGGCCTGGTCAAGTAGTCCGCTTGTAGCCTGACAGGAGCTGGCGTCCGCCGGCTCCTGTCCCACCCTCCCGCGTCTCCGAGGAAACAACCATGTACGTTCGCGTCTTTGCGGCAGCCTGGCTGCTGCTCTGCGTCGGCCTGGCCGTGCTCGCCTGGGGCTTCCAGGCTCCCTTCGCCTACGACCCGGTGGGGCCTCGTGCCTATCCGCTGTTGCTTATCGTGCTGATGGCCGCCGGTTCGCTGTGGCTGATCTTCAAGCCGGGCAGCGACCCGGCACCTGTATTCGACAAGGCGATGGCGCACAAGGTGGTGCTTTGTGTCCTGGCACTGCTGGTCTACGCGCTGCTCTACGAGCTTCTCGGCTTTGTTCTCAGCACCTCGATCAGCGTGTTCGCCCTGGGCCTGCTGTTCGGTGGGCGGCCCCTGCCCTGCGCCATCAGCGCCGCGCTGATGGGGGGCCTGATGTTCGGCCTGTTCGACTACCTGCTCGACGTCCCGCTGCCGTTGGGCGTGCTTGGTCTCTTGGAGAACTGATATGGAAACGCTGAACTTCCTGATGCAGGGCTTCGATGTCGCCCTGCGCCCCTCCAACCTGCTGGTCGCGCTGTTTGGCGCCTTTGTCGGCACCATAGTGGGCCTGCTGCCCGGGCTGGGCCCGATCAACGGCGTGGCCCTGCTGCTGCCGATCGCCTTCGCCCTCGGCCTGCCGCCGGAAACCGCGCTGATCCTGCTGGCGGCCGTGTACCTGGGTTGTGAGTACGGCGGGCGCATCTCGGCAATCCTGCTCAACGTGCCGGGCGATGCCGCCGCCATCATGACTACTCTCGACGGCTACCCGCTGGCGCGCCAGGGCAAGGCGGGTATCGCGCTGTCACTGTCGGCGGTGTCGTCATTCATCGGCAGCGTCATTGCCACCTGCGGCGTGGTGCTGTTCGCCCCGCTGCTGGCGAAATGGGCGGTGGCCTTCGGTCCGGCCGAATATTTCGTGCTGATGGTGTTCGCCATCGCCTGCCTGGGCGGCATGGTCGGCAACAAGCCGGTCAAGACGCTGATGGCCGCGGCCATCGGCCTGGCGCTGGCCACGGTCGGGGTGGACTCCACCACCGGCGTATACCGCTTCACCTTCGGCAGCGTGAGTCTGTCCGATGGCATCCAGTTCGTCATCGTGGTGATCGGCTTCTTCAGCGTCAGCGAGATCCTGCTGATGCTGGAAAAGACCCACGCCGGGCAGAAGGCGGTCAAGGCCAGCGGGCGCATGCTGTTCAACGCCAGGGAGTTCGGTTCGACCCTCTGGACCACGATACGCAGCGGCGCCGCCGGTTTCGTCATCGGTACTCTGCCGGGTGCCGGTGCGACCATCGCCAGTGCCATGACCTACATGACCGAGAAACGCCTGGCCGGTGACTCTGGTCGCTTCGGTGAAGGTGACTTGCGCGGACTGGCGGCCCCCGAGGCGGCGAACAACGCCTCGGCCTGTGGTTCGCTGATACCTATGCTGACCCTCGGCGTGCCTGGCTCCGGTACCACGGCGGTGATGATCGGCGCCCTGACCCTCTACAACATCACCCCCGGCCCGCTGCTGTTCGAACAGCAACCGGACGTGGTCTGGGGCCTGATCGCGTCGCTGTTCATCGGCAACGTCATCCTGCTGATCATGAACATTCCCATGGTGGGCGTGTTCTCGCGAATGCTCAGCGTGCCCAACTGGGTGCTGGTACCGGCCATCACAGTGATCAGCCTGGTAGGCGTCTACGCGGTTCACAGCACCGTGTTCGATCTGGTACTGATGATCGGCCTGGGCGTGTTCGGCTACCTCCTGCGCAAGCTGGACTTCCCGCTCTCGGCATTGATCCTCGGCTTCGTACTGGGTGAAATGATGGAAGACAACCTGCGGCGTGCGCTGTCGATTTCCGGTGGCGACCTGGGTGTGCTCTGGGGCAGCTCCATCACCCTGATACTCTGGGCGCTGGTGGCGCTGATGCTGACCCTGCCGGGGCTGCGCTGGTGGCGTAGCCGCCGCAAGCTGGCCCTGGCCCGCGCGGCTGAGGCCTGAGCCATGCAGCGGCTGCCCGGCTGGTGGGCGACGCCGCTCATCGGCGCTCTGGGCGGCTGGCTGGCAACCCTCGCCGGCTGGCCGCTGCCCTGGATGATCGGCTCGCTGCTGGCGGTGATACTGGTGCGCTGCAGCGGATGGCGGGTCGGCGACCTGCCCCATGGTCGCAAGCTCGGCCAGGTGCTGGTCGCCACCGGCCTGGGTCTGCATTTCACCCGCGAGGTGCTGGAACAGGTCGTCAGTCATTTCGGGGTGATCTTCGCCGGTGCCCTGGGCACCCTCGGTCTCAGCCTGATCGGCATCCTGATCCTGCGCCGCGCCGGGGTCGATCGAGCCACTTCGTTCTTCGCCAGCATGCCGGGCGGCGCCAGCGAGATGGCCAACCTCGCCAGCCGCCACGGGGCCGACGTGCAGCGCGTCGCGGCTGCCCATAGCCTGCGTCTGCTGCTGGTGGTGCTGATCATTCCGGCGCTGTTCGCCTGGAAGCTGCCCGCGGCCGAGCCGCTGCCCTTGCCGGTGGACCTGCGCTGGCTGGCCGTCCTGCTGCCGGCTGGCCTGGCGGCGGCCCTGCTGCTGAGGCGCTGGCTTCCCAATCCCTGGATGTTCGGTCCGTTGCTGGTGTGCGGCCTGGCCAGCGCCAGCCTCGATTTGCACATCGCGCTGCCCGACGGGCTCGGCGCCATGGGCCAATGGTTGATCGGCTGTTCGCTGGGCAGCCATTTCGACCGACCGTTCTTTCGCAGCGCACCGGCATTCCTTGCCCGTGTCCTGCTTTTCACGCTACTGGCGATGCTGGCGGCGGCCGGGCTGGGCGAGGCACTCGGCTGGCTTGCCGAGATCGATCAGGTTTCGCTCATGCTGGGAATGATGCCCGGAGGCATTGCCGAGCTGAGCCTGACCGCCGAGGCGCTGCACCTGTCGGTGGCGCTGGTGACGGCCCTGCAGGTGCTGCGGCTGTTTCTCGTGTTGAGCCTGGCCGAGCCGCTCTATCGGCTCTGGCGCAGGCGCTGCGCTCAGTAGAGGCCGACGTTGAGCCCGAGCACCGGACCGCTGTGCAGGGTGCGGTTGCCGTCACCGGAAAAGTCCGAACGCAAATAGCGGTAGCCGGCGAACAGGTGGGTTTGGCCGAACAGCCGCAGGCGACCCTGTAGGCCGTACTCGATGCTCTCGTCGACATCCCCATGGGTCAGTCCCTGGGGAGTGAAGAAGCCGTAGCCGCCGACTCGCAGTGCCGGGATCGGCGTGGCACTGAACACCGAACCGCCTATACCGAGGCCGCCGCCGTTGCCGAGGTCGGTGTCCTGGTACTGGTAACGTCCGCCGACGGCGATGTCGAGTTCGATGATCGCCGGTGAGAACATCAGCGAGCCGCTGTAGATCTGCGCATCATGGCCACGGTCGTCGGTGTGCAGATAACCGATTCCGGCGCGTACCCCGGGGGTCACGACCTGGCTTGCATCGATACCAAAGGAATTGCTGCCGCCGGTAATGGTGAGATTCACCGCCAATGCCGACTGACTGGCCAGCAGCAGCCCCGAGGTCATGAGCAGCATGCCGAATGGCGTTTTCATTCTGTTGAGCTCCCTTGCCTGTTTGCCTGTGCGAACCTTCAGCGATCAGGGTCGCATGACGGCGGCGCCTGTCGAACCGCCGGGTTGCAACTCAAAGTTTCTCCAGGCAGCCGGCCAGGTCGTCGGCCAGTCCCTCGATAAACTGTTCGTAGCCCTGCGCTGTGGCCGGTGTTTCGGTGCCCAGTGGATCGAGTTCGGCGCTCTGCACCGGCAGGCCGGCGGTCAGGGTGTCCACCAGTCGCGGCCGCAGAGGCGGTTCGCTGAATACGCAACTCGGGCCGGTTTGCTCGAGGCGTTGACGCAGCTGGGCGACGTGACGGGCGCCCGGCTGTACTTCGCCGCTGAGGTTGAAGACGCCCTCATGCTGCAGACCGTAGGCGGCCTCGAGATAGTCGTAGGCTTGGTGGAAGACGAAGTAGGGCTTGCCCTGCACCGCCACGATCCGCTGGCGCAGGCGTTCGTCCAGGGCGTCGAGCCGTTCGCCGAAGGCCTGCAGGTTTTCCGCGTAGTGCTCGGCATTGGCCGGGTCGGCTTGGCCCAGGTCGGCGGCCATCCGCGCGGCGATCACCCGGGCGTTGGCCGGCAGCAGCCAGAGGTGCGCGTCGAGGCTGCCGGGCTTGTGGTCATGATCGTGGTCGTGGCCATGCGCCTGACCATGGCTTTGGCCCTGATGGCTCTGGCCGTGATCAGCCTCGGCCGGCTCGCGTTCGTGGAAGTAGCGCAGCTGCAGTCCGGGCAGCTCCTGGACCGCCAGTGCCGGCACCTGACGGGCCTTGAGTACGTCGATCAGGAAGCCCTCCATGTCCGGACCGATCCAGTAGAAAAGCTCGGCATTACCCAGGCGCCTGAGGTCAGACGGACGCAGCGAATGGTGGTGCGCCGAGGCGCCAGGAGGCAGCAATAGTCCGGGTTCGCCCATGCCGTCCTGCACGGCGGCGGCGATCAGCTGCAGCGGTTTGATGCTGGTCAGCAGCCTGACCTCCGCCTGTGCCGAGGCAGAGACTACCAGCAGTGCGCTCAAGCTCAGCGCCGAGACGAAAGAACGAAACATGAAGGACTCCAGGAAAAGCGACAAGAGACCAGGCGAACGCGGTAGTTCGCCATGGATTGTTATAGAATAACGTCTCTTTTGCCGAGCGTCGCCGCCATGAGCTCTCATCCCCTCGCCTGCAGGCCCCACGATCACCAGCGTTGCGTTCGTCATGCGCTGGCCGAAGCCGATCAGATCTGTGCCCGTCAGGGCGTCAGGCTCACGGCGTTGCGCCGGCGGGTACTGGAGCTGGTCTGGCAGAGTCACAAGCCGCTGGGCGCCTATGATCTGCTTGCTACCCTCAGCGAACAGGACGGCCGTCGGGCGGCACCGCCGACGGTGTACAGAGCGCTGGATTTCCTCCTGGAAAACCGCCTCGTTCATCGCATCGCCTCGCTGAATGCCTTCATCGGCTGCACCCATCCCGACCATCCGCATCAGGGCCAGTTTCTCATCTGCCGCCAGTGCCACAGTGCCATCGAGCTGCAGAGCCCGGGCATCAGCTCGGCCATTGGCGAGGCGGCTGCCGAGCAGGGCTTCGCCGTCGAAGGCGAGACGGTGGAAGTGGTGGGCCTGTGCGGCAGCTGTCGGAGCGGTACATGAGCGAACCCCTGATCCGCCTGGCGGGCGTCTCGGTCGGTTACCGTGGCGAGACGGTGCTCGAGGATGCGCGGCTGGAAGTCAGGCCCGGCGAAATCGTCACCCTGATCGGCCCCAACGGCGCCGGCAAGACCACCCTGGTGCGGACGGTGCTGGGGCTGCTCAAGCCGGACGCCGGCAGCGTCTGGCGTCAGCCGGGCCTGCGGATTGGCTACATGCCACAGAAGTTGCACGTGGATGTCACCCTGCCGCTGTCGGTGGAGCGCTTCCTGCGCCTGGTCCCTGGGGTCAGCCGGCGCGATGCGCTGGATGCGCTGCAGCAGGTTGGCGCGCCCAAGGTGATCGACGCGCCGCTGCAGAAGATCTCCGGCGGCGAAACCCAGCGGGTGCTGCTCGCCCGGGCCCTGCTCCGTGCCCCTGGCCTGCTGGTGCTCGACGAGCCGGTGCAGGGCGTGGACGTGGCCGGCCAGGCCGACCTGTACCGGCTGATCACCCAACTGCGCGATCGCCATGGCTGTGGCGTGCTGATGGTCTCTCACGACCTGCACCTGGTGATGAGCACCACCGATCAGGTGGTTTGCCTCAACCGTCATGTGTGCTGCTCCGGGCATCCCGAGCAGGTCAGCGGGGACCCGGCCTTCGTCGAGCTGTTCGGCAACGATGCCCGCAGTCTCGCCATCTATCACCACCATCACGACCACGCCCACGACCTGCACGGCAGTGTGCTGCGTCCGCACAAGCACGACGAGAACTGCGACCACAAGCATGATGCCTGACTTCCTGATCAACGCCCTGCTCGCCGGCCTCGGTCTGGCGCTGGTGGCCGGGCCGCTGGGATCCTTCGTGGTCTGGCGGCGCATGGCCTATTTCGGCGATACCCTGTCCCACGCCGCGCTGCTTGGTGTCGCCCTCGGGCTGATGCTCGACGTGGCGCCGATGCTGGCAGTGACCTTCTGCTGCGTGCTGCTGGCGGTCCTGCTGGTGACCCTGCAGCAGCGCCAGCCGCTGGCCTCCGACACTCTGCTGGGCATCCTGGCCCATAGCACCCTGTCGTTGGGACTGGTGGCGCTGAGCTTCATGACCGACGTGCGCATCGACCTGATGGCCTACCTGTTCGGCGACCTCCTGGCAGTGGACGGCAGCGATCTGGCCTGGCTGCTGGGTGGCAGCGCGCTGGTCATGGCGATACTGGTGCCCCTATGGCGGCCGCTGCTGGCGGTCACCGTGCATGAGGAACTGGCAAGGGTGGAGGGCCTGCCGGTGATGGCGATCCGCCTGGCGCTGATGCTGCTCATTGCGGTGGTGATCGCCGTGGCGATGAAGATCGTCGGTGTGCTGCTGATCACCTCGCTGCTGATCATCCCCGCTGCCGCCGCCCAGCGTCATGCCCGTACTCCGGAACAGATGGCGCTGGGCGCCAGCCTGCTGGGCATGCTCGCAGTGTGCGCCGGGCTGACGCTGTCCTGGTACCAGGACACGCCGGCCGGGCCTTCCATCGTGGTCAGCGCCGCGGCGCTGTTCCTGCTGAGCTTTGCCCTGCCAAAGCGGGCCTGATCGCCCGTAGGGTGGGCTTCAGCCCACCCACCCCCAGCGGGTCACGCCGGGATCGCCTTCGCCCTGGGCTCGCGCGCCCAGATGCGGTGCCTGGCCAGGGCGGCGAAGAAGTCCGCCTTGACCTGATCCAGCCCGCTGCCCACCAGCAGGCCCTCGTCGGGCTGCAGCTTGAGGCCGATGATCAGGTCCTTCGCCTCGCCCAGCACGGCGATGGGTTTGAGGTGCTTGTAGGCTTCCAGCAGGTAATGCAGCGCCTCGCCGTCCCCCATCATCGCCTGTACTGCGTCCGCTCCGCCGGGTACGAACACCGCGTCGAACATGATCGAAGGCTTGCCGCGCATCGGCGCATCGGGGGTCAACTCGTTGCCGTCGGCAGTCCTTACCGGTGCGGCGGAGGGGCCTACAAGCATGGTCATGGCGCCCTCCTCCATCAGCGCGGATTTCAGCGCCGCCACCGCCTGCCCGTCGCTGCCGTCGGCGATCATCACGGCCACCTTGCGTGACTTGATGTTGCCGCTGAGCAGGTTGGCCTCGCTCAACGCCGGCGAGATGGAAATCTGGCTCGGCCGCGGCGCCACGGTCGGCCCGGCAGGCGGCGCCACGCCGATCTTCTCGGCCACCCGGGTGGCCAGGGTCATGTCGATATTGGCGAGGATCTGGTAAACCTCTCGCTCGCGGATATGCATTCGGTCGACGCTGGACAGCTCGAAGGCATAGGCCGATATGATGTGCTCCTTCTCCGCCTCGCTCATGCTGTTCCAGAACAGCGTGGCCTGGGAGAAGTGATCGGAGAACGACTCGCTGCGCTGGCGGATCTTGTGCGCCTCGATGCGCTCCGGGTAGCTCTCGAAGCCACCGCCCTGCGCCGCCGGCGGGGTCTCCTTCGGCCAGCCGTTGTCGATGGAGTTGGGCTCGTAGGCGGCGCGGCCCTTGTCGATGGTCATGCGGTGCATGGCGTCGCGCTGGTTGTTGTGCAGCGGCGCCACCGGCCGGTTGATCGGCAGCTCATGGAAGTTCGGCCCGCCGAGGCGGCTGATCTGGGTGTCGGTGTAGGAGAACAGCCGGCCCTGCAACAGCGGGTCGTTGCTGAAGTCGATCCCCGGCACGATATGGCCCGGGTGAAAGCTGGACTGCTCGGTCTCGGAGAAGAAGTTGTCCGGGTTGCGGTTGAGGGTCATCCTGCCGAGCTTCTGCACCGGCACCAGTTCCTCGGGAATGATCTTGGTGGGGTCGAGCAGGTCGAAGTCGAACTTGTGCTCGCCCTCCTCCTCGACGATCTGCACCCCCAGCTCGTATTCGGGGTAGTCGCCGTTCTCGATGGCTTCCCAGAGGTCGCGGCGGTGGAAATCCGGGTCCTTGCCGGCGATCTTCTGCGCCTCGTCCCAGACCAGCGAATAGACACCCGACACTGGCTTCCAGTGAAACTTCACGAAGCGGCTGCGACCCTCGCCGTCTATCACGCGGAAGGTGTGTATGCCGAAGCCTTCCATCGCCCGGTAGCTGCGCGGGATGGCGCGGTCGGACATGGCCCACATCACCATGTGCGCCGACTCCGGAACCAGCGAGACGAAGTCCCAGAAGGTGTCGTGGTTGGTGGCGCCGGTGGGGATCTCGTTGTGCGGTTCGGGCTTAACCGCGTGGACGAAGTCGGGAAACTTGATCGCGTCCTGGATGAAGAACACCGGCATGTTGTTGCCGACCAGGTCGAAATTGCCCTCGTCGGTATAGAACTTGGTGGCGAAGCCGCGCACATCGCGCACGGTGTCGGCCGAGCCGCGCGGGCCCTGTACGGTGGAAAAACGCACGAACACCGGCGTTTCCTTGCCCGCTTCGGCGAGAAACGAGGCCTTGGTCAGCCAGCTGTGGTTGGCGTAGCTGACGAATACCCCGTGGGCGGCCGTGCCGCGGGCATGCACGATGCGCTCGGGGATGCGTTCATGGTCGAAGTGGGTGATCTTCTCGCGCATGAGAAAATCTTCCAGCAGAGACGGCCCGCGGGGCCCGGCTTTCAGGGTGTTCTGGTTGTCGGCGATCTTCACGCCCTGGTTGCTGGTCAGCGCTTGTCCGGTGGCATCGGAACGGAAGGTCTCGAGGCTGTCGGTCTTGGCGTTGCGGTTCTGCCGGTCGGTGGTATCGGTACCGGCCAGTTCGCTGGGGGTGGGCTTGTCATCTGCCATCGGGGTCTTCTCTCCATCAGTATCAAAGGGCAAGCGATTCACCTCCTGGTGTACGGCCTCCTCAAGCGAACCGCTCAGGCATGTGCTAGTTAGTGACCGGGGGCAGCGCCCAGCGTTCTTCGGGAGCCATGAGCCTTGTCTATGGGTCTCATGGTTTTCGCCTATCACGGCCGCTGCGGGTGGCCGCTGGCATGTCGCTCCCTATCAGACGCAGGCCCGATGTGATCGAATTCGACCAGGTATCCAAGCACTACCGCGCCGGCGGGCGGGACATCGCTGCCCTGCAGCCCACCAGCCTGTGCATCGATAGCGGCGAGGTGTTCGGCCTCGTTGGCCATTCCGGTGCCGGCAAGAGCACCCTGCTGCGGCTGATCAACCGGCTGGAGGCGCCGAGCAGCGGCCGCATCCTGGTCGACGGCGAGGAGGTCACCGCGCTGGATGCGGCTGCTCTGCGGCGCTTTCGCCAGCGGGTGGGGATGATCTTCCAGCACTTCAACCTGCTGGCTTCGAAGACCGTGGCGGACAACGTCGCCCTGCCCCTGCGCCTAGGTGACGACCGGCCGGCGCGGGATGTCAGAGCGCGGGTAGAAGAACTGCTGGCGCGGGTCGGGCTGGGCGACCAGGCCGACAAGTATCCGGCGCAGCTCTCCGGCGGGCAGAAACAGCGGGTCGGCATCGCCCGGGCGCTGGCCACCGGGCCGAAGGTGCTGCTCTGCGACGAGGCCACCAGCGCGCTGGACCCGCAGACCACCACCCAGGTGCTGGCGCTGCTGGACGAAATCAACCGCGAGCTGGGGCTGACCATCGTGCTGATCACCCATGAGATGGACGTGATCCGCCGGGTCTGCGACCGGGTCGCGGTGCTCGAGGCCGGCCGCATCGTCGAGCATGGGCCGGTGGCCGAAGTCTTCCTGCACCCGCAGCATCCCACCACCCGACGGTTCGTTCAGGAAGCCGAGCACATCGACGAGGCCGAACAGCGTGACGATTTCGCCCATGTGCCCGGACGCATCCTGCGCCTGACCTTTCGCGGCGAAGCCACCTTCACCCCGCTGCTGGGGCGCATCGCACGGGAGACCGGGGTCGACTACAGCATCCTGGCCGGACGCATCGACCGCATCCGCGCCACGCCCTACGGGCAGCTGACCCTGGCCCTGGTGGGCGGCGACCTGCCCGCCGCCACCGCCGCGCTGGAGGCGGCCGGCGTGCATCTGGAGGTACTGCGCTGATGGATGCCCTGCTCGCCAACGTGGACTGGTACGAGATCTGGCTGGCCACCCTCGATACCCTGCTGATGCTCGGCGGCTCGCTGCTGTTCACTGTTCTGTTCGGTCTGCCGCTGGGGGTGCTGCTGTTTCTCGCCGGGCCGCGCCAGTTGCTGGAGAACCGGCCGCTGTACGCCCTGCTCTCGCTGGTGGTCAACGTGCTGCGCTCGCTGCCGTTCATCATCCTGCTGATCGTGATGATCCCGCTGACGCTGCTGCTGGTGGGCACCTCGCTGGGGGTCGCCGGGGCCATCCCGCCGCTGGTGGCCGGGGCCACGCCGTTCTTTGCCCGGCTGATGGAAACCGCCCTGCGCGAAGTGGACCGCGGCATCATCGAAGCCATGCAGGCGATGGGCGCCAGCACCCGCCAGATCGTCTGGCGTGCCCTGCTGCCGGAGGCGCGCCCGGGGATCATCGCCGCGGTCACGGTCACCGCGATCACCCTTGTGTCCTATACCGCGATGGCCGGTGTGGTGGGCGCTGGTGGCCTCGGTGACTTGGCGATTCGCTTCGGTTACCAGCGCTTCCAGACCGATGTGATGGTGGTAACGGTGGTCCTGCTGCTGGTTCTGGTACAGCTGCTGCAAACCCTGGGTGACCGGTTGGTCGTCCACTATTCCCGCAAATGAAGGAGAGTCCATGAGAATCCTGCTGACTGCCCTCGCCGCCTTCGCGGCGCTTTCCGTGCAGGCTGCCGAACGGCTGCAGGTGGCCGCCACCGCGGTGCCCCACGCCGAGATCCTCGAGTTCGTCCGCCCGGTCCTGGCGGAGGATGGCGTGGACCTGCAGGTCAAGGTGTTCACCGACTACGTGCAGCCCAACGTGCAGGTGGCCGAGGGCCGGCTGGATGCCAACTTCTTCCAGCACCAGCCCTATCTGGACGAATTCAACCGCAGCCGCGGCACCGCACTGGTGAGCGTGGCTGGGGTGCACATCGAGCCGTTCGGCGCTTATTCCCGGCGGGTGGACAGCCTCGAGGCGCTGCCCGAGCGGGCCGAGGTGGTGATCCCCAACGATGCCACCAACGGCGGCCGGGCATTGCTGCTGCTGGCCCAGGGCGGCGTGATCGGCCTGGCCGACCCGGACAGCATCACCGCGACCCCGCGGGACATCACCGACAACCCCAAGCGCCTGCGCATTCGCGAACTGGAAGCCGCCACCCTGCCCCGGGTGCTGAACCAGGTGCACCTGGCGCTGATCAACACCAACTACGCGCTGGAAGCCGGCCTCAACCCCGGCGAGGACGCCCTGCTCATCGAAGGTGCCGAGTCGCCCTACGTGAACATCCTCGTCGCCCGGGAGGACAACGCTACCAGCGAGGCGGTGCAGAAACTCGCGGCGGTGCTCAACAGCGAAGCGGTGCGGGCCTTTATCAAGGAGCGCTACCAGGGCGCGGTGGTGCCGGCGTTCTAGCGCCGCTCGATCAGCGCAGCGCCGGATCGCGCTCCACCAGCCGCGGCAGCACCTCGGCCAGCTTGGGCACGTCCAGCGGATAGCGCACGAAACCGTGCAGGCGTGCATCCGGGCCGATGATGGCGAGGTTGCCGCTGTGGTCGACGGTGTAGTTCTCGCGGCTGGTGTCGCCCGGGATGAAGGGGATGCCAAGCACGTTCGACAGCGCCTGGATATGCTCGAGGTCGCCGGTCAGGCCGAGGAACTCGGCGTCGAAGAAGCCCAGGTAGGTCCGGAGCTGTTCGGGCGTGTCGCGGTGTGGATCGACCGTGACCAGTACCGTGCGCAGGCGCTCCAGGGTGGCTTCCGGCAGGCGCGCCTGCAGGTTGCGCAGCTCCGCGAGGGTGGTCGGGCAGATGTCCGGGCAGAAGGTGTAGCCAAAGGACACCAGGCTCCAGCGTCCGGCCAGCTGATGCAGGCGCAGGGGTTCTCCGTTCTGGTCGATCAGCTCGAGATCCGGCGTTTCGCGTGGCTGCGGGAGCATGATGACCCCGGCTTCGCTGAGCACGGCCTCGTCCTGCGGGGCGTCATCGAGCCCCCGGTAGAGCTGCGCAGCTATCACCGCAAGGATCAGGGGTATGAGTAGCAGCAGGCCTTTCTGGGCAGTCTTCATCGGTCGCCGGGCTCGATCATCCAAATAGCCGCCAATAGTGATCCAGCAGCAGCGCGATGAACAGCAGAAAGAGATAGAGGATGCTGTAGCGGAAGGTGCCCATGGCCACATCCGGCCGGCTGTCGCGGTAAAGCGCCAGGGACCAGTAGAGAAAGCGTGCGCCGAGCAGCCCGGCCGCCAGCAGATACGGCAGGCCGGACATGCCCAGCGCGTAGGGTAGCGAGCTGACCAGCAGCAGCAAGAGGGTATAGAACAGGATGTGCTGCTTGGTGTGGTGCACGCCGTGGGTCACCGGCAACATGGGTATCGCGGCCTTGGCGTATTCGTCACGGCGGTGGATGGCCAGTGCCCAGAAGTGGGGCGGCGTCCAGGTGAAGATGATCAGCAGCAGCAACAGCGGCTCGGTGCTGACCTGGCCGGTGACCGCCACCCAGCCCAGCAGCGGCGGTGCAGCGCCGGCCAGCCCGCCGATAACGATGTTCTGTGGGGTGGCGCGCTTGAGAAACACCGTATAGATCACCGCGTAGCCGAACAGCGAGGCCAGGGTCAGCCAGGCGGCCAGCGGATTGGTGAAGGTCAGCAGCAGGGCCATGCCGCAAAGGCCCAGGCCCAGCGCGAAAAGCAGGGCACTGGCTGGCGGCACCCGGCCCTGGGCCAGCGGCCGCTGCTGGGTGCGCCGCATCTGCGCATCGATGCGCCGGTCGAGCACATGGTTGACCACCGCGGCCGCGGCCGCGCAGCAGGCGATGCCGAGATTGCCGAACAGCAGAATTTCCAGGGGCAGGGCACTGACACTGGCCAGCAGCATGCCGACCAGGGCGGTCACCATCAGCAGCATCAGCACCCGCGGCTTGGTCATTTCCAGATAGTCGCGCCAGCGCGCGCGGTGGGTCTGGGTCAGGGCCGTCATGGCTGTATCTCCGGGCGAATCGCATGAAGGGGAGGCGTCCGGACAGGCTGCCCGGATGCCTGCATCGGCCGCAGCCGGTAATTGACCAGCACCAGGGCCAGCAGCAGGGCTGCGGCACCGCCGTTGTGCGCCACCGCCAGCGACAGCGGCATGTGCAGCAGAACCATGGCGATGCCGATCGCCAGCTGCGCCGCCAGCGCCATCAGCAGCAGGCCGGCCAGCCCCCGCAGCCCCCGGCGCCAGAGGCTGAAGGCCAGCGCCAGCAGCACCAGGCTGAGCAGCAGGGCGCCGAGCCGGTGGGTCAGGTGGATGGCGGTACGGGCGTCGTTGTAGAGCAATCCGCCCAGGTAGTTGGGGCCCACGTCCTGGGTGAGGTGAAAGCCGTTGGCGAAGTCCGCCGTGGGCCACCACTGCCCCTGGCAGGTGGGAAAGTCCAGGCAGGCCACTGCTGCATAGTTGCTGCTTACCCAGCCGCCCAGGGCGATCTGCAACACCGCCAGGATCAGCGCAGCCAGGCCCAGGCGACGCAGCCCCCGAGGAATTCCCGGCGCCGCCGGGAAACGCCCCGACAGGCGCAGGCAGAGCAGAAACACCAGCGCCAGGGTGGTCATGCCGCCCAGCAGGTGCAGGGTGACCACCTGGGGCCAGAGCTTGAGGGTGACGGTCCACATGCCGAACATCGCCTGGGTGATCACCACCGCGAGCAGCAGCAGGGGCAATCGGCGCGGCATTTGCGGACGCCGGAGCGCCAGTACCGCCAGGCCGAGAATCGCCAGCCCGAGGGCACCGGCAAAGTAGCGGTGGACCATCTCGAACCAGCCCTTTGCCACCTCCAGCGGCGCATCAGGAAAGCGCTCCAGCGCCAGGTTCTGCTTGCCTTCGCTCATGGGTACGCCAAGAAAGCCATAGCAGCCCGGCCAGTCCGGACAGCCGAGTCCAGCGTCCACCAGCCGGGTAAAGGCGCCGAGCAGCACCACCAGCAGGGTCAGCAGCAGGGTAGCCAGGGCGAGGCGCATTCCGGGGCGGGCCATCTAGATCTCCTTGCGGCTCAGCCAGGCGTCCGGGGCTCGGACGCCGGCCGTGGGGGCGGGCGCGGCGGCTCGCTGCCGGCTGGTCGCAAGCCGACATACAGCCACAGGCCAAGCACCGCGGCCGCCAGGGCGAACCATTGAAAAGCGTAGCCGAGATGCCGGCCGACGGTCATCGCCGAGCCCGGCCAGTCGACGCGGTAGGCGGCAGGGCCGGCTTCCAGCCTCAGTTCGTAACCGACACCGTCTCGCTCCAGGAGTGCCCAGACGGCTTCCATCTCGATGTGCTGCAGGCGCAGCGGCCATTCACCGCTGCTCGGCGGCGGCAGCCTGAAGGGTTGCGCCTGGGGATGGGCGACCCAGGCCGTCAGCCGCAGACGCTCGCGCGGGGTGTCCATGGGCAACGGCAGATGCCGGTCCGGCCAGGCCTGCCAGCCACGGTTGAGCAGTACCCAGCGGCCGCTGGGAATGTCGAAGAAGGGCTGCAGGAGTTCGGCGCCCACCTGGCCGTCGCGGCTGCGGTTATCGAGGATGAAACTGTGGTCGGCATCGAAGCGGCCGTCCAGGCGCACCCGCTGACGCGCCTCGAACGGCTCTTGCAGGCTGGCCAGGGGCTGCGCCGGGGCGGTTGCCTGCTGTTCCAGCAGGCTCTGCCTGGCGGAGCGCTGCTCGGCGCGATCGAGCTGCCACAGCCCGAGCCAGACGAACAGTGGCAGGCCCAGCAGCAGGAGCAGGCTCGCCGGCAGGCCCGGCCGGAACCGGAGCGGCGCTAGCGGCCCGGGCATCGGGCGCATCCGTTGCGCTTGCTCATGCCTTCGCCTGCTCGTTTTCGTGCAGCGAGTGCTCGTTCTTGCGCAGCCCGCGAATGTTCATTCCGGCGAGAAACACCTGCACCAGGATCAGGCCCCAGGCGTCTGCCTGCAGCCCCCAGGCGATCCACAACACGTTGCTCAACAGAAAGCACCAGAAACCGATCATCCGCCGCGCCGGGCGCAACGAGCCGATCATCCAGGCAGCGATGATGGTGACCACCATGGCAGGCCACTCGAGCAGATCGATCCAATCCACGACAATCCTCTTCACAGGCCGGAGAGTGTCGTCGCCGGCTGGCAGCGACAAGGGTTGGTGCGGTGCCGGCAGTGCTTAGTTCCGTCTACGCATTGCCCTAGAGCAGGCTCATCTGTTGCCCGGGCGGGGCGAAGCGGCTGCAGTCGAGGCCGAACGCCTCCTGCCGCTGGCCATAGCCGAGGCGTTTGCAGGCCAGGCGGAAGCGTTGGGCCAGCAGCGCGGCGAAGGGGCCTTCGCCGCGCATGCGGCTGCCGAAGCGGCTGTCGTAGTCGGCCCCGCCGCGGCATTGGCGAACGAGGCTCATCACATGCTCTGCGCGCTGCGCAAAATGCTCGGCGAGCCAGGCTTCGAACAAGGGTCCCACTTCATGGGGCAGGCGCAGCAGTACGTAGCCGGCCGAACGCGCCCCCGCGTCGCGGGCCGCCTCCAGCATCGCTTCCAGTTCCCGATCGTTGATCATCGGAATCATCGGTGCGCACATCACGCTCACCGGCACGCCGGCGTCGTCCAGCGTACGCAGCGTTCGCAGGCGGGCCGATGGCGAGGCGGCGCGAGGCTCCATGATCCGCTTGAGTTCGTCGTCCAGCGTGGTGAGGCTGACCGAGACGCTCACCAGTCGTTGCTCGGCCAGGGCAGCCAGCAGGTCCAGATCCCTGAGCACCAGGGCACTCTTGGTGATCAGGTGCACGGGATGCCGGAAACGCAGCAGAACCTCCAGCGCCTGGCGGGTCAGGCGCTGCTCGCGCTCCAATGGCTGATAGGCGTCGGTGTTGACCCCAAGGGCGATGGGCTGAGGGACATAGCCCGGCTTCGACAACTCGGCCTCCAGGCGTTCGGCCAGATTGGTCTTGGCGATCAGCCGGGTCTCGAAATCGAGGCCGGGGGACAGGTCCCAGTAGGCATGGCTCGGCCGCGCAAAACAGTAGATACAGCCGTGTTCGCAGCCACGATAGGGATTGATCGAGCGATCGAAGCCCACATCCGGCGACTGATTGCGGCTGATCACCGTTTTCGCCTGTTCCAGACGAACCTCGGTGAGGCACGGCGCAGGGACCTCCTGCTCCCAGCCGTCGTCACAGGCCTCGCCAGTGATCGGCGCGAAGCGGTTGGGTGGGTTGTGTGCGGTCCCGCGTCCGCGGGGCGTGATAGGGGGACGCATGCCGGCCGGCTCCATAAGCTGTATGTATGCACAGTAATGAGAGCGGCAGAGATTGACCAGCACCGATGATCGGTGACGACTTTGTGCCAATTCAGGAAAACCCTAGTTTTTATCAGCGTCCGGATTGGGCAGGCGTCAAAAATTGGGCTGATGTAAGTGATCGAAGATGTAAGTTGTAAGCCTTTTTCACAATGAGATAACGCCGAGCTTACATATAACAATAAAGTTTAAGAACTCGATGCCTTCTTACCGGCGGCCGAATCTTTCCTGAAATTTCCGGAACTAAGAGAAACGCAGTTCGGAATGCTTTACGGAAAAACTACTGCCACTTGCATGCATGGAGTATGGACATATGCGCCCTACGGGTTCCTTTCATTCGCGGGAAAACAATTTTGATTTCCTGAGATTCTTCGCAGCCTCTGTCGTTATTGTTTCTCATTGCTATTTCATGCTGGGACTGGAAGAGATGGAGCCTTTTCTGCTGACTACAGGCTATGAAGATGGCGGTGCGATAGCAGTTGGGGTGTTCTTCGTCATTAGCGGCTATCTAATTACCGGCTCGTACCTGAATAGTAGTTCAAGATTTAGTTATTTCCTCAAGCGCGCACTTCGTCTGTTTCCAGCGCTGTTCGTAGCCATACTCTTGACCGTATTTCTAGTCGGGCCGCTGGTGACGACGCTGAATCTGACCGAATACGTCAGTGAGACGCGAACATGGATGTATCTCCGCAACATCATGCTTATGACGAGTTATGACCTTCCGGGGGTTTATCTGGACAATCCCTATACCGGAGTGGTCAACGGTTCGCTGTGGACACTACCGATGGAGGCGAGCATGTATGTCGGCGTGGCGGCGCTGGGCATGATCGGCTTTCTCAGGCGCGGCCTGATCTTCATCCCCCTGGCGGCATTGGCGGCTGGGGAGTTCTGGCTGATCGCCTACCTGGGTATCAGTTCGTTCACGGTAGGCAAGTTCTTTCAGCTGGGGTTGCTGTTCTTTATCGGCGCCGCGTTCTATCTCTACCGTGACCTGGTGCTCTGGAAGGGCTGGATCGCACTGCTGCTGGCGCTGGCCATGGTGCTCAGCTTCCGCACGCCACTGGGCTACCCCATGTATTTCGTGGCGATGCCCTACGTGGTCCTCTATCTCGCCTACGCGCCGATTCCCTGGCTGTCGCGCTTTGGCAAGTACGGCGATTTTTCCTACGGCATCTACATCGTGCATTTCCCTCTGATGCAAGCCTGGGTGCTGATGCTCGGGAGCGGGGTGTCGATCCTGCAATTGCTGCTGCTGACCTACGTGCCGACCTTGGTCCTGGCAGCACTTTCATGGCATTACGTCGAAGCGCCAGCGCTCAAGCTCAAGCGACTGTTTGCTGCTGCGCCAGACCCCGGACAGGCCGCTCCCGCGCGTGGAGACAGCGATGACACAGGAGCTGGCAGCGAAGACCACCAAGACCATCCGGGGGTGGCGGTCTTGGTGAGAAAATAGCGGGAGGAAGCTAAAAGAGCCGGTTATTCCGGCTTCTTCAGCTTGGGGTTGGGGAAGAACTGCACGGTCTGCACGCCGGGAACTGCCGGCCGGGGCTGGCCGCCGTTGACCCGGGTGTTGAGCTCCAGGGGCACGGCCTGGCCTTGTTCGTTGAGCGTGTCGGCGTAGCCACAGGCGACGCATTCCCGATGTGGGACGCCGTCCAGGTCCCACATCCTGACGCTGTCATTGGCACTGCAGGCCGGGCAGACCGCCCCGGCGATGAACCGCTTCGGCTGGCTCATGCGGCGTCCTCGGAAAGGCCCAGGTGGCGCAGCAGTGGGTCGATCGATGGCTCGCGACCGCGGAACTCGACGAACAGCACCATGGGCTCGCGAGAGCCGCCCTGGGCAAGGATCGCCTCGCGGAAGGCGCGTCCGGTCTCCGGGTTGAACACACCCTCTTCCTCGAAACGCGAGAAGGCGTCGGAGGAGAGCACCTCGGCCCATTTATAGCTGTAGTAACCGGCCGCATATCCGCCCGCGAAGATGTGCGAGAAGCTGTTGGGAAAACGGTTTTCAGCCGGCGGACGCATCACCGAGACCTCGTCGCGCACGCTTTCGAGCACCTCCGACACGCTGCGGCCGTCGCCATGGGTGGCGTGCAGTTCGAAGTCGAACAGCGAGAACTCCAGCTGGCGCACCATCATCATGCCGGACTGGAAGTTGCGCGCCGCCAGCATGCGATCGAGCATCGCCTGGGGCAGGGCTTCGCCGGTCTGGTAGTGGCCGGAGATCAGTGCAAGGCCCTCGGGCTCCCAGCACCAGTTTTCCATGAACTGGCTCGGCAGTTCCACGGCATCCCAGGCGACGCCATTGATGCCGGACACCCCCGCGTGTTCGACGCGGGTCAGCAGATGATGCAGGCCGTGGCCGAACTCGTGGAACAGGGTGGTGACCTCATCGTGGGTCAGCAGCGCGGGCTGGCCGCCTACCGGCGGGGTGAAATTGCACACCAGGTTGGCCACCGGGCTCACCAGGCGACCGCTGCTGTCGCGGCGCTTGTCGCGGGCGCCATCCATCCAGGCGCCGCCACGCTTGTGCGAGCGGGCGTAGAGATCGAAGAAGAAGCGTCCGACGTGCTCGCCATTCTCGCGAATCTCGAACAGGCGCACGTCGGGGTGCCAGCTGTCGAACTCCTCCAGTTCGCAGATCTCGATGCCGTAGAGCTTCTGTACCATGGAGAACAGCCCCGACAGTACCTTGTCGATGGGGAAGTAGGCACGCAGCTCTTCCTGATTCAGGCTGTAGCGGCTCTGGCGCAGCTTTTCCGCGTAGTAGCCGGCATCCCAGCTCTGCAGATCGTCCAGGCCCTGCCCGGCGGCAAAGGCGCGCAGCTCGGCCAGGTCCTTCTCGGCGAATGGCTTGCTGCGCCGGGCCAGATCGTGCAGGAAGCCGAGCACCTGCTCGGTGGACTCGGCCATCTTGGTCGCCAGGGACAGCTCGGCATAGCTTGAGAAACCCAGCAGTTGCGCCAGCTCGCGGCGCAGGTCGAGGATTTCCTGCATCACCGGGGTGTTGTCGAACTGCCCGGCGTTGGGGCCCTGGTCCGAGGCGCGGGTGGAGTAGGCGGTGTACAGCTCGCGTCGCAGTTCGCGGTCGTCGGCATAGGTCATCACCGCGTAGTAGCTGGGAAACTCGAGGGTGATCAACCAGCCGTCGAGTCCCTTGGCCTCGGCGGCATGGGCCATTTGCGCCTTGGCCGAATCGGTGAGACCGGACAGGGCGGCTTCGTCGGTGACGTGCTTGGTCCAGGCCTGGGTGGCGTCCAGCACCTGGTTGGAAAACTGGCTGCCGAGCTCGGAGAGCTTCATGCGGATGGCGCCGAAGCGCTGCTGTTGTTCGGCAGGCAGGTCGATACCGGACAGGCGGAAGTCACGCAGCGAATGCTCGAGGATGGTCCGCTGGGCCACATCAAATGCGGCCGCTCCGAGGCTCTCGGACAGGGCCTGGTAGGCTTCGAAGAGACCACGGTTCTGGCCCAGCTCGGTCCAGTAGGCCGAAAGCTTGGGCAGGCACGCCTGGTAGGCGTCGCGCAGGGCCGGGCTGTTGCACACGGCGTTGAGGTGGCTCACCGGACCCCAGGCATGCGCCAGGCGTTCGTTCATCTCGTCCAGACCCACCACCAGGGTTGCCCAGTCCAGGCTGTCGGCAGGACGCGTCAGCAGTTCCTGCAGGGCGATGCGGTTGTCGGCGAGAATGCAGTCCACGGCCGGCTCGACGTGCTCGGGACGGATCTCGGAATAGGGAGGAAGGTCGAAATCTTGAAGCAGGGGATTATTCGCGCTCACGGTTCACCTGGATTTTCAGTCGGTTCAACGTCTGACCACAGCGGACGCATGGCAGGCGCTCGTGGTTCCATCTTAAAGACAAATGCACGCCACCGCAGCTTGAGGGTTTCTATCGTGACGATTCGCAACTATCGCAACATGACGCCGGATATCGGCGAACGCACCTTCATCGACGAGTCCGCCGTGATCATCGGCGACGTGGCGTTAGGCGCCGACTGCTCGGTCTGGCCGCTGGCGGTGATCCGCGGCGACATGCACCACATTCGCATCGGTTCGCGCACCAGCATCCAGGACGGCAGCGTGCTGCACATCACCCATGCCGGGCCGTTCAATCCCGACGGCTATCCGCTGGTCGTCGGCGATGAAGTGACCGTCGGCCATCAGGTCACCCTGCACGGTTGCCGCATCGGCAATCGGGTGTTGGTGGGCATGGGCAGCATCGTCATGGACGGTGCCGTGGTGGAGGACGAAGTGATGATCGGCGCCGGTAGCCTGGTGCCACCGGGCAAGACCCTGGAGAGCGGCTTTCTCTATGTGGGCCGGCCGGTCAAGCAGGTTCGGCCGCTGAACGATGACGAGCGTCGGTTCTTCAGTTATTCGGCGGACAACTATGTGCGGCTCAAGGAGGGCTATCTGGAGCACGGTGGCTGGGAGGCGGCTCAGGCGCTGTCGACCTGAGGGAGGGTCAAGGCTTGAGGAGGCGTAGCCGCTGACTCGGCTGTCGGCCAGGCGCAGGCAAAAAAAACCGGCGGGCCCAGGGGCGTCGCCGGCAAAGCTCACGCACAAGTCGTTTACTGCACGTCGTTCAGAAGATCGCGCCGCATCATGCTCTTGATCTTGATCAGGTGTTCATCCTCCTGCACCTTGCAGCGCACGAAGCTGTCGGCGATCTGCTTGTGCCCGGCGGCTTCGGACAGTTCGATCAGCAGCTCCCAGGCGGCGTTGTCCGCCAGCTCCACGGTGAGCAGGGCGTTCAGGCACTGCGGTACGTTGGTGCGCGGATCGCTGAGCACCTGCACGATCCCCATGGCCATGACCCCGACCACGTCGGCGCAGGGAGTCTGGGCGGTCGGATCGGCGCCAAGGCTCTCGATGGCGTGGGCAATGGTGAGCATGTGCTCGTACTCTTCGTCACGGATCTGCTGGAGGGCGCCCACCATCGCCGGGTCAGCCTTCTCCATGCCGCCGACCTTGGCGATCATTGCCTCGTAAAGGCGCACGCCATTGCGTTCGTAGGCCAGCCGCTCGCCGAGCTTGTCGACCAGCAATTCGGGGCTCTTGCCGCGCACCATGTCGAAGGTGGACTTGAGCATGCCCTTGGCCGAGCCCGGCACCGGCACCGAACCGATGCGATCCGCCTCGTTGCTGCGCAGGGTGCGCTCCTCGAGCATGCGCATGCGGTCACCGGGTACATCCGGCATCCAATGGTTGGCGGCTTCCATCATCTTCTTGGAGTCTTTTGGCGACATCTGTACGCCGGTGAAGTTTGTGCCCAGTTTCGCTGCGTCTGCCATGTGTGTTCTCCTCAGGAAGCCTTGCGCATGAGTTCGGTGCCGGGCGCCCACTGGTAGCCGGCCGAGACGATGTCCGAGGCGATGCCGTCGGCGTGCAGGCCGTTCCGGTAGGCCAGCGAGCCCTCGGCTTCCTGCGACTTGTCGACGTAGTCGATGCCGTGGGCGCGCAGGTCCACCTCGGCGGAGAGCACCTTGCGCACGAAGTCGCGCTGGCTCTTGAATTCGATCATCTTCGGCAGCGGCCCGCCGAGAATCTCGGCCGGGTCGCGGCCCTCGATTTTCTTCAGTGCTTCGCAGGCGACGTTGAAATGGCCCAGTTCGTAATCCAGGAAGCGCTCCCAGATCGCCTTGATGCGCGGGTTGGTTTCCTGATCGGCGCAGCTGGCGTAGGCGTAGACCTCCATCGCTTCGTGCACGATCCACTTCTCGATGTGGCTTTCGCCCGGGTCGGTGAGGGAGCCGTACTGGGTTACATGCTGCTCCTCGACCGAGGCGATTTCAGCGTACAGCTGGCGCGCCAGGGGGTCGGCGAACAGCGGGCCGACATTCATGTAGTAGTCGTGGGTCTGGTATTCCGCGGCGGTAATCATCGCCGCGTGGATCTTGGTGATGAGATCGGCGTGCTGGCGATCATAGTGATCGCGCACGTCGTCAGCCGGATGGCGGTGATGCTGCGAGGTTGGCCGACCGGGAATGATGTCGGTATAGCCCTGCAGGATGTTGTTCGCATCCTTGCCCTCGAGACGGTCGAGCATTGCCGAATAGCGGTAGAGGTGGTCGAAATCTTCCAGCAGGCCGAAGCGGTAGGTCTGCGCCTGGTAGGGATCGGGCTCGGTCTGGGCGACCGCCGCGGTCACTTCGATGGCCACCTGCTCGTAGGCCACGGTGGTTTCCAGTGGCGAATGGTCAGCGGAGAGCAGCCAGTTGACCGTAGTGGCCTGATGTTGCTCGCTGCGGCGGATCTCCGCCAGCGGCAGGCGCAGTTCCTTGTTGAAGCGGGCGATACCGTGCTTCAGGCGCAAGGCGTCGGTTTCGATGCCGTTCATGAGAATGACGCGTACCCGGGTGAAAGCATCGTCGTCGAGCTTGCTGATGGGCTTGCCCGCCATCTCCCTCCAGGTGAACGTCTGCTTGTCGAGGGGAGTGCCCTTGTTATCCAGGATGCCGGAAATGTCCATGTCGCCTCCACAGTGGGAAATTCGGTCCCGTGAGGGACAGCTTGCTGAAAGGGACCGGGGCTCTGCGATGACAATTCCCTCGGGTTCCAGCTATCGATTCGCCTTGATTGATAGATGAACTAGATGGAACCCGCTGGGCTAAGGCTAATACCGCCCAGTTTAGTGGGCTAAGCGCTCCGCTTGTTGTTTTTCCAGACGTTCAAGTCGCGTTCGCCGCTCGTCGGGTGGTTTTCTCGCCAGACGTGCGACCGTTTGGTGGAACGCTACCCAATCCCGCTCTGACGCTTCGAACAGGGCGGCAAAGGCTTCCACCCAGCGATGGTAAAGACCGAACGGCAGGAGGCTGGCATTGTTCAGTGGTCTGGCGAACCAGTGGTCGAAATAGCCACGTCCCTGCCAGGCTTCGTCGCGCAGCTGGCGATAGCGGGTGCGCAATGCGCTGAACTCTTCACGCTTGCGCTGCCGCATCTCGCCTTCTGCAAGCGGCTGCGCGTAGAGAAGGCGCAGCCGCTCCCGGGCGTCGAGCATCAGTTCGATGAGTTGCTGCTGTGCCTGGGCGCGCGTCTCGTCCGGGTCGGACAGGCCCCGATGGGCCCGCCACTGGCGCAGCCCTTCGCGCTCGACGAAGGTGGCATAGGATTCGTTGAATTCGGTATCGCCGGGAAGGTACAGCCGTTGATGTGCCAGTTCGTGGAAGATGAGCGCAGCGAGTCCGTCGTCGTCACGGTACAGCATGCTGCTCAGCAGGGGATCGGCAAACCAGCCGAGGGTGGAATAGGCCTCGATGCCGATGACCTGGGTATCCAGGCCCCGATGACCGAGCCGGGCGGCTTCGGCACGGGCCGCGCCCTGCCGGTAATAGCCGCGATAGGCGACGCAGCCGGCAATCGGAAAGCACCAGGTGTGCGGCTCCAGGGAATACGCCTCGGTGGCGAACAGGTTCCATACCGCATAGGGCTGTGACAGGGTGGCATAGGCACGGTAGCTGTCGTTGTCCGGCAGGCCCAGGTGTCCGCTGGCAAAGGCGCGTGCACCGAGCGCCTGGGCCAGGCGCGCCTGCAGCTGTGGATCGGCTGCCTTGTCGTCGAGAATCGCCTGGATCGGCTGACGCTGGCTCATCAGCTGCAGATGGCCACCGGCGAGCTGGCCATAATAGGTTGTACAACCGTTCAGCAGGAGCAGTGCCAGCAGCGGAACCGGTCGCAGTCGGGCGAGGTCCATGCCGACGGCCTTGCGCCGTAACCCATGCTGGCTGGCCGAAGTCGTGTCGCCGCGCCGGTTCATCGATTTCAAGGAGCTCCCCCATGCGTGGACTGCTGCCCGGTCTGCTGATCCTTTCCCTGACAGGTTGTGCCACCCTGCTGCCGCCGCCCCGCCACGACCCGGCGCAGGCCTGGATCGACCTGCAGACCCTGCAGCAGGACGCCGCGTTCGAGGCCGCGGCCGTGGATCATCAGGCGCTCAAGGATGGCCGCTATTTCCAGGTGGCGCCAGGCGGTCGCCGGCTGGACATGAATTATCGCTTCGTGGTCAGCCCGGCCAACGTGGGTGGCGACCAGGGCATGGAGCGCGACTGCCGGCTGGTGCTGCACTACGACCGCTTCGACGCCGGCAGTCGCTACCGGCTGGTGGCCGGTGGCCGCGGCTTCCGGCCTTGGGCCAAGCTCTACGACGAGCAGGACTTCCTGATCGCCCAGGCCGAAGAGAAGGGCTGCGGCAGCACCCTGGCTGGCGGCTGAACCGTGGCCTGGCGGGTCTGGCCAGGGCTCCTCGGCCCTTTGCTTCTCAGCGGTTGCGCGGGCGTGCTGCCGAGCCCCTCACCCGAACAGGCCTGGGTCGAGTTGCGCGTGACACCACCCAGCGCCGTGTTCATGGCCGACCGGCTCGATGGCCAACGCACGCCCGATGGGCGTTATTTTCAGCTTCCGTCGGCTCGACATGAACTGCAGACACGCTATGACTTCGAAATCGGTAGCGCTGGTTTCGGCGGCGACATCCAGTACCTGCACTGTCTCATGGTGCTAGTGTACGACGGCTTCCAGCCAGGCCAGCGCTACCTGCTCGAGGCACGAGCGCTGGGCTACCAGCCTCAGGTCTGGCTCTATGATGACAACCGCCAGGTGCTGGCCGAAGCCCAGGTCGCCCGCTGCCATTGAGCGCCGCCGACCGTCAACCTGCAGCCGAGTATTCCGATGTCCCGACTCGATGATGTGCGCTTTTCCGTGCTTGACCTTGCGCCCGTGCGTGATGACGGCACTGCCGCCCAGGCCCTGAACAGCTCCCTGGCCCTGGCCCGCCATGTGGAAGGGCTCGGCTTCGAGCGATTCTGGGTGGCCGAACACCACAACATGGACGGTATCGCCAGCTCGGCCACCGCGGTGCTGATCGGCCATCTGGCGGGCGGCACCTCGAGGATTCGCGTCGGCGCCGGCGGGGTGATGCTGCCCAACCATTCTCCCTTGGTGGTAGCCGAGCAGTTCGGCACCCTCGATGCACTGTACCCCGGACGCATCGATCTGGGGCTGGGCCGGGCGCCGGGCGCCGATCCCTTCACTGCCCGTGCGCTGCGCCGCGACCGCCTCGGCAGTGCCGACGACTTTCCCTCCGATGTGGAAGAACTGCAGGTCCTGCTCGGTCCTCGCCAGCCCAACCAGGGCGTGATCGCCATGCCGGGGATGGACAGCGGGGTCGTGCTCTGGCTGCTCGGCTCCAGCCTGTTCAGCGCCCAGCTCGCGGCGCAGAAGGGTCTGCCCTACGCCTTCGCCTCGCACTTCGCGCCACGCTACATGCACGACGCGATCCGCATCTATCGGGAAAACTTCACGCCTTCCGAGACGCTGCAGCAGCCCTACGTGATGCTCGGCGTGCCGCTGATCGCCGCCGACAGCGACGCGCGGGCCGAGTACCTTGCCACCACCGCCTACCAGCGGGTGCTGGCGCTGCTGCGCGGCCAGAGCCTGGTGCTGCGCCCGCCGGTGGAGAGCATGCAGGGGCGCTGGTTGCCCCACGAGCAGGAAGCCGTGGGCAGTTTCCTTGGCATGGCGCTGGTGGGCGGACCGGGCAAGGTGCGCGGGCAGCTGGAGGTGTTGCTGGAGCAGACGGGCGTCGACGAGCTCATCTTCACCAGCGACCTGTACGAGCCAGGGGACCGGCACCGGGCCTTCGAGATTCTCGCGGGCCTGCGCTAGATCTGGCGGGACAGGCATCACCCCAGGGTAACGCAGGCCCGCCTGGCAAGGTCTGTCTCTAGCCGCGCGTGGTGCTGCCCGCGTCGAGTTCGCGCATCAGCAGGGCGTAGGACAGGTCGACGTTTTCCGGCACCGGCAACCAGAGGAGGTGGCCGTCGCCGGGAGCCACGTCGGTGCGCTCGCCGGTTTTCTTCTCCAGCGCTTCGAGGTTGAAGCTGAGGTTACCCTGCGGGGTCATCAGCTCCAGCCGGTCGCCGACGGCAAAGCGGTTCTTGACGATCACCTCGGCCAGGCCGCCGCGGCGCTCACCGGAGAGCTCGCCAACGAACTGCTGGCGCTCGGACAGCGAATAGCCGCGTTCGTAGTTCTGGTATTCGTCGTGCACGTGGCGACGCAGGAAGCCCTCGGTGTAGCCGCGATGGGCGAGGGATTCCAGGGTGTCCATCAGCGACCTGTCGAACGGCCGGCCGGCCGCCGCGTCGTCGATGGCCTTCCGATAGACCTGGGCGGTGCGCGCGACGTAGTAGTGGCTCTTGGTGCGACCTTCGATCTTCAGCGAGTGCACGCCCATCTGCACCAGCTTCTCCACGTGCTGCACGGCGCGCAGGTCCTTGGAGTTCATGATGTAGGTGCCATGCTCGTCCTCGAAGGCTTCCATGTATTCGCCGGGGCGCTTGGACTCCTCCAGCAGCATCACCTTGTCGGTGGGCGCGCCGGCGCCCAGGGTCGGGTCGACCCGGTCAGGTGAGACCTGCCTGACCGGGATCGGCTCGTGGACGTGGACGATGTTGCCCAGCTCGTCTTCCTTGCCCTCGTGGGTCTTGTACTCCCAGCGGCAGGCGTTGGTGCAGCTGCCCTGGTTGGGGTCGCGGTGGTTGAGGTAGCCGGACAGCAGGCAGCGCCCGGAGTAGGCCATGCACAGCGCACCGTGGACGAACACCTCCAGCTCCATGCCTGGCACTTGCTCGCGAATCTGGCCGATCTCCTCGATCGACAGCTCCCGCGAGAGGATCGCCCGGGTCAGTCCCTGGCGCCGCCAGAACTCGACACTGGCCCAGTTGACCGCGTTGGCCTGCACCGAGAGGTGAATGTTCATCTCGGGGAAATGCTCGCGAACCATCATGATCAGCCCGGGATCTGACATGATCAGCGCGTCCGGAGCCATTTCGATCACCGGCTGCAGGTCCTTGATGAAGGTCTTGAGCTTGGCGTTGTGCGGGGCGATGTTGACCACCACGTAGAGCTGCTTGCCGAGCGCGTGGGCCTCGTCGATGCCCTGCGCCAGGTGCTTGTGATCGAACTCGTTGTTGCGCACCCGCAGGCTGTAGCGCGGCTGGCCCGCGTACACCGCATCTGCGCCATAGGCGTAGGCGTAGCGCATGGATTTCAGGGTGCCGGCGGGGGAGAGCAATTCGGTCATGGCAGGATTCGCGGGGTAAACGGAAAGGTCGGGATTCTACCCGGTCTGGCCGGCCCCGTGCGCGGTGGCCGGGGTTCGGCGGTCGGAAGGTCGCCGGGTAGGCCTCAGCTGCCGGTGCGCAGGGTGAGGTTGCTGGTCACCACCCCGTCCTCGACCCGCTGCAGGCTGGCTTCGTCGAGGCGCACGCCCTGCGCCTGCAGGGTGGCGATCCAGTCGAGCAGCGCGGCGCTGGAGGCTTCCGGCAGGCTGACGGTAAGCCCGCCGTTGCGTGCACTGTCGAAGCTCTCCACGGTCAGCCCGTGCTGCAGGGCGGTGGCGGTGACCAGACCCTGCAACTGGTCGGGGGCCAGGGTCGGTCGGCTGACCCGGGACATCTGCCGTGCCAGTTCGGTGTTCTGTTCGATGTAATGGTAGAGGTCGCGCTGTTGTGCGTAATAGCCGCGCGCCTCTTCCAGCGAGCGCTGGGCGGGCTGCCAGATGGCCAGGTAGAGCACCACCAGGCCGACGAAGGCGCCGAGCGCCAGCAGTGCCATCCGGTCGCGCGGCGACAGGCCTTGCCAGCGGTGCCACAGGGGTGAGCGGGCGAGCCCACCGGTCAGACGTTGCATGAAGGGCATCGGGTCAACCTCCTATCACTACGCGTGCGCTGACGCCCAGGCCATCACGGCTGGCCGAACCAAGCTGCACCGGCTGGCCGGTTTCGCCCAGCCGCTGGCGAAACTGCTCCAGCGCGGAGAAGTCCGGCGCATTGACCTGCATCGCCAGGGCGCCGCCCTGTTCGTCGTACTCCAGCTGCTGGATGGTGACCGGCGTGCCGCTGGCGACGGCGTTGGCGGCCTGATCGAGCAGGCGCAGGAAGTCGGCCGAGGGCGTGGCGGCCAAAGACAGGTGCTGGTCGAACTGGGCCCGCAGGTTGACGATGCGCTGGTCTTCGGGAAACAGCTCGAGGTACAGCGCGCGGCTGGATTCGGCGAAGGCGTCGCCCTGGCGCTCGAAGTACCAGGCCTGGCCGAGGGTCAGCGCCACCTGCACGGCAAGCAGCACGGCGGCCAGGGCCAGCACCGGCTTCCAGCGACCCAGGCCGTCGCCGTCCCGGCCCACGGCAAATTCGCCCTGGGCCAGGTCCAATGCCGCCACTCGGCCGTCGGCGAGAAAGCGGAAGGGATCGGCCAGGCGGTGGTACTCCTCCACCTGCTCGGGTGCCTCGGCGGCGCTGCCATGGGCCTGGCGGGGTGGTGGGCAGCCCCTGGCCAAGTCTGGCCAGTTGGCCACGGCAAAGGCCAGGCGCGCTTCGGGCCCGCCGCCGAGCAGGCCGCGGTTACCGAGAAACAGCAGCTGCAGGCCATCGCGGGGCAACAGGTCGGCATCGGCATGAATGGCGCCGATGGTCAGCTCCAGTGCCTGCAGCTGGGCGAGCCAGTCGGCCAGCAGTCGGCGACGGATCGCCACTACGCGATGACGTCCATCCTCCATCAGCTCGCCCCGCGCCAGGTGCAACTCGTCGACATTTTCGGCAAGCAGCTCCTCGACCGCATAGGCCAGCGCCTGGTCGATCCAGCGCGCCTTGCGGGTCGGCAGTTGCACGGCGAAAAAGCTGCACACCTCGGCCGGAAGCACCAGTGCGACGGGCGCGTCGCTGGCGCACTCGGCCAGCGCTTGCCAGCTGCCGGTGCCCTCGCCGGGCTGCCAGTACACGCGGGTCTGGCCGTCGAGCGGGTTGGGTGTGTCGGGGGGCAGGAACAGCATGTCCATGGAGGCTCAGTTTCCTTCTCTGGAGAGGCGGGCCGGCTGGCCCAGGTGGCGTTGCAGCACGCGCACGCTACCGTCGGTTTCGCGTTTGAGCAGGCTGACCAGCACCTGCCGGCGATCGCCCAGCTGAACTTCGCTGGTCGCCTGAAAAAATTGACTGTTCACCGCCAGCTCGGTGCCCTTGAGTTCGGTGCCGGCCAGCGCCGGCTGGGCCAGGAACGCCGCCATATGGGCATGGCCACGGGCCGGGCGGTCGCGCACCGCGGCCTCGGCGGCGGCCAGGCTGATGTCATCGTCGAGGCTGGCGATCACCAGCGCGCCGGCGCTGTTGAGGTTGAGCGCCACGTCTGCCGGAAGTGCCGCGACATGCGGTGCCAGGCGCTGATAGTGCTCTTCGGTCATGTCCAGCAGCAGGCGCAGCTCGGAAACATCGTAGAGGCGCCGGCCGCCGGTGCGGTAGGGCGGATCGAGCAGCAGGTAGGCGTTGTCCTCGGCGCCGTAGGCACCGCTCGGGTCCTGGTCGGGGTCCAGCCAGTCCAGCAGACGCTCGGGGTAGGGCGCTTCGATGTCCAGCCGCGCCAGCAGACGGCGGAACTGGGCAATGGCGGCCTCATTGGGTTGCTGGCTGCGCATCAGGCTGTTCAGGTTGAAGCGCCCGGCCAGGTCTTCGATGTGCAGGTGGATCTCACCGTGATCCACCGGAAACGGCGGCCGGGGCTGCGCCCAGGCTTCGCCGGGATGGTCGACCAGCCGCTGGGCGTCGTTTTCGCGGTCACGCTGCAATAGCGATTTGGCCAGGATCTCGCCGCCCAGGGCATAGTGCAGCGCCTGTTGCGCATGCAACTGGTTGCTGCTGGCGCGAATCGCCAGGTGCTGGCGGGCGATCATCCCGGCGCTGACCACGGTCACGATGGCCACCACCAGCAAGACGGTGATCAGCGCCACACCGCGCTGCGGGCGGTTCATGGCTGGACTCCTTCGGGCACACCCTCGAAGGGGTTGCCGGCCGGCTGGCGGAAGGGCCCGTCGGGCAGCCGCAGCAGGCGCTCGATACGTCCGTAGCGCGGATGCTCGAAGCTCAGCTGCAGGGCGCGTGGCATGCGCTCGGAGGCGGCCTCGGGATCGCCGCGCTGGTTGTCGAAGGGCGGCCACTCCTCATGCCAGGCCGCTTCCTCGTCCTGGAAGCGCACCTGCAATTCGCGCACCCCGCTGAGTACCGACTGCACCCGCGGCTGGCTGCCGACGTCGCGGTCGAGCACCACCCAGTAGAGCCGCTCGAGGCGGTCGCCGCTCAGCCGCCAGCCGACCCGCTGGTAGTCCGAGCGGACCAGCCCGGTGGGGTTGCGCCAGCCGCCGCGGGTGAACTCGAACAGGGGGTCGCCAGGACGCCGGTCGGGACGGGCGACAAAGGCCGCCTGCTCCTCGCCGTAGCCATCTCGCACCGGACGTGGCGAGGCATGCAGGATGTCGCGCTCGAACGCCCAGACTGCGCGGCTGAGCTCGCGCAGCGCCTGCTCCTGTTCCAGGGTCGCGGCGTCGCTGCGCAGCACCGCGTCAAGCATGCGATAGGTGCCAAGTCCCAGCAGTGCGAACAGGGCGATGGCGATCAGCAATTCGAGCAGGGTGAAACCGGCCTGGCGGGGCATCAGGGCACCTCGACGAAACCGGTGAGGCTGGTCAGCGCGCGCTCATTGGGTGCGGTGCGCGCCGACGCTTCCGCCAGGGCAACCCAGACTGTCGCGCGCAGCATGCCGGGGTCGCTGCTGGCTTCGACCGCGCTTTCCACCTGCCACTGGCGGCCGGCGTAGTGCAGCTGCTGGGTCTCGCGGCCGGGGGTGGGCGTCGGGCGTGCCAGTTGCAGCTCGGTGAGGCGATTGTCGGCGATCCACCCGGCCAGGGTGAGGTCGGTGAGCCGCGAGGCGTTGTTCAACCCGCGTCCGGTGGCGGTCAGCACCGCAGCCGCGACGGTGGCGAAGATGGCCAGGGCGACCATGACCTCGAGCAGGGTGAATCCTGCAGGGCGACGGCGGCTCACTGGCGCTCCACCGGTTCGGCGCGGGGCAGTGCGAAGCCGTCGCTGGCCAGCAGCCAGGCGCTGCCGGCCGTGCGCCGCTCGCTCAGGCGCAGGCTGAAGGGCGACAGTTCGCCACTGGAGAGCAACAGCAGCTGCGGTTGCAGGCCGGCCGGCTCGCGTGGATTGCTGCCGGTCAGGCGCAGCGCGGCGCCGTCGAGCTGCAGTTCCAGCCGCGCCCAATCCGGCAGGCTGTGCCGACGCTCGTGCCCGGTCGCTTGCCAGGTGCCCTGCGCCGGATCGTAGCTCAATACCCGATAGCCCTGGCTGTCGAGCAGCAGGCCGTACTCGCGGTTGTCCAGTACCGCTTCATCGGCCAGCACGCCGATCAGCGCAGCCAGACGCTGGGCCTCGCTGCGCAGCTCGCGCGCCTGGCCGCCGCCGCTGGAAAACACCGCCAGCCCGATCAGGCTGCCGATCACCACCAGCACCACCAGCAGCTCGACCAGGGTAAAGCCGCGGGCGCGTCTGGCGCTGCCCGGCCCGCCGGTTCCGCGGCCTTTTGCCATGGGGGTCACTGATCCCAGTTACCGATGTCGGCGTTCATGCCGCTGCCGCCTTCCTTGCCATCGGCACCCAGCGAATACAGGTCGAAAGGACCGCGGGTACCCGGCGCGAGGTAGCGGTAGTCGTTGCCCCAGGGGTCCTTGGGCAGGCGCTTGAGGTAGCCGTCGGGGTTCCAGTTCTTTGGCTGCGGGTTGCCGCCGGGGCGCGTGACCAGCGCTTCGAGGCCTTGCTGCGTGCTGGGGTAGGCGAAGTTGTCCAGCCGGTACATGTCCAGCGCGGCGGCCACGGCCTTGATGTCGCCCTGGGCGACGGTCACCTTGGCCTGGTCCGGCCGGCTCATCACCTGGGGCACGACCAGTGCGGCAAGAATGCCGAGGATCACCACCACCACCATGATTTCGATGAGGGTGAAGCCACCCTGTTTGCGCACGTTCATCGTTTACTACCCTACGAGTTGATTGAGAGAGAGCACGGGCATCAGGATCGCCATGACGATCACCAGTACCACCGCGCCCATGAACACCAGCATGAACGGCTCGAACAGGCCCACCAGCAACGCGATCTGCGCGGCCAGGTCGTTTTCCTGGTTCCGCGCCGTACGCGCGAGCATCTGTTCCAGTTCGCCGGACTTTTCCCCGCTGGCGATCATGTGCAGCATCATCGGCGGAAACTCGCCGGTGCCTTCCAGGGCGCGGGTCAGGCTGCTGCCCTCGCGCACCTTTTGCGCCGCCTCGACCACCTTGTCGCGGATGCGCAGGTTGCTGATGACCGCCGCTGCGATCGCCAGCGCTTCCACCAGCGGCACGCCGCTCCTGGTGAGAATGGCCAGGGTCGAGGCGAACCGCGCGGTGTTGGCCGCCCGGCTGAGCCGGCCGACCAACGGCAGGCGCAGCAGAAAGCCATGCCAGCGGCGTTTGAAGCCCAGTTCGCGCAGGGCCTGGCGAAAGCCCAGCACGGCGCCGGCCGCCAGCAGCAGAAACAGCCAGCCCCAATTCTTTACCAGGTCGCTGGCGGCGATCAGCGCGACGGTCAGGCCAGGCAGCGCCTGGCCGGAGTCGACGAACACCCGCACCACGTCCGGTACCACGAAACCGAGCAGGAAGCCGACGATCGCCAGCGAGGCGACCATCAGGATCACCGGGTAGAGCAATGCCAGCTGGATCTTCTGCCGCGACTGCTGGCGCTGGTCGGTGTAGTCGGCCAGCTGGTCGAGAACCGGCCCCAGATGCCCGGCATGCTCACCGGCCGCCACGGTGGCGCGGTACAGCTCGGGGAACGCCGAGGGATAGGCGCGCAAGGCCGCGGCCAGGCTGTGGCCTTCCATCACCTTGGCGCGGATCGCCAGCAGCATCGACTTGATCTTCTGCGAGCTCGATTGTGCCGCGGCGGCGCGCAGCGCTTCCTCGATGGGCAGCGCCGCCTGCACCAGGGTCGCCAGCTGACGGGTCACCAGCGCCAGGTCGCGCGCCGAGAGGCCGCGGCCGAAGCCAGTGCTGCCCTTGTCTTCGCGTGCCTTGGCCGGCCTCACGTCGAGAGGCGCCCACTGCTTCTCGCGCAGCTGCTGGCGCGCCTGGCGCGGACTGTCGGCCTCGATGACGCCCTTGAGTTCACGGCCCCGGGGGTCGAGGGCGCGGTATTCGAAAGCGGCCATCAGTGCAACGCCTCAGGCAGAAGGGATCGCCCGCGAGCGGCGACTGGAAGCGAGAACGCCATGGACCTATTCCTCCCGCGTCACGCGCAGGACTTCTTCGAGGGTGGTCACGCCCTCGCGGACCTTGCGCATGCCGTCCTCGCGGATGCCGGGGCCGAGGGTGCGGGCGTGGCGGGCCATCTCCTGCTCGGCGACCCGGGTGTGGATCATGCTGCGCAGTCGGTCGTCCAGCAGCACCAGTTCGTAGATGCCGGTCCGGCCGCGATAGCCCAGGCCGCGGCAATGCTCGCAGCCCTCGGCGTGAAACAGGGTCGGCGGCTGGGTCGGGTCGACGCCCAGCAGCGCGCACTCGGCGGCGTCGGCGACATAGGGGCGGCGGCAGTCGGGGCAGAGCACCCGGACCAGCCGCTGGGCGAGCACCGCCAGCAACGAGGAGGAGATCAGAAAGGGCTCCACGCCCATGTCCACCAGGCGGGTCACCGAGCCGATGGCGCTGTTGGTGTGCAGGGTGGAGAGCACCAGGTGGCCGGTGAGCGAGGCCTGCACCGCCATGTCCGCGGTTTCCTGGTCGCGGATCTCGCCCACCATCACCACGTCCGGATCCTGCCGGAGGATGGCGCGCAGACCGCGGGCGAAGGTCATCTCCACCTTGGTGTTGACCTGGGTCTGGCCAATGCCTTCGAGGTGATATTCGATCGGGTCCTCGACGGTTAGGATGTTCCGCGATCGGTCATTGAGGGTGGTCAGCCCGGCATACAGCGTGGTGGTCTTGCCCGAGCCGGTCGGGCCGGTGACGAGAATGATGCCGTGTGGCTTGACCAGCGCATCGGCCAGGCGTGTCCGGTCGCGATCGCTCATGCCCAAGTGGCCGAGGGTCAGGCGCCCGGCCTGCTTGTCCAGCAGGCGCAACACCACCCGTTCGCCGTTGGCCGAGGGCAGGGTGGAGACGCGGATGTCCACCTCGCGCCCGCCGACGCGCAGGGAGATGCGGCCGTCCTGCGGCACGCGCTTCTCGGCGATATCCAGGCGCGCCATGACCTTGATCCGCGATACCAGCAGGGCGGCCAGTTCGCGCTTGGGCTCGACGATCTCGCGGAGGATGCCGTCCACCCGGAAGCGCACCACCAGGCGCTTCTCGAAGGTTTCGATATGGATGTCCGACGCATTCTCGTTGATCGCCTCGCCAAGGATGGCGTTGATCAGGCGAATGATCGGCGCGTCGTCCTCCTGCTCCAGCAGGTCCTCGGTCTCGGGAACCTGCTCGGCAAGGCTGGCGAGGTCCAGGTCGTTGCCCAGGCCTTCTGCCATGAGCATCGCCGAGGAGCCCTCGTGCTGGTAGGCCATGCCCAGCGCCTGCTCGAAATCGGCAGCGGGCACCCAGCTCACCGGCAGTGCGGTTCCTGCCAGGCGCTGGGCTTCCTGCAGGGCGGTGAAGGGCGCGCCTTCGCGGGCGCAGAGCCGCAGCCCCCCCTGCTCGACGAGCAGTACACCGTGACGGCGGGCAAAGGCGAAAGGCAACCTGCGGGGCGCGGGGGTCTCGATCGGATAGCTGTCGGTCATGTCCGTTTCAAGCATCGGGTCTCTCTGCAAGCGTAGCGGCCAAAAAGGCCTGGCGGTGAACTGCTCTGATCACCTGCTCGAGCAGGCACCGGACAAGCGAAGAATATGAGCGCCAGAAAGGCGGGCCCGCGCGGAGGCTGCCGGTGATCGGCAGGCCTACCATTAAGGGTGGCGTATGTTGCAATCCTGTGTCGGCGGAAGCCGTCGCTGCCGGTGCAGGCGCGACGGTCAACTCGTCGAGGGAGTGCCAGTCAAACAATCTGTGACCGCGTTCACGAAAAAAGTTTCGCACAGCACTGCGGAGAGGCAAGCTGATTCCGATGGCCGGGGCGCCGCGCCTGTCGACCGGAGCTGTATCGGCCACGCAGAGCGGCTTCCTTTCGTCGTGCCGGCGACGGAACGCAGCGGGGCCGTGGCGGTCTGCAGGGAAATAACCCGACGAGTACCCCTTCATGAAGACTTCCCTGCTTGCCCTTGGCACCGCTGCACTGTTGCTGGCCGGCCCGCTGTCGGCTGCCAGCTTTGTCGCCACCACCGATGTGCTGGTGCGCGGCACCGTAGACATCACCAATGCCACCACGCGAGCGACGGCAGCAGTGTTCGGCGACGACAAGGTAGTGCTCGATGCCCGCGACGACGCAGCCCGCTACGTGGCCAGCGAGGGTGCCCAGCGTGGCGCCTTCCTCGAGGCGGCGCTGGTGCACATCCGCGGCAAGCTGCCCGAGCTGCAGGCCGATGACGGCGCGCTGGCCGAGGCTATCCTGATGCTCTGAGGCGGCCTCGCATGGCCGTTTTCCTCCGTGGCCGATATTCGCTGGCCACGGCCCTGGTGCTGGCGCTCCTGAGCCTGGGAGCCCGCGCCGAGCTGCGCCTGGAGCTGGTCGGGCCGCTGACCGCGGCCGAGCGCGAGGCCAGCCAGGCACTGCTGGATGAGGCGTTGCTGGCGTTGCCGCCTGCCTTTGCTCAGCGTCTGGACCGCTCGGTGAGTGTGAGCTGGAGCGGAGGACTGCCCGAGGCGGTCTATGGCCGCGCCAGCGGAGATCGTCTGCAGCTCAACCGCCGGCTGCTCGCCAGGCTCAGCGATGGCCGCGCCGCGAACGAAGCGTCCGACCGTGCCCACCGGACCTTGCGTCGGGAGCTGCTGGCCACCGTGCTGCACGAGCTGACGCACCTCTACGATCACGCCCGGCTGTGGACGGCGCCCGAGCATGCTCTGCAGGCACGCTGCCGTCAGCAGTCGAGGCGCCTCGGGCAGGCGGGTCTGTCCCATGACTGCCGGGGCCAGAGTGATCGGCGCTTCACCCTCAGCGATGACCCGCGACTGCTGGATCTCGCCGGCTGGCCACAGCAGGTCGGCCAGCGCGGTGCGCGCGAGCGCGACAACGGCCATGTCGCCCGAAGCCCGGACGCCTATGAGCTGGCCAGCCCGCGTGAGTACGTCGCGGTAAACATGGAATATTTCCTGCTCGATCCGAGCTTCGCCTGTCGACGGCCCGCACTGTATCGCCACCTGTCCGAACACTTCGGCTGGCAGCCTCCGTCCAAGCCCTGTGAGACCCGTCTGCCGGTGCTCAACGCCGGACGCGATTTCGCCAGCACGCCGCTGGCGAATCTCGACCCCCGACGGGTCTACGAGGTGGACTACCTGTTCGCCGACGCCAACCAGAACATGATGAGCCGCTGGGGCCACAGCATGCTGCGGCTGGTGATCTGCGCGCCCGAGCGAGTCGAGCCGGGGCCGGACTGCCGGCTCGACCTGCAGCACCATCTGGTGCTGTCGTTTCGCGCGTTCATCGACGACGTACAACTGTCGAGCTGGGACGGCCTGACCGGTGAATACCCCTCGCGGCTGTTCGTCCTGCCGCTCGACCAGGTGATCGACGAATACACCAAGCTCGAGCTGCGCGGGCTGTCCTCGGTGCCGCTGAAACTCTCGCGCGAGGAACTGCAGGCGCTGGTCGAGCGCAGCGTCGAACTGCATTGGAGCTATGACGGGCAGTACTACTTCCTGACCAACAACTGTGCCGTGGAAACCCTCAAGCTGCTTCGCGCGGGCATCGACCGGCCGGCGCTGGCCTCGCTCGACAGCATCCTGCCCAATGGCCTGCTGACCCTGCTGATCCGCCGCGGACTGGCCGACGACGGGCCGCTGCAGGACGCCGATCAGGCGCGGCGGCTGGGCTATCGCTTCGATTCCTACCGCGAGCGCTACGAGGCGATGTTCTCGGTCGTGAAGAAGCGCCTGGCGATCGACCAGTCGCGGGTCGAGGACTGGCTGGCGCAACCGGCAGAAGCCCGCCATCGCTGGATGGGTCAGGCCGATCTGCAAGCCGGTGCGGCCCTGCTGCTGCTGGAGCAGGCGGCTCGGCATCGCCAGCTGCTGCTGATCCGCGACGAGCTCAAGCAGCGCTACCTGAGCGGCCGTGGCACCGATGACCAGCGCCTGGCCCGCGCCGACGAAGCCCTGCAGGGCATCCTGGCGAACAGCGGTTATCTGAGTCGACCGGCCGAGCTGCTCGAAGGAGAGGGCTACGGCATTCCCCAGCAGGCCGAACGGGCGCGACTGGAAACCCGAAGCAGCGAGCGCCAGGCGCGGTTGCAGCAACTGGCCCAGGTACTCGACGAGGAAGCACGCAGCCTGCTGAGCGACGCGCGGCGCGAGGAGCTCGAGCAGATCGACAGCAACCTGGCCGCCCTGGGAAGCCATCTGCGCGGGCTGCACCGTCAGCGGGGCGGCCTGCAACTGCCTTAGCCGGGCACGCCCGACATTGGGCAACAAAGGGTAACGCCTTGCCCTGGGCATCGCCGTGGGCCCTGCCGTCAGGCTACAGCCTGCTGAAGTCGCGGACTGCAGAGCAAGCGGGGGGCTGCGCCAGCGTTACGCTGGTCCGGAAGGGTTGAACGTTGCCACAGAGGCTCAGTCGGTAACTTTAAGCCCATGCAACGGAGGAGACACCCATGTTGAAGTTTCTTGGCAGCACCGTCGGCATCATCTTCCTGATCGGCCTCGCCGTGGTAATCGGTTTCTTCATGCTGATTTTCTGATCGTCCCACATCCGTATCTGCCGCCCCGCTTCCTGCGGGGCGCATGCGGTTGAGCGCCATGGTTCTTCATTCCAGCTCTTTTTCCCTGCCCAACCTGCTGCGGCTGCTGCTGGCGATGTGGCTGGTGTTTCCGGCCCTGGCCACGGCCCAGGTGGAGGACAACTTCGGTACGGTACGCCTCGACGGCCGCGCATTGTTCCGCGTCGGGCCGACCGCCGAGCTCGAGGCACGACCACGGGCGCGGCAGATCGAGCAGCAGCTGCAAGCGGTGCTGGAAACGCCCCAGGCGATCCGCCCGGCGCGGATCCAGCCGGCCGAGGGCGGGCAGGGTCGGTTGGTCACGGTGGCCGGGCGAACCTTGCTGAGCGTCAGCGCCGAAGATGCCGAGGCCAACGCGCTGTCGCTGGAAACCCTGGCGCGGGACTGGGCCGCGGTGATCGACGATGCGCTGGCGCGCGCGCTGGAACGCCGGGGTTCGGAGCGCGGGCGCTTCGTCACCGGCGTTCGCGCCAGCGTCGAGACGGCTTTTGCTCGACTGGTCGAAGCCGGCATCAGCATCATTCCCCGAGGTCTTGCGGTGCTGGTGGTGATCCTGGTGTTCTGGGGACTGGCGGCCGGGGTGCGGCAGCTGGTTCACATGCTGTCGGGCCGGATGATCCGCGACCGTACCGTGGAAAACCTGATCAAGCAGGTGAGCTATTACGCCATCTGGCTGATGGGACTGGTGGTGGCGGCCTATGCGTTCGGCGTCGAGCCCGGTTCGCTGGCCACCGGGCTTGGCCTCACCAGCCTGGCGCTGGGTTTCGCGCTGAAGGACATCCTTTCCAACTTCGTCAGCGGACTCTTGATCCTTACCCTGAGACCGTTCGAGCTCGGCGATCAGATCATCATTGGCGAGACCGAGGGCAGCGTCGAGCGTATCGAGCTGCGCGCCACCCAGATTCGCACATACGACGGCCGCCGGGTGCTGGTGCCGAACGCCGAGATCTTCACGTCGCGGGTCACCAACAACACCGCGGCTCCGGTGCGCCGCGGCAAGGTGCTCTGTCACTTCGAGTATCAGGACGCCCCGCAGGAAGTGATACGCCTGCTCAGCGAGGCGGCCCAGGCGACGCCGGGAGTGATGGCGGACCCGCCGGTCACGGTGCGGGTACATGAGCTGGCCAAGGCGGATGTGATCTACGAGGTGTGCTTCTGGGCCGACTCGCGTCGCTCGGATTTCGTCCTGACCGCGTCGCAGATCCGTGGCTCGATCATCCGAGCCTTGCAGCAGGCACGTCAGGCGGCGCCGCGCTTCGACAGCTGAGCGGCCTGAACGACAGGCAAAAAAAACCTCGAACTTCGTTGGGGGAGGGGGAAGTTCGAGGTTCAACCCGGACCCTTAGGGCGGGGGTCCGCAGATCTGCCAACACTTAACACAACAAGGAGCATCGAAAGGCTTGCGGGCCCTTCAAGAGCTCAGACAGGGCGGGGTGCGGAAAAGTTCAGCCCTGTCGGTAAAAATGATCTCAATGTGCCTCATCCCAGTTACGGCCAACACCGGTATCCACCCGCAGCGGCACGTCCAGGGTGGCAGCGCCGCTCATCAACGGGACGATCGCCTGGCGAATCGGCTCGATGAGGTCGTCGCGAACTTCCAGTACCAGTTCGTCATGCACCTGCAGGATCACTCGGGCGTCCTGGCCGCTGTCGAGCAGCCAGCGATCCACGGCGATCATGGCGCGCTTGATGATGTCGGCAGCGGTGCCCTGCATCGGCGCGTTGATCGCGGTGCGTTCGGCGCCCTTGCGCATGGCGCCGTTCTTCGAATGGATTTCGGGCAGGTACAGCCGGCGCCCGAACAGCGTTTCCACGTAACCCTGCTCGGCGGCCTGGCGACGGGTACGCTCCATGTAGTCGAGCACGCCCGGGTAACGGGCGAAGTAGCGGTCGATGTAGGCCTGCGCCTCGCCGCGGCCCACGTTGATCTGCTTGGCCAGGCCAAAGGCGCTCATGCCGTAGATCAGGCCGAAGTTGATCGCCTTGGCGCTGCGTCGCTGATCACCGCTGACCTCCTCCAGCGGCACACCGAATACCTCGGCGGCAGTGGCGCGGTGCACGTCCAGATCGTTCTGGAAGGCGTGCAGCAGGCCTTGGTCCTGCGCCAGGTGGGCCATGATGCGCAGCTCGATCTGCGAGTAGTCCGCCGCCAGCAGCGAGTAGCCTTGGGGTGCGACGAAGGCCTGACGGATGCGCCGGCCCTCGGCGGTGCGAATCGGGATGTTCTGCAGGTTCGGATCTGATGACGACAGCCGCCCGGTGGCAGTGACGGCCTGGTGGTAGCTGGTGTGGATACGCCCGGTGCGCGGGTTGATCTGCTGCGGCAGCTTGTCGGTGTAGGTACCCTTGAGCTTGCTCAGCGAACGATGCTGCATGATCACCTTGGGCAGCGGGTAGTCCCGCTCGGCCAACTCGGCCAGCACGCTTTCGGCCGTGGAGGGCTGGCCGCCGCTGGTCTTGCTCAGTACCGGGCAGCCGAGCTTGTCATAAAGAATGGCGCAGAGCTGCTTGGGCGAGCCGAGATTGAACTCTTCACCGGCGACGTCGAAGGCCTCGCGCTCGAGCGCCACGAGTTTCTCACCCAGCTCCTGGCTCTGCAGGCCCAGCAGTCGGGCGTCCACCAGGGCCCCGGTACGCTCGATGCGCGCCAGCACCGGCACCAGGGGCATCTCGATCTCGTCCAGCACCCGCTTCAGCGAGGGGGTGGCGTCGAGCTTGCCGAGCAGGGCCTGGTGCAGGCGCAGGGTGACATCGGCGTCTTCGGCCGCGTAGGGCCCGGCCTGTTCGATGGCGATCTGGTCGAAGGTGAGCTGCTTGGCGCCCTTGCCCGCGATGTCCTCGAAACGGATGGTGCCGCGTCCGAGGTATTTCAGTGCGAGGCTGTCCATGTCGTGGCGGGTGGCGGTGGCGTCGAGCACATAGGACTCGAGCATGGTGTCGAAGGCCAGGCCGCGCATTTCGATGCCGTAGTGCATCAGGACGTTGATGTCGTACTTGCCATGCTGGCAGATCTTCGCCTTGCCCTCGTCTTCGAGCAGCGGCTTGAGCGCGGCGAGCACGGCGTCACGATCGAGCTGCTGCGGCACGCCCATGTAGCTGTGGCACAGCGGAACGTAGGCCGCCTTGCCCGCCTCGATGGCAAAGGATACCCCGACCAGCTCCGCCCTCTGGGCGTCGATGCTGGTGGTCTCGGTGTCGAAGGCGAAACTGTCGACCGCCTGCAGGGCCGCCAGCCAGGCGTCGAAATCAGCCTGCTCGAGGATCGTCTGGTATTCGGCTTCGGCCTGGATCGAGCCGCCCGCTGGCGACGTCTCAGCCGTGCCGTCGGCCTTGGCTTCGCGCAGCAGTTCGTCCAGCCAGTTCTTGAACTCGAGTTCGCGGTAGAGCCCGATCAGCGCCTCGCGCTGGGGCTCGCCGGGCATCAGCGCGGCGACCTCGACATCCAGCGGCACGTCCAGCTTGATGGTCGCCAGCTCGTAGGACAGGAAGGCTGCGTCGCGATGTTCGGCCAGCTTGGTGCCCAGCGACTTGGCGCCGCGAATCGGCAGCCCGGCCACCTGGTCGAGGTTGTCGAACAGGCCGCGAAGGCCACCCTCGATGCCGTTGAGCAGCCCGCAGGCGGTCTTTTCGCCGACCCCGGGAACGCCGGGGATGTTGTCGACCTTGTCGCCCATGAGCGCAAGAAAGTCGATGATCAGCTCCGGACCGACACCGAATTTCGTTTTCACGCCATCCACGTCCAGCACGCTACCGGTCATGGTATTGACCAGGGTAACGTGCGGGCAGACCAGCTGGGCCATGTCCTTGTCGCCGGTGGAGATCACCACGTCGCGCTCGAGGGCCGCGCAGCGCCGGGCGAGGGTGCCGATCACGTCATCGGCTTCCACCCCGTCGACACACAGCAGCGGCAGTCCGAGCGCCCGCACGCTGGCGTGCAGGGGCTCGACCTGCGCGCGCAGATCGTCCGGCATGGGCGGACGATGGGACTTGTAGTCGGCGAAGAGTTCATCGCGGAAGGTCGGTCCCTTGGCGTCGAACACCACGGCGAACGGGCTCTCTGGATACTGGCGGCGCAGGCTCAACAGCATGTTCAGCACGCCCTTCACCGCCCCGGTCGGCTTGCCTGTGGAGGTGGTCAGCGGCGGCAGGGCATGGAAGGCGCGGTAGAGATAGGAAGAACCGTCCACCAGGACGAGAGGCGTTTGGCTCATGAGCAGAATCAACCTTTTCACATGGGCCAGCAGCTAGACTTTGCTGACCACTCTACAAAGGACACAGAGTACCATGCGCGCCTTCAAACACCTGTTGCTCGCCAGCCTGCTGAGCCTTGCCCCTCTGGCCGGCATCGCCCAGGAAGCGGGCGCCGAGGAGCCGGAGGTCACCATCCGCCAGGATGCTGACCGCACCGTCGAGGAGTACCGCATCAACGGTTTCCTTTATGCGATCAAGATCACCCCCAAGCGCGGCAAGCCCTATTTCCTGGTGCGTGCCGACGGCGACCAGCATTTCGTGCGTGCCGAGCATCCGGACATGCTGATCCCGGCCTGGGAAATATTACGTTGGTAAGCGAGTAGACCCATGTCCGTGTTCACCCCGCTGGAGCGATCCGAGCTGGAAGACTTCCTGGCGCCTTATCGGCTCGGCCGCCTGCGCGATTTCCAGGGCATCGCCGGCGGCAGCGAAAACAGTAACTTCTTCGTCAGCCTGGAGGGGGGCGAGTTCGTCCTCACGCTCGTCGAGCGCGGGCCGATCGCCGACCTGCCGTTCTTTGTCGAGCTGCTCGACGTATTGCACCAGGCCGGCCTGCCGGTGCCCTATGCCTTGCGCAGCGAGGACGGCGCGGCGCTGCGCGCGTTGGCGGAAAAGCCGGCATTGTTGCAGCCGCGGCTGCCCGGGGCCCATGTCAGCCAGCCCAATGCGCACCACTGCAGCGAGGTGGGCGGACTGCTGGCGCGCCTGCACCAGGCCACGCGCACGCACATTCTAGAACGCCCCAGTGACCGCGGCCTCGACTGGATGCTGCGGGAAGGCCCGCTGCAGGCGGTGAGCCTGGCCGATGAGCCGCTCGCGCTGTTGCGCTCGGCGCTGGAGGAAGCCGTGCGGGTCAGGCCGCGTGTCGCCGAGCTGCCGCGTGCCAACCTGCACGCCGACCTGTTTCGCGACAACGTGCTGTTCGATGGTCCGCACCTGTCGGGGGTCATCGATTTCTACAACGCTTGCTCGGGGCCCATGCTCTATGACCTGGCCATCGCGGTAAACGACTGGTGCTGTGCCGCCGATGGCAGCCTGGACTTGCCGCGGACCCAGGCGCTGCTGGCCGGATACTCGGCGCAGCGCCGCTTCACCACTCAGGAGTCCGAGCTGTGGCCGGCCATGCTGCGCATCGCCTGCCTGCGCTTCTGGCTGTCACGGCTGATCGCCCGTGCCGAGCATGCCGGCCGCGAGGTGCTGATCAAGGACCCGGACGAGTTTCGCCGCAAGCTCGAGGTGCGTCAGCAGATATCCATCGCCCTGCCGCTGGCACTCTGATCGCCTGGGCCGACACGCTGGCCCGAATCCCACCGGGTGGGATTGCTCGAGGCTTCAACTGGGGCGGCCCGAATGGGAAGATTGGGGTCACTGAAGCGGCTGGAGCCTCGACCTTGAACCGACCCTTGCTCAACTGCGACATGGGCGAAAGCCTCGGCGCCTGGCGCATGGGTGCCGACGAAGCGGTGATGCCTCATGTCGACTGCGCCAACATCGCCTGCGGCTTTCATGCCTCCGATCCCGGCACCATGCGCCGCACTGTCGCCCTCGCGCTGGCCCACGGCGTTCGCATCGGCGCCCACCCGTCCTATCCGGATCTGGTCGGCTTTGGCCGCCGTTCCATGGCCTGCACACCCGAGGAGGTGGAGGATATGGTGCTCTACCAGCTTGGCGCGCTGGACGGCCTGTGCCGCGCCGAGGGCGGCCGGGCGAGCTACGTCAAGCCGCATGGCGCGCTATACAACGACATGATGAAACGACCCGAGCTGCTGCGTGCGGTGCTGCGTGCGCTGGCCGGTTACGGCGGTGGACTGGCGCTGATGCTGCTGGCCCGCCGCGACAACGTCGAGGCCGAGGCGCTGGCCGCCGAGGCGGGCGTGCCCTTGCTGTTCGAGGCCTTTGCCGACCGCGGCTATGATGCCCAGGGTCATCTGCTTGCCCGTGATCTGCCGGGGGCGGTGCACCATGACCCGGCACGGGTGGTGGCCCAAGCCCTGGCGCTGGCGCGCGGTGAAGCCCTGACCGCCAGCGATGGCAGCCCGCTGCGGCTGCGGGTCGACACGCTCTGCGTGCATGGTGACAACGAGGCGTCGATCGCCGCGGTGAAGGCCATCCGCGAGGCGCTGGGGTGACGCCGCAACTGGCCACCGTCGCCCTCGATTGCCTGCTGGTGCGACTGTTCGAGCGCATCGAGGAGACCAACCTGCCTTGGCTGACGGCTGCTGCCGAGCGGCTCAGGGCAGTGTTCGGCGAGGCACTGGTGGAGCTGGTGCCCTCGTACACCACCCTTCTCGTGCAATACGACCTGCTGGTCCTGGACGAGCGCCAGGCGCGGGAGCGCGTCGAGGCAGCGCTTGTCGATCTCGACGCGGCGCCAGCACAGGGCGGGCGGCGGCACGAATTGCCGGTGTGGTACCACCCCTCGGTCGGCCCGGATCTGGAACGTCTCGCCGCACGCGCCGGCATGGGCATCGACGAGCTGATCAGGCATCACGGCGCGCGGGACTACGCGGTGTTCGCCCTTGGCTTCGCGCCTGGCTTCGCCTTTCTCGGCCTGGTGGAAGAAGCGCTTGCCGCGCCGCGTCTGGCCAGCCCGCGCCCGCGCGTCGCCGCCGGCAGTGTGGGCATTGCCGAGCGGCAGACTGCCGTTTATCCGCTGGCCTCGCCGGGTGGCTGGAACCTGATCGGGCGCTGCCCGCTGCGCTTGTTCGATCCGGCCCGGGAGGGCTACAGCCTGCTTCTCCCGGGCGACTGTGTGCGCTTCGTGGCCATCGGCCACGCCGAGTTCGTCCGCCTGGGTGGCGATGACAACCCGCTGGAGGGTCCATGAGCCTGCGTGTCGAACGCACATTGGGATTGGCCCAGCTGCAGGACGGCGGTCGCTTCGGTGTGCGCCATCTCGGGGTGACCCAGGGCGGCGCGCTGGACTGGGTGGCGCAATACTGGGCCAACTGGCTGCTGGGCAATCCGCTGGCCGCGGCCGTGGTGGAAATTCCACTGGGTGGGCTGACCCTCTGCGCTGAAGCGGATACCACCCTGGCACTCTGTGGCGCCGAACTCGCGGCGAGCCTCGACGGCGTGCCGCTGCCGGCCTGGGCGAGCTTTGCCGTGCGCGCCGGCCAGCGGCTCGAGTTCGGTCCGCCACGGCAGGGTGTACGCGGTTACCTGGCCGCGCCCGGTGGCTTCGAGGCTCCAGGCGTGCTTGGCGCCTGCGCCACGGTCACCCGAGAAGGTCTTGGCGGCCTGCACGGCGACGGCCGGTCGCTGGCGGTGGGTGATCGGCTGGCATTCGCCGCGGCGAAGCGGGCAACCCGCGCGGTACCTCCGGCGCTGCGGCCGGAGATCGAGGCTACGGCCGTGCTCGACCTTCTGCCCGGCGCGCAGATCGGCGATTTCGCCGGACTCAGCCTGTTCGAGGCGTTCAATGCCGAATGGCACCTCGATGCGCGCAGCGACCGCATGGGCGCACGCCTGCGTGGGCCAGTGCTGAGGTATCAGGGCGCCCCGATGGTGTCGGAGGGCATCCCGCTGGGCGCTGTTCAGGTACCGCCGGACGGCCAGCCCATCGCGCTGCTGAATGACCGCCAGACCATCGGAGGCTACCCACGGCTAGGCGCCTTGACACCCACCGCGGTGGCGCGGCTGGCGCAGGTACCGGCCGGTTCCCCGGTGCGCCTGCGGCCGGTCGCCCAGGGCGAGGCGCGCCGTCGGCTGCTCGCGCTACTGGCGCAGTGGCAAGCCTGACCTAGGTGTTTGGTGCCGTTTCGTCGCGAGCCGCGTTGCAGCGTCAAATGGCGCCAGGTCGGGCGGCGTTCCGCAGGCTCCGGCGCGGCCGCGAACGAAATGGCAACAGACCCTAGAGGGCGACCTCGCAGCGATTGCGGCCGCCATGCTTGGCCTGGTAGAGCGCGCGGTCGGCCCGTTGCAGCAGGGGCTTGTAGTCGGGGTGGCCGTCGTGCACCGCCAGGCCGATGCTTACGGTCAGGTGCAACTCGCCCTGGGGAATCCTGAAGGGCTCGCGGGAAATCAGCTGGCGCAGTTTCTCCGCCGTGGCCAGGGCTTTTGCCGGATCGATGTCGACCAGGATCAGCAAGAATTCCTCACCACCCAGGCGAAACGCATAGTCGCCGCCACGGGTGTTGCACAGGAGCAGCCCGGCGAGCTGTTGCAGGACCATGTCGCCCGCTTCGTGACCATGGGTATCGTTGATTGGTTTGAAATGGTCCACGTCGATCATCAGCACCGCAAAACTGTGGCCGGACTGGCGACAATGCAGGACTTCCTTGCCCAGCACCACCGGCAGAAACTTGCGGTTGAGCAGCCGCGTGAGCACGTCGCGGCCGGCGTCCAGGTCGCAGGCCTGCTCGAACAGGCTGTCGAGCAGGAACTTGATGGACTTGGTGGCCTCGCGTACCTGCCGCAGCAGATGCAGGCTGTCCTCCGCCGTACGGTACGGCCCGGAGACGCCCATCAAGGGCAGGCCGAGGTCGATGTCCTCGATCGACTTGAGGATGCTGGCGCACTCTGGCGAGCCCTGGAAAGCATGCGAAGCCTTGTGGCGAAACCACAGGCCGAATTCCGAGCTGGCCAGCGAGGGCAACTCATCGGCGCTGTCCCCGGATGCCAGGGCAAACATCAGCTGGTTTTCCCAGTCGAGCAAAGCGGCGCGCTGGCGCTCCTTTTCGGCGCCGACATTCTGCGAAACGGAAAACAGGCGGTAGGCTTCCTCCGCACGCGAGTTGCGATCATGGGACTGGGAGAAGGCGTGGCACATGATCTCGATGGCCAGATCCACCAGGCCGTTGGCCAGTCCGCTCGCCTCGCGCCAGGTTGCAGGCGGGAAGCTCTCCTGGACCTGGATTGCCAGGCGCTCTTTCAGACAGCGCGCCCCGCGCAGGACCAGGCTGACGGGAATTTCGATGCGCGCATGAACATGCCCCACCCGGTGCTGCAGTTCGATCAGCTCCTGCACGTCCGCTAGCGTGCGGGCAGCAAAGAGCGTGGCGATCCAGCCGCTCATGGACCGGTGCAGACCCGAGCGGACCTGGTCATGGTGAAGAAAGCTGGCCGATGCCGGGTCGGCCAGCATCTCATCGTAGAACTGGGTGGCCAGGTCGCTGGCGAAATCCTGGGCGATGTCACGCAGCGCGCTGGCCACATCCATCGGGTAACGCTCGACCAGACCCTGCCACTCGGCGATGAGCTGTTCGGTGGGAAAAGATTGCATCGACACACTCGTTTCCTGGCAGGAGCAGTTCCTGCGTGACCTATGACCGCGGCGCCGGAAGCTGGGCCTCCAGTTCCCTCACCTGCGCCTGTACCCAGGCTTCGGCGCGCTGGTTCAGTGCTGCCACTGCCCGCGGCCCTTCGCCTTCGAGCCACATCGGCGGGCCGATCACCACGTCGATGGTGCCGGGATGCTTCTTCCAGCCCAGCCGCGGCCAGAAACTGCCCGCGTTATGCGCAATGGGCAGCACCGGAACGCCGGCGCTGGCGGCCAGCGCGGCACCGCTGCGGGAGAACTTGCCGGGCTCGCCCACGGGGGCACGGGTGCCCTCGGGGAAGATCAGCACCCAGACCCCCTGCTGCAGCCGTTCGAGGCCCTGGCTGGCCACCTGGCGCAGCGCTTCCTTGGGGTTGTCGCGGTCGATGGCGATGGGCTTGAGCAGGCGGATCGCCCAGCCAAAACAGGGCACATGCAGCAGCTCGCGCTTGAGCACCTGGGTCATGGGCTCGAATTGCGCGGTGAGAAAGAAGGTTTCCCAGGTGCTCTGGTGGTTGGCGAGGATCACACAGGGCCGTTCCGGCACCTGCTCGAGACCGCTGATCCGGTAGTCGATGCCCACGATCGTCCGCGCCAGCCACACTGCCGCGCGGCACCAGCGCTGGGCAACGAAACGGTAGCGGCCGCGAAACGACAGGAAGGGGCCGACCAGTATGCTGGCGACGCACCAGACCACTGCGCTGAGGCACAGGGCCAGGTAGAACAGCAGCGTACGCAGATTCTGCAGCAGGTTCATCGCTGGATTCCCAGCAGATGGTCGGCGACCGCCGCCAGGTCGTCGAAGACCTTTGTCCCCGGCGGCAGCGATCCCTTCAAGGTACGCAGGCCCTTGCCGGTCCTGACCAGGTAGGGCAGGCCGCCGAGGAGCATGCCGGCATGCAGGTCGCGATGGCTGTCGCCCACCACCGGCACGCCCTTGAGATCAGGCATGTGGAAGTGTTCGGCGACGCTGCGGAACAGCCCGGGCAGCGGTTTGCGGCACTGACAGCCGTCATCCGGCCCGTGCGGGCAGTGCACGATGAGTTCGATGCGTCCGCCCAGCGCCATGACCTGCTGCTGCAGGTGAAAGTGCATGTCGCTCAGGGTCTGGGCGTCGAGCAGGCCGCGTGCCAGCCCCGACTGGTTGGTGGCCACGGCCACCGTCCAGCCGGCGCGGCAGAGGCGTGCGATGGCCTCCAGCGAACCGGGGATCGGGAGCCACTCCTGGACCGACTTGACGAAGGCGTCGGAGTCCTCGTTGATCACGCCGTCGCGGTCGAGCACGATCAGTTTCATCGGTCTAGCCAAGTGCGGAAATATCGGCGACACCAAGGAACAGTCCTCTCAGCTTGGCCAGCAGGGCATAGCGGTTGGCCCGCACGTCGGCATCCTCGGCATTGACCAGCACCGCCTCGAAGAAGGCGTCGATCGGGTCGCGCAGGTTGGCCAGACGCTCCAGTGCCTCACGGTAGCGGCGTTCGGCAGCCAGCGGCACGACGGCATGGTCGGCCTGTTGGATCGCCGAATACAGCGAGAACTCGCAGGCGTTGTCGAAGTAGCGTGGCTCGATGGCCTCGGGCAGCCGGCCGTCGTACTTGTCCAGCAGGTTGGAGACGCGCTTGTTGGCGGCGGCCAGGGCCTCGGCTTCAGGCAGCGCGCGGAAGGCCTGGACAGCCTGCACCCGCTGGTCGAAGTCGAGTGCCGAGCGCGGCTGCACGGCGCGTACCGCCAGGTACACCGTCACCTCCACGCCCTCGTCCTCGTAGCGCGCACGCAGGCGATCGAAGATGAACTCCAGTACCTGGGAGGCCAGGCCGTCGGCCTTGACCTTGTCGCCGTAGCCGGCCACGGCGATCTCTACCGCACGCACCAGGTCCAGCTCCAGGTTCTTTTCGATGAGGATGCGCAGCACGCCAAGGGCGGCACGACGCAGGGCATAGGGGTCCTTGCTGCCGGTGGGCAGCATGCCGATGCCGAAGATGCCGACCAGGGTGTCGAGCTTGTCCGCCACCGCCAGGGCAGCGCCTGTCAGGGTCTCGGGCAGCTCGGCACCGGCGCCGCGTGGCATGTACTGCTCGTTGAGGGCCAGGGCCACGTCGCGCGGCTCGCCATTGTGCAGGGCGTAGTAGTAGCCAGCGATGCCCTGCATCTCCGGAAACTCGCCGACCATCTCGGAGGCCAGGTCGCACTTGCTCAGCAGGCCGGCGCGGGCGGCGTGCTCGGGCTCGCCACCGATCTGCCCGGCAATCTGCGCGGCCAGGCGCGAGACGCGCACGGCCTTGTCGTAGACGCTGCCAAGCTGTGCCTGGAAGACCACGTGGGCCAGGCGCTCGTTGAAGCTTTCCAGTGGCTGCTTCTGGTCCTGCCGATAGAAGAATTCGGCGTCGGTGAGGCGCGGGCGCACCACCTTCTCGTTTCCGGAAACGATCTGCGCCGGGTCAAGGCTCTCGACATTGGCCACGGTGATGAAGCGCGGCAGCAGACGGGCCTCTTCGTCCAGCAGGCAGAAGTACTTCTGGTTGTCCTGCATGGTGGAGATCAGCGCCTCCTGGGGCACTTCGAGGAAGCGCTCCTCGAAAGAGCAGACCAGAGGCACTGGCCACTCGACCAGCGCGGTCACCTCGTCCAGCAGCTCGGTGGGAACCACGGCGCGGCCTTCCTGCTCCTTGGCCAACTGGTTGACGCGGGCTTCGATCAGCGCGCGGCGCTCGGCGAAATCAGCGATTACCGAGGCCTTGCGCAACTCCTCGGCATAGGCCGCCGGCGAGGTGATCAGCACCGGCTCGGGATGGTGGAAGCGATGACCGCGGGACTCGCGACCGGCGCGCTGAGCGAGCAGCTCGCAGTCGATGACCCCGTTGCCGAACAGCATCACCAGCCACTGGGTCGGACGGACGAACTCTTCCTTGCGCGCGCCCCAGCGCATCCGCTTGGGAATCGGCAGATCGTTCAGCGAGGCTTCGACGATATCCGGCAACAGACTGGCCGCCGGCTGACCGGGAATGGTACGGGAAAAGCGCAGCTTCGGCCCGCTGCGGTCGATCTCGGCCAGGTCCACGCCGCACTTGCGGGCGAAGCCGAGGGCGGCCTGGGTCGGCAGTCCTTCGGCATCGAAGGCGGCCTGCAGCGGCGGACCGTCGAGATTGATGGCGCGATCCGGCTGCTCGGTGGAAAGCGCCTCGACCAGCACTGCCAGGCGCCGCGGCGCCGCGTAGACGCGCACCGCGCCGTGCATCAGGCTGGCATCTTTAAGACCCAGCAGAATGCCGTCGCGGAAGGCATTGCCGAGGGCTTTGAGCGCCTTGGGTGGGAGTTCTTCGGTACCCAGTTCGACCAGAAAATCGAGAGCACTCATTCAGCAGCCTCCAGCTTGGCCAGGACTTCGTCACGCAGTTCGGGGGTGGCCATCGGGAAGCCAAGGCGCGCGCGCGCCTGCAAATAGCTCTGGGCGACGGCGCGGGCCAAGGTGCGCACGCGCAGGATGTAGCGCTGGCGCTCGGTTACCGAGATGGCCCGGCGCGCGTCGAGCAGGTTGAAGGTGTGCGAGGCCTTGAGGACCATTTCGTAGGTCGGCAGCGGCAGCTGCAGCTCGCTGAGGCGGTTGGCCTCGCTCTCATAGAAGTCGAACAGCTCGAACAGCTTCTCGACATTGGCGTGCTCGAAGTTATAGGCCGACTGTTCCACCTCGTTCTGGTGGAACACGTCGCCATAGGTCACGACGCCGAAGGGGCCATCGGAATAGACCAGGTCATACACCGAGTCGACGCCCTGCAGGTACATGGCCAGGCGTTCCAGGCCATAGGTGATCTCGCCGGTGACCGGGTAGCACTCGATGCCGCCGACCTGCTGGAAGTAGGTGAACTGGGTCACTTCCATGCCGTTCAGCCAGATCTCCCAGCCCAGGCCCCAGGCACCGAGCGTGGGCGATTCCCAGTTGTCCTCGACGAAGCGCACGTCGTGCACCAGCGGGTCGATGCCAATGGCCTTCAGGGAACCGAGGTAGAGCTCCTGGAAGTTGGCCGGGTTGGGCTTGAGAACCACTTGGAACTGGTAGTAGTGCTGCAGACGGTTGGGGTTGTCGCCGTAGCGACCGTCGGCAGGGCGGCGGGAAGGCTGCACGTAGGCGGCGTTCCAGGATTCCGGGCCGATGGCGCGCAGGAAGGTGGCCGTGTGGAAGGTTCCGGCGCCCACTTCCATGTCGTAGGGCTGCAGCAGTACGCAACCCTGCTCGGCCCAGTAGTGTTGCAGGGCGAGGATCAGGTCCTGGAAGGTGCGCACGGCGGGCATTGTCTGGCTCAAGAGTTCACCTGTGCTGGGCTTCGACGTAAAACGCCGGAGTATACCCGATCGCTCCGCTGCTGACCCAGCGCACAGGGCCCCGTCGCAAGGCCTGCCGCGCCTCCCGCCAGGCGAAGCGCGAGCGGTCCCGTGCAGGAGCGGCAGGGAGCTGGCGCAGGCGTTAGACTAGGCGCTGGTAGCTGAGCTGGAGTGTCCCGGTGGAAAAGATCAAAGGCGCCATCGTCGTCGGCCTGTTGCGCGCCCTGGCCAGCCTGCCCTGGCCGATGGTGCAGCGACTCGGCGGGCTGATCGGCTGGCTGATGTGGCGACTGCCCAACCGCTCGCGGAAAGTGGCGCGAATCAACCTGTCCAGGTGCTTTCCCGAGCTGAGTGCGGCCGAGCAGCAGGCGTTGCTTGGTCGAACCCTGAAAGACACCGGCAAGACCCTGGCCGAGAGCGCCTGCGCCTGGATCTGGCCGCCGGAAAAGTCGCTGGCACTGGTGCGTGAGGTGGAAGGGCTCGAGGTGCTGCAGGAAGCGCTGGCCTCGGGCAAGGGGGTGGTCGGCATCACCAGCCATCTGGGCAACTGGGAGATGCTCAACCATTTCTTCTGCTCGCAGTGCAATCCGATCATCTTCTACCGACCGCCCAAGCTCAAGGCAGTGGACGAGTTGCTGCGGGTGCAGCGGGTGCAGCTCGGCAACCGGGTCGCGCCGTCCACCCGAGAAGGGATTCTCAGCGTGATCAAGGAAGTGCGCCGGGGCGGTGTGGTGGGAATCCCGGCCGATCCGGAGCCGTCCGAGGCCAGCGGCATCTTCGTGCCCTTTTTCGCTACCCAGGCGCTGAGCAGCAAGTTCGTTCCCGGCATGCTCGCCGGTGGCAAGGCGCTCGGGGTGTTCCTGCACGCGGTGCGCCTGGAGGACGGCTCGGGCTATAAAGTAATTATCGAAGCGGCGCCGGATGCCATGTACAGTCTCGAACCGGCAACCGGGGTCGCTGCGATGAGCCGGGTGGTGGAGCGCTACGTGCGTACCTGGCCCAGCCAGTACATGTGGACCATGAAGCGCTTCAAGAAACGGCCCCCCGGAGAAGCGCGCTGGTATTGACGCAAGGAGGTGGAAAGCAGATGAAAAACATGCGGCAGCACCCGCGCACCAATCTGAATTGCCGAATCCGGATCTGTCACGAGAGCCTTGGCGAAGTGGTGGCGCAGACCCGCGACCTCTCCGATGGCGGGGTGTACGTCAAGCACCCGCTGCTGGCCAACCTGAGCTGCGGCACGCTGGTCACCGGCCAGGTTCAGGACCTGCCGATTCCGGCGCCCCTGCTGGAGATGGAAGTGATGCGCGTCGACGCCGAAGGCGCCGGCCTGCGCTTTGTCCGCCGCGAGGAGTCGTAGGGCCGGGCTCCGGGCCGATCAGAAGAACGTCAGTCCCGCCTGGAACAGGCGCTCCACATCGCGGATGTGCTTCTTGTCCACAAGGAACAGGATCACATGGTCGCCCGATTCGATTACCGTATTGTCATGGGCGATCAATACCTCTTCGTCGCGGATCACCGCGCCGATGGTGGTGCCGGGCGGCAGGCCAATGCGGTCGATGGTGCGGCCTACCACCTTGCTCGAGCGGGCATCGCCGTGGGCGATGACTTCGATGGCTTCCGCCGCGCCTCGCCGCAGGGAATGGGCGCTGACGATGTCGCCACGACGCACGTGGGTCAGTAGCGAGCCGATGGTGGCCAACTGCGGGCTGATGGCCACGTCGATCTCGCCGCCCTGGATGAGGTCGACGTAGGCGGGGTTGTTGATGATGCTCATCACCTTGCGCGCGCCGAGCCGCTTGGCCAGCAGCGAGGACATGATGTTGGCTTCGTCGTCATTGGTCAGGGCGAGGAAGATGTCCGCCTCGTTGACGTTTTCCTCCACCAGCAGGTCGCGGTCCGAGGCGCTGCCCTGAAGCACGATGGCACTGTCCAGGACATCGGACAGATGCCGGCAGCGAGACGGGTTCATCTCGATGATCTTGACCTGATAGCGACTCTCGATGGCCTCGGCCAAGCGCTCGCCGATGTTGCCGCCGCCAGCGATGACGATCCGCTTGTAGCTGTCCTCGATCCGCCGCATCTCGCTCATGACAGCGCGGATATGGGCCTTGGCGGCAATGAAGAACACTTCGTCGTCCGCCTCGATGACGGTGTCGCCCTTGGGCAGGATCGGCCGGTTGCGGCGGAAGATCGCCGCCACGCGGGTGTCCACGTTGGGCATGTGGTTTTTTAGCTGGCGCAACTCCTGGCCCACCAGCGGGCCACCGTAATAGGCCTTGACCGCCACCAGCTGGGCCTTGCCCTGGGCGAAGTCGATCACCTGCAGCGAGCCGGGGTATTCGATCAGCCGCTTGATGTAATTGGTGACCAGTTGCTCGGGGCTGATCAGTACGTCGACCGGAATCGCCTCGTTGTCGAACAGGTCGCCGCGCACCAGGTAGGCCGCCTCGCGCACCCGGGCGATCTTGGTCGGGGTATGGAACAGGGTAAAGGCGACCTGGCAGGCGACCATGTTGGTTTCGTCGCTGTTGGTCACCGCCACCAGCATGTCCGCGTCGTCGGCGCCGGCCTGGCGCAGCACGGTCGGAAAGGAGCCGCGGCCGACCACGGTACGGATGTCCAAGCGATCATTGAGGTCGCGCAGGCGGTCGGCGTCGGTGTCGACGATGGTGATGTCGTTGGCTTCGCTGGCCAGGTGTTCGGCAAGGGTCCCGCCCACCTGTCCCGCACCCAGGATGATGATTTTCACGAACGCGCTGCTCCTCTGGCGGACACTCGCCCAGGCTGTGCTGTCATCGGCTGGCTGGCGCGGCGGCCACCTTGATCAGTTTGGCGTAATAGAAGCCGTCATGCCCCTCGGCCTGCGGCAGCAGCTGACGACCGTGGGGTTGCGCCAGGCCGAACGCGCCGGCAATGGCCAGCTCGCGGGCGCCGGGTGTGCGGGCGAGGAAGGCCGCGATGGTATCGCTGTTTTCCTCTGGCAGCACCGAGCAGGTCGCGTAGAGCAGGATGCCGCCGACTTCCAGGGTTTCCCAGAGCGCATCGAGCAGTTGCCCCTGCAGCGCGGCCAGGGCGGCGATGTCGGCTTCCTGGCGGGTCAGCTTGATGTCCGGATGGCGACGAATCACCCCGGTGGCAGAGCAGGGGGCGTCGAGCAGAATGCGCTGGAACGGCTGGCCGTCCCACCAGGCCGCGAGCTCGCGGGCATCGGCCGCGATCAGTCGGGCCTGCAACTGAAGACGGCTGAGGTTCTCGCGGACTCGGCCGAGGCGGCCTGGCTCCCCGTCGATGGCCACCAGTTCAGCCAGCGCCGGTTGCCGTTCCAGCAGATGGCAGGTCTTGCCGCCGGGCGCGCAGCAGGCATCGAGCACGCGCTGCCCCGGGGCCAGTTCGAGCAGCCCGGCGCTGAGTTGGGCGGCTTCGTCCTGCACGCTGAAGCGGCCCTCGGCGAAACCCGGCAGGCCCGGCACCTCGCAGGGTATGGCCAGGCGGATGCCGTCCTCGCTGTAGGGGCAGGCAAAGGTCTCGATCGAAGCATCGGCGAGTTCGGCCAGATAGTCGTCGCGGCTTGTCTGGCGGCGGTTGACCCGTAGCGTCAGCGGTGGGTGCAGGTTGTTTGCCGCGCAGATCGCTTCCCAGTGTTCCGGCCAGTCGGCCTTGAGGCGCTTCTGCAGCCAGCGCGGATGGGCGACGCGAATCACCGGGTCGTGCTCCAGCTCCGCCAGCAGGGCCTCGCCTTCCCGTTGCGCGCGGCGCAGCACGGCATTGAGCAAACCCTTGGCCCAGGGTTTCTTCAGCTTGTCGACGCAGCCGACGGTTTCGCCGATGGCGGCATGCGGCGGGATTCTCGTGTAGAGCAACTGGTAGAGGCCGACGAGGAGCAGCGCCTCGACATCGCGATCGCCTGCCTTGAACGGCTTCTGCAACAGGCTCGCGGCAAGGCCGGCCAGACGCGGCTGCCAGCGAGCGGTGCCAAACGCCAGCTCCTGGGTCAGCCCGCGGTCACGTGGGGCGACCTGGCTCAGGGGTTCCGGCAGGCTGCCGCCGAGCGAGGCCTTGCCGCCGAGTACCGCGGCCAGGGCGCGGGCGGCAGCGAGACGCGGGCTCAGGCTCACTGGCCGAGAACCGTGCCGACGGCGAATTGCTCGCGGCGGCTGTTGTAGAGGTCGGCAAAGTCCAGCGGCCTGCCGCCAGGCAGCTGCAACCGGCTCAGGCGTAGCGCGGCCTCACCACAGGCTATCAGCAGTCCGTCGCGGCTGGCCTCCAGAATTTCGCCCGGCTTGCCCTGGCCCTGGGCTTCACAGGCGCCGTGGATTTTCAGCGTGGCACTGTCAAGCGTGCTGTGGCAGATCGGCCAGGGGTGAAAGGCCCTGATCCGTCGGGCCAGCTCGGACGCTGGTCGGCTCCAGTCCAGCCGGGCCTCGTCCTTGTTCAGCTTGTGGGCGTAGGTGGCCTGGCTGTCGTCCTGCCGGACAGCATTCAGAGTGCCCGCGGCCAGTGCCTCGACACCCTCCACCAGCGCCTGTGCGCCCAGCCGGGCCAGCCGGTCGTGCAGGCTGCCGCCAGTGTCTCCAGGCTCGATAGGGGTGCGGACCTTGAGCAGCATCGGGCCGGTATCGAGTCCGGCTTCCATCTGCATCAGGGTCACGCCGGTCTCGGCGTCACCTGCCTCGATGGCGCGCTGGATCGGCGCGGCACCGCGCCAGCGTGGCAGCAGCGAGGCGTGGCTGTTGATGCAGCCGAGGCGCGGGATGTCCAGGACCGCTTGGGGCAGGATCAGGCCGTAGGCGACCACCACCAGCAGGTCGGGCTGCAGCGCGGCCAGTTCGGCCTGGGCCTCGGGGTCGCGCAGCGATGCCGGCTGCAGCACTGCGATGCCCTGCTGGCTCGCCAGCTGCTTCACCGGGCTCGGCATCAGCTTCTGGCCGCGCCCGGCAGGACGGTCGGGCTGGGTATAGCAGGCGATGATCAGGTGACGGCTGGCCAGCAACGCCGCCAGGTGTTCAGCGGCGAAATCCGGCGTGCCGGCAAAGACGATGCGCAAGGGCTGGGTCATGGGGCTCTGCTTGAAACGTGGAAAAGGCCTGCATGCAGGCCTTGCGGGACGGTCAGGCGCGTTGGCGGTGCTGCTTTTCGAGCTTCTTGCGGATGCGATCGCGCTTGAGATTGGACAGGTAGTCGACGAACAGCTTGCCGTTGAGGTGATCGCATTCGTGCTGGATGCACACGGCCAGCAGGCCCTCGGCGATCAGCTCGTAGGGCTGGCCGTCGCGGTCGAGGGCCTTGACCCGGACCTTCAGCGGGCGATCGACGCCTTCGTAAAAGCCGGGCACCGACAGGCAGCCTTCCTGGTATTCGCCCATCTCCTCGCACAGTGGCTCGATCTCAGGGTTGATGAACACCCGCGGCTCGGCATCGTCCTCCAGGTCCATCACCACCACCCGCTGGTGAACATTCACCTGGGTCGCGGCCAGGCCGATACCCTGCGCGTCGTACATGGTTTCGAACATGTCATCGACCAGTTGCCGGATGTCGTCGTCCACCTCCTCGACCGGCTTGGCAACCGTGCGCAGGCGCGGATCGGGAAACTCCAGAATGTTCAATATGGCCATAGATGTTTGTGATCCACTTATGGAATCGGGTCATTTTCCGCTGCTAAGATGGCGAGCGGCTTAATACCCTGCCAGGCCGGTGCGTGGCAGGTCCGGCAGGACCGCCCGGCGAGTCCGGACCACGCACAGCGGATTGCATAGGCCTCGTAACGAGCAGCCACATCATAAAGGGATTCACCATATGAGGAAAACACTAGTCGTCCTGCTGCTGGTCGCTGCCGGGGGGCTGGCTCAGGCCGCGGTAGAGCTCAAGGAAGGGCATCCCGAGCAATACACCGTGACTCAGGGAGACACCTTGTGGCACATCTCCGGGCGTTTCCTCAGCAAGCCCTGGGAATGGCCGCAACTCTGGCACGCCAATCCACAGATCGAGAACCCGCACCTGATCTATCCCGGTGACGTGCTCAGCCTCGTCTACATCGACGGCCAGCCGCGGCTTAGCCTCGAGCGGGGGGCCTCGCGCGGGACCATCAAGCTGTCGCCGCGCATCCGCACCACGCCGATGGCCGAGGCGATCCCGAGCATTCCGCTGGACGCCATCAACAGCTTTCTGCTGAAGAACCGCATCGTCGAGGATACCCAGGAGCTGCAGCGCGCGCCCTACATCGTCGCCGGCAATGCCGAGCGCGTGGTCAGTGGTCAGGGCGACCGCATCTATGCGCGTGGTGCCTTCGACAGCTCGCTGCCGAGCTACAACCTGTTCCGCCAGGGCAAGACCTACCTGGATCCAATCAGTGGGGAGATGCTCGGCATCAACCTGGACGACATCGGCAGCGGCGACATGGTCGCGGTCGAGGGCGACATCGCCACCATCAGGCTGACCCGCACCACCCAGGAAGCTCGCCTCGGCGACCGCCTGCTGCCTGGCGAGGAGCGTGCCATTACCTCGCGCTTCATGCCGAGCCCGCCGTCGTCGTCCATCGACGGCCTGATTCTCGACGTGCCGCGCGGCGTCTCGCAGATCGGCCAGCTCGATGTGGTCACGCTGAACAAGGGTGCGCGTGACGGCCTTGCCGAGGGGAACGTGCTGGCGGTCTACAAGACCGGCGAGACCGTGCGTGATCGTCTCACCGGCGAACAGGTCAAGATCCCCGATGAGCGCGCCGGCCTGCTGATGGTGTTCCGCACCTACGACAAGCTCAGCTATGGCGTGATCCTGCAGGCCGAGCGGTCGCTGGCCGTGATGGACAAGGTCCGTAACCCCTGATCGCCAATCGCTGGTCTCTCTCGCGCGCCGCCAGGATGCGGCGCCGCAGGACAAGGAACCGTCATGTCCCTGCTGTCTCCTTCCGAGTGCGAGGCGCGCCTGCGCCTGCATGCACTGCCTGAGCTTGGTCCGCGCCGCCTGCGCAAGCTTCTGCAAGCCTTTCCCGATGCTTCCTCGGCGCTGAGTGCACCTGCAAGTGCCTGGCGCGCGCTTGGCCTGCCGGCTGCCTGTGCCGAGGCGCGGCGTACCGAGGCGGTGCGCCGCCAGGCTGGCCGTGCGCTGGCCTGGCTGGAGGCGGCGAACCACCACCTGCTGTGCTGGGACGACCCGCGCTATCCGGCGTTGCTGGCGGAGCTGCCCGATGCGCCCGCGCTGCTGTTCGTGGCGGGCGAGCCTGCCCTGCTCGAGCGTCCACAGCTGGCCATGGTCGGTAGCCGGCGTGCCTCGCAGCCAGGGCTCGACAACGCCAGTGCCTTTGCCCGGAGCCTTGCTGGCGCCGGCTTCGTCGTCACCAGCGGGCTGGCGCTGGGCATCGACGGCGCGGCCCACCAAGGCGCGCTCGCCGTCGGCGGCGACACCGTGGCGGTTCTCGGAACCGGGCTCGAGCACCTCTATCCGTCGCGTCACAAACCGCTGGCGGCGAATATCCTTGCCAGGGGCGGGGCCCTGGTGTCCGAGTTGCCGCTGGACTGCGCGCCCCATGCGAGCAACTTCCCCCGCCGCAACCGCATCATCAGCGGGCTTTCGCTGGGCGTGCTGGTGGTCGAGGCAAGCCCTTCGAGCGGTTCGCTGATCACTGCGCGGCTGGCGCTGGAGCAGGGGCGCGAGGTGTTCGCGATACCAGGTCCCATCCATCATCCGGGCGCGCGTGGCTGCCATGAGCTGATCCGCCAGGGTGCGACCCTGGTGGAATGCGTGCCGGACATCCTCGAGGCGTTGCGCGGTTGGCAGCAGGTGGCGCCGGTCGCCTTGCCATCGCGGCCATTGCCTGCTGACGGGGCGGACGCCAGCCATCCGCTGATGCGCCACCTGCGTGCGGCGCCCATGAGCAGCGAGGCCCTGGCCGCTGCTGCCGGTCTGCCGCTACCGGAACTGCTGAGCGCACTCACCGACCTGGAGATCGAGGGGCGCATCCTCTGCGAGGGAGGGCTCTGGCTGCCACGCAATTAGCTTTGGCAACGATCCGTGCTTGGGTAGACTGCCGGCAGCAACGAGGGGGCGGGATATGGTCAGCGAGTGGCGAATCGGGCAGGCGGCACGGGTAGTCCAGGCAGGGGGGGTGATCGCCTATCCGACCGAGGCGGTGTGGGGGCTGGGCTGCGACCCCTGGGACGGCGAGGCGGTGCTGCAATTGCTGGCGCTGAAGGCCCGGCCGATGGAGAAGGGCTTGATCCTGGTCGCTGAAAACATGGCGCAGTTCGACTTCCTGCTGCATGACCTGCCGGAGATCTGGCTCGACCGCCTCGCTGGCAGTTGGCCGGGCCCCTACACCTGGTTGGTGCCGCACCAGAATCGGCTGCCGACCTGGATCTGCGGTCAGCATGATTCGGTGGCGCTGCGGGTCAGCGACCATCCGCTGGTGCGCCGGCTGTGCGCGCAGACCGGCCCCCTGGTCTCGACCTCGGCCAACCCCGCCGGCCGCCCGGCGGCACGCAGCCGCCTGCGGGTGCAGCAGTACTTTGGCGACAGCCTCGACCTGGTGGTCAGTGGCGCACTCGGCGGACGGCGAAATCCCAGCCTTATCCGCGACCTGCGCAGCGGCGACGTGGTGCGCGCCAGCTGATCCGGGCGGACGGATCAGGGCAGCAGGATGGTCGACCCGGTGGTCTGCCGGCTGGTCAGTGCCTCCTGTGCCTGGGCCGCGTCAGCCAGGGCGAAGCGCTGGCCGATCTCCACCGAAATGTGCCCGTTCTCGATCATCTCGAACAGCTCGGCGGCCATGGCTCGCAGCCGTTCCGGCGTGTCGGCGTAGCCGGCGAGTATCGGTCGGGTAACGAACAGCGAGCCCTTCTGCGCCAGGATGCCCAGGTTGACCCCGGTCACCGGGCCCGAGGCGTTGCCGTAGCTGACCAGCAGCCCGCGCTTGGCCACGCAATCGAGCGAGGTATCCCAGGTATCCTTGCCAACCGAGTCGTAGACCACCGGACATTTCTGCCCATCGGTCAGCTCCATCACCCGCTGGACCACGTCTTCCCGGCTGCGGTCGATCGTCTGCCAGGCGCCAAGCGCGCGGGCCTGCTCGGCCTTTTCGGCTGAACCGACCACCCCGATGAGCCGCGCGCCCAGGGCCCTGGCCCACTGGCAGGCAATCGAGCCCACGCCTCCGGCAGCGGCGTGGAACAGCACGGTTTCTCCGGCCTGCAGCGGGTGGATCTGGCGCAGCAGATACTGTGCGGTCATGCCCTTGAGCATCACCGCGGCCGCCTGCTCGAAGGAGATCGCCTGCGGCAGGCGGACCAGGTTCGCGGCAGGCAGCACATGCTGTTCGGCATAGGCACCGAGCGGGCCGGTGCCGTAGGCGACGCGGTCACCCGGCTGGAAGTCCTCGACCCCCGCGCCCACCGCCTCGACCACCCCGGCACCTTCGTTGCCCAGGCCTGACGGCAACGCGGGCGGTGGGTACAGCCCGCTACGGTAGTAGGTGTCGATGAAGTTCAGCCCGATCGCATGGTTGCGCACCCGCACCTCACCCATACCTGGCTCTGGCTCGGGCCTGTCCACCCATTCGAGGACTTCGGCTCCGCCGTGCTGGCTGAATTGAATACGCTTGGACATGCGACCTCCTGGGGTGGGGAAAGCCCTATCCAACCCGCTGCGGGGGCGCCCGTCAATCCGCCGGATGCTATGCTTGCCGGCTTGAGTAGCCGTTGGCACCCGCTGGTGCCTCTGTCCGAGGACATTCCGTGAACGACATGACCCTTGCCGTGAAGGCCTACCTGCTCGATCTGCAGGACCGCATCTGCCAAGCCCTGGAAGCGGAGGACGGCCGGGCACGCTTCCACGAGGACAGCTGGGAGCGTCCCGACGGTGGCGGCGGGCGTACCCGGGTGGTCGAGGGCGGTGCGCTGATCGAAAAGGGCGGGGTCAATTTTTCCCATGTTCACGGGGTGAACCTGCCGCCATCCGCCAGCGCCCACCGCCCGGAACTGGCCGGGCGCAGCTTCGAGGCACTGGGGGTGTCGCTGGTGATCCACCCGGAAAACCCCCACGTCCCCACTTCCCATGCCAATGTGCGCTTTTTCATCGCCGAGAAGGAGGGGGAAGCACCGGTATGGTGGTTTGGCGGAGGCTTCGACCTCACTCCGTACTACGCCGTCGAGGAAGACTGCGTGCACTGGCACCGGGTCGCGAGCCAGGCCTGCGGGCCGTTCGGCATGGAGATCTACCCGCGCTACAAGGAATGGTGCGATCGCTACTTCCACCTCAAGCACCGCAATGAGCCGCGTGGCGTGGGCGGACTGTTCTTCGACGACCTCAACCAGGGCGACTTCGGCACCTGCTTTGCGTTCATGCGCTCGGTGGGCGACGCCTACCTGCCGGCCTATTTGCCCATCGTGCAGAAGCGCCGCGATACCCCCTTTGGTGCCCGCGAGCGTGAATTCCAGGCCTATCGCCGGGGCCGCTATGTCGAGTTCAACCTGGTCTATGACCGAGGCACCACCTTCGGCCTGCAATCTGGCGGACGCACCGAGTCGATCCTGATGTCGCTGCCGCCCGAGGTTCGCTGGGGCTATGACTGGAAGCCCGAACCCGGAACCCCCGAGGCACGGCTGACCGAGTACTTCCTGACCGACCGGGACTGGTTGGCGGAATAGCCGCAAGCCGTGCCGGCTTCGGCTCTTGCTTGCCGCTAACCTCTTGAAGTTGCTCCGACAGGATTTCCCATGGACCGCTACGCCGTATTCGGTAACCCCATCGCCCACAGCAAGTCGCCGATGATCCACCGGCTGTTCGCCGAGCAGACCGGGCAGGCGCTCACCTACGAGGCCATTCTCGCCCCGCTCGACGATTTTGCCGGTGCGGCGCGCACCTTCTTCCGCGACGGCCGTGGGGCCAATGTCACGGTGCCCTTCAAGGAGGACGCCTATCGCCTGGCCGACAGGCTCAGCGAACGTGCGCGCCGGGCTGGCGCGGTGAATACCTTGATGAAGCTGGAGGACGGCAGCCTGCTCGGTGATACCAGCGACGGCGCCGGACTGGTCAACGACCTGAACAATGCCGGGGTCGAACTGACCGGTCGGCGAATCCTGCTGCTGGGCGCCGGTGGCGCCGTGCGCGGGGTGATCGAGTCGCTCCTGGAGCGTCGGCCAGCGGCCTTGGCGATCGCTAACCGAACCCCGGAAAAGGCCCAGGCCCTGGCGCAGATCTTTGCCGATCTGGGCGAGGTCGCGGCCTTTGGCTTCGATCAGCTGAGCGAGCCGGTGGATGTCATCATCAACGGTACCTCGGCAAGCCTGACGGGCGCGCTGCCGCCGATCCCGGCGAGCCTGATACAGGCTGGGCACACGCTTTGTTACGACATGATGTACGGTCGTGAGCCGACTGCCTTCAACCGCTGGGCCGAGGCCCAGGGCGCTGGGCGGACCCTGGACGGGCTCGGCATGCTCGTCGAGCAGGCGGCCGAATCCTTTGCTCTCTGGCGGGGCGTGCGACCCGATGGCTCAGTGGTACTGGCTGAGCTGCGACGCGGACTCGCGATAACAGCCTAGGCCCTGCCGCCGGGTTTCTTCTGCACCTCTGTGGTCACTCGTAGTCTATATAAAGACATATCCAACCGAGTGGAGGAGCCCGCTAATGTCATTCCTATCGCACAAGTCGACTGCCCGCAGCGAAATGGAGAAAGAGATCCGTCGCCTGAGTGCCGCGCTGGAAAGTCTCAAGAAGGATGCCGCGAAGGAGTCGGAGCACCGGTTCGACAGCTTGCGTCACAAGCTCGAGTCGCTGTTCGAGGATGCCCACCTGGACGAGCGTGGCGCCCGGGTGGCGGAAACCACGCGTGAGGCGAGCGAAGCCGCACGCGAATGCGTGCGCAGTCATCCGATGACCAGTGTGGTGGTGGCCGCGGGTGCCTTCGCCCTCATCGGCTTTTTGCTGACCCGTCGCTGAGCCGCCATGCGTAATCTGGAGACGCCGGTTCGCAAGTTCGCCGTCTACGGAGCGCACTCCAGCCTCGGCAGCGCCCTGCTGTACGAGTTGCTGACGCGTCAGCACGAGGTGCTGGCGCTGCTCGACGATCTCAACTCCATCGCCGCCCGGCCTGGCCTGCGCGCCAAGCTGGCCGAGCCCTGCAGTGCCGAGCATGTGGGCGAGAGCGTGGCCGGCTGCGATGCGGTGCTCTATCTGTTTCCCCGTCGCGATGGTGAGGCAACCGAGCTCTATGAGGTGCTCGACGGCCTGCTCACCGGGCTGCCTCCGGTGCATGTGCAGCGATTGATCCTGATCGGCGACTTCGCCGGCTTCGATGGAGACCCGGAAACCGCCGCTGCGCTGCAGCGGCTAGCGCTGCATCCCCTGCACTGGACGTTGGTCGATACACCCGATTCCGGCTTCGATCTGTCCCTCGATGACTTTCTCGACGATCTTGATGGACGCAGGATGTCGCTGCTGCGCCTGGCTTCGGGGATCGTCGACGAGCTGGAGAGTCCCGAGCACATCCACGAGCGTGTCCGTTTCCATACAGAATCCGACCGCTGACCCCGGTGATGCCCTGCCATGACTGTCGCAAAGGCGACAGGCCAACCCTCGATAGGCGCTAGCTGTCCCGTGGCCGCTGGCCTGCAGCCAACCGGCAGAGGTCTTGCAGGTGATCGCTCATCACGTCATGAGCGATCCCATGTCCAGCCAGACCGCGCCCGATTGCACCGCCGCCCTCGCCAGCGTGCGGGCCTACCACCAGCGGACCAAGCACCGCTTCGAGGGCTATGCTCCGGGCCCGGACACGCTCGACTGGGACGAACAGCCCGCGCCCTTCCGGCATTTCACCGGTGCCCCGCAGATCGCGCTGCCGCGGCTTGCCGAGGTGACTGCCGGGAGCCCACTGGAAGATGCCCTGGCGCGCCCCTTCGCGGCCTTGTCAGTGCCGTCGGCAGCGCTGCCGGCTGAGTTGCCGACGCTGGGCGCCCTGCTGCAGCTTTCGCTCGGCCTGACCGCCTGGAAAAGCCTCGGGCCGGATCGCTGGGCGGTACGGGCCAATCCCTCCAGCGGCAATCTGCATCCCACTGAAGCCTACCTGCTGGCTCAAGGCATTCATGGCCTGGGCGACGGGCTTTATCATTACCGTCCGGAAACCCACGCACTGGAGCTGCGCGCCCGCCATCCGAACCGCGCCGGCGAGCCGCGCCTGGGATTGCTGCTCAGTTCGGTGATGTGGCGCGAGGCCTGGAAGTACGGTGCGCGTGCCTTTCGCTATTGCCAGCTCGACTGCGGTCACGCCATCGGCGCGCTGCGCTATGCAGCGGCCGCGCTGGGCTGGACATTGAGCGAGCAAGCGCACCTCGGCCAGGCGACGCTGGCCTGGCTGGCCGGGACCGACCGTCAGGCCGAGTTTCCCGCGCGTCGCCAGGCCGAAACCGAACGGGAGGAAGTCGAGCTTCTGCTGGCGGTCGGTCTGGACGGCGGCCCCGCCGCGCCCTGGACGCCTGAAGAACTCGCGCAGCTTGCCGATCGTGCAGTCTGGCAGGGCATGGCCAGCCCCATCGATCGCCACCCCATGTACCGCTGGCCGATGATCGAGGAAGTCGCCGCGGTCACCCGCCATGTCGACCGCCCCGCTGCGCCGGCGGCCCCCCGGCCGTGGCTGGTGGGGTCCGTTTCCGGTGAGGTGGGCCAGCAGCCGGTGCGACAATTGCTGAGCGAGCGGCGCAGCGCCCAGCGTTTCGATCACTACCACCAGATGCCGCTGAGCCAGTTCGCCTCGCTGCTCGCGCCGCTGCAACCGTCCGGCCTGCCCTGGGATGTCATGGAGCAGCCCTCGCGGATTGCCCTGGTGCTGTTTGTCTCGCATGTCGAAAGCCTCGTGCCAGGGCTCTACCTGCTGCCGCGCACCCTCAGCCAGCTCGCCGAGCTGAAACAGAACCTTTCAGGTGAGTTCGTCCATGAGCCAGTCGCCGGAGTGCCTGGCCTGCTGCAGCTGAAAACCTTCGAACCCATGCCCCTGCAACGCATCGCCCGCAGCCTGCACTGTCATCAGGACCTGGCGGCCAATGCCTGTTTTGCGGTGTGCATGCTCGCCGAGTTCGACGCGACGCTCGCGGCGCAGGGCCCCGCAGGCTACCGGCAGCTGCACCGTGAGGCGGGATTGATCGGTCAGGTGCTTTATCTGCAAGCCGAGGCCCACGGGCTTCGTGGCACTGGTATCGGCTGCTTTTTCGACGACCCGGTGCACGCCTTGCTCGGCCTGGAAGGCAGCGCCTGGCAGAGCCTCTATCACTTCACCGTCGGGCGAGCGATCACCGACCGGCGTATCGAAACCACCCCGGCCTACAGCTGACCTGCGGAGACACCCCATGACCATCGCCGAACGCGCCCCCCTTCAATGCCTCAGCGCCACCGAGGCCGCGGCCCTGATCCGCGCCGAGCCGGACATCAAGGTGTTCGACGTGCGGGACATGCAGAGCTTCAAGCAGGAGCACCTGGCCGGCGCCATGCATCTGACCGAGGACCGCGTGCCGCTCTGGCTGACCCGTCTGGAGAAGACGACGCCGGTGCTGATCTACTGCTACCACGGCAACTCCAGCAAGACCTTCGCCCAGATGTTCTCGGACTTTCGTTTCGCCCGGGTCTACAGCGTCGACGGCGGCTACCGGCCGCTGGCCAATGCCCTCGCCGAGCCTGCCAAGGCGGCGGTAGACGAGCTGAGCGAGGCGCTGGCGGCCTTCATGGTGCAGTGGGATTTCGACCCCAGGGACCTGAACGCACCGGGCGAGCATGGCCTTACGCCGCTGATGCGTGCTGCCCTCAGCGGCGAGCAAGGACTGGTCACCGAGCTGCTGGCCCTCGGAGTCGACGTGCATGCACGCAATGACGACGGCAATACCGCCCTCTGGCTGGCCTGCGTGCCGCGCAGCACGGCCATTGTCCAGGCGCTGATCGAGGCCGGAATCAGCCTGGACAACCGCAACGACGCCGGGTCCACCGCGCTGATGTACACCGCGTCGAGTGACCGACCGGAACTGCTCAAGCTGCTGCTCGACGCGGGCGCCGACCCGCAGGTGCGCAACTTCGACGACCTGCGCGCGGTGGAGCTGGCAGCTTCGGCCGCCTGCCTCAAGCTGCTGCGCCATACGGCAGACTAGCGGTGATGCGCTTTCCACTGCGGCTGGCGGTGGCCAGCAAGGACGGCCTGGCCATCAGCGAACATTTTGGCCACGCCAAGCGCTTCGCGGTGTACGAAGTGGCCCCGGAGTGCTGCCGGCTGCTCGAGCAGCGGGAGGTGGAGCATTACTGTCTGGGCAACAGCTCCAGCCAGACCGCCATGGCCGGCATTCTGGAAGCGATCAAGGATTGTCACGCGGTGTTTGTCGCCAGGATCGGCGACGGGCCGACCGACAAACTGACTGCCATCGGTGTGGCGGCGGTGTCCGGCTATGCCTGGGAGCCGATCGAGGCGTCGTTGCTCGATTATGTCAGGCGCCTGGCTGCCGGCGAGGCGCTGGCATGACCCCGGCGGGGGTAGCGGACTGGGTCGCGGCCCATCCGCTGGCACCGGCCGAGGTCGATTGCACGGTGGCGGTCATGCTCAAGATCCTCGACGGCAAATGCAAGATGCGTCCTACCGAGAAAAGGGTGATGGAATGGCTCTACGACAGCGTTCGCGATTGCCCGGGTGAACGACTCGATGCCGATACCCATGCGCTGATCGATGAGGCGCGCCGACAGCCTGACGAGTCGATGAGACTCTGCGTATACGAGCGGCGGGTGCTTGCCGAGACGGTCATTTCACGGCCGGTCATGAAGGCGTTCAAGGCCATGATCCGGCAAAAGGGGCTGCTCGACCCAGGGCACGACCAAGAGGAAGCCGAGGCATGACCCTCAAGTTCTACATGACGCCGGGCTCGTGCAGCACCGGCATCCATATCCTGCTCGAGGAACTGGAGCTGGCGTTCGAGGCCCATGTGCTCAACCTGCCCGCAGGGGACCACCTGAAGCCAGAGTATCTGGCGATCAACCCCAAGGGCACCATTCCCGCGCTGGTGCGCGACGACGGGTCGGCACTGACCGACTTCATCGCCATCGCCAGATGGCTGGGAGAGGCCTACCCGCGCGCCGGACTGCTGCCGCGTACGCCTGACGACGAGGAACGGGTCAGGGATATCATGGACTATGCCGGGCATGTGATGCACGGCCAGGGGTTCACCCGCATCTTCACCACCGAGCGCTACAGCCATGATCCGGAGCGCCATGCCACGATCCAGGCCGAAGGCAGGGCGATCGTCGAGCGCGGCTTCGATTACCTGAATCGCCTCATGGCGGGCCGCGAGCATGTCGCCGATGACTTCGGTATCGCCGATGCGTCGCTGTTCTACATTGAGTTCTGGGCCGACCGCATCGGCATTGCACTGCCGGGGCACTGCCGGGCACATTTCCAGCGCCTGCTCCAGCGCCGGGCCGTGCGCCAGGTACTGGCCGAGGAAGGCTACGCTTCGCTGCTGCGCGGGTGAGTCAACCGATGCAACGATGATGGCCTGTTCGACTCAAACGAAAGACCTCTCATCAGCGCAGCGGGAGCAAAACCTCGGATGGGTACGCCGGACAAGCAATACATCGAATGGCTGGTCAGTCAGTCCATGCTTCACGCCGCCAGGCAGCGCGCCCGGCTTTATTCGGGACAAGCCCGGCTCTGGCAGCGGCCGTACGCACAGGCGCGGCCGCGTGACGCCAGCGCCATCGCTTCGGTGTGGTTTACCGCCTATCCGGCCTCGATCATCACTCCGGAGGAAGGTTCGGTGCTCCAGGCGCTGGGTGACGAACGCCTCTGGCACGCGCTCTCCGAGCTAGGCGTGCAAGGCATCCACAACGGCCCGATGAAGCGCTCCGGTGGGCTCAAGGGGCGCGAGTTCACCCCGACCATCGACGGCAACTTCGACCGCATCAGCTTCGACATCGACCCCGCCCTGGGCACCGAGGCGGACATGCTCTACCTGAGCCGGGTGGCCGCGGCGCACAACGCGGTGGTCATCGACGACATCGTCCCGGCGCACACCGGCAAGGGACCGGATTTTCGACTCGCCGAGATGGCCTACGGGGACTATCCCGGCCTTTATCACATGGTCGAGATCCGCGAAGAGGACTGGCCTCTGCTCCCGCCAGTGCCCGAGGGGCGCGATGCGGTCAACCTGTCGCCCGCCGTGGTCGACCAGCTCAGGGACAAGCACTACATCGTCGGTCAATTGCAGCGGGTGATCTTTTTCGAGCCTGGCATCAAGGACACCGACTGGAGTGCCACCGACGAGGTGGAAGGGGTCGATGGCAAGCGGCGGCGCTGGGTCTACCTGCATTACTTCAAGGAAGGCCAGCCTTCGCTCAACTGGCTCGACCCCACCTTTGCTGCGCAGCAGCTGATCATCGGCGATGCCCTGCACGCCATCGATGTGGCTGGGGCGCGGGTGCTGCGCCTGGATGCGAACGGCTTTCTCGGCGTCGAGCGGCGCGCCGAAGGCACGGCCTGGTCGGAGAGCCATCCGCTGTCGGTGACCGGCAACCAGCTGCTTGCCGGAGCCATTCGCAAGGCTGGCGGATTCAGCTTCCAGGAGCTCAACCTGACGCTTGATGACATTGCGGGAATGTCCCAGGGTGGGGCCGACCTGTCCTACGACTTCATCACCCGGCCGGCCTATCATCACGCGTTGCTGACCGGTAATACCGAGTTCCTGCGGCTGATGCTGCGCGAGGTGCATGCCTTCGGCATCGACCCGGCCTCGCTGATCCATGCGTTGCAGAACCACGATGAGCTGACCTTGGAGCTCGTGCATTTCTGGACCTTGCACGCCTATGACCATTACCACTACAAGGGCCAGACCCTGCCCGGCGGCATCCTCCGCGAACATATCCGCGACGAAATGTACGAACGCCTGGCCGGCGAGCATGCGCCCTACAACCTGCGCTTCGTCACCAACGGCGTGGCCTGCACCACCGCCAGCGTGATCACCGCGGCGCTGGGCATTCGCGATCTGGACAGCATCGGCCCGGCCGATATCGAGCAGATCCAGCGCCTGCACCTGCTGTTGGTGATGTTCAATGCAATGCAGCCCGGTGTCTTCGCGCTGTCGGGCTGGGACCTGGTCGGCGCGCTGCCGCTGCCGCCGGAGCAGGTCGAGCATCTCATGGGCGACGGTGACACCCGCTGGATTCACCGCGGAGCCTATGACCTGGCCGATCTGGACCAGAGCGCGCGGGAGTCGGCCGAGGGGCTGCCAAAGGCGCGGGCACTCTATGGGAGCCTGGTCGCCCAACTGCAGCAAGACGGCTCCTTCGCCTGTCAACTCAAGCGCATCCTCAGCGTACGCCGCGCCTACGATATCGCCGCCAGCCGGCAGATCCTCATCCCGGACGTCGAGGCGCCTGGGCTGCTGGTGATGGTGCACGAGCTGCCGGCTGGCAAAGGCGTGCAGATCACCGTGCTGAACTTCAGCGCAGACCCCATCAGCGAGACTTTGAACCTGCCCGGCGTCGCGCCCGGCCCGGTGGTGGACATCATCCATGAAAGCGTCGAAGGTGACCTGACCGAGAGCGGCGAAATGCTGCTCAACCTCGACCCCTACGAAGGCCTTGCCCTGCGCGTGGTCAGCGCTGCCTCGCCGGTGGTCTGAGTGAACAGTCGGAACCTGTCAGGGCGCGTCGCTGGCGTCCGGCAGGTGCAGGGTGACCTCTGTACCATGCCCCGGGGTCGAGGTCACCTCCACCTGGCCGCCTGCCTGGCGGGCGAAGTTGTAGGTCATTGGCAGGCCCAGGCCGCTGCCGGCGCCCGGAGGCTTGGTGGTGAAAAAGGGTTCGAACACCTTCGACAGCATCTCAGGCGGCATGCCGCGGCCATTGTCGGAGACGCGCAGGCTGACGTACCTGCCCACGGGCAGGTTGAGCTGTCCGGCTCCGGCGCCGTCCAGTCGGGTGACAAAAGTCGTGATATCGATGCGCCCACCGGTCGGCTCGAGGGCGTCGCGGGCGTTGAGGCAGAGATTGAGCAGGGCGTTTTCCAACTGATGGGGATCGGCCTGGACCACCGGCAACGGGTCGACAAGGTTCAACCGGAGTTCGATGTCGGAACCCAGGGTTCGCCGGATCAGCTCCGTCATTCCTTCGACCAGCGCATTGATCGCCACCCGCTCGGTCTGCGCCGGCTGGTGGCGGGAAAAGGTCAGCAGCCGATGAGTCAGCGCTGCGGCGCGATTGCAGGCGTTGCGCGCCTCCTGGGCGTAGCGCTGCAACCCGGCGATCTCCCCCTGGGCCAGCTTCAGCTGCAGAAGGTCCAGACTGGCGGTGATGCCGGTCAGCAGGTTGTTGAAGTCATGGGCCAGGCCGCCAGTCAGTTGGCCGACCGCTTCCATTTTCTGCGCCTGGCGCAGGGCGTCTTCGGCGCGTTGGTGCTCGGCCACGGCCTCGGCTACACGTGCCTCCAGGGTTTCGTTCAGTTCACGCAGGGCATGCTCGGCCTTCTTGCGCGAGGTGATGTCGGTGCAGGCGCCCGCGAGGTAGGCGGGTTGGCCATGCGCATCGTGAAAGACGTGGCCGTTGGCTGCGATCCAACAGGTGGTGGTCTGGCCCTCCAGGCGAAATTCGGTGGCCAGAGGTTCGCCATTTGCGCTGCGGCCGAGCTGTTCACGGACGGCTGATCGGTCGGCGGGATGCACCTGGGCGATAAAATGCTCCACCGAGCCTATCTGCTCTTCCTCGGTCAGCCCGAAAATGCGCGCCAGGGCGCTGTCGACATACAGCGCCCCGGTGACCAGGTTCCAGCGAAAGGTTCCTGTTCCCGAGGCCAGCAACGCCGCCCGCAGACGCTCGTCCATGGATTGCCGCTCGACTTCCGCCTCCTGGCTTTCCAGCATCCGCTCGGTGACGTCTTCGACCTGATGCAGCACATAGCGCACCTGGCCGTGCCGGTCATGCACCGGAGCGTTCAGGGGACGCCAGTAGCGAGGCTCGAAGCCGCCGCCCTGGTGATCCGGGCGGCGGATGTCGTAGCGGGTTACCGCCATGCGATCCGCCCGCCCGGTTTTCAGCACCCGCTCCAGCGACGCCCTGAGTACCGAGGCACCGTAGTCGTTGGCATCGTCGGGGTTGTGGCCGAACACTTCGAACAGCGGCCGCCCGATGATGTCCTCGCGGCGAGTGCCAGTGATCTGCAAGCGCGCCTCGTTGGCGGCGACCATGGTGAAATCGTCATCGACCGCCAGGACCAGGCAAGGGGAGAGTATCGCCTCGAACAGGCGCTGATAATCCGGTTCTTCATGGACCCTGGCCTGTTCGGCGGACCGGTCCGCCTGCCCTTGTTGGCATGGCCGGCTCGCCTCCCCTCGGGGGCCATGCCTCATCCGGCCAGCACCGAGTCCACCAGCGCCTTGGCCTCCTCCTGGATGCGCTTGAGATGAGCCTCACCCTCGAAGCTCTCGGCGTAGATCTTGTACACGTCCTCGGTGCCGGACGGGCGCGCGGCGAACCAGCCGCTCTCGGTCTCCACCTTCAGCCCGCCAATGGCCGCACCGTTGCCGGGGGCCTCGGTGAGGATGCGGGTAATCGGCTGCCCAGCCAGTTCGCGGGCGGTGACCTGGGACGCCGAAAGCTTGCCCAGTTTCGCCTTCTGCTCGCGATCGGCCGGGGCATCGATGCGCTGGTACACCGGCGCGCCGAAGCGTTCGGTGAGTGCCTGATAACGCTCGCCCGGGTCCTTGCCGGTCACTGCGGTGATTTCCGCCGCCAAGAGGCCGAGGATCAGCCCATCCTTGTCGGTGGACCAGGCGCCGCCGGCCTTGCGCAGGAAGGATGCGCCCGCCGACTCCTCGCCGCCAAAGCCCAGGCTGCCGTCCATCAGGCCATCGACGAACCACTTGAAGCCCACCGGTACTTCCACCACCTTGCGGCCGATGCCGGCAGCCACGCGGTCGATCATCGAGGAGGACACCAGGGTCTTGCCGATCCCGGCATCGGCGCTCCACTCGGGACGATGGGTGAACAGGTATTCGATGGCTACCGCGAGGTAGTGGTTGGGGTTCAGCAGGCCCACCGAGCGGGCGACGATGCCGTGGCGGTCATGGTCGGTGTCGCAGGCGAAGGACACGTCGAAGCGGTCCTTGTTCTCGATCAGCCCGGCCATGGCGTGGGGCGAGCTGCAATCCATGCGGATCTTGCCGTCCCAGTCCAGGCGCATGAAGCGAAAGCTCGGGTCGACGCGGGTGGAAATCACCTCGAGCGGCAGCCTGAAGCGCTCGGCGATGCGCGGCCAGTAGTGCACCCCGGCGCCACCCAGCGGATCGACGCCGAATTTCAGCCCCGAATCACGTATCGCGTCCAGGTCGATCACCTGCTCCAGCCCGCCTACGTAGGCGCCGATGAAGTCGAAGCGCTGCACGCAGGCCGCCTTCATCGCCTGGGCGAAATCCATCCGCTGCACGCCATCCAGCCCGGCGACCAGCAGGGCGTTGGCGCGCTCCTGGATCCACTTGGTCACCCCGGTATCGGCCGGGCCGCCGTTGCTGGGGTTGTACTTGAAACCGCCATCGGCCGGCGGGTTGTGCGAGGGGGTGATGACGATGCCATCGGCCAGGCCGCTTGTGCGGCCGCGGTTGTATTCGAGGATGGCGTTGGAAATCGCCGGGGTCGGCGTGTAGCCGGGCTCGCCGTTTGTCTCGGGGCAGCCGGCGTCGATGCGTGTTTCGATCCCGTTGGCAGCCAGCACTTCAAGTGCCGAGACGAACGCCGGCTCCGACAGCGCGTGGGTGTCCATGCCCATGAACAGCGGACCGTCGATACTTTCCTGGCGGCGGTAATCGCAGATCGCTTGGGTAGTGGCGAGGATGTGCCACTCGTTGAAACTGTTCTTCAGCGACGAACCCCGATGCCCGGACGTACCAAAGGAAACCTGCTGCGCCGGGTCGGCCGGGTCGGGCCGCTCGCTGTAATAGCGCGAGACCAGGCGGGGGAGGTTGACCAGGGTGTGTTCCTCGGGAAGGCGTCCTGCGTTGGGGTGCAAGCTCATGAGTCGATCCTTTGATGGGTAAACGTAGCGCGCCCCAAGTAAAGCATGCCGGGGCATCCAGACACGAATCAGACCCCGTCGAGACGATTTTATCCCCGCCCGGCTTCGGCCGGCATGGCCGTGATGGGGGCGAATCCCCCGTTTTCAGGCGGCGGGGTCGGAACCATCCGACGGCTACCCGCTCTCTTCAGGAGCAGGCAGCGCCCGCGTCGGCCACCATTCGGGCGCCGCCTCGCTCGTTGTCAACCCCTCTACAGGACCTGCCGCCATGACTCGTCTGGATTCGCTGTCTCGCTACACGCCTCAAGCCCTCGCGGTGCTGCGCATCGTGACGGCGATCATCTTCATGCTGCACGGCACGCAGAAGCTGTTCGGTATTCCCGAGCCAGCCCATGGCATGCCGGAGCTGTTTTCGCTGATGTGGATCGGCGGGGTACTGGAGTTTGTCGGCGGCCTGTTCATCCTGTTCGGTCTGTTCACCCGGCCGGTGGCCTTTGTGCTCAGCGGCGAGATGGCGGTGGCCTACTGGATGTTCCACGCGCCCAACAACCTTTTTCCGACCCTCAATGGTGGGGATGCCGCTATCCTCTATTGCTTTGTCTTCCTGCTGTTCTTCTTCACCGGCCCCGGTGCCTGGAGCGTCGATGGCAGGCTCAAGCACAAGACCTAGGTCGCGCAGGGAGCCTTCATGGCCAGCAAGCCCAGTCACAGCTCGCAGCAGAAGCGCCTCGCCGTGCTGATCGATGCCGACAACGCCCCGGCCTCCATCGTCGAGGGGCTGTTCGAGGAGATCGCCAAGTACGGTGTAGCCAGCGTCAAGCGCATCTACGGCGACTGGACCGGGCCACAGCTCGGCAGCTGGAAAAAGGTGCTGCTGGATCATTCGATCCAGCCGATCCAGCAGTTCGCCTACACCCGGGGCAAGAACGCCACCGACAGCTCGCTGATCATCGACGCCATGGACCTGCTCTACACCCGCCGTTTCGACGGCTTCTGCCTGGTTTCCAGCGACAGCGACTTCACCCGCCTGGCCGCCCGCCTGCGCGAGGAGGGCCTGACCGTCTACGGCTTCGGTGAGGAAAAGACCCCCAAGCCCTTCGTGTCCGCCTGCGACAAGTTCATCTACACCGAGATCCTCCGCGCCCCGGCTGCCGAGGTGCTGCCGGCCGAGCCCATGCCAAGCGAAGGCAAGCCGGGCGACGGGCGATCGGAGGCCGCTGCGCCGCGCCCGCAGAAGGTGCCCGTGGACTTCATTGCCAAGGTGCTCGACGACATATCCGACGAGGACGACTGGGTCCAGCTTGGTGCCCTGGGTTCCAACATCAGCCAGCTCAGGCCAGCCTTCGATCCGCGCCTGTATGGCTTCAAGAAGCTCAGCGACCTGATCAAGGCTCAGTCGAAGCATTTCGAACTGCAGGAACGGGGCCAGACATCCAGCGGAGGCAAGGCACTGTACGTGCGCAACCGGCGCCGGAACGGCGGCTGAGCGGGGCACCGCCATCCGTCTCGCGCGGTCTGTCCGATGTCCGCGACAAGCGGCAGCACCGCGGCCTCATCCATTTTGCGCCCAGGCGTTCATCTGCCGCTCCAGCAGCGTCAGCGGCAGGGCGCCGTGGCGCAACAGCTCGTCATGGAAGCGGCGCAGGTCGAAACGCTCGCCCATCGCCTCGCGTAGCCTTCGGCGCAGCCGCAGGATCTCGGCCATGCCCACCGTGTAGGTGGTCGCCTGCCCGGGCATCACCAGATAGCGGTCCACCTCGTTGATCACCTGACCGGTGCTCGATGGCGTGTTGCAGTACAGGTAATCGATGGCTTGCTGGCGGGTCCAGCGGCGCGCGTGGATACCGGTGTCCACCACCAGCCGGCAGGCGCGCTTGAGCTCCTGCACCAGCCGGCCAAAGTCGGACCAGGGGTCCTGGTACAGCCCCATCTCCCGGGGGATCAGCTCGCTGTAGAGCCCCCAGCCTTCGATATAGGCGTTGTACCAGGCATAGCGGCGAAAGCTCGGCAGGTGGTGCAGGCGATTGGCGATGGCGAACTGCATGTGGTGGCCGGGCAGGGCCTCGTGGTAGGCCAGCGCCTCGGTGGCGAAGGTGGGCAGCTGGCGCATGTCGTGCAGGTTGAGGTAGAAGATGCCCGGCCGGCTGCCATCCGTCGAAGGGCCCTGGTAGAAGGCGAGCCCCGCGGTCTTTTCGCGGTGCGGCTCCACCGGCTTGATCAGCAGCTCGTCTTGCGGCAAGCGGTTGAACAGCTCCGGCAGGCGCGGTTCCATGGCCGCCACGGTCGCCTTCATCTCGGCCAGATAGCGCGCCCGCCCGGCGTCGCTGTCCGGGTAGTAGAAGTCGGGATTTTCCCGGGCATGCTCGAAGAGGTCCGCCAGGCTGCCGTCCACCCCCAGCCCGCTTCTCAGGCCGAGGATTTCTTCCTGCAGGCGCATCACCTCCCGCAGGCCCAGCTCATGGATATCATCGGCGGACAGCTCCGTGGTGGTTTCCCGCGCCAGGCAGAAGCGATACCAGGCGTCACCGTCCGGCAGCGCCCAGGCACCGGCTTCCCCCGCTGCCCGGGGCTTCTGGCGTTCGAGAAAAGCGGCCAGCCGCCGGTAAGCCGGCAGTACCGATTCGCTCAGCGCGCGGGCCGCTTCCTGCAGCAATGCCTGCCGCTCGGCGGTCGGCAGATTGCCGAGGCGGTCCAGCTTGTCGGCCAGATCCCGATACAACGGGTTGCCCTCCACCGCCTGCGGGTCGCCATCGGCGACAAAGGCCCGGCAGTCGCCGATCATCTGCGGAAACAGATAGGCCGGCGGCACCATGCCCACGGCCTCGCGCCGCTCCAGTTCGATGATCACCTGGTTGCAGGCCCGGTCGAAAGCGCCTAGCCGGGCAATGTAGGCGCGGGCGTCGGCGACGTCGGCCACGCGATGCATGTTGATCATGAAGGCGGGAAAGTCGGTGTGCAGGCCGAACTTCTGGTTCACCAGATAGCCGTGGTGGCGAAAGCGGAACCCGTCCAGCAGCGCCTGCGCATCATAGCGGAACATCTCATGGCTCAGCCGATCCTCCACGCACAGTAGCGCCGGATCGAAGCGTTCGAGCTCCTCCAGTTGCGTCGCGACCAGATCGTGCTCGGCCACCCGGGCGGCGTCTGAATAGTCGTCGAGCTCGTCGGCGCGGCGGCGGATGCCGAGGGTCGTCAGCGTCTGCGGCGAACGCTCGATGCGCGCCTCGAAGGCTTCTTCGAAGAACTGATGCAGCTGTGGATTGGCGCCGGGACTCATGTGTCACTTCCCTCCGGGCCGGTGAAAGGCATGGGGACGGACCAGGTGAATGAAGGAGCAGAGCATGGGGACTCCCTGAATGGACTGGTATCCCGTTGACCTGCAGCGTTTTCGCCAGGTTCTGCCTGGCCGCCAGGGCACGGATGCTGGCCGACCGGCAGCGCCTTTTCGTGTCGAGCACCGGCGGTGGGGCGGTTGACGCTGGCGAAGGTGCCGCGCAGGGGGCGTCGTATGTCCAGATCTTGGGCGGCCATAGGGGGGTGTCAGGCATGCGCTCCTCGAGCGGATGGGCATGGGTGCGATCATTGTGCGGCAGAGTGCGGCATGACGGTTCTCCTACTGAAGGAAGGGATGTCAATTCAGAGACCTGCCCCAGGCCGCTTGCATGCTTGCCAGGCGCGCACTGCCCGTTCGGCGGCTCTGCTGTCGACGGCGATGTTCATCTCGCGGCCGTGCTCTGTCTTGTACGCGGGACGGGCGGTCTTGCCGAGGCGGTGAGTCACTTTCGATCAGCTCTGAATGGTGCAAGTTCTCGATAGGGCGCGCATTTCTGGTGCGCTTTTCATGCGTATTTCTCGGCAGCCCTTGTCGCAGCAACCCATGCGAGGCGTCCTTTTTATCGGTGCCACTGCGCTGAAGGCGCGCATGTGGCTGAAATGAAAAGCTTTGGCACGCTCTCTGCTTATTTGAATTCATGCTTGTATACAAGAGCCGTTCCCCAGTCAGCGCTCATTCCACCGGTCGGCTCGGACAGCGCCATCGCAGCGACGAGAGCTTTGCAGGCCGCCCTGTGCGGGCGTTGTGCCAGGGGATCGATGCCTTTGCGGCTCGACACCTTCCAATGAGCCGACCCGCCAGGCCGAAAGGATCCTGGCGGTTATCGATCTGCCGGTCGTACCGACTGAGCCCTGTATGCCCAAGGCAGGCGCGCCTGGCGCGTCACGCCGATCCGTTCATCAATCGAGGAAGCTGTCATGAGTTCTATCAACCGTCGCGACTTCATCAAGCTGGCCAGTCTGATCGGCATGAGCGCCGCGCTGCCGCTGAGCATGGCGCGCGCTGCCGACAAGCCGCTGATCGTCGGTTTCATCTACGTCGGGGCACGTGACGACTTCGGCTATAACCAGGCCCATGCGCAGGCCGCCGCCCTCATCAAGGCGCTTCCCAACGTGAAGGTGATCGAAGAGGAGAACGTGCCGGAGACCGTGGCGGTGCAGAAATCCATGGAGGCGATGATCCGCCAGGATGGCGCGACGCTGATCTTCCCCACCTCCTTCGGTTATTTCGATCCGCATGTGGGCAGGGTGGCCAAGAAGTACCCGGACGTGCGTTTCGCCCATTGCGGCGGTCTCTGGCAGGAAGGCAAGGACCCGATGAATGCCGGCAGCTTCTTTGGCTATATCGACGAGGGGCAATACCTGAACGGCGTGGTGGCCGGGCACATGAGCCAGTCCAAGAAGCTCGGCTTCATCGCCGCCAAGCCCGTGCCGCAGGTGCTGCGCAACCTCAACGCCTTTACCCTGGGCGCTCGCTCGGTGGACCCGGAGATCACCATGACCGTGATCTTCACCGGTGACTGGTCGCTGCCGGTCAAGGAAGCCGAGGCGGCGAACAGCCTCATCGATCAGGGCTGCGACGTGCTGACCTGCCATGTGGATGGACCCAAGGTAATTGTCGAGACCGCCGAGAAGCGCGGCGTGATGAGCTGCGGATACCATGCCAGCCAGGCGGCCCTGGCGCCCAATGGCTATCTCACCGGTGCCGAGTGGAACTGGGAGACGCCTTATCGCGCCCATGTGGAAGCGGCGCAGGCGGACAAGCCGATGCTCAACTTCATGCGGGGCGGCCTCAAGGAAGGCTTCGTGAAAACCTCGGCGTACGGTCCGAAGGTCAGCGATGCCGCCCGGCAGCAGGCCGACGCCATCAAGGCGCAGATGCTCGAAGGCTCGTTCGTCATCTACAAGGGTCCCATCAAGGACAACAAGGGCAACCTGGTAATCCCCGAGGGCACCGAGCAGGCGCAGACCGATGTCGCGCTGGAGCGCATGGATTATCTGGTCGAAGGCGTTCGGGGCCAGATCTGAGGCCGCTATGAAGAGTCTCGATCACAGGGCCGCGCGCGTGCTGGCCGGGGTGCTGCCCGGCCTTCCCACCCTCCTGGCGGTGATGTCCTCCTGCCTGCTGTTTCTGCTGTTCCTCGCCGTGCAGCAGAAGCCGGCGCTGGAGGCCGGCGCACTGGTGCTGGAGGGCGCCTTCGGCTCGTCGTTCGCCTGGGAAAATACCCTCCAGCGTGCGGCGCCCTTGATGCTGACGGCCCTGTGCGTGGCGCTGCCGGCCCGCGCGGGGCTGATCATCATCGGCGGCGAGGGCGCGCTGGTGCTCGGAGGCCTGGCCGCCGCCGTCCTGCCGCTATGGCTGCCGGCCCTGCCGCCTGTGTCCATGCTGGTGGCGATGGCGCTGGCGGCGATGCTGGTGGGCGGCCTGTGGATCGCTCTTTCCGGCTGGATGCGCCAGACGCGCGGCCTCAACGAGACGATCGGCAGCCTGCTGCTTTCCTACATCGGCATTGCCCTGTTCCGGCAATTGGTGGAAGGACCGCTGCGCGATCCGGCCAGTCTGAACAAGCCGTCCACGGAGCCGCTGGAGGACGCCTATCTCATCGGCACCGTCAGCGATGCCTTCGAGGTCCACTGGGGCCTGGTCGCCGGGGTCGTGGCCTGCCTGCTGGCCCACGTGCTGGTGCGCCACAGCGTCAGCGGCTTCTCGCTGGGCATCGTGGGCGGCAACGTGCGCACCGCGCGGATGCTCGGCCTGCCCGTGGATCGCCTGGTCATACTGACCTGCCTGCTCGGCGGCGCGGCGGCCGGGCTGGCCGGCATGTTCGAGGTGGCGGCGGTGCAAGGCAGCGCCAATGCCGCGCTGATCGCCGGTTACGGCACCAGCGGGATCCTGGTCGCCTTCGCCGCCCGGCACAACCCGCTGGCGATCATCGTCTGCGCGACCCTGCTGGGCGGCGTGGAGGCCAGCGGCAGCCTGCTGCAGCGGCGTCTCGACCTGCCGGATGCGACGACACTGATCCTCGAGGGCATCCTGTTCATCAATCTCCTGGCCTGGGAGGCCTTGAGCGGGCGCATCAGCCGCTGGCGCCTGCGCCTGCTGGAAAGCGCCAGCCCACCCGCCAAGGGAGTGCTGCAACATGACTGACATCGACTGGATGACCTTTTTCCTGGCCTTGCTGGCGGGCGGCATCCGTGTGGGCACGCCCTTTCTGTTCGTCAGCCTGGGCGAGTGCCTGACCGAGAAGGGCGGGCGGATCAACCTCGGCCTGGAAGGCATTCTGGTGGCGGGCGCGATGACCGGCTATGCCGTGTCCTACCTGTCCGGCTCGCCCTGGCTGGGCGTGCTGGCGGCAGGCTGTAGCGGGCTGGCGCTGGGCTTGCTGCATGGCGTGGTCTGTTCGCTGCCGAAGGTCAACGACATCGCTTTCGGCATCGCCCTGATCCTGCTCGGCACCGGGCTTGCGTTCTTCCTCGGCAAGGCGTTCATCCAGCCCCAGGCGCCCATGCTGCCTTCGTTTTCCCTGGGCGCCTGGAGCTCGGATGAGCGGGTGCGCTCGGCGCTCAACATCAATGTGCTGTTCTTCGTCGGCATCGCCCTGGCGATTCTCTTGCACTGGGGCCTGCGGAGCACCCGCTGGGGCCTGATGCTGCGCCTGGTCGGCGACCATGCCGAGTCGGCCCAGGCCCTGGGCTATCGGCCGCTGCGGGTGCGTATCTGCGCCACCTCCATCGGCGGCTTCCTGGCCGGAGTCGGGGGCGCCTACCTGTCGCTGTACTATCCGGGCAGCTGGAATGAAGGGCTGTCCAGCGGCCAGGGGCTGATGGCCGTGGCTTTGGTGATCTTCGCTCGCTGGCAGCCCTTGAACTGCCTCTGGGCCTCCCTGCTGTTCGGCGCCGCCGGCGCCATCGGCCCGGCGCTGCAGGCGGTGGGGATCAGCACCGGATACTACCTGTTTGCCGCCGCGCCCTATGCCCTGACCCTGCTGGTGATGTTCATCACCTGCCGGCCCAACCGAACCCTCACTGGCGCCCCAGGCGAACTCAGTCTCACTCGATAGAGGTAAACACGTATGTCCAGCGGACTTGGTGGTTTGAACAAGTCGCCCAACGGCGTCGTCATCGGTCTGGCGCAGCTGTCGCTGCCGGATCCCCATACCCGCGAAGCGCTGTGGGAGCAGACCCAGAGAGTGGTCGAGATGGTCGGCAAGGCCCGGCGCGGCATGCCGAGCATGGACTTGATCGTGTTCCCGGAATATTCCCTGCACGGGCTGTCCATGGATACCTCGCCGGAGATCATGTGCAACCTGGAGGGTCCCGAGGTCGCCGCCCTGCGCCAGGCCTGCGTGGACAACCGCATCTGGGGCTGCTTCTCCATCATGGAGGCCAACCCCAACGGCAATCCTTTCAACAGCGGGATCATCGTCGACGATACCGGCGAGATCCGCCTGTACTACCGCAAGATGCACCCCTGGGTGCCGGTAGAGCCCTGGGAGCCCGGCGATCAGGGCATTCCCGTCTGCGACGGGCCGCGTGGCAGCAAGCTGGCGCTGATCATCTGCCATGACGGCATGTTCCCGGAAATGGCCCGGGAGTGCGCCTACAAGGGCGCCGAGATCATGATTCGGACCGCGGGTTACACCGCGCCGATTCGCCATTCCTGGCAGATCACCAACCAGGCCAACGCCTTCTGCAATCTCATGCAGACCGCCAGCGTGTGCATGTGCGGCTCCGACGGCACCTTCGATTCCATGGGCGAGGCCATGTTCGTGGATTTCGACGGCAGCGTGATGAACCAGGGGGGCGGCCGCGCAGACGAAATCGTCTGCTGCGAGATGCGCCCGGACCTGGTCCGCGAGGCGCGCATCCATTGGAGCGTGGAAAACAACATCTACCAGTTCGGCCATCGCGGTTACTCGGCGGTCAAGGGCGGCGCTCAGGACTGCCCCTACACCTACATGCACGACCTGGCGGCGGGCCGTTATCGGCTGCCCTGGGAGGATGACGTCGTGCATACCGATGGCACCTCCTGCGGTATTGCGGCGCCCGAACGCCTCTACAAGCCTTCCTGAGGAGTGACGCCATGAGCACCCGCTATCTCGCCTCGGCCCCTTACCCCTGGCCGTACGATGGCCGGCTCGATCCGGCCAACACCGCCCTGGTGATCATCGACATGCAAATCGACTTCTGCGGAGTGGGTGGCTACGTCGACAGCATGGGATACGACCTGTCCCTGACCCGCGCGCCGATCGAACCCATCAAGTCGGTACTCGAGGTGATGCGCGCCCAGGGCTTTCACATCATCCATACCCGCGAAGGGCATCGCCCGGACCTTTCCGACCTGCCGGCCAACAAGCGCTGGCGCTCCCGGCGCATCGGCGCCGGCATCGGCGACAGCGGACCGTGCGGGCGCATCCTGGTGCGCGGGGAGCCCGGTTGGGAAATCATTCCGGAGCTCGCGCCGCTCCCGGGCGAGGTCGTGATCGACAAGCCGGGCAAGGGCTCCTTCTGCGCCACGGATCTGGAGCTCATCCTGCGTACCCGGGGCATCGACAATCTGATCCTTACGGGGATCACCACCGACGTCTGCGTGCACACCACCATGCGCGAGGCCAACGATCGCGGCTTCGAATGCCTGATCCTGGCGGATTGCTGTGGCGCCACGGACCATGGCAATCATCTGGCCGCGCTCAACATGGTCAAGATGCAGGGGGGCGTGTTCGGCGCCGTGGGGGATTCCGCCATGCTGCTCGATGTGCTGGGGCGGACCTGAGCCATGCGTGCCCTGAGTCTGGAAATCATCGGCGCCGGCAAGACCTTCGGAAGCTTCCGGGCGCTGGATGATGTCTCGCTGAAGGTGCGCGCCGGCAGCGTGCATGCGCTGCTCGGCGAGAATGGCGCCGGCAAGAGCACCCTGGTCAAGGGGATCGTCGGCTACGGGCCGCTCGATGAAGGCTCGATCGTCGTCAACGACCGCGAGCGGAACATCCGCATGCCACGCGATTCGCATGCGCTGGGGATCGGCATGGTCTATCAGCACTTCACCGTGGCGCCGGGGCTCAGCGTGGCGGAGAATCTCGTGCTGTCGCGGGGCGATCTTGGCTGGCGCATCGATTGGGCCCGCGAGCGCGAACGGCTGGCGGCCTTCATGGCGCGCATGCCGTTCCAGCTCGATCTGGATCGCCCGGTCAGCAGCCTGGCCGCCGGCCAGAAGCAGAAGCTGGAGATACTCAAGCAGCTCTACCTGGAGCGGCATTTCATCATTCTCGATGAGCCGACCTCGGTGCTCACCCCCCAGGAAGCCGACGAGGTGCTGGGACTGATGCATGACATGGCGCATCGGGGCGAGGTATCGGTGCTGATGATCACCCACAAGTTCCGCGAAGTGACGGCGTTCGCCGACGATGTGACGGTGCTGCGCAAGGGCCGTCTGGTCGGCAGCGCGGCGGTCCCGGCGACCTCGCCGGAGTCGTTGGCGATCTGGATGATGGGCCAGGCGGATACCCGCACCGTGGCCCTCGAAAGGCCGCCGGTGACGGCCCGGGCGCCACGCCTCGAGGTCCGGGGGCTGGATGTGCCGGGCGATAAGGGCACCCTGGCGGTCAATGGGCTGTCCCTGGCCGTGCGTCCCGGGGAAATCGTGGGGATCGCCGGGATTTCCGGCAACGGCCAGCGCGAACTCACCGAAGCGCTGCTCGGCCAGCGCAAGGCCAGCGCAGGCGAAATCCGCGTGAACGGCAATCCCTACCGCGCCAGCCGCCGCGAGATGCAGCGCATGCAGGTCTACAGCCTGCCCGAGGAGCCGTTGCGCAATGCCTGTATCGCGGCCATGAGCGTGGCGGAGAACCTGGCCCTGCGCAACTTCGACCAGGCCCCGCTGTGCCGCCACGGCTGGCGAATCGACCGGCGCGCGATCCGCGCCCAGGCGCAGGCGCTGATCGCGCGTTTCCAGGTGCGCCCGGCCGATCCCGAGCGGCCGATCGGTACGCTGTCGGGCGGCAACGTCCAGCGCGCCGTGCTGGCCCGTGAGCTGACCGAGGGCGTCTCGGTGCTCATCGTGTCCAACCCGGTGTTCGGACTGGACTTCGCCTCGGTCGCACTGATTCATCGGCGCATCGTCGAGGCGAGGAACGCCGGCGCCGCGGTGCTGCTGCTGAGCGAGGACCTGGATGAACTGCTGGAGTTGTCCGATCGCATCCTGGTGATCCATGACGGGCAGATCGGTTTCGAAACCGACGCAGCCCAGGCGGACCGGGCCCTGCTGGGGCATTACATGGCGGGCGGCGACGCCCGGGCGGAGGCCGTATGATCCAAGTCGATGCCAGGCCTGACGGATTCAGCTTCGAGCCGTCGAGCACTGCCCTGGTGGTGATCGATATGCAGCGCGACTTCATCGAGCCGGGTGGCTTCGGGGCTGCGCTGGGCAACGACGTGACCCCGCTCAAGGCCATCGTGCCGGCGGTGAGACGCCTGCTGGCGCTGGCCCGGCAACAGAGCCTGCTGGTGATCCATACCCGCGAGTCGCACCTGCCGGACCTGTCCGACTGCCCGCCCGCCAAGCAGGCGCATGGCCTGCCGGGCATGCGGATCGGCGATCAGGGACCCATGGGGCGCATTCTGGTGCACGGCGAGCCGGGCAACCAGATCCTCGAGGAGGTCGCACCGCTCGCAGGCGAGTGGGTGATCGACAAGCCCGGCAAGGGCATGTTCTATGCCACCGGCCTGCACGAGCGCCTCGTGGCGCGCGGGATCAGCCATTTGCTGTTCGCCGGCGTCACGACGGAGGTGTGCGTACAGACCAGCATGCGCGAGGCCAACGATCGCGGCTACCGCTGCCTGCTGGTCGAGGAGGCGACCGAAAGCTATTTCCCCGAATTCAAGCGGTCCACGTTGGACATGATCATCGCCCAGGGCGGCATCGTCGGCCGTACCGCCCGCCTTTCGGCTCTCGAAGCCGCCCTGCATGAGGACGCACCATGATTGCTGTATCCATGATCAACCGGCCCGAGGTGGTCGCCTCGGTCACGGCGGCCTTCGAGGATTACGAGCGCGCCCTGGTCGCCAATGAGCTGGAGACGCTCGACGGCTATTTCTGGGATGCCCCGCATACCGTGCGCTTCGGTGTGGCCGAGAATCTCTACGGCGGCCAGGCCATTGCCGCCTACCGGAGGGTCTGCCAGCCTGTAGGCGCAGGCCGGCGTCTGCGAAACACCGTCGTGACCACCTTCGGCGAGGACTGCGCGACGGTGAGCACGGAATTTACCGATGGTGTCACCACGCGCGTCGGGCGCCAGATGCAGACATGGATGCGCCTTGAGGGGCAGTGGAAGGTCGTCGCAGCCCATGTCAGCATCGATCTCAGCACGCTAGAACGCCACGAGTGACTTATGGCCCAGATCCAGAGCAACGCACTGGCCGAGCAGATCTATGCCAGGATCAAGCAGGAGATTTTCGACTTCTACCTGCTGCCCCATGATCGTTTTACCGAGACCCAGATCGCCGATCGCTATCAGGTGTCCCGGACCCCGGTGCGCGATGCCCTTTACCGCCTCCAGCGGGAGGGCTATCTGGATGTGGAGTTCCGCCGCGGCTGGATGGTCAAGGCTCTGGACTTCACCCGGATCGACGAGCTGTACGAGCTGCGGGTGGTGCTGGAATCCGCCGCGGTGGATCGTCTCTGCGCCCTCACGGATCTGCCGGAGGCGCTCGAAGCGCTCTGTCAGTTGTGGATGGTGTCGCCAGAGCAGCGGCAGACCGAAATGCAGGTGGTCGCCGAGCTCGATGAAAACTTTCACAGCGGTCTGGTGGCCGCCGCAGGCAACCGGGAAACGCTGAGGGTGCACCGGGAGGTGACCGAGCGTATCCGCATCGTGCGTCGTCTGGACTTTTCCAAGCGTGCCCGCATCGAGGAAACCTACGCCGAGCATGCCGGCATTCTCAGGGCGTTGCTGGCCCGCAAGCGCGACGACACCCTCCGCCTGCTGCACGCTCATATCGAGCAGAGCAGGATAGAGGTACGCAAGCTGAGCCTTTCCATGCTGTCCGAGGCGCGCCGCAGACACGAAGCCTGATAGCGGTCGGCTCGCGGTGCCGGGTGCGGACCATTCATGCCAGAGCATCGCGGTAGTGGCGGGACCGTTTCCCGGGCGAGCGCCCGCTACGAGGCGCCGGGGCGGACACGGCTGCGCCGAGGTCCGCCCGCTCGTTACTGGCGCGCGCCGCGCACGCCTTCGGCCAGTTCGCGACACAGGCCAAGCACACCTTCAACCGCCTGCTCGCTGCTCCCCGCCTTGGCAATCTGGTCGATCAACGCCGAGCCCACGACGACGCCTTCGGCCAGACGCGCCACCGCGGCGGCCTGTTCCGGGGTGCGGATGCCGAAGCCGATGGCCACCGGCAGGTCGGTGTGGCGCTTGAGCCGCGCGACGGCCCCTTCGATGTGCTCCAGGGTCGCCGAGCCCGCGCCGGTCACGCCGGCCACCGAGACGTAGTAGACGAAGCCGGAGCTGCCGTTGAGTACGGTGGGCAGGCGGTTATCGTCGGTGGTGGGGGTGGTCAGGCGGATGAAGTCGATGCCGGCGGCCTGGGCCGGGTCGCAGAGTTCGTCGTTGTGTTCGGGCGGCAGGTCGACCACGATCAGGCCGTCCACGCCGGCTTCGCCCGCCTCGGCGATGAAGCGCTCGACGCCCATCTTGTGGATGGGGTTGTAGTAGCCCATCAGCACGATGGGAGTGGTGCTGTCGGTCTCGCGGAATTCGCGGATCATCTGCAGCGTTTTCGCCAGGTTCTGCCTGGCCGCCAGGGCGCGGATGTTCGCCAGCTGGATCGCCGGGCCGTCGGCCATGGGGTCGGTGAAGGGCATGCCGAGTTCGATCACGTCGGCGCCGGCCTCGGGCAGGCCCTTGAGGATGGCGAGCGAGGTGGCGTAGTCCGGATCGCCGGCGGTGATGAAGGTGACCAGGGCGGCGCGGTTCTGTTCTTTCAGCTCCGCAAAGCGGGTCTGCAGGCGGGAGTTGCCCGAGCTCATATGTGTTCTTCCTGTTCGTCGTAATGGTGCATGACGGTCTGCATGTCCTTGTCGCCGCGGCCGGAGAGGTTGACCACCATCAGGTGATCCTTCGGCAGCCCGGGGGCGCGCTTGAAGACTTCGGCCAGGGCGTGGGATGACTCCAGCGCCGGGATGATGCCCTCCAGCCGGCAGCAGATGTGGAAGGCCTTGAGCGCCTCCTCGTCAGTGATCGAGCAGTATTCGACGCGGCCGATGTCGTGCAGCCAGGCGTGTTCCGGGCCGATGCCGGGGTAGTCAAGGCCCGCTGAGATCGAATGGGCGTCGCTGATCTGGCCGTCCTCGTCCTGCAGCAGGAAGGTGCGGTTGCCGTGCAGCACACCGGGTACGCCGCCGTTGAGGCTGGCGGCGTGCTGACCGCTCTCGATGCCGTGGCCGGCGGCTTCCACGCCGATGATCTCGACGTTTTCCTCATCCAGGAAGGGGTGGAACAGGCCCATGGCGTTGGAGCCGCCGCCGATGCAGGCGACCAGCGAGTCGGGCAGGCGGCCTTCCTGGGCCAGCATCTGGTCGCGGGTTTCGCTGCCGATCACCGCCTGGAAGTCGCGGACCATGGCCGGGTAGGGGTGCGGGCCGGCGACGGTGCCGATCAGGTAGAAGGTGCTGTCGACGTTGGTCACCCAGTCGCGCAGGGCCTCGTTCATGGCGTCCTTGAGGGTGCCGGTGCCGGCAGTCACCGGGATCACCTCGGCGCCGAGCAGCTTCATGCGGAAGACGTTGGCCTGCTGGCGGTCGATGTCGGTGGTGCCCATGTAGATCACGCACTTCATGCCGAAGCGGGCGGCCACGGTGGCGGTGGCCACGCCATGCATGCCGGCGCCGGTCTCGGCGATGATGCGCTGCTTGCCCATGCGCCGGGCCAGCAGGATCTGGCCAATGCAGTTGTTGATCTTGTGCGCGCCGGTGTGATTGAGCTCTTCACGCTTGAGATAGATCCTGGCGCCGCCGCAGTGCTCGGTCAGGCGCTCGGCGAAGTACAGCGGGCTCGGACGGCCCACGTAGTCGCGCTGGAAGTAGGCGAGTTCCTTGGCGAATTCGGGGTCGGCCTTGGCCTTCTCGTATTCGGCGGCCAGCTCGTTGATCAGCGGCATCAGGGTTTCGGCGACGAACTGGCCGCCGAAACGTCCGAACAGGCCGCGGGCGTCTGGACCGGTGCGGTATGAAGTCATGGAGGGCTCCTTTCGTGGGTGCCGGCGCGCCTGTGGGCGCGGTTCGCGAGCAAGCTCGCTCCTACAAGGTTCGGTTCCGTGAGGGGAAAGGCATTCCGCCTGTAGAGCCGAAGAGGGATGTCGCGCATCCGCTTCTGTATTGATGTATTTACAGCTCAGGCGCAGCTTGCAGCAGCAGCGCCTGGGATAAAAGCGATAAGATCGCTGCGACCTGTCAGGAAGTCTCACATATATGGCCCGCGACCTTCCCCCGCTCAATTCCCTGCGCGCGTTCGAGGCGGCCGCCCGCCTGGGTGGCGTCAGCGAAGCGGCGCGTGAGCTGCACGTCACCCACGGGGCCATCAGCCGGCAGGTGAAGCAGCTGGAGGAGGCGCTGGGCGTGGCGCTGTTCGTCAAGGACGGGCGCGGCGTAAAACTCACCGTTGCCGGGCTTCGGCTACGGGAAGCCACAGGCGAGGCGTTCGGCCGGTTGCGCGAGGCCTGCGAGGCGCTGCAGCGCCAGACCGCCGAAGCGCCCTTCGTGCTCGGTTGTCCGGGGAGCCTGCTGGCGCGCTGGTTCATCCCGCGTCTGGACCAGCTCAATCGGGAGCTGCCCGAGCTGAGGCTGCAGTTATCCGCCAGCGAGGGCGAGCTGGACCCGCGCCGGGCCGGGCTGGATGCCACGCTCCGGTATGCCGAACCGCCCTGGCCGGCGGACATGCAGGTGTTCGAGCTCGCTGCCGAACGCATTGGGCCGGTGCTCAGCCCCTTGCTGCCGGGCGCCGGGCGGCTGGCCCGGGCGCCGGTCCAGGCCTTGCTGGACGAGCGATTGCTGCACACCGCCTCGCGTCCGCAAGCCTGGCCGGAATGGGCGGCGCGCCAGGGCCTTGCGGCTGATCGGCTGCGCTACGGGCAGGGCTTCGAGCATCTCTATTATCTGCTGGAGGCGGCGCTGGCCGGGCTGGGTGTGGCCATCGCGCCGCAGCAACTGGTGGCCGATGACCTGGCTTCTGGCCGGCTGTTGGCGCCCTGGGGCTTCGTCGAGACGCGGGCGCGTCTGGCGTTGTGGGTGCCCAGGCGAGGCGGCGACCGACGCGCGCAGCGTCTGGCCGACTGGCTCGACGTGCAGATGTCGGGCTAGCTGGCCAGGTCGGCCGCGGCCTTTTGCGGGACGCTGTAGCCGTGGGGATTCTGGCTTTGCCAGCGCCAGGCGTCGGCCAGCATGCAGGTGAGGTCGCGTTCGGCGCGCCAGCCCAGTTCCGCGAGCGCCTTGCTCGGGTCGGACCAGCACTGGGCGATGTCGCCGGGTCGGCGTGGCTCGAAACTGTGGGGCAGGGCGCGGCCGAGCACCTTCTCGAAGGCATAGACCATCTCCAGCACCGAATGGCCCAGACCGGTGCCGAGGTTCCAGACCGAAACGCCCTGGACCTGTTCCAGCCGCTCGAGGGCTTTGAGATGCCCCTTGGCCAGATCGACCACATGAATGTAGTCGCGGATGCCGGTGCCATCGGGGGTTGGGTAGTCGGAGCCGAACACACTCAGGGATTTTCGCCGGCCCACCGCCACCTGGAGCATGTAGGGCAGCAGGTTGTTCGGGATACCGTTGGGATCTTCGCCGATCAGTCCGGATTCATGGGCGCCGATGGGGTTGAAGTAGCGCATCAGGCCGATCGACCAGCGCGGATCGGAGGCGGCCAGCCCGTGCAGGACATTTTCCGCCATGAGCTTGGATTGCCCGTAGGGATTGGTCGGCTGTCCGGTCGGCGCTTCCTCGGTAATCGGCATTTGCTGGGCGTCGCCGTACACGGTGGCCGAGGAGCTGAACACCAGCTTGAAGATGCCGGCCTCGGCCATGGCCTGGCACAGCGCGATGCTGCCGCTGACGTTGGTCTCGTAGTAGCGCAGCGGTTCGCGCACGCTTTCGCCGACTGCCTTGAGTCCGGCGAAATGCAGCACCGCGGTCACCGGATAGGCGGCGAACAGGGCGGTGAGCATCGAACGGTTGCGCACGTCACCGCGGACGAACTGGACGGGGCGCCCGGCAATCCGCTCGACACGGGCCAGTGCCGTACGCGAGCTGTTGCAGAGGTTGTCCAGGACCAGGACCTCATGGCCCGCCTGCAGCAACTCGAGTACCGCATGAGACCCTATATATCCCGCTCCGCCTGTTACCAGGATCATCCGTTGTCCTCCGTTCGCTACGTTTTTCGAGCACGCCAGAAAGTTGCGGTGGCCGCGCTGGGCGGCACTGCGGGGCGTTCGACTCAAGGGGACGACAACGGAACTTCGCCAGCAAAATCAGGCATTCCGCGTCCGTAAAGATTTGTTTCCTGTGTGGGTAGGAGCGATGGCATGCCGCCAAGTTCCCTGGAAGGAAGGCACACAGCCGAAACCGGTCGCCTGTCAAGTGATTGGGAACCTCCCGTGCCGGTTGACCGTCCATTGACGCGCAGCATGTCCTAACCAAAAGGTCAGACATTGCGCCGAAACGCCCATGAATCGTCGCACAGGGGCGCGCCAGGAGGCTTAGCTGGAACGCCTGATGGAGCGCCTGGCCTACACAATCCGGAGAACGACACCATGAGTTGGGCCGGTCCCTTCCAGTACGACATTGGCAAGACGAACAACCGTGGCGAGAATCCGGTGGAAGTGGTTTTCGACGACAGTTTGCCGACCTTACTCTGTCTCTCACACCTGCGATGGAGCTTCGTCTACCAGCGCCCCCAGCACCTGATGTCGCGCTTCGCCCGGGACTACAATCTGCTGTTCTGGGAAGAGCCCATCACCACCGAGGCCGCCGAGCCCTGGCTGGAAGTCCGTCCCGATGCCAGCGGCGTGCAGGTCCTGGTGCCGCGGCTGCCAGAGGGCCGCGCTGGCGAGGCGAGCGAGCGGGACCAGCGCGAATTGCTCAACGGATATCTGGACAAGCTGGGCGTGGGTAATGAGCTGCTGCTCTGGTACTACACCCCCATGAGCCTGGCGTTCTCCGACCATCTGTGGCCACGCCTGACCGTCTATGACTGCATGGACGAGCTCTCGGCCTTTCGCGGCGCCCCGCCCGAATTGATCGAACGTGAGACCGAACTGCTGCGCCGGGCCGAGCTGGTGTTCACCGGCGGTTACAGCCTCTATGAGGCCAAGCGCGAGCGTCACGACAACGTTCATCCCTTTCCCAGCAGCGTTGACGTGGAGCATTTCGCCTCCGCCCGGCAGCCGCAGCAGGACCCCGAGGACCAGGCCCGGATCGGCTTTCCCCGGCTGGGTTACTACGGGGTGATCGATGAGCGACTCGACCTCGATCTCCTGGAAAAAGTCGCGGATATGCGGCCTGACTGGCAGATCGTCCTGTTAGGACCGGTGGTCAAGATCGACCCGGCCGAGCTGCCGCGGCGCGACAACATTCACTACCTCGGCGCCAAGGCCTACGACGACCTGCCGCAATACCTGGCCGGCTGGGACGTGGCGATCATGCCGTTCGCCCTGAACGAATCGACGCGCTTCATCAGCCCGACCAAGACCCCCGAATACCTGGCCGGCGGCTGCCCGGTGGTGTCCACCCCGATCATCGACGTGGTTCGGACCTATGGCGACACCGGCATCGTGCGCATCGCCGACTCGCCGGAAGCCTTCGTCGAGGCCGCAGCAGAAGCCCTGGCTGACGCTGCAGAGCCTGATCGATTGCTGGAAACCGCCGACGGCATCCTGGGCGACATGTCCTGGGAATTCACCTGGTCCCTGATGAAGGAGAAAATGACATGTTCGATGTGAAACCGCAGGATGGCCACCCAGAGCGCGCAGCCGGTGGCGGCCGTGGGCCCGAGCGATGTCCGCAAGGCTTCGACTACCTGATCGTCGGGGCTGGTTTCGCCGGCAGCGTACTGGCCGAGCGGCTTGCCGCAGGGATGAACAAGCGTGTGCTGGTGGTTGATCGGCGGCCGCACATCGGCGGCAATGCCTACGATCATTACGACGATACCGGTGTGCTGATCCATCGCTACGGTCCTCACATCTTCCATACCAACTCCCAGCGGATCGTCGATTATCTCTCCCGTTTCACCGAATGGCGCGCCTATGAGCATCGGGTTCTGGCGGAGGTGGACGGCCAGCAGGTGCCGATCCCGATCAACATGACCACGCTGAACAGGCTGTACGATCTGAATCTTTCCACCGAAGAGGAAGCGGCGGCCTTCCTCGCCAGCCGTGCCGAGCCGGTGGAAGACATAAAGACCAGCGAAGACGTGGTGGTCAACGGGATCGGCCGAGAGCTGTACGAGAAGTTCTTCCGTGGTTACACCCGCAAGCAGTGGGGCCTCGATCCCTCGCAGCTGGACAAGATGGTGACCTCGCGGGTGCCGACCCGAACCAACGCCGATGACCGCTATTTCGGCGACAGCTTCCAGCAGATGCCCAAGCATGGCTACACGCGAATGTTCGAGCGGATGCTCGATCACCCCAACATCAAGGTGATGCTCAACACCGATTACCGCGAGATCCGCGAAGAGGTGCTCTATCGCCACCTGGTGTACTGCGGGCCGATCGACGAATACTTCGACTTCCGCTACGGCAAACTGCCCTACCGCTCGCTCAGGTTCCAGCATGAGAGCCGAGACCAGGCCTGGTTCCAGGACGTCGGGGTGGTCAACTACCCCAGCGAGGACGTGCCCTATACCCGCATCAGCGAGTACAAGCACCTGACCGGGCAGGAGCATCCCAAGACCAGCATCACCTACGAATTCCCATCGGCCGAGGGGGATCCCTACTACCCGATCCCGCGACCGGAAAATGCCGAGCTCTACAAGCGTTACCAGAAGCTCGCCGAGCAGACCCCGGGGGTGACCTTCCTCGGCCGTCTCGGTACCTACAAGTACTACAACATGGACCAGGTGGTGGGGCAGGCGCTGGCCCTGTACAAGCGGATCGAGGAGGGCGAGCAATCCTTTGCCGCCCCTGCGGAGCCGCGGATCAAACAGGCGCTTTGAGCGCCGTGTGTCGAGCGGGTGCTCCTGTGCTCGCCTGATGCCGTCCATAATGCGCTGCCGGCGGGGTTTGCTGCCGGCCAGGAGACTTCATGCATCGACCGACCCTCTTCGACAGTTTTTTTCTTGGCGGCTTCGAATGTTCGACGCACCGCCGGGCCGACGGGCGCCGACTCGACATGCTGGCCGCTACAGGCCATGACCGCTGGGCCGCTCAGGACCTTACCAGCCTCCGCCTGCACGGCATCCGCGGCGTGCGCGATGGCTTTCGCTGGCACCTGATCGAGCGGGTTCCCGGCCAGTACGACTGGTCCAGCGTGCTGCCGCAGGTGCAGGCGGCCGCTGAGCGGGAAACCCAGGTGATCTGGGACCTGTGCCATTACGGCTGGCCTGACGACATCGACATCTGGCGCCCCGAGTTCGTCGAGCGCTTTGCCCGTTTCGCCGCCGCCGCGGCACGGTTGGTGGCCGACCACAGCGACGCCGTGCCCTTCTATGCACCGATCAACGAGATCTCCTTCTGGTCTTGGGCCGGCGGCGACATGGCGATGATGAACCCCATGGGCCGTGGCCGAGGGCTGGAACTGAAGCACCAGCTGGTGCGCGCCAGTATGGCCGCCATCGATGCCATTCGCGAGGTGGACCGACGGGCACGCTTCGTCCAGGTCGATCCGGTCATCCACGTGCGCGCGACCTCGGTACGCCCCGGGCCGCAACGCGAGGCGGAGAACTGCCGCCAGGCCCAGTTCGACGGCTGGGACTTGTTATCCGGACGACTCTGGCCGGGTATGGGCGGCAAGCCGGAGTATCTCGACATCATTGGCGTGAACTACTACTCGGATAACCAGTGGTACCTGGGCGGCGACACCATTCCCGTGGGCCATCCCGATTACCGGCCGTTCAGTGGCATCCTCAGCGAGATCCACAAGCGCTACGGGCGGCCGATCCTGGTTGCCGAGACCGGCGCGGAGGGCGACCTGCGCGGGGAGTGGCTGGGCTATGTCAGCGAGCAGGTGGCGATGGCGCAGGCGCGCGGCGTGCCGGTCGAAGGCATCTGCCTCTATCCGGTGCTGGACTACCCCGGCTGGGAAAACGACCGCCATTGCCCGACCGGCCTTTACGGTTTCCCCGACTCGGAGGGCATTCGCCCGCTGCACCCGGGCCTCGCCGATGAACTGCACCGGCAACAGGCGCGCTTCGCCGAACTGGCGAAAACCGCCAAGGCGTCGCTCGGGTGAACGCCGCGGCTGCTGCGCGGGCGCGCCGTGACCGGCCGTTGCCGCGGCAGCCGTTGCCCTTTCTCTGGTACTACGTGGCCAACCGGCCCCTCCATTTCAGCGGCCTGCTGATCCTGATCATCGCCGCCGCATCCTGTGCGGTGGCTGTCCAATACGGCATGAAGCTGCTCGTGGACGCCATGTCCGGCGAGCCCGGTGCAGTCAATGTATGGTTGCCGCTGTGGCTGTTTCTCGGACTGATCGTCGCGGAAAACATCTTCTGGCGGCTGGGTGGCTGGCTTGGCTGTCGCACCGTGATCGCCAGCTGCGTGGATATTCGCGTGGATCTGTTCCGCTATCTAACCGGCCACCCGATGCGTTATTTCAACGAGCACTTCGCCGGCTCGCTGGGCAACCGCATCTCTGCGGTAGGTGGCTCGGCCGGAGCCATCTATGGCGGCCTGGCGTGGAAGATCCTGCCGCCGGTGGTCGACTTCATCGGGGCGGTGGTGGTGCTGCTGCTGGTGGATATGCGCATGGCACTGGCGCTGGTGGGCTTCGTGGTGCTGGTGGCGCTGATGATCACCGGCTTCGGCATCCGTGGTCGGCACAAACATCAGCGCTTCGCCGCCCAGTCGGCGCGAGTCGGCGGCGAACTGGTGGACGCGGTCTCGAATGTCTGGACCATCAAGGCGTTTTCCGCCCGCGACCGCGAAAGCGAACGCCTGGCGCGGGAAATCGGCTACGAGGCCCGGGCCCAGCGACGCAGCTGGATGTACCTTGAAAAGGCCCGGGTACTGCACGACATCTGTCTGGCGGTGATGGCCGGCGGCATGCTGGTCTGGGCCATCCTTCTGTGGCAGCGTGGCGCGGTCACGGCCGGTGACGTGGTACTGGTCAGCGCGCTCACCTTTCGCATCCTGCACGGCTCGCGCGACCTGGCCCTGGCGCTGGTGGATGCCACCCAGCAGATCGGTGCCATCGCCGATACCCTCGACATCATCAACCAGCCCCATGCGCTGGAAGACGCCCAGGATCCGCTGCGCCTGGCCAGCGGGCATATCCAGTTCGACGGGATGCGCTATGGCTATGCCGGTCGCAGCCCGATCTTCGATGGCTTCGATCTGGATATCCCGGCCGGGCAGAAGGTGGGCATCGTCGGCGCCTCGGGCGCCGGCAAGTCGACCCTCATCAGCCTGGTACAGCGGCTCGATGATGTGCAGGCCGGGCGCATCCTGATCGATGGCCAGGACATTTGCCGGGTCAGCCAGGACAGCCTGCGCGAGCGCATCGCCGTGGTGCCGCAGGAGACCGCCCTGTTCAACCGCAGCATCCGCGAGAACATCCGCTACGGGCGCCCGCAGGCCAGCGATGCGGAAGTGGAGCAGGCCGCGCGGCATGCGTTCTGCCATGGTTTCATCAGCGAGCTGCCCGAAGGTTATGACACCCTGGTGGGTGAGCGTGGGGTGATGCTGTCGGGGGGCCAGCGCCAGCGCCTGGGTATCGCTCGGGCCTTTCTCAAGGACGCGCCCATCCTGATTCTCGACGAGGCCACCTCGGCACTGGATACCGAGTCCGAGGCCGAAATCCAGGCGGCGCTGAACAAGCTGGTGCAGGGCCGCACGGTGCTGGCGGTGGCCCACCGGCTGTCCACGCTGTCCACCTTCGACCGCATCCTGGTGCTGCAGCACGGACGCATCGTCGAGGACGGAGCGCCGTATGAACTGCGTCAGCGAAAGGGCGCCTTCGACGCGCTCTGGCGCATGCAATCCGAAGGATTTACCAAGGATCCCGCCGCATGAATAGAGCCCTGATCAATTCCAGCAGCATCCGCGCGCTGGGCTACGACCCGGAAACCCACCTGCTGGAAATCGAGTTTCACAGCGGTTCGGTCTATTGCTACGAACAGGTGCCTGAGCAACTGGTGCTGAACCTCTTGCAAGCCGAGTCTCCGGGTGGCTATTTCAATCGGATCTTCAAGCCCTGCCAGTTTCCCTATCGGCAACTGTTGTAGCGCCGCGAGGGGTATCTCCCCGGCCCAGCGGCACGCGACGCAGCACTCCCGGGTCGAGGGCCAGCATGCGAACCGTGCGGCTGGTTTCCACCAGGCTAGCCGGGTCGCGTTCGACGGGAAGCTGCAGCAGTTCCCGGGTAAGGTTGAGCACCAGCGCCTCGCGCGAGAGTACCCCGGCAGCATTGTAGGCGTAATAGGCACCGATCAGCTGGCGCAGGCCGAGGGGCAGTCGCCACTGGGTGCGCAGGGCCGAGCCGAAACCCGCTCCCTGCCCACGCAGGGCCCGCTCGATGTCCCTTTCGTGCAGCTCGCCACCTTCGTCTAGCCAGCCCTGGAGCGCTCGCAGCACGGCCAGTTCGCCCAGATTGTGGAGTAGCCCGGCGGTGTAGCAGAGCTCGGCATCCAGACGTAACTGGCGCGCCAGCCAGCCGGCGGCTTCGGCTGCCTGGGCTGCTTCCCGGCAGCACTCCGCGGCCTGCTTGGCCAGTCGCGCGTCGGCCAGCTGGGCGTTGCGCTCGATGAGCAGGCGCAGCACCAGATTCAACGAGCGTTTCACCCCCAGCCGCGCCAGTGCCTGGGACAGGGTCTGGCAACTGGTGGGCTGGCGCGCCGCCGCGCTGTTGGCGGCATGGATCAGCCGCGCGGTGGTCTGCGGGTCGCCACGGAACAGCCGCTCGAGGGCGTTCAGATCCTGCTCGTCGCTCTGCATGCAACGGCTGGTGGCGTCACGCACTTGCTCCAGCAGGGGGCCACCAGGGTTGTTCTCGCGCAGGCCGGACAGGTAGTCATCCAGCGACAAGGGCGACATCGGCGGGGTGGCGGCAGCCTCGGGCAGCAGGACGGCGAGGCGTCGCTTCAGGTCCTGCTCGTCGATTGGCCGGGCGAGGTAGGCCGCTGGTGCGTAGGGCAGCGCCGCGCGGACGCTGGCGGCATCGACCTGTTCACTGATGAGAATGCAGGGCAGGCGGCTACCGGGTCCACCGCGGCGTATCTCGCGCAGCAGCGCCAATCCGCTCATGTCCGGCAGATTGAGGTCGATCATCGCCAGGCTCGGAGCGATACGCTGGAGGGTGTCGAGGGCCTGCTGGCCCACGCTGTGACGAATGACTGGGGTGCCTGGGCGCAACGCCTCGACCAGTCGGGTCAGCTGGTCGCCGGGACCGCTGTCGGGGCAGACGACCAGCACGGGTGCAAGAGTGACGGACACGATGGACTCGCAAGAGGACGAGAGACCCCTCCTGCACGGAGGGGGACGGTTACAGGCCGAGGCAGAGGTACTTCATCTCGAGGTAGTCGTCGATGCCGTACTTGGAACCCTCGCGGCCGAGCCCGGAAGATTTTACCCCACCGAACGGCGCCACTTCCGTGGAAATCAGCCCGGTATTGATGCCAACCATACCGTACTCCAAGGCTTCGGCGACGCGGAACACCCTGCTGAGGTCGCGGGCGTAGAAATAGGAGGCCAGGCCGAACTCGGTGTCATTGGCCAGGGCGATGGCCTCGGCCTCATCGCTGAAGCGAAACAGCGGCGCGAGGGGACCGAAGGTTTCTTCCTTGGCCACCTTGGCATCATGCGGCACATTGACCAGTACGGTGGGCTCGAAGTAGCTGCCGCCGAGGCTGTGGGCCTTGCCGCCGAGCGCCAGTTCGGCACCCCGGGACAGGGCGTCGTCGATGTGCTCGCGGACCTTGCCGGTGGCGCGGTCGTCGATCAGCGGGCCGATCTCGACGCCGTCGTCCAGGCCGTTGCCGACCTGCAGCCCGGCCACCGCCGCCTTGAATTTCTCGGCAAAGGCGTCGTAGACGCCGTCCTGCACATAGATACGGTTGACGCAGACGCAGGTCTGCCCGGCATTGCGGTACTTCGAGGCCAGGGCACCCTTGACCGCCTCGTCGAGGTCGGCGTCATCGAACACGATGAAGGGTGCGTTGCCACCCAGTTCGAGCGAAACCTTCTTGATCCCCGGTGCGCTCTGGGCCATCAACCGAGCGCCGATCTCGGTGGAGCCGGTAAAGGATATCTTGCGCACCGCCGGGTTGGCGGTGAGTTCGTTGCCGATGTCGCCGGCCGAGCCGGTTATCACATTGAGCACGCCCTTGGGAATCCCGGCGCGGTCAGCGAGTTCGGCCAAGGCGAGGGCGGAGAAGGGCGTCTGGCTGGCCGGCTTTACCACCAGGGTGCAGCCGGCAGCCAGCGCCGGGCCGGCCTTGCGGGTAATCATCGCCGCCGGGAAGTTCCAGGGGGTGATGGCGGCGCAGACACCGATCGGCTGCTTGATGACGATGATGCGCTTGTCGCCCTGATGCGCGGGGATGGTGTCGCCGTAGACCCGCTTGGCCTCTTCGGCGAACCACTCGATGAAGGAGGCGGCGTAGGTGATTTCGCCCTTGGCCTCGGCCAGTGGCTTGCCCTGCTCCAGGGTCATCAGCCGGCCCAGGTCATCCTGGTGCATCATGATCAGTTCGTACCAGCGGCGTAGCTTCTGTGCCCGCTCCTTGGCGGTGAGGCTGCGCCACGCGGGCAGGGCTCGTTCGGCGGCGGCCACTGCCCGGCGGGTCTCCTCGGCACCCATCCTGGGCACCGTGCCCAGTGCATCGTTGCTGGCCGGGTTGAGCACCTCGAGGGTTGCGCCGCTGTCGGCGTCCAGCCACTGGCCGTCGACGAAGGCTTGTTGGCGGAACAGCGTGGTGTCGTCCAGTTGCATGGTGTTCTCCTGCTCAGCCGGGTTGTCCCGGCAGGAAAAAAAGGTCGTGGGAATAGGGGCGCCTATAGCGGCTCGCTCCACAGGCTGAAGCCGATGGCCGCTGTTTCTCCGGGGGCCAACTCGACGGCATCGTCCATGACATTGGCCGTCTCGATGCAGAGCATGCCCTGCCAAGCGTCGTCGGCGAACTGCGAGAGGCGCCGGGCCTTGTCGATCCAGGGGTTCCAGACGATGGCCGAGCGCGATCCCCGTGCCTCGAGGCAGATCCGCCGGCCCCAGGCATGGTCGTGGAGCTCAAGCAGCGCCGGGGTGTCCAGGTAGATGCGGTCGGTTTCGCCGGTAAAGGTCACTGGGCCCTGCTGGCGCCGCTCGGCCCAATCATCAAGGGTGTCGAGATAACGGCAGCCGTCCAGCGCCGGAATGCTCGCCCTGGCGATATCGCCGACTGGAAGATAGCTGTGCAGTGCCTGGCTCAGCGCCAGCGAGCGGCTTCCGGCGTTGTGGCTGCTCAGGGTCAGGCTCAGGCGACCGTCGAGGCGCAGGCTGAGCCGTGGTAGAAGACCAGGCGGCCAGCCTTCGAGCCCCTCGGCAGGCCGCGTCAGGAATTCGAGAGTCGCCGCGCCATCTTCGCTGCGGATTTCCTCGAGCTGCCAGGGCAGGTTGCGCACCAGGCCATGGAAGGGCGCCTGGGCCGGGTCCGGATGCAGGTCGCGGACCGCCGCCGGGTTGCGTGAAAGATCGCCGAACCAGGGCCAGCACAGCGGTACGCCGCCGCGCAGTGATTGTCCGGCCTGGAACGCCGCCTCTTCGCTGAGCCAGATCAACGGCTTCTCGCCGCGTCGGCCGTAGCTCAAGAGCTGGGCGCCCTGTTCGGCCACCAGCAGTTCGGCGTCGCCGAGGCCGATCTTCCAGCAGGTCAGGGCATCCCGCGTCTGGCGTTCGATCCGTAGGGCGTCGCTGGCCATCGATAGTGCTCCTCTTGTCCGTTGAGGCCATTAGATAGCCCGCGGCGGAAAAACGCCAATCCTCGCCTTATCGGTGCTAGGGGCCGTAGAACAGCGAGAAGCCGAACGGAGGAGCGCCGGGCAGCTGGCGGAGCGCGTCCTCGATCAGCTTCGAGCAGGTCTTCGGCGACCTGCGATTTTTCCAGCATCACATCCATGAACACGAACAGCGACACCGCCAGCATGGTCTGGTTGTTCATGATGCCGAACAGGTGACTGGAGGGGTACTGTGATGGGCGGAAGGGGAGGCGATTCCAGGCAGCCGGCGCGCCCGGCAGCAATGGGCTTGTCCCCGCCGGTGAAGCGGGGACGGGGCCTCAGCTCAGCAACTGGGCGTCGAGGCTGATCTGGGCGTTGAGTACCCGCGATACCGGGCAGCCTTCCTTGGCCTTGTTGGCAATTTCCTGGAATTTGGCCTCATCGGCGCCGGGCACGCGGGCCTTCAAGGTCAGGGCGATGGCGGTGATGGTGAAACCGGCGTCGGTCTTGTCCAGGGTGACCTCGGCTGCGGTCTCGATCTGCTCGGGCGTCAGTCCCTCCTGGCCGAGCATGTTGGCGAAGGCCATGGAAAAGCAGCCGGCGTGCGCCGCCCCGATGAGTTCTTCGGGGTTGGTGCCCGGGGAGTCCTCGAAGCGGGTATTGAAGCCGTAGGGGTTGTTCTGCAGGGCGCCGCTCTCGGTGCTGATCGTGCCCTTGCCGTCCTTCAGTCCACCCTGCCACATGGCCGATGCGGTTTTTTTCATGTCGGTTCTCCCGGTTGATGGCGATTGTGATGTTCAGAGAGACGGTGCCGGCGCGAGTTCCACTGAGTACGATCGGACCGCCACGACGCTTGCCATCTCCGCTCTCGTCCACAGGCTCTTGCCCTCAGCCCTCAGCCCTCAGCCCTCAGCTTGCTGCCTACCCCACCACCCCCACCTCCAGCACCCGCCCAAGGGCGGTGAGAAGCTGCGCATCGCTGATGGGCTTGTGCAGCCAGCTCAGGTACGGGTCGTCTTCCGGCACGCGGAAGTTGTTGGCCGCGGAAATCACCACGATGGGCAAGCGGCGGGTCGCCGGATCGCGGCGCAGCTCTTCGATCAGTTCGCGGCCGTTGCCGTCGGGCAGGTGCAGGTCGAGGGTTAGCGCGGCGTAGCTCTGGCTCAGGATTCGCTCCCGGGCGGCGTGCAGGCTCTGCACCCGGTCCACCGCATAGCCTGCGTTGCGCAGCATCATGTGCAGCAGGCGACCGGTGTCCGGCTCGTCCTCTATCACCAGCAGGCGCGGTTGGTCGGGGTCGTCTTCGCTGGTCAGCGCATCCTGGGTCGGCAACTCGAACCAGACGGTGGTGCCTTCGCCGGCACGGGTGTCGAAGCCGATGGTGCCGCCCATGCGTTCGATCAGCTCCTTGCTGATGGCCAGGCCCAGGCCGCTGCCGCCCATGGTCCGGCTGTCGGAGCTGTCGGCCTGGGCGAAGCGGGTGAACATGCGCTCATGAAATGTTTCGGGAATGCCCGGGCCGGTGTCACTGATGTTGACACGTACACGCGAGTCGCCCGGGGTGCAGCCGACCACCACCTCGCTGCCGGGTGGCGAGTGCTTGATGGCATTCGACAGCAGGTTGCCCAGCACCTGTTGCAGGCGCTGGGCGTCGACCCGCACGCAGCAGCTCTGTGGCACCTCGCCGCTCAGCCTGCAGCCGACCTGGTGCTCGGCGGCAAAGCTTTCGGCGGCGTCCAGCGCCTCTTCCAGCTGCGGCCCCAGCGACTCGTCGGCCAGGCTAAAGCGCATCTTGCCTGCCTCCATCTTCTCCAGATCGAGCAGGTCGTTGATCAGGTGGCTGAGGCGCAGGCTGTTCTGGTGGGCGATGTCCAGCAGTGGCCTCATGGTCTCCGGCACCTCACCGAGCGCGCCGCCGGTGATCAGCCCCAGCGAACCGCGGATGGAGGTCAGCGGCGTGCGTAGTTCGTGACTCACGGTGGAGACGAATTCGCGCTTCAACTGCTCGATACGCTTGCGCTCTGTCAGGTCCATGATGGTGCCGCTGACGCGCAGCGGGCGATCATGCGAGTCGCGTTGGACAAAGCCGCGCAGCAGGGTCGGCACCCGGTGACCGTCGCAGTGCAGCAGACGCGCTTCGGAGGTGAAGTGATTGCTTGTCGAGGAGAGGATCGTTGTCAGCTCCTCGCGACCCGCCGCCAGGTCCTCTGGCGACATCAGGCGTTCCCAGCTTGGCGCGCCGGCCGGCTGATCATGCGGCGGATAGCCGAGGATCTGCCAGGCGCGGGGCGAAGCGTAGAAGCTGTGGTCCTCGAGGTTGATGTCCCACAGGCCGTCGTTGCTCCCCTTGAGCGCCAGGGCCAGGCGCTCCTCGCTCTGGCGCAAGGCCTGGCGGCTCTGCCGGGTGTCCTCGGTCATGCGCCGCGCCAGGGCTTCGGCACGCGATTGGCGCGACAGCAGGGTAAAGGTGAGAAAGAACAGCAGCAGGCCAAGAGCGGTACCCAGCAGGACGACCAACGGCCCGCGCAAAGGGGCCTCGGACTCGAAATCCGGCAGGCTGCCGAGCTGCAGCGTCCAGGTCTGACCATGATGCTCGAGCTGGCGCAACAGCGCGAAGCGTGGCTTGTGGTCGAGGTCGGCCGGGCGTGTGGTGTAGATCTGCTGGAGTGGATCGAGCCGGTCGCTGGCGTAGATGGTCAGGTCCAGCGACAGGTCGGCGGCGCCGAGAATGCCGCGCATCAGGTCATCCACCCGATAAGGGCTGTAGACGAAGCCGCGCAAGGCCTGCATGCGCGCCATCGCTCCGTCGAGCGAGGCGTCCTGCCGGTAAACCGGCACGTACATCAGCAGGCCGGCCTGCACCGGTCCCTGGATCTCCTGCACCAGCACTACCTTCCCGGTGATGCTCGGCTCGCCGGTCTCGCCCGCGCGCTGCATGGCCTGGCGGCGTATCGGCTCGGAGTACATGTCGTAGCCGAACGCGGTGAGGTTGCGGCCGCTGAAGGGTTCGAGATAGACGATGGGCATGTACAGCTCGCGCTCGCCCGGCGGATAGATGGCGTAGTCGGGAAAGCCCTCGGCGCGGATGCCCTCCAGGTGCGCGGCCCGCTCCGCCGCCGGCACCACCCGGCTGAAGCCGACACCCTGGATGCCCGGGTAGCGCTCGCTCAGCGCCAGGCGTTCGACGTAGCCTTGCCACTGTTGACGACTGACCTCGCCATGCAGCTCGAACAGCGCCGCGCCAGCGAGCAGGATCTGTTCGTGGAAGGCCAGGCGGCGGCCGATGGACTCGGTGATACGATCGGCAATCAGCGCAAACTGCTGGCCAGCGGCCTCGCGCTCCTGATGGCGCAGGTGCAGGTACACGGCGAGCTGGGCGAGCAGGGCGGTGCACAGGACCAGCCAGGCCAGAGCGCTGCGCCGACTGAACAATGCGCGCCATGTCGACGCGCCGGAATCGGATCTGGGGTAGCTCATGCGGGAAACGCTACCAGCGAAGCGTCGGTGGCTGACAGCTTTTTTTGACCCGTGACGGGCCAGCGGGTTCGCCGCGACTAGGGAAGCGCCAGGCGGGTCTGGCCGTAGTGCATGCGCTCGAGGTCCCATTCGATGCGCTCGGGCGCGCAGGGGCGGCCAAAACCGAAGCCCTGGCCCAGGTCGCAGCCCTCTTCGAGCAGGAAGGCTGCCTGTTCGGCGGTCTCCACTCCCTCTGCCACCACGCTCAGCCCCAGGTTGTGCGCCAGGCCGATGACCGAACGGGTGATGGCGGCGTTTTCCGGGTCGTGCGGCAGGCCGCGCACGAAGCCCTGGTCGATCTTCAGCTTGTGCACTCGCATCCGCTTGAGCCGCGCGAGGGACGAGTAGCCTGTGCCAAAATCATCGATGGCCAGTCGCACGCCCAGCTCGCGCAGGCGGTCGAGAATGATCATCGCGGCATCGGCGTCCTCCATTACCGCGCTCTCGGTGATTTCCAGCATCAGATAACCAGGCTCCAGGCGGCTCTCGGCGAGCACTTGGGATACATGCAGGTCCAGCTCGCCGCGGGTGAACAGCCGGCTGGAGATGTTCACCGCGACAAAGTCCAGCGAGCGCCCGCTGTCGAGCCATCCGCGTATCTGCCGGCAGGCCTGCTGCAACATCCAGCGATCGATGCTGGAGATCAGCCCGCTTTCCTCGGCGGCGGGGATGAACGCCGCGGGGGAGATCAATCCGTGGTCGGGATGATCCCAGCGCACCAGTGCCTCGAAGCCGATGATGCGGCCGTCGCGCAGGCAGTGCACCGGCTGGTAATAGGCCACCAGCTGTCGCTGTTCGAGAGCCTGGCGCAAGGCGGTACCCAGCTCGACGCGCTGGCGTGCCTGATTGGTCAGGTCCTGGCTGTAGAAGGCGTAGGTGGAACGACCCGAGCCCTTGGCCTTGAACAGCGCCGAGTCGGCGTTGCGCAGCAGTTGCTCCACGTCCTGGGCGTCGTTGGGGTAGAAGACGATGCCGATGCTGGCGCTGATGAAAAGCTCCTGGCCGCAGAGACTGAACGGCGGATCGAGGCAGTCGAGCAGGCGCAGCGCCAGCGCGGCGGCGCGCTCGGCGGTATAGCCCTGGCAGAGCAGGGCGAACTCGTCCCCACCAAGCCGGGCCAGGGTCATCTCGTCCTGCTGGTGCAGGCGCAGGCGCTCGGCGACGAGCTTGAGCAGGCTGTCGCCGAGGTTGTGACCGAGGCTTTCGTTGATGTCCTTGAAGTGGTCGAGGTCGATCAGCAGCAGGGCGCCGCCGGTCTGGCCCTGCCCGGAAGTGCTGCGTTCCAGTTCCTGCCGGGTGCGCTCGATGAACAGCAGCCGGTTGGGCAGGTCGAGCAGCTGGTCGTAGTGCGCCAGGTGGGTGATCTCTTCCTGGGAGCGCTTGAGCAGGGTGATGTCCGAAAACACCGCGACGTAATGGCTGACCTCGCCCTGTTCGTCATGGATGGCACGGATGTTCTGCCATTGCGGATAGATCTCGCCGCTCTTGCGGCGATTCCAGATCTCGCCGCTCCAGCAGTGCTGGTCACGCAGCGCGTTCCACATGATGCGGTAGAAGGCCGCATCGTGACGTCCCGAGCAGAACAGCCTGGGCGTCTGGCCGATCACGTCCGCCTCGCTGTAGCCGGTAATGGTGCACAGCGCCGGGTTGACGTGAATGATGCGCTGCTCGGCGTCGGTGACCACCACGCCTTCCTGGGTACTCTCGAACACCGCCGCGGCGTTGCGCAGGTAGGTCTCATGTTCGCGCCGCGCCGCCTGCTGTGCTTCCAGCGCGGCCAGGTAGTGTCGGCCGAGCAGGTACAGCAGGAGGGCGGTGAACAGGATGAAACCGCTGCCCTTGACCAGTTGCAGGTGTTCGCCCGTGACCGGATCCTCGACCCAGTGGGCAAGCAGCAGGTCGCTCGTCAGCACCCACGCCAGTGCCAGCAGGCAATAGCCGAGGCAGAGTCGCAACAGTTTCGCATGCATGTCTTCATATCCCCGCACGAGGCACTTCATGAAGAAAGGAAGGGCGGATGATACTCTCGGCGCGCCTCGCGCGACGCCTTGTTTTCACATTAGGACAGATGGCAGCCAAGTGCCATGCTGCTTTCAGAGCCGCCGCTGGTCGGTTTCCTGCAGGCGAAGCAGGTAGCGGCTGCCGCCGAGCTGGCGCATCTGCTGGGAGATCCAGCTGGCGCGACGGTTGATGTAGTCGCTGGGGCGGCTGGCGCTCCAGACCCGCGGATTAGGCAGCACCGCGGCCAGCAGCGCGGCCTGGCGGTTGGACAGGTAGGGCGCGCCGACCCCGAAGTGATGCTGCGCGGCGGCCTCGGCGCCAAAGATGCCCGGGCCCCACTCGACGCTGTTCAGGTACACCTCGAGAATCCGCTGTTTGGGCCAGAGACCTTCGATCAGGAGTGTGAACCAGGCCTCGAAGCCCTTGCGCAGCCAGCTGCGGCCCGACCAGAGAAAGAGGTTCTTGGCCACCTGCTGGCTCAGGGTGCTGCCACCACGCAACGAGCCGCCGCCAACGTTGTGCGCCATGGCCGCACGAATCGCCGCCAGGTCGAAGCCCCAGTGCTCGGCGAAATGCTGGTCCTCGGCCGCGATCACCGCCATCTTCAGGTCGTCCGGCAACTCCTCCCAGGGGCGCCAGGTGCGCTGCAGATCGATCGCCTGGCCGCTGGTCCAGGATTCGATCTTGCGCTCCACCATCAGTGCGGTGAAGGGCGGTGGTACCCAGCGCAGCAGCAGCACCAGCAGCATCGAGAGCGCCACCAGCAGGAGCAGGACCTTGGCCAGGCGAAACAGCAGGGATCGGAACATGTCGTCGGCGCAGCGGTGAAAGCGCGCAGTATATACAGCGCGGCGGCGAGGCTGGGTACACTGCAATCCCCCAGCCGCTTCAGGATCCCCATGGCTCGCGTCTTTCTCATGCTCGCGGCGCTGTCCGGCCTTACCGGCGTCGGCCTTGGCGCCTTCGCTGCCCACGGCCTGCGTGGCCGGCTCACCCCGGCCTATCTGGAGGTGTTCCAGACCGGCGTCCATTACCAGCAGATTCACGCCCTGGCCTTGCTGGGCGCGGGACTGCTCGCGCTCAGGCTGCAGAGTCGCCTCCTGCTCGCTGCGGGCGCCCTGTTCGGCCTCGGCATCCTGTTGTTCTCTGGCAGCCTCTACCTGCTGACCCTGAGCGGCCTCGGTCGGCTGGGCATGATCACACCCATCGGCGGCGTCTGCCTGATGGCCGGCTGGCTCCTGCTCGGGATGGCGGCGCTGCGCCTGCGCCCTACGCCATGACCGGCGGCTTGGTCGGGGCCCGGGTTCGGCGCTAGAATGCCCGGCCCAGCCAGCCGATGACCCTGCCCATGCACATCCAGTTGAACGGCGAACCCTGTGAACTGCCTGCCGGCCAGAGCCTGGCCGACCTGATCGAGCGCCTGCAGCTGGGCGGCCGCCGTGTTGCGGTGGAGCTCAACCTGGAAATCGTACCGCGCAGCCAGTTCGCCAGCACCGCGCTCACCGAGGGCGATCGGGTCGAAGTGGTCCATGCCATCGGTGGCGGCTAGCGCCGACCCTTCGACCGCCCGATCCGCCCGTCTCGACCCTGAGGAACCGCCCATGAGCTCTGCCCCGATCGACAAGCCGTTCACCCTGGCCGGCCGCACCTACCAGTCGCGCCTGCTGGTGGGCACCGGCAAGTACAAGGACATGGACGAGACCCGTGCGGCCATCGAAGCCTCCGGCGCGGAGATCGTCACCGTGGCCGTGCGCCGCACCAACATCGGCCAGAACCCTGGCGAGCCGAACCTGCTCGAGGTGATCAGCCCGGATCGCTACACCATCCTGCCGAACACTGCTGGTTGCTACACCGCCGAGGAAGCGGTGCGCACCTGCCGCCTGGCCCGTGAGCTGCTCGACGGCCACAAGCTGGTGAAGCTGGAAGTGCTGGCCGACCAGAAGACCCTGTTCCCTAACGTCATCGAGACCATCAAGGCCGCCGAGGTGCTGGTCAGTGAAGGTTTCGAGGTCATGGTCTACACCAGCGACGACCCGATCATTGCCCGCCAGCTGGCCGAGATCGGCTGCATCGCGGTGATGCCCCTGGCCGGCCTGATCGGCACTGGGCTCGGCATCTGCAATCCCTACAACCTGCGCATCATCCTCGAGGAGTCGACGGTGCCGGTGCTGGTGGATGCCGGGGTCGGTACCGCCTCCGACGCCACCATCGCCATGGAACTGGGCTGCGAGGCGGTGCTGATGAACAGTGCCATCGCCCATGCCGGGCAGCCGGTGCTGATGGCCCAGGCCATGAAGCACGCCATCGAGGCCGGTCGCCTGGCCTACCTGGCCGGACGCATGCCGAAAAGACTCTACGCCAGCGCTTCTTCGCCGCTGGATGGGCTGATCCGTTAGAGCCGAGAGGAGCGCGGTGGCTCGAGGCAGGACGAAAGGGCCCGCCTCCAGGCGCGGCGCTTGAGCTGCAATTGATCTGAATACGGCCTGTCGGGGCAATCTGCCCCATGGCCAGCTGCCATTTCTCTGACCGTGAAACACATGACCGACATCCTGGATTCCGCCGAAAACGTCGTCCCGCGCATGCGCACCATCAAGAGCTTCGTCATGCGCGCCGGGCGTGTGACCGAGGGCCAGCAGCGCGGGCTCGAGGTGGGCTGGCCAGGGTACGGGCTGGAGCTGGCCGACGGGCTGCGCGATTTCGACCAGGTGTTTGGTCGCAGCGCCCCGCGGACCTTCGAGATCGGTTTCGGCATGGGCCATTCCACCCTGGAAATGGCGGCCGCCGCCCCGGAGCAGGACTTCATCGGCGTGGAAGTCCACAAGCCTGGGGTCGGTGCGCTGCTCAATGGTGCGCTGCACCAGGAGCTGAGCAACCTGCGGGTGTACAGCTGCGACGCCCTGGACGTGCTGCGCCAGTGCGTGCCGGATGCCGGCCTCGACCGGGTACTGCTGTTCTTCCCCGATCCCTGGCACAAGAGCCGGCATCACAAGCGGCGCATCGTCCAACCGGCCTTCGCCGAACTGGTCCGGCAGAAGCTGAAGGTCGGCGGGGTGCTGCACATGGCTACCGACTGGGAGCCCTATGCCGAGCACATGCTGGAGGTGATGAGCGCCGCGCCGGGCTACCGCAACCTGGCCGAGGATGGGCGCTTCGTGCCGCGTCCCGACGAACGGCCGGTGACCAAGTTCGAGCGCCGCGGCGAGCGCCTGGGCCACGGTGTCTGGGACCTCAAGTTCGCTCGCCTGGACTGATCCAGCAAGTTGCTCGAGCGGCGGCAGTTGCCACCTTGCACTGGCCAACGAAGGGCGGGAACACTAGGCTGAAGGCACGGAAACATTTTGCAAGGAGCCGTCAATGAACGTCCGCGTTCAGGAGCCGATCCGTTCCGAGGGTCACGTCCCGAGCTACTACGCCGCCACCGCCAACCGTCCGCTCGACTGCCCACGCCTCGAAGGTGATCTGCGCGCCGACGTGTGCATCATCGGCGGCGGCTTCACCGGGTTGAACACTGCCATCGAATTGGCCGAGCGTGGCTTTTCCGTGGTGCTGCTGGAGGCGCGGCGGATCGGCTGGGGCGCCAGTGGGCGCAACGGCGGGCAGCTCATTCGCGGCGTGGGGCACGACGTGGAGCGCTTCGAACCGGTGATCGGCGAGAGCGGCGTCACCGAGCTCAAGCGTATGGGCATCGCCGCCGTGGATATCGTCCGCCAGCGCGTCGAGCGCTACGCGATCGACTGCGACCTGACCTGGGGCTATTGCGACCTGGCCACCAAGCCCCGTCACCTAAAGGCCTTCGAGGAGGATTATGCCGACCTCATGCGCCTGGGCTATCCGCACCGGGTGCGCCGGGTGTCGAGGGCCAACCTGGGTGAGGTGATCAACTCCCCACGCTACCTGGGCGGTCTGCTCGACATGGGCTCGGGCCACCTGCATCCGCTCAACCTGGCACTCGGCGAAGCGGCGGCGGCGCAGTCGCTGGGGGTGCGATTGTTCGAGAACTCGGCGGTCGAGCGCATCGAGTACGGCGCCGAAGTCCGTGTGTCGACAGCGCAGGGTACGGTCCGCGCCGATAATCTGGTGCTGGCCTGCAACGCCTACCTCAACGGCCTGCAGCCGACCCTGTCTGGCAAGGTGCTCCCGGCGGGCAGCTACATCATTGCCACCGAGCGCATGCCCGAAGGGCTTTGCCGCGACCTCCTGCCGGGCAACGCGGCGGTCTGTGACCAGCGCGTCGCGCTGGATTATTTCCGGCTCTCGGCCGATGGCCGACTGCTGTTCGGCGGCGCCTGCCATTATTCGGGGCGCGATCCCAAGGACATCCGCCGTTACATGCAACCAAAAATGCTCAAGGTGTTTCCCCAACTGGCCGGCATCGGCATCGAATACCAGTGGGGAGGCATGATCGGCATCGGTGCCAACCGGCTTCCGCAGATCGGCCGACTCCCCGACCAGCCCAACGTCTACTTCGCCCAGGCCTATGCCGGGCATGGGCTGAACGCCACGCACCTGGCCGGGCGCCTGCTGGCTGAGGCAATCGCTGGCCAGCAATCCGGCGGCTTCGACCTGTTCGCCTGCATCCCCCACGCGTCCTTCCCCGGTGGGGCCCGACTTCGTTCGCCCTTGCTGGCCCTGGGCATGCTCTGGCATCGTCTGCTGGATCTACGATGAGACTGCAGCCGGTATTTGCTGTCAGACTGAAAGACCCCCTCAGAACCAGGAGCCTTCGTGGTCATCCGCCTGCTGTTCCTGGCGTTCCTGTTGCTGGCCGGTTGCGTCAGCCAGCCCTACGAGGCGACACCTTCCCATAGCCTGCCGGCTGGCCATTCCACGCTTGGCCAGCACATCGCCCGGCTGGCCGAATCGCATCCGCAGGATCATTCCGGCTTTCGCCTGCTGGCCTCCAGCACCGATGCCTTCAACGCGCGTGGCGAGATGATTCGGGCCGCCGAGGTGAGCCTCGACATTCAGTACTACATCGTCGATGACGGCCTGACCACCCGAGGCCTGGTGGCGGACTTGCTCGATGCGGCGGACCGCGGTGTACGGGTGCGCATCCTGCTGGACGACACCGCCAGCGATGGCGTCGATCGCGCCCTGGCCACCCTGGCCGCGCATCCCAACATCGAGATTCGGGTATTCAACCCGATCTACCGCGGCCGTGGCACCCTGGTGACGCGTCTGTTCGGCCGCGCCGCAAACTTCTCGCGGCAGCATCGACGCATGCACAACAAGCTGATGCTGGCCGATAGCAACCTGGCCATCGTGGGCGGCCGCAACCTGGGCGATGTGTATTTCGATGCTGATCAGGTCTGGAACTTCATGGACATGGACCTGCTCGGCGCCGGCCCGATCGCGGCGCGCCTCGGCGGCAGTTTCGACGAGTACTGGAACCACCGTCTCAGCGTGCCGATTCAGCGTTTTCTGCGCCACCCCCCACTGGGCGAGGACCTGCGCGAGGCTCGCGATGGCATCGTGCGCTACTTCGCCAGAGCGCGGGTCTCCGACCGCGACCACTATGAGCGGTTGATGGCCTACCGTTACGAGGACGGGTTTCTCGAGTGGCTCGAGGAGATGACCTGGGCGCCCGGCGAGGCCTACTGGGACAGCCCGGACAAGATTCTTGCCCAAGGCCTGCCGCCGCCGGAGTTATTGCTGGTCACCGAACTGCTGCCCGTGCTGGAGCAGACCCGCGACGAGCTGGTTCTGATTTCCGGCTACTTCGTGCCCACCGCAGACGGGGTTCAGCTGATTCGAACCCAGGTCGAACGTGGCATCCAGGTCGCCATCATGACCAACGCTCTGGAGGCCACCGACGTCCCTCTCGTTCATGGCGGCTACGCACCCTATCGGCACGAATTGCTGGAAATGGGCGTGCGCCTGTTCGAGCTGCGCCGTCAACCCGGCCAGGAGCCCTCGTTCAGCTACAGCGGGGATTCCGAATCCAGCCTGCACAGCAAGGCGGCCATTATCGACGGCGAGCGGGTCTTCATTGGTTCGCTGAATTTCGATCCGCGTTCGGTGTGGTGGAACACCGAGGTCGGAATCCTGGTGGACAGTCCTGAACTGGCGCGGGAAGTGCATCGGCTGTCGCTCGAAGGCATGGCGCCGGCGGTCAGCTACGAGGTTCGGCTGCGCGAGCAAGACGGCGCGCAGCGGCTGGTCTGGGTTGCCGAGGACGACGGCGAGGTCGTCCTGCTGGAGCGCGAGCCCGGGGGGCTATGGCGCCATGTCAATGCCTGGATGGCCCGCATCCTGGGTCTGGAAAACCTACTTTGAGCAATGAATAACGCATGCAACTGAACGCCGATTTCTCCTTTCCCGCCCGGGTCGACAGCGCCTTCGTGGCTTGGCAGCCGACCCCTTACCCCGGCATCTCGCGGCTGACTTTCGATCGGCTCGGTGACCAAGTGGTGCGGGCCACCAGCCTGGTGCGCTTCGACCCCGACAGCACCTTCGGCGCCCACGAGCATGGCGGCGGTGAGGAAATCTTCGTGCTGGGGGGCGTGTTCAGCGACGAGCAGGGCGACTATCCGGCCGGCAGCTACCTGCGTTTTCCTCCCGGCAGCCGTCATCAGCCGTTCTCCCGCAAGGGCTGCGTGCTCTTCGTCAAGACCTGGCAATTCGCCCCGGACGACCGCGACAGCCTCGTCCTCGACACCCGCCGGCAACACTGGCGCCCGGGGCTGGTGGAGGGCCTGAGCATCCTCCCGCTGCACCAGCATGGCGAAGAGCATACCGCCCTGGTGCGTTGGCAACCCGGCACCCGCTTCAACCCCCACGGTCATCCGGGTGGGGAGGAGATCTATGTCATCGATGGCGTCTTCAGCGACGAAACCGGCCACCACCCCGCCGGAACCTGGCTACGCAACCCCCGGGACAGCTGGCACACCCCCTACAGCCTCGAAGGCGCGCTGATCCTGGTGAAGACCGGACATCTGGCGAGAGCCAATTGCTGGGATGCATGGCAGGCCCGCGCGACTGCGAGGTAATTGCTGAAAGCTCACCCGGGCAGGACATCATCGGCAGTGCGACTGGCCTGACACCCATTCTGTGAACCCTCCCTCACGGCTGGCCTTGCGGCCTTGTCCCTTTCGCCATGCGGTTCCATTGTTTCTGCGAGAGATTTCGGGGGCGAGGCCGGAACCCAAGTGCCCAGGGTTAGCAATCACCTGAGAGAAATCATTAACCTCAGGTTAACGATCAGCCCCTGCCCTTGATTGATGGACCCCTCCGGCCTCTCTACCTTCAGCTCCACGACAGCGGAAACTCGTGGAGAAACCATGACAACAAGAATATCCCCCCCGCCGCAGTGGTCGCGTCGTCGCAGCGAAAAGCAGCGGCGACTCGAGCAGGTGCGCAAGCTGGCCGACGGTGTGGTGCTGCCCACCGAGCGGATCGTCGAGGCCCTGGAGGCCCTCATCGCCCCTGGTGACCGAGTGGTGATGGAAGGCAACAACCAGAAGCAGGCGGATTTCCTCTCCCGCTCGCTGGCCAAGGCCGATCCGGGCAAGCTCAACGGCCTGCACATGATCATGCCCAGTGTCAGCCGCAGCGAGCATCTCGATCTGTTCGAGCGCGGCATCGCCCGCAAGCTGGACTTCTCCTTCGCCGGCCCGCAGAGCCTGCGCATCGGCCAGTTGCTGGAAGACGGCCTGCTGGAAGTCGGCGCCATCCACACCTATATCGAACTCTACTCGCGCCTCTTGGTGGACCTGATCCCCAACGTGGCGCTGGTGGCCGGCTTCAAGGCCGACCGCGAGGGCAATCTCTATACCGGGCCGAGCACCGAGGACACGCCGGCGCTGGTGGAAGCGGCGGCCTTCTCCGACGGCATCGTCATCGCCCAGGTCAACGAGATCGTCGACGATCCCCGCGACCTGCCGCGGGTGGATATCCCTGCGTCCTGGATCGACTTCGTGGTGGTGGCCGACAAGCCGTTCTATATCGAGCCGCTGTTCACCCGCGACCCGCGCCACATCAAGCCAGTGCACGTGCTGATGGCGATGATGGCGATCCGCGGCATCTATGAAAAACACAACGTGCAGTCGCTCAACCACGGCATCGGCTTCAACACCGCCGCCATCGAGCTGATCCTGCCCACCTACGGCGAACGCCTGGGGCTCAAGGGCAAGATCTGCCGCAACTGGACGCTGAACCCGCACCCGACCCTGATTCCGGCCATCGAGACCGGCTGGGTGGAAAGCGTCCATTGCTTCGGCACCGAGCTGGGCATGGAGAACTATGTGGCGGCGCGTCCGGACGTGTTCTTCACCGGCCGTGACGGCTCGCTGCGCTCCAACCGCATGATGTGCCAGCTGGCCGGCCAGTACGCGGTGGACCTGTTCATCGGCGCCACCTTGCAGGTCGATGGCGATGGCCATTCGTCCACCGTGACCCGTGGCCGCCTGGCCGGCTTTGGCGGCGCGCCGAACATGGGCCACGACCCTCGCGGCCGCCGTCATCCGACCCCGGCCTGGCTCGACATGGCCACCCCCGGCGGTGAAGGTCCGGTGACCTTGCTCGAGCGCGGCAAGAAGCTCGTGGTGCAGATGGTCGAGACCTTCCAGGAGGGCGGCAAACCCACCTTCGTCGACCGCCTCGACGCGGTGGACGTGGCGAAGAAGGCCGGCATGCCGCTGGCGCCGATCATGATCTACGGCGACGACGTCACCCACCTGCTCACCGAGGAAGGCATCGCCTACCTGTACAAGGCCCGCTCGCTGGAAGAGCGCCAAGCGATGATCGCCGCCGTGGCGGGCGTCACCAGCATCGGCCTGCGCCACGATCCTTCAGTGACTGAGCGCATGCGCCGCGAAGGACTGATTGCCCTGCCCGAAGACCTCGGCGTGCGACGCCAGGACGCCACCCGGGAGATGCTCGCCGCCAAGAGCATCGCCGAGCTGGTGGAGTGGTCCGGCGGTCTCTACAACCCGCCCGCGAAATTCAGGAGTTGGTGACATGCGCGCATTCCTCGAACAACAACCGCGCCCCGAACTCGCCGATGCGCTGGCCGACCTGGCCGTCGCCGCGCTGATCGACGAGGCCGAGCTCTCACCCAAGCCGGCACTGGTGGACCGTCGTGGCAACGGCGCACACAGCGACCTGTCGCTGGAGCTGATGCGCGTCTCGGCCTGGTCCCTGTGGCCGGCCTTCCGCGCCATGGCCGTCGCTGGAGAGACCCATGGCAAGGCCGATCAGCCCCTGCGCGAAGCCATCGGCCAGGCCGGCCGGGACGGCGAGGCCGGCATGATGGCCGTCACCGCTGGGGTGAATACCCATCGCGGCGCCATCTGGGCACTGGGATTGCTGACCACCGCCGCGGCACTGGCCCCGGAGGCGAACAGCGCCGAACTCGCCGGGGTCGCTGCCGGACTGGCCCGCCTGCCGGATCGCCTGGCGCCCGCGCAGCCAACCAGCCACGGCGAGGGTGTACGCCAACGCTACGGCGTCGGTGGTGCCCGGGCGGAAGCGGAGAGCGGCTTTCCCGCCGTCATCGAGCGCGGCCTGCCGCAACTGCGCACCAGTCGCAACGCCGGCGCCGGGGAAACCCACGCCCGCCTCGATGCCCTGCTGGCGATCATGGCCGGTCTGGACGACACCTGCGTGCTGCATCGCGCCGGCCCCGACGGGCTGGCCTGCATGCAGCAGGGCTCGGCGGCGGTGCTCTCGGCTGGCGGCAGTGCCAGCCTGGCCGGTCGCCGCGCCCTGAAAGCGCTGGAGCACGACCTGTTGGCGCTCAACGCCTCGCCCGGTGGCGCAGCCGATCTGCTCGCCGCGACCCTTTTCCTCGACCGCCTGGACCACGTGCGCCAGGCGCAGATTGGGAGCCTTTGATATGGAAACCCTGTCCTTTAGATTTCCCGCCGGCCAGGCGCCGAGGCTGCGTGCCCAGGTGGGCTGCGTCGGCTCCGGTGACCTGGAAGTGCTGGCCGAGCCGGGCGAGAGCGGCATCCTGAACATCCAGGTGGTGACCTCGGTGAACGGCAGCGGCGAGCGCTGGAAGGCACTGTTCGAGCGCATGTTCGCCGGGGCCAATCCGCCCGCGCTGAACGTCGATATCCATGATTTTGGCGCCACCCCGGGTGTGGTGCGCCTGCGCCTGGAACAGGCGCTGGAGGAGGTGGCCGATGTCTGATCTGAACGCACTGCTCAACAGCTGCAGCTTCACCGAACTGGGCGCCCGCCAGCGCGCCGCGGCACTGCTCGATCCGGGCTCGATGCGCGAACTGCTGGACCCCTTCGAGCGGGTCAAGTCGCCCTGGCTGGAAGCGCAGGGCATTGTCGCTCAGGCCGATGACGGCGTAGTCATCGCCAAGGGCCAGATGGCCGGCCGGCCGGTGGTGGTGGCCGCCATCGAGGGTAACTTCCAGGGCGGCAGCATGGGCGAAGTGGGTGGCGCCAAGATCGCCGGCGCTCTGGAGCTGGCCGCCGAGGACAACCGCAACGGCATTCCCACCGCTGCCGTGCTGCTCTTGGAAACAGGCGGTGTGCGCCTGCAGGAGGCCAATCTGGGCCTGGCGGCCATCGCCGAGATCCAGGCCGGCATCGTCGAGCTGCGCCAGTACCAGCCGGTGATCGCGGTGATCGCCGGTCCCGTGGGTTGCTTCGGCGGCATGTCCATCGCCGCTGGGCTGTGCAGTCACATTCTGCTGACTCGCGAGGCGCGCCTGGGCCTGAACGGCCCGCAGGTGATCGAGCAGGAGGCCGGCATTGAGGAATACGACTCGCGCAACCGGCCGTTCATCTGGAGCCTGACCGGCGGCGAGCAGCGCCATGCCTGCGGGCTGGCCGACGGCTACCTGGCCGATGACGCCGACGCCATCCGCGAGCAGGTGCTGGCCGTGTTCGAGGCGCCTGGCGAGGGGCTGCCACGCAGCCGCCAGCACGGGCGATTCCTGCAGCTGCTGGCACGGGTCGATACCGCGCAACAGGCCGACGCCGAAGGCGTGCGTGCCTTCTACAAAGGAGAACAGGCATGAGCACTTCGACTTCCGGGCGCGGGCTGAGCTGGCTCAAGGCGCTGACCGACAACGCCGACGAACGTCCCGGCTACCCCGCCTCGGTGCGAGTGGTGGATGCTGAACTGGGCGGCGCGCCGGCGCGCTACCTGGCGGTGGTACCCGACGCCGAAAACCCCTTTCCCCGCGCCCGCCACGGCGAGGTGGGCCTACTCGAAGGCTGGAGCCTGGCCCGTGCAGTGGACGAGTTGATCGAGGCCGACCGCGACTTGCGCGACAAGCGCGACAAGCGCGCCATCGTCGCCGTGGTGGATGTGCCCAGCCAGGCCTATGGCCGCCGTGAGGAAGCCTATGGCATCCACCAGGCCCTGGCCGGCGCGGTGGACAGCTACGCCCGCGCCCGGCTCGCTGGCCATCCGGTGATCGCCCTGCTGGTGGGCAAGGCCATGTCCGGCGCCTTTCTCGCCCACGGCTACCAGGCCCAGCGGATCATCGCCCTGCGCGACCCCGGGGTGATGGTTCACGCCATGGGCAAGGAGTCTGCCGCGCGCGTCACCCTGCGCAGCGTCGAGGAGCTGGAAGCCTTTGCCGCCAAGGTGCCGCCGATGGCCTACGACATCGACAACTACGCCTCCCTGGGCCTGCTCTGGGAAAGCCTGGCGGTGGACAACATCGAGCAGCCCGGCGCCGTCGACCTGGCCCCGGTGCGTGATTGCCTGGTACAGGCGCTGACGGATATACGAGAGAACACCAATGACCTGTCCGGGCGACTTGGCGGGGTCAACCGCGCCGCCTCGCGGCGGGTGAGGGAGCGCCTGCGCGCCCAGTGGTAGCCCCGTCGTCAGGGACGACAGCCAGCCGACAACAACAAGCACGAGGAGGCCGCACCAATGAACAGAACGCCGCGTCCCCATGATCTGCTCTGGGGCATGACCCCGGGGCACCTGCCAGGCGATGCGCCGGTCTGGGCGGTCGAGGTACTGGCCGCCGGTCTGCCGGTGGTGGTGCGTCGGGCGCCGGCCCGAAACGGCCTGGTGCCCGTCGGCATTCGCGGAAAGGCCCGCGTGCAGCGCCTGGCTACCTGGATGCCTGCCTCGGCAATCAGCCGCGTTCTTTCTCCAGAGGCATTGGCCTGCACCCCGCTGGAGCCCGGCGATGATTGGGTCTGGCTGGCCCTGGCACAGATCCGTCCGCTGCTGGATCGCCTCGGTCTCGACTGGGGCGTGACCGGCAGCGCGGCCTGGCAGCTCGCCACCGGGCTTGCCGTCCTGCACCCGGACAGCGACTTGGACCTGCTGTTGCGGACCCCGGACTGCCTGGGCCGGGCCCGCGCCGCCCAGCTGCTGGCCCGCCTGGAATTCCTGCCCTGCCGGGTCGACCTGCAGCTGGAAACCCCGGCCGGCGCCATCGCCCTGCGCGAATGGGCCAGCGGCGCGTCCCTGGTGATGCTCAAGGCCTGCGACGGCCCGCGGCTGGTGGCTGATCCCTGGTGGAAGGAGGCGGCATGAGCAGTCTGTTCGCCTTTCCGGGGCAGGGCGCCCAGCGCCCGGACATGCTCGACGAGCTGCCGGAGTGCGCCGCGCCACTGCTCGCCGAGGCCAGCGAGATTCTGGGCGAGGACGTACGAGCGCTGGACAGCGTCTCGGCCCTGCAGAGCACCCGCGCCGTGCAGCTCTGCCTGCTGATCGCCGGGGTCGCCGCGGCCCGCTCGCTGATGGATCGCGGAGCCCGTCCCGACTATGTGGCCGGCCTGTCCATCGGCGCCTACGGCGCAGCGGTGGCGGCCGATGCCCTGGCCTTCGCCGATGCGCTGCGGCTGGTCTCGCTGCGTGGCGAATTGATGCAGCAGGCCTGGCCGCAAGGCTACGGCATGACCGCCATCATCGGACTGGAGCTGGCCCAGGTGGAGGCGCTGCTAGCCGGTGCCGAGGGGCCGGTGTACCTGGCCAACATCAATGCCGCCAACCAACTGGTGATTGCTGGCAGCGAAGCGGCCATGGCCGAGGTGGGAAGGCATGCCCGGGCGGTCGGCGCCGGGGCGGTGAAGCGTCTGGCGGTCAGCGTGCCGTCCCACTGCGAGCTGCTGGCCGGGCCGGCGGCGGAGCTGGCCGAGGCGTTCGCCAGGGTCGAGCTCAGGCACCCGCAGGTGCGCTATCTGAGCAGCAGTTCGGCACGGCCAGTCCTCGCCCCGCAAGCCCTGCGCGACGATCTGGCATTCAACATGTGTCGGGTCGTCGACTGGCAGGGCACCCTGCAGAATGCCTACGAGCGAGGCGTACGCCTGCATGTCGAGATGCCCCCCGGTGCGGTACTCAGCGGTCTGGCGCGCCGGGTGATGGAGCAGGGAACGGCGGTCGCCTGGCAGGGTGCCCGCCTCGATACGCTCGATGCGCTGCTGCGAGAGGAGGGCTCGGCCGACCAATAAAAGCCCCCGATGCTGAGCGAAGTACAAAAACAATTCACTTCGAAAGGACAACAACAATGATCATCTACGGTGTAGCACTGTTAGCCATCTGTACCCTGGTCGGCCTGTTCATCGGCGACCTGCTCGGCGCGCTGTTCGGCGTGCCCTCCAACGTCGGCGGCGTGGGTTTCGCCATGATGCTGCTGATCTTCGGCGGCGGTTACCTGGCCAAGCGTGGCTTTCTCAGCGGCAAGACCAACCAGGGCATCGAGTTCTGGAGCGCCATCTACATCCCCATCGTGGTCGCCATGGCTGCCCAGCAGAATGTGGTCGGCGCCTTGAGCGGCGGGCCAGCGGCGATCCTGGCCGGTGTCGCCGCGGTGGCGGTGAGCTTCGCGCTGGTCCCGGTGATCAGTCGGATCGGCCAAAAGGATGATCCGGTCTCGCCCGACGAGAGCGCTAAGGACGACTCGACCACCCAGCCCCGTATCGCTCAGCCTGCCCAACGGTGACCGCCATGATCCTTGAATCCCTGACCAAAGTCCTCAACGGCTACGGCATGATCACCGGCTTCGCGGTGATCGGCGCCACCATGTGGTTCTCCTACTGGGCCTCGGCCAAGCTGACCCGCGGGCGGCTGCACGGTTCGGCCATCGCCATTCTCATCGGGCTCGCGTTGTCCTACTTCGGCGGGGTCTGGACTGGCGGGCAGAAGGGCCTGGTGGACATTCCGCTGCTGTCGGGCATCGGCATCCTCGGTGGCGCCATGCTGCGCGATTTCGCCATCATCGCCACCGCCTTCGGGGTGAACGCCGACGAGCTCAAGCGGGCCGGCATGAGCGGGGTGATCGCGCTGTTCGTCGGTGTGTTCGCCTCGTTCTTCGCCGGCGCCTCGGTGGCCTACGCCTTTGGCTATACCGACCCGGTGAGCCTGACCACCATCGGCACGGGCGCTGTGACCTACATCGTCGGCCCGGTCACCGGCGCGGCCCTGGGTGCCAGCTCCGAGGTGATCGCCCTCTCCATTGCCGCCGGCCTGATCAAGGCCATCCTGGTGATGGTCGCCACGCCCTTCTTCGCGCCGATGATCGGCTTGAACAACCCGCGCTCGGCGGTGATCTTCGGTGGGCTGATCGGTACCTCCAGCGGCGTTGCCGGCGGCCTGGCCGCCACCGACCCGAAACTCGTGCCCTACGGCTGCCTGACCGCAGCGTTCTACACTGCCCTGGGCTGCCTGCTCGGCCCGTCGCTGCTGTACTTCATGATGCGCGCCATCGCCTGAGGGCATACAACAAGAGACCGGCCCGGGCACGCGCCCGGGCCGGTCTTCATATTGGCTGGCTTCAGCCGGCGATCTTGCTGTCTTCCCAGGCCAGGGCGACGTCGAGCATGCGATTGGAAAAGCCCCACTCGTTGTCGTACCAGGCCAGCACCTTGACCAGATCGCCCTGTACACGGGTCTGCTCGAGGTCCACGGTGCAGGACACCGGGTAGCCGATGAAGTCGCTGGATACCAGCGGCAGCGAATTGCATTCCATCACCCCATTGGCCATCTGCGCCGCGCCTTCCTGGAGGATGCGGTTGACGTCGTCGACACCGCCCGGGGATTTCTCGGCGGTAAAGGTGAGGTCCAGCAGCGAGACGTTGGGCGTGGGTACCCGCACCGCCAGGCCGTCCAGGCGTCCTTCCAGCTCCGGCAGTACCAGGCCGATGGCCTTGGCCGCACCGGTGGTGGTGGGGATCATCGATACCGCCGCCGCCCGGGAGCGATAGAGGTTCTTGTGCGGCTTGTCCAGCAGGCTCTGGTCATTGGTGTAGGAGTGCACGGTATTGACCAGGCCCTGGCGGATGCCCAGCGCCTCGTGCAGCACCTTCGCCACCGGTGCCAGGCAGTTGGTGGTGCAGGAGGCATTGGAGATGATCTGCTGCTCGCCAAGCTGCGCGTGGTTGACGCCATACACCACGGTAAGGTCGGCGCCGTCCAGCGGGTGTGAGGCAATCACCCGGCTGGCGCCGGCTGCCAGATGTGGCTCGACCTGGGCGCGCTTCTTGAACAGGCCTGTGCACTCCATGACCAGGTCCACGTCCAGCTCCTTCCAGGGCAGCTTGGTCACGTCCGGTTCGCGAACCAGGCGGATGCTGTCCTCGGCGACCTTCAGCCCGCCTTCTTCCAGGGACATGGGGATGTCGAAGCGACCGAAGGTCGAGTCGAAGCGGGTGAGGTGCAGCAGGGTTTCTCCGTCGGCCAGGTCGTTGATGGCGACAATCTTGATCTGGTCCTGCAGTCCGCGTTCGTACAATGCACGCAGGACGGCGCGGCCGATCCGGCCATAACCGTTGATGGCGATACGCAGCATGGGGTCTTCTCCTTGTGGTGATGTCGATCAGTTCAGCTTAGGCGCAGTTGGCCGGGCCGTGTTCCCGATTGCCGCCGTGGCAGAAGAATGCGCGAACCAGCGTGTCGCCGTTAAGTCACAGATCAATGAAGGTGGCGAACACAGCGAGGTTCTGCGCATGAGCGGTGCCGGCACGCAACCCTGGTGGAAGAGCGCGGTGATCTACCAGATATATCCCCGCTCCTTCGCCGACAGCAATGGCGACGGCATCGGCGACCTCGAGGGGGTGCGTCAGCGGCTGGACCACCTGTGCCGGCTGGGCGTCGACGCGCTCTGGCTGTCACCAGTGTTTCGCTCGCCGATGGTCGATGCAGGTTACGACATCAGCGATTACTGCGACATCGACCCGCTGTTTGGCTCGCTGGCCGAGATGGATGCGCTGATCGCCGAGACCCATGCGCGCGGCCTGAAGGTCCTGCTCGATCTTGTACCCAACCACACCTCCGACCAGCACCCCTGGTTTCTCGCGTCGCGCCGTTCGCGCGACAACCCCAAGCGAGACTGGTACATCTGGCGTGATCAGCCAAACAACTGGCGCGCCGCCATAAGCGCCGGCAGCGCCTGGACCTGGGACGAGCACACCCAGCAGTACTACCTGCACCTGTTCCTGCCCGAGCAGCCGGACCTCAACTGGCGCAATCCCGAGGTGGTCGAGGCCATGCACGGGGTGCTGCGCTTCTGGCTCGACCGGGGCGTGGACGGTTTCCGCATCGATGTCATCCACTGCACCGGCAAGGACCCGAGCTTCGCCGACGAGCCGCGCTGCCTGGCCGGCGAGCCGCTGATGAAGTTCAATGACCAGCCTTACAGCCACGAGATCCTGCGCGGGCTGCGGCGCGTCGCCGACAGCTATCCCGGCGACCGTGTGCTGATAGGAGAGGTGAACATCCGCTCCACGGAGCGGGTACTGCAATATTACGGCGCCGGTGACGAGTTGCACCTGGCCTTCAACTTCACCCCGCTGGACGCCCCCTGGGACCCGGTGCTGTTCCGCACCTGCCTGCGTGATGTGCAGCAGTGGATGCCGCCCGCAGGCGCCTGGCCGACCTGGGTGCTGTCCAACCACGACAACGTCCGCCAGCGCAGCCGCTACGACGGCTCGCTGCGCAGCGCCCAGGCGGCGGCGGTGCTGCTGCTGACCCTGCGCGGCACGCCCTTCATCTACCAGGGCGAGGAGCTCGGCCTGGAGGATGCGCAAATCCCGGTCGCCGCTCAGGTCGATCCGGGAGGGCGCGACGGTTGCCGCGCGCCGCTGCCCTGGACCCCGGCCCCTCCACATGGCTGGGAGACCACCGCGCCCTGGCTGCCGTTTCCGCCGCAGGCGGCCCGCCTGGCTGCCGAGGGCCAGTACGCCGGCGACCATTCGATGTTCAACCTGTACCGCCGGCTGATCGCCGCCCGCCGCGCCAGCCCGGCGCTGCTGCTGGGCGACTGGCATGAGCTACCCTCGCACCCGGAGGTGCTGGCCTACCGGCGACAGTCGGAAGGTGATTGCCGTCTGGTGCTGATCAACTTCGCCGACCACGAGCATGCATGCCCGCAAAACGGCCATTGGCAGGTTCAGGTGGCCAGCGACGGGATCGATGAAAACCTGGCGTACTCCGGTGCGTTGCGTCCGGGCCAGGCGGTGTTGCTGCGGCCCCTGGAGGTGTGAAATGCGTCCACTCTGGTATCGCAACGGGGTGATCTACCAAATCGATCCCAGCCTGTTCAGAGACAGCAACGGCGACGGCTGCGGCGATCTGCAGGGTGTCACCGAGCGCCTGGATTATCTGCGTGGCCTGGGCGCCACCGCGGTGTGGCTGATGCCCTTCTACCGCTCGCCGTTCAACGACGCCGGCTATGACGTGGTCGACCATCTGGCGGTGGATTCGCGCTTCGGCGACCTGTCGGACATGGTCATGCTGCTGGAAAAGGCCGAAGAGCTCGGCCTGCACGTGATCATCGAACTGGTAGTCCAGCACACCTCCATCGAACACCGCTGGTTCCAGGAGGCGCGTCGTGACCGCCAGTCGAAGTACCGCGACTATTACCTATGGGCCGATGAGCCGGACGACAGCGTCGAGACCATCTTTCCTACCGTCGAGGACAGCGCCTGGAGCTGGGACGAGGAGGCCGGACAGTACTACCGGCACCTGTTCTACAATCACGAGCCGGACCTGAACCTGGCCAATCCGGCGGTGATCGAGGAAATCGAGCGGATCATGATGTTCTGGCTGCGCCTGGGGGTGTCGGGTTTTCGTGTCGATGCCGCTTCGCACCTGATCGAACAAGCCGGCGAAGGCGATGCCGCACGCGGCTTCTGGCTGCTCGAGCACATGCGCGACTTCGTGACTCTGCGTCGCCCGGAAACCGTGTTGCTCGGTGAGGTGGACGTGGAACCCGAGCTGTACCACGAATATTTTGGCGACGAGGGCAACCGCCTGACCCTGCTGCTCAACTTCTGGGCCAACAATCACCTGTTTCTGGCGCTTGCCAGGCGCGAGGCCGAACCCCTGAGCCGCGCGCTGGCCGAGCAGCCTGTGCCGCCGGATCGCTCACAGTACGCCATCTGGATGCGTAACCACGACGAGCTCGACCTTGACCGATTGAGCGACGAGGAACGCGAGGAGGTGATGCAGGTGTTCGCGCCGGACGAGAACATGCGCGCCTACGAACGTGGCATCCGACGACGCCTGGCACCCATGCTCGACGGCGATGAGCGCCGGCTGGCGATGACCCACGCCATTCTGTTTTCCCTGCCGGGCACGCCGATCCTGCGCTATGGCGAGGAAATCGGCATGGGTGACGACCTGTCACGACCCGAGCGGCTGGCCGTGCGCACCCCAATGCAATGGTCCAACGAGCCCAACGCCGGCTTTTCCAACGCCAGTCCTGAACAACTGGCCGCGCCGCTGATCGAGGACGGCCCGTTCGGCTTTCACCAGATAAACGTCTATGCTCAGACGTTGCGTGGCGACTCGCTGCTGGCGCGTACCGGCAACATGATCCGCACCCGCATCGGCCTGCGCGAGATCGGCGGTGGTCGTCATCGGTCGGTGGAGGTGGGCGACCCGGCAGTGTTCGCCATCCGCCATGACAATAATTCGACGGTACTGATGCTGGCCAACCTGTCGGCTGAAGAGACTACCGTCGAGGTCCATGAAGAGGACTTGCAGGAGATGGTCGACATTCTTGCCGATTGTGATTACGAGCCGCCGCAAGGACACCCGCTAAGGCTGCGGCTGGCCGGTTACGGCTATCGCTGGCTGCGGCATAAGGAACGGCTGTTCGGATGAAGCGCATCGATCTCGGTCGAGCCGACTGGCGTGGCTGGCGCAGCGACGTGTTTCCCGAGGAGTACTGGCGGGTCGAGGGCGAGGAGCTGGTGGCGGTCCCGGAGGCCGGCGAGGTGGATCTCGTGTCACAGCAGCGCTACCGGGACTTCATCTTCGACTTCGAATTTGCCTTGCCGGCCGGGGGCAATTCCGGGGTGCTCTACCGGGTCACCGAGGTCAGCCCGCGCTCCTGGCAGAACGGGCCGGAAATGCAGTTGCTCGACGACGCCCGGCACCCTGATGGCAACGAGCCCAGCACCCGTAATGGAGCCTTGTATGGCCTGTTGAGCGCCGAAGCGGATACGTCGCTGGTCCCCGGGCACTTTGTCCAGGGGCGTGTGCAGGTCTGCAAGGGGCACGTGGAGCACTGGCTGGACGGGCGCTGCGTGCTCGCCTATCGCTGGAACGACCCGGCGCTGCGTCAACGCATACTCGGCAGCAAGTTCGGCAGCCATCCGGGGTTCGCCTGCGCGGGCGAGGGATTTCTGGTGCTCCAGCACCACGGTGACCCCGTGCGCTTTCGTCATCTGAGCGTCACCCTCCTGGTCTAACGCAATACTTGGACGAAACCTGTGGTTTCGGCGAGAATGCGCGGCCTTTCAGGCAGGTATCGACAGGCCTGGCTCTCCAGTCACGAGGTATACAGGTCGTGGACGCGCTCAAAGAAAAAATCCGCAACGAAGGCCTCGTGCTTTCCGACAAGGTGCTCAAGGTCGACGCCTTTCTCAACCACCGGATCGACCCGCCCCTGATGCGCGAGATCGGGGAAGAATTCGCCCGGCGCTTCGCTGGCGAAGGCATCAGCAAGATCCTCACCCTCGAAGCCTCGGGCATCGCCCCGGCGGTCATGGCCGGGCTCGAACTCGGGGTGCCGGTTATCTTCGCCCGCAAGCATCATTCGCTGACCCTCACCGACAATCTCTACACCGCGCGGGTCTACTCCTTCACCAAGCAGGTCGAGAGCAATATCACGGTGTCCCGCCAATATCTGGGCGAGGGCGATCGGGTGCTACTGATCGACGACTTTCTGGCCAACGGCAAGGCCGCGCTGGGGCTGATCGACATCGTCCAGCAGGCCGGGGCGACCCTGGTCGGGCTTGGCATCGTCATCGAGAAAACATTCCAGGCCGGTCGGGCGGAGCTCGAGGCCCAGGGCTACCGGGTCGAGTCCCTGGCGCGCATCGCCTCGCTGACAGGCGGCGAGGTCCGCTTCGTCGACTAGCTCAGTGTCGCCACAGGGATACCAGCGCGCCCTGGGTGCCGGCGACCGGATCGCTGATCGGCACGGTGACCTCGGCGATCCGTGCCTGGGCCTGATCGTGGGTGCTCTCGTCCGGTCGTAACGCATCGTAGGGCTGATCGACCGGATAGCCACCGACCACCAGGAAATCGTCGCTGGCCTCGAGCTGGCAGTGACCGGTGCCTGCCGGCAGCACCAGCGCGTCGCCGGCGCGCACCTCTACTTCTACACCCTGTTCACCGCCGAGCATCAGGCGTGCCCAGCCCCGGGCGACGCCAAGCACCTCATGGCAGGTCGAATGGTAATGGTGGTAATCGTAGACGGTGGCGCGCCACTGGGCCGGCCACAGGTGGCTGGCGAACAGCTGCTCGAATCGGTCGGCGTACCCACCGTTCAGGGGCAATTGCCGGTACACCAGTACCGGATGCGGACTGTTTGGCGTTCGGCCGTCGCTGGAAAGCTGCAACTGCTCGGGTTGCGGTGCGGAGCTGGGCATCCGCGGGTGTTGGCTGGGCATGGTCTGATCCTTTCTGGACAGTCTGAAAGGTTCGACCAGGCCAGGCGGGCTTTGCTCCAGACCTGCCGAACAGGCACGAAAAAGCCGCCCGGAGGCGGCTTCTATCGGTGTGCTCAGAGCCCCGACATGTGCTGGATGGCGTCTTCCAGCTCTTCGTCGGTGCAATCGCCGCAGGTGCCTTTCGGCGGCATGGCGTTGATACCGGTGATCGCGTTCTGCAGCAGGGCGTTCAACCCGCCCTTCTCGTCCGCGCGGGCCTGCCAGGTGGCGGTATCGCCAGTGATCGGAGCGTTCAGCAGACCGCTGGCATGGCAGGCGGTACAGAACTTGGCATACACATCGGCTCCGCTGCGCGCACCGCCTGCGGCTGCCGCTGCGCCCGGTGCGGCCGCTGCGCATTCCTGGCCCTGGATGCAAACACCGCCAACCGGCTTCAGACGCTCGGCGATGGCCTCGTCGGTCGCGGCCTGAGCGCCTGCAGCCCACAGGGCCAGTACAGCAGCCTGAGCTGCCAGGAACTTCTTGATCAGGTTCACTTTATACCCTCATCGTGGCTAGACAAGCCCGCGGCCACGTTTCGCGGGCGGGCGACATTATAACGACAAAGGCGGGGGTATCGGAATAAGCCTTGTGGTCACAGGGAGAAGCGAGCCGCAAGCTGGGAGCTAAAAGCCAGAGCCAGGACCTGGCGGGCTGGAGCCTACGGGGGCGAGCGGTAGGTTTGGGGGGCTTTCGCATCAGCTTTTGCTTGCAGTTTCCCTAAAAATTCGCCGGTGTGGTAGCACTGATCAGGCGTGCCGACTCATCGAAGGGGTTGCGAAAGCGGTGCGGCCGGCTGCTCTCGAAGTAGTAGCTGTCGCCGCGTTCGAGAAGGTAGGTCTGGCCATTGACGGTCAGTTCCAGACGCCCTTCGACCAGCACGCCGGCTTCCTCGCCTTCATGGGTGAGCATGTCTTCGCCGGTGTCGGTGCCGGGCGGGTAGGTTTCGTCGAGAAAGGCGATGGCGCGTCCGGGGTGGGCGCGGCCGATCAGTTTCATGGTGACGGAGCCGCCGGAGATGTCGATCAGCTCCGAGGCGCGATAGACCACCTGGGTGTCGTTCTCCTGTTCGGTGTCCAGAGAGAAGAATTCCACCAGCGACATGGGGATCCCCGCGAGGACCTTTTTCAGCGAGCTGATGGAAGGGCTGACACTGTTCTTCTCGATCATCGAGATGGTGCTGTTGGTCACCCCGGCTCGTTTGGCCAGTTCGCGCTGGGACAGCCCCCTGAGCTTGCGGATGGTTTGCAGGCGCACACCAACGTCCAAAGGCACGTCCTCTTAATAACACGACAGAGTAGGTGCCAATCATGGACACTGTGTTCAGGATTTACAACACGCAGGCGGCTACAGCTGCGCTGCCACCAGAGTGATCTCCACCCGGACGTCTGGCGAGTACAGCTGCGCCTGGACTGTGGTCCGCGCCGGTGCCGTGCCAGGGGCGAGCCAGGCGTCCCAGACCTCGTTCATGCCGGCGTAATCACGGTCGATGTCCTGCAGGTAGAGGGTGGCCGAGAGCAGCTGCCGCTTGTCACTGCCGGCTTCGGCGAGCAAGCGATCGATCGCGGCGAGGGTGTCGCGGGTCTGCTGAACCACGTCGCCGCTCAGGTCATCGGCCAACTGGCCTGAAAGATAGACCGTGCCGTTATGGATGACGGCTTCGCTGTAGCGGGTTTCAGTGTGCAGCCGCTGGATGGCCATGCCGGGAGATCTCCTTGAGTTTGCCGTAACGGAAGATGTCGAGCCCGGCGGTGCTGATCTGTGGACGACGGCGTGCCAGCAGGTCGGCCAGAAGGCGGCCGGAGCCGCAGGCCATGGTCCATCCGAGAGTGCCGTGCCCGGTGTTGAGAAACAGGTTGCGGTAAGGCGTGGCGCCGATGAGCGGCGTGCCGTCCGGAGTCGCCGGACGCAGGCCGGTCCAGAACTCGCCGCTGCCGGGAGCGCCTCCGGCGGGGAACAGGTCGCCCACCACCATTTCCAGGGTTTCTCGTCGCCTGGGATCGAGCGACAGATCATAGCCGGCAATCTCGGCCATGCCACCCACGCGGATGCGCTGGTCGAAGCGGGTGATGGCCACCTTGTAGGTTTCGTCCAGCACCGTCGAACGCGGCGCCATGGCCGGATCGGCAATCGGTACGGTCAGCGAATAGCCTTTCAAGGGATAGACAGGCGCATACAGCCCCAGGTCCCTTAGCAACAGCGGGCTGTAGCTGCCCAGCGCAAGGACGTAGTGGTCGGCGGTTTCCAGTTTCCCATCGATCCACACCCCGCGGATACGGTCGCCGTCACGCTCCAGCCGCTCGATGGTGCGGCCGAAGCGGAACTCGACGCCAAGACCGACCGCCAGCTCGGCCAGGCGGGTGGTGAACAGCTGGCAGTCGCCGGTCTGGTCGTTGGGCAGGCGCAGTGCGCCGCTGAGCTTGTCGGCTACTCTGGCCAGCGCGGGCTCGGTCGCGGCGATGCCGGCGCGGTCGAGCAGCTGATAGGGTACGCCGGAGCGGTCGAGTACAGCGGTGTCCTTGGCAGCGGCGTCCAACTGCGCCTGGGTGCGGAACAGTTGCGTCGTACCCAACTGACGACCCTCGTAGGCGATGCCTGTTTCGACACGCAGCTCGTCGAGGCAGTCACGGCTGTACTCGGAAATCCGCACCATGCGCTCCTTGTTCACCGCGTAGCGTGCGGCGGTGCAGTTGCGCAGCATCAGCGCCATCCAGAGGTACTGGCGGAGGTCGGCGGTGGGCTTGATCGCCAGTGGCGCGTGCTGCTGCAGCAGCCATTTGATCGCCTTCAGCGGCACGCCCGGAGCTGCCCAGGGGGAGGCGTAGCCCGGCGATACCTGGCCGGCATTGGCGAAGCTGGTCTCCCTGGCCGGGGCCTGCTGGCGATCGACCACCGCCACTTCGAAGCCGGCTCGGGCCAGGTAATAGGCGCTGGTGGTGCCCACCACTCCACTGCCGAGAATCAGGACCCGCATGGTGCCTCCCTGAGCGTCGCCTGGGGCGCGCACTGAACGAACATGAGGGCAGTATAAAAAGATGCGCCTAGTGAGTTTGCCTATATAAAGGGCTATCTTCAGGTTTATTCAACGGGCTTTTCTGGCTTTTTGGAGTTGTTCACCCTATGCGAACCCGCCATCAGAGCCAGCGCGAATTGGACCGGATCGACCGCGAAATCCTGCGCATCCTCCAGGCCGAGGGGCGATTGCCGTTCACGGAGCTGGGCGAGCGTGTCGGCTTGTCGACCACACCCTGTACCGAACGGGTCCGCCGGCTCGAGCGCGAAGGCATCATCATGGGCTACACGGCGCGCCTCAACCCCCAGCACCTGCAGGCTGGTCTGCTGGTGTTCGTGGAAATCAGTCTGGCGGCCAAGTCCGGCGACATCTTCGAGGAGTTCCGGCGTGCCGTGCTCAAGCTGCCGCACGTGCTGGAGTGCCATCTGGTGTCCGGACACTTCGACTATCTGGTGAAGGCGCGGATCTCCGAGATGGCGTCCTATCGCAAGCTGCTCGGCGACATCCTGCTGAGGTTGCCGCACGTGCGTGAATCCAAGAGCTATATCGTCATGGAGGAGGTCAAGGAGTCGCTGCAGCTCGAGGTGCCGGAACCCGAGCCCAGCGGGCGCTGAGCCTCAGGTCGTCAGCAGGGCCAGTACTAAAGGCAGGCTGGCGACGGCGAGCAGGGTCTGCAGGGTGATGAGTCCGGCCATGAGCTGACTGTCGCCGCCAAGCTGGCGGGTCAGTGCGTAGGCGGTGGGGGCTGTGGGCAAGGCGAAGAACACCACCAGCACGCTGGCTTCCAGCGCAGGCAGGTTCAGCAGGCGGGCCACGCCGAAGGCCATCAGCGGCATCAGCAACAGGCGGATCCCGGTGTTCACGCCGAGCACGCCGAGTTGCCGGCCGAGCTCACCGAGGTTGAGCGCCGCGCCTACGCAGAGCAGCCCCAGCGGCAGGCTGGCCGCCGCCAGCAGCGCCAGCAGCCGATCACTGCCCCAGGGCAGACCGATATCCAACAGGTTGAACAGCGCGCCGCCGGCGCAGGCCAGGATCAGGGGATTGCGCAGGATCGGCAGCAGCAACCCCTTGAGGCTGATGCCGCGTTCGGCGCTCAGCGCCCAGACTGACAACAGGTTCAGCGTCGGCACCATCAGCGCCAGCATCAGGGCTGCCAACGCCAGGCCTTCCTGACCGAACAGGCTGCCAATAATGGCGAGGCCCAGGTAGGTATTGAAGCGCAGGGTGCCCTGGGCGATGGCGCCAAAACGGCCAGCTCCCCAGCCACGCCAGCGGCGCACCAGCAGCAGTGCCAGCCAGGCCAGCCCAAGCGCGAGAAACACCGCCGCGGCCAGACCGGGCAACGCGGGGCTGTGCAGGGGCGCAAGGGCAAGGCTGCTGAACAACAGCGAGGGAAACAGCAGGAAATAATTCAGACGGTCGGCGCCAGGCCAGAACGACTCGCTGGGAAATCCCTGCCGGCGCAGCAGGTAACCCAGGATGATCAGGGTAAAAAGAGGCCAGAGTGCGGACAGAACCGGAGTCAAGCGAGGAATTCCTGACGGTAACAGGTGGTCATCTTGCGGGTTGGGCTCTTGTCCAGCAAGCCGCAGCTGAACCGAAGCGTAGCGGCACGGTCGAATCAGTCTGACATTGAAATGATGTCATTGTGATACCTCCTTCTTGAACAATCCTCAGGCTTCTGAACATGCCCAGCGACCTTCGCCGCTCGCCCGATGATCTGCGCGAGACACCTTATCAGCGCCAGGCGGTCCTGGGCTTCAGGTTGTTGTTGTTCAAACCTGCGCTGGAGGTCGAATTTCGCCGCTATCTGACGCAGCAGGCACGCCTGACCCAGCGGCTGGGCGGCGTGGCGCTGGTGCTCGTCGCCGGCGGCTACCTGTTCTTCGAGCACATTCTGCTCGGCATCGAAGAGCAGCCGTGGAGCCTGGAGCTGACGCTCCTGCGCGCCTTGCAGATGCTGGTGGGCGGCGTGGTGCTGCTGGTCAGTTTCGACCAGCGACGACAGAGCGCCTTCAGCAACTGGCTGCTGGGCTTTCTCCTGATCCTGGTCGGTGTCATCGCCTCGCAGATAGACCTGTTCTACGAAACCAGCGAACTACCTTTGAAGTTGCGCTATGGCGCCGGGCTCCTGATCGTTTGCTGCTTTTTCTACCTGGGGGTGACCTTCTGGTGGGCGCTGCTCTGCGCAATGGTCATCCTCGCCGGGGATGTGGTCCTGGCCAAGCGGGCCCTGAGTCCCGACCAGTATTCGGCGCATCTGATCGCGGTGAGCTATTACCTGCTGCTGATGGCCATAGGCAGCATCAGTCGCTACGCCCACGAGTACAGTCAGCGCGAGCAGTTCCTCATGCGCAAGCAATTGGGCTGGATGGCCGAGCATGATGGCCTGACGGGGCTGTCGAACCGCCGCAGCTTCGACGCCGCGCTGCGTCGCGCCGTGGCCCAGGCGCGGCGGGAGCATCTGCCGCTGACATTGATGCTGCTCGATCTGGACGAGTTCAAGGCCTACAACGACACCCTGGGTCATCCGGAAGGTGATCGTCTGCTGCAGGATTTCTCAGACCTTTTCGAGCGATTCGCCCGGCGCCCGCTGGATCTGGCAGCCCGGGTGGGTGGCGAGGAGTTCGCTCTGCTGCTCTACGACTGTGACGCGGCGGCGGGGCGACAGCTGGCCGAAGACATTCTGCAGCGGGTACGCGACCGCGCGTTCCCGCATCCGGCGTCGCGTCGTGGCACTCTCACCTGCAGTATCGGGATGGCGGTGCTGCGCGGCAGCGAGACGCCAGAACGGCTGTACAAGCATGCCGACGATGCCCTGTACATGGCCAAGCAGCAGGGTCGCGACCGCGGCGTGCTGCACCACGCCGGCTAGACGCTAGCGTCGGAGGATGGGGCGGGTCCGACCGGAGGCGTCGATGGCGACAAAGACGAACACCGCTTCGGTCACCTTGCGCCGCTCCGCACTCAGCGGGTCGTCGCTCCAGACCTCGACGAGGATGCGCACCGAACTACGGCCCACCTCCAGCAACTGGGTATAGAAGGACAGTTGCGCCCCTACTGCCACCGGTACCATGAAGGCCATGCGGTCGATGGACACGGTGGCCACCCGGCCGGCGGCGAGGCGATTGGCGCTGGCGGTGCCGGCCAGGTCCATCTGCGAGACCAGCCAGCCTCCATAAATGTCACCGAAACCGTTGGTCTCGCGCGGCAGCGCAGTGATCTGCAGAGCAAGCGTGCCCTGGGGGATGGGGTCTTCCTGTTCGTAATCGATCATCGGGATCTCGTGGCGGATGGCTCATGCGCCCTGATCCGGGCATGCCAGCCAGCCGAGTATAACCCTGTCGTCCTGGGACCGTCCCGGTCACTGCGCCCCGTAACCTGACTGTCACATAGACGTCATAGAGTCTTCATCGAGCCTGCCGATACTGGCCCCGCTGCTTAAAACACTGTCACTTCGCTAGGAGCAAGGAATGAAACTCAATCGTCTGATGGCTGCCCTGACTTTCGTGGCTGCCGGTGTCGGTGCCGCCAGCGCGGTCGCTGCCGTTGATCCCGAATTGCCAAGCTACGAAAGGACTTCGGGCGTTTCCGGCAACCTGTCCAGCGTCGGCTCCGACTCCCTGGCGAACCTGATGACCCTTTGGGCCGAAGAGTTCAAGCGCGAGTACCCCAACGTCAACGTGCAGATCCAGGCCGCTGGTTCCTCCACCGCCCCGCCTGCGCTGACCGAGGGCACCTCGAACCTTGGCCCGATGAGCCGTCCGATGAAGGACAACGAGCTGCAGGCGTTCGAAGAGCGCTATGGCTACAAGCCGACCGCCGTGCCCGTGGCCATCGACTCTCTGGCGGTGTTCGTGCACAAGGACAACCCGATCAAGAGCCTGGACATCGAGCAGGTCGATGCGATCTTCTCCAACACTCGCCTGTGTGGCGGTGAGCGGGACATCCGTACCTGGGGCGACCTGGGCCTGACCGGCGAATGGGCGACCCGTCCGATCCAGCTGTTCGGCCGCAACTCGGTCTCCGGCACCTACGGCTATTTCAAGGAAGAAGCCCTGTGCAAAGGTGACTTCAAGTCGGGTGTGAACGAGCAGCCGGGTTCTGCCTCGGTGGTGCAGTCGATTTCCAGCAGCCTGGGCGCCATCGGATATTCCGGCGTCGGCTACCGCACCGCCAGCGTTCGCACCGTGCCGCTGTCCAAGGGCGGTGAGGCGTTCGAAGCCAACGAAGAGAACGCCCTGGCCGGCAAGTTCCCGCTGGCTCGCTTCTTCTATGTCTACATCAACAAGGCGCCGAACAAGCCGCTGAGCCCGCTGGAAGCCGAGTTCGTGCGCATGATGCTGTCCCAGGAAGGCCAGCAGGTAGTGGTCAAGGACGGCTACATCCCGCTGCCCAAGCGCGTTGTCGACAAGGCCCTGGCTGACCTCGACCTCTAGGCGTTTCGCTGCTCCCCTCTCACCCGCCGGTCGCGCCTGACCGGCGGGTGAGTTGCATTTCGGGGGCTGTAATTTTTCTGTCATATCGCCGTTTTACAGTGCGGGCACGTCGAGATATCCGCCTGCCCAGGAACCTGGCATGAACAATCTGGTCAACGATCCTTCCACCGCGCGTCCTTCCTCGGACCGGTTGGATTTCAGCACCCCGGCGCTGCAGCGCAAGCGCCGCTGGCGTGCCTTTCAGGACCGCGCCACCCGCTGGTATGTCAGCATTGGCGGCCTCGCGGTGCTGGGTGCCATCACCCTGATCTTCTTCTACCTGGCCCACGTGGTTCTGCCGATGTTCCAGGGCGCCGAGATCGAGCCCCGCGAGCCGATGCGGCCAGCCTGGTTGAGCGAGGCCGCCGAGCCCTTGCTGCTCAGCGTCGAGGAGCAGAACGAGGTCGCCATGCGGCTGGGTAGCGATGGCCAGATGCGCTTCTTCCAGATCGACAGCGGCGCCGAGCTGAGCCAGGTCGCCCTGCCGCTGCCCGAAGGCAGCCAGATCGTCTCGGTCGCCAATGACACCCCCGGCACCCGGCGCATCGCCGTCGGTCTGAGCAACGGCCAGGCGCTGGTGGTGCAGCACGACTATCGCGTCACCTACCCGAACAACGTCAAGACCATCACCCCCCAGGTGTCCTATCCCTTCGGCGAGGCGCCGATCACGCTCGATGCCGAAGCGCGCGCGCTGGACCAGGTCGGCCTCAGCCAGAACGGCCAGACCCTGCTGCTGGCCGGCGCCACCGGCACCGCGCTGCATGCGCTGCGGATCGCCCGTTCGGAAAACATGCTGACCGGCGAGAGCTCGCTGGAGCAGGAATACCTTAACCTGCCGCAGCTGGCCGAGCCGATCAGGACGCTGATCATCGACCCGCGCCACATGTGGCTGTTCGCGATCAGCGGGCAGGCCAGTGCCGACGTGTTCGACCTGCGTCGCCGCCAGCTCAACGGCCGCTACCGGCTGACCACCGACGGCAGCCAGGTCACCGTCGCCACGCCGTTGCTGGGTGGCGTGTCGCTGATGGTCGGCGACTCGCGCGGCGGCATCAGCCAGTGGTTCATGGTTCGAGGCAGCGAAGGTCGCGCCGTGCTGACGCCGATCCGCAGTTTCCAGCTCGGCGACAGCCCGATTCGCCAAATCGTCCCTGAACAGCGCCGCAAGGGCTTTCTCGCGCTGGACGAGCGCGGCACCCTGGGCATCTTCCACAGCACGGCGCACCGTACCCTGCTCACCGAGTCGCTGGCCGAGGGCGCCGCATTCTCGGCGCTTTCGCCGCGTGCCAACCGTCTGTTGGTGGAAACCGCCGGCGAGCTGAAGACCGTCGCCATCCACAATCCGCACCCGGAGATCTCCTGGAGCGCGCTGTGGGGCAAGGTCTGGTACGAGAGCTACGACGAGCCCGACTACATCTGGCAGTCGACTTCGGCCAACAGTGACTTCGAGCCCAAGCTGAGCCTGGCACCGCTGGCCTTCGGTACGCTCAAGGCGGCCTTCTACGCCATGCTGCTGGCGGCCCCGCTGGCCATCTGCGCGGCCATCTACACCGCCTACTTCATGGCCCCGGCGATGCGCCGCAAGGTCAAGCCGGTGATCGAGATGATGGAGGCGCTGCCGACCGTGATTCTCGGTTTCTTCGCCGGCCTGTTCCTGGCGCCCTATGTGGAAAATCACCTGCCGGGCATCTTCAGCCTGTTCCTGTTGATGCCCTTCGGCATTCTTCTGGCCGGCTTTCTCTGGAGCCGCCTGCCCGAGGCGCTGCGCCTGCGGGTGCCGGACGGCTGGGAAGGCGCGCTGCTGATCCCGGTGGTCTTGCTGGTGGGTTTCTTCTCGCTGTCCATGAGTCCCTATCTGGAAACCTGGCTGTTCGACGGCGACATGCGCCTCTGGCTGACCAATGACATGGGCATTCCCTTTGACCAGCGCAATGCCCTGGTGGTGGGCCTGGCCATGGGCTTCGCGGTGATCCCCAATATCTACTCGATCGCCGAGGATGCGGTGTTCAGCGTGCCCAAGAGCCTCACCCTCGGCTCCCTCGCCCTGGGTGCCACGCCCTGGCAGACCCTGAGCAAGGTGGTGATCCTCACCGCCAGCCCGGGCATCTTCTCGGCGCTGATGATCGGCATGGGCCGGGCGGTGGGGGAAACCATGATCGTACTGATGGCCACCGGCAACACGCCGATCATGGACATGAACATCTTCGAGGGCATGCGCACCCTGGCGGCCAACGTCGCGGTGGAAATGCCCGAATCGGAAGTGGGCGGCACCCACTATCGCGTGCTGTTCCTGGCCGCGCTGGTGCTACTCACCTTTACCTTCGTGATGAACACGCTGGCCGAGCTGATCCGTCAGCGCCTGCGTGGCAAGTACGCGTCGCTCTGAGGCCCCGTCATGACCGTCAAGCAACAGAATCTGAAAACCTGGTTCAAGAGCGGCTCGCCCTGGGTGTGGATGAATGCGGGCGCGGTAGCCATCGCCATCATCATGACCCTGAGCCTGATCTCGGTGATCGCTGTGCGCGGTCTGGCGCACTTCTGGCCGGCCGATGTGATCGAGGCCGAGTACGTGATTCCCGGTCAGCCGGCGCGGGTCATGGCCGGCGAGGTCGTGCAGTCCGAGCAGGTGCCACGCGCACGCCTGGCGTCTTCCGGGCTGCCGGTGGACGAGGAAGGCAGCGAGTTCATGACCCGTCAGTTGCTCAAGGTGGGCAACCGCGAAGTCTATGGCGCGGACTTCTCCTGGGTGGTGGCCGAGTGGATGGAGAACGAGCGCCGGCCGGACGCGCTGATGGTGCTGGAGCGCCGAGAGTGGGGTAACTACTACGGCTATCTGCTGGCGGTCGAGGAGAACGGGCAGACCGTGGTCGAGGGCGAAGCGGCCTGGCCGACGCTGGTCGAGCGCATCGCCCGGGTCGACCAACTGATGGCCGAGATTCACGGACTCGAGCGCACCGACATCGGTCGCATCAACCATGGCCTGGAGCGTCTGCGCCTGCGCAGTCGTTCGCTGGAATTGCGGGGCGAGCTGGACGCCGCTGCCCAGGCCGAAATCGATGCCGAGCGCGCCCAATGGGATGCCGAGTACCGGGTATTGGAGACGCGTCTCAACGAGCTGCACCGGGCGCTGGCGCGTGACAGCATCCGGGTCCGCACGGCGGACGGCCACGAGCAGACGCTCAACCTGTCGAAGGTCGTCCGGGCCTTCCGCCCCAACGAAATGTCGGTGTTCGACAAGTCAGTGCATTACCTGGGCAAAATCTGGGAATTCGTCAGTGACGAACCACGCGAGGCCAATACCGAGGGCGGCGTGTTCCCGGCGATTTTCGGCACCGTGCTGATGACCATGATCATGGCGGTGATCGTCACGCCCTTCGGCGTCATCGCGGCGGTATACCTGCGCGAGTATGCCAGGCAGGGCTGGCTGACCCGGGTGATCCGCATCGCGGTGAACAACCTGGCCGGCGTGCCTTCGATCGTCTACGGCGTGTTCGGCCTGGGCTTCTTCGTCTATGTGCTGGGCGGCTCGATCGACCAGCTGCTCTTCCCCGAGGCGCTGCCGGCGCCGACCTTCGGCACGCCGGGCCTGATGTGGGCGTCGCTGACCCTGGCGATCCTCACCCTGCCGGTGGTCATCGTGGCCACCGAGGAAGGCCTGGCGCGGATCCCGCGGATGATCCGCGAGGGCTCGCTGGCCCTTGGCGCGACCAAGTCGGAGACCCTGCTGAAAGTGGTGATTCCCATGGCCAGCCCGGCCATGATGACCGGTCTGATCCTCGCCGTGGCGCGCGCCGCTGGCGAAGTGGCACCGCTGATGCTTGTCGGGGTGGTCAAGTTGGCACCCTCGCTGCCGCTGGACGGCAACTACCCTTACCTGCACCTTGACCAGAAGATCATGCACCTGGGCTTTCACATCTTCGACGTCGGCTTCCAGAGCCCCAACGTAGAGGCCGCGCGGCCGCTGGTCTACGCCACCGCCACGCTGCTGGTGCTGATCATCGCCCTGCTGAACCTGAGCGCGGTCTACATCCGCAACCACCTGCGCGAGAAATACAAGGCGCTGGATCACTGACAGCCGAAAACAGCGCTGGACGCTGAACGACAGCAATGGGCTTCGTCCCTTCGTTCAGCGTTCGAACTTCAGCGACACGAGGAAAAACACCATGGCCCAAGCGCCGACCCATGCGATCAACATCTCCGCCCTCGGACGTGACAAGCGGACCCTGAATCTATCGCAGGAAACCACTGCCATCGAGGTGGACAATCTGAATCTGTTCTATGGGCAGAAGCAGGCGCTGTTCGACGTCTCAATGAAGCTGCCCCGGCAGCGGGTCACGGCCTTCATCGGTCCGTCCGGCTGCGGCAAGTCGACCCTGCTGCGCTGCTTCAACCGGATGAACGACCTGGTCGATGGCTGCCGCATCGAAGGCTCCATCAGCCTCGACAACCACAACATCTACCGCAAGGGCGAGGACGTCGCCGACCTGCGCCGCCGGGTCGGCATGGTGTTCCAGAAGCCCAACCCCTTTCCCAAGAGCATCTACGAGAACGTGGTCTACGGCCTGCGTATCCAGGGCATCAAGCAGAAGCGCGTGCTCGACGAATCGGTCGAGTGGGCGCTCAAGAGCGCGGCGCTGTGGGACGAGGTCAAGGATCGCCTGCACGAGTCGGCCCTCGGCCTCTCCGGCGGTCAGCAGCAGCGTCTGGTGATCGCCCGCACCATCGCCGTGCAGCCCGAAGTGCTGCTGCTCGACGAACCCTGCTCGGCGCTCGACCCGATTTCCACGCTGAAGGTGGAAGAGCTGATCTACGAGCTCAAGACCAAGTACACCATCGTCATCGTCACCCACAACATGCAGCAGGCGGCGCGGGTCAGTGATTACACGGCGTTCCTGTACATGGGCAAGGTGATCGAATACGGCGATACCGACACCCTCTTCACCAACCCGGCGAAAAAGCAGACCGAGGACTACATTACCGGCAGGTACGGTTAAGGGCTTCGGGCTGTCGTAGGGCGGGCTTCAGCCCTCCTTTTACGCCAGGGCGCGGGGGCCAGCTTGAAGCCTGAAGCTTGAGCTGGAAGAAAGGCAACACAGAGAGCGGCTTCAAGCTTTTGGCTTCAAGCTTCCAGCTTTTCGCGGAGCGAACGATGAAAGACAACCATAGCCAACACATCTCCCAGCAGTTCAACGCCGAGCTCGAGGAAATCCGCAACCACCTGCTGGCCATGGGCGGGCTGGTGGAAAAACAGGTCAACGATGCGGTGACCGCCCTGGTCCAGGCCGACTCCGGGCTGGCCGAGCAGGTTCGCGACGGCGACCGGCTGACCAACCAGATGGAGCGCGATATCGACGAGGAGTGCGTGCGGATCCTTGCCCGGCGCCAGCCGGCGGCGTCGGATCTGCGGCTGATCATCAGCATTTCCAAATCGGTGATCGACCTCGAGCGCATCGGTGACGAGGCGACCAAGATCGCCAAGCGCGCCATTCTGCTCAGCGAAGAGGGTGAGTCGCCGCGTGGCTACGTCGAGGTGCGTCACATCGGTGAGCAGGTGCGCAAGATGGTCCAGGAGGCGCTGGACGCCTTCGCCCGCTTCGACGTGGACCTGGCCTTGTCGGTGGCCCAGTACGACAAGACCGTCGACCGCGAGTACAAGACGGCCCTGCGCGAGCTGGTCACCTACATGATGGAAGACCCCCGCTCTATCTCGCGTGTGCTCAACGTGATCTGGGCGCTGCGCTCCCTGGAGCGGATCGGCGACCACGCACGCAATATCGCCGAGCTGGTGATCTACCTGGTGCGCGGCACCGACGTGCGGCACATCGGCCTGGAAAAGATGAAGCAGGAAGTAGAAGGCCGGCCCGCTTCCTAGGGGCTGTTGCCGTTTCGTTCGCGGCCGCGCCCTAGCGGACCTGTTGGCGCGGCCCGCTTTCCGGCTATGCTTGCCTACTCGGTCAGGAGAGTAGTCGATGAGCAAGGTCAGTGTGCTGGTGGTGGACGACGCTGCGTTCATTCGCGATCTGGTCAAGAAGGCCCTGCGCAGCCACTTCCACGGCATCGTCGTCGAGGAGGCGGTCAACGGCCGCAAGGCCCAGCAGTTGCTCGGCCGCGACCGCTTCGATCTGATCCTCTGCGACTGGGAGATGCCGGAGCTGTCCGGCCTCGAGCTGCTGACCTGGTGCCGCGCCCAGGATGCCCTGAAAAGCGTCCCCTTCATCATGGTCACCAGCCGGGGCGACAAGGAAAACGTGGTCCAGGCGATCCAGTCCGGGGTCAGCGACTTCATCGGCAAGCCGTTCTCCAACGAACAGCTGGTCGGCAAGATCCGCAAGGCCTTGTCCCGCACCGGAAAGCTCGATGCGCTGGCCGCCAGCGCAGCGTCCAAGGCGCTGTCCAGCGGGATCGCCAACGATTCGCTGGCCGCGCTCACCGCTGGCAAGGCCGAGACCGTCAAGCCCGCTACCACGCGTTCCGCCACGGGCATGCCGGGTAGTAGTCCGGCAACTGGCTCCGCTCCAGCCAGGGTGGCGCCCAAGGGACGGGGTCAGGGTCAGTTGCGCCTGGCGAGCGGGGCCCAGGCCTGCATCATCAAGGCGCTGAGCCTCAAGGAGGCGCTGCTGGTGGTCAAGCGTGGCGAATCCTTGCCGCAGGTGCTGGAGAGCGCGGTGCTCGATCTGGAACAGGGTGAGCGCGCCGAGACCGCCCGGCTCAATGGCTATCTTCATGCCGTCGCCGCGCTGGAGCCGCACGCCGACAGCGAATGGCTGCAACTGACCTTCCGTTTCGTCGATGCCGACCCGCAGAAGCTCGATTACCTGTCCAGGCTGATCGCCGCCGGCAGCACCCAGAAGCACTACACCCCGAGCGCCTGACGACCGTTCGGCGGACCAGCTGCGACAGGGCTGACCGACATCACAACTGCAGGCGGCGCGGGCTCGCGGTCTGCCTGTCGCACTGATACCCTTCGTTCGTCCTTTCGTTTGAACCTTTCACTGCCATGCTCAGTCGTATATTGCTTGCCTGCGCATTGACCAGTCTGGCTGGCCCGTCGCTGGCGATTACCGTCTACAAGTACACCGACGCCAATGGCGTGGTGACCTACAGCGACCAGGCCCGCCCCGGCGCCCAGGTGTTCCAGTTCAGTGACCGCATGGTCGAGCGCACCGATAATCAGGTCCGGCTGGAAACCCGCAAGCACGCCGCTGGCGAGACCCTGGTGGTACGCAACGACCTCTATGCCCCGGTCGACGTCGAGCTCAGGCTGGAAAATCCGCAGAACGTGGTTGGTGTGCCCGCTCAGCCGATACGCTGGGTGGTTGCCCCGCGCAGTGAAATCCGCCTGGCCTCGCTGGCGCCGCGCGACGCCTCCCAGCCGATGCGCTACACCCCAAGGCTGCGCCACGCCCTCGGCGATCCGCGGATCATTCCCAAGCCCTACCGCTACCCGCTGCCCTGGCAGGGCGGCCCGTTTCGCCAGACCCAGGGTGCCAACGGCCAGTACAGCCACTTCACCCCGAAGGGGCGCTACGCTATCGACATTGCCATGCCCGAAGGCACGCCGATCATCGCGGCCCGCGGCGGCGTCGTGGTCAAGGTGGAAAACCAGCAGAGCGGACGCGGTACCGTTCCTTCTGGCAACTTTGTCCGTATCTTCCACGACGACAGCACCATGAGCGTCTACCTGCACCTGATGAAGGGCTCGGTCAGGGTCCGGGAAGGGCAGGTGGTCGCCGCCGGCCAGCTGATCGCGCGCTCCGGCAACACCGGCAACAGCACCGGACCGCATCTGCATTTCGTCGTCCAGCGCAACGTCGGACTGGAGGTCGAGTCGATCCCCTTCGATTTTGCCCAGGCGGTGAACAGCATGCCGAACTTTGCCCAGGGGGGGGACTAGCGGCGGCGTTCAGGGCCCCGCAGCGGCTCTTCTCAGCTGTCGCGAAAGAGGCGCCGCGGTATCCACCAGAGACAGAACACCATCCCGAGCAACTCGACCAGCGACTGGACCACCACGACCACCGCGGCGACTTCCCAGCCGGCGGGTAGCGCCAGAGCCAATGGCAGGACGACAAAGGAGTTGCGCGTGCCCAGGCTGAAGGCCAGCGTGCGCGCCTGATCGACCGGCAGCGCCAGGCAGCGGCTGAGCCAGCGGGCCACCAGCGCGGCGATGAGCAGAAAGGCGGAGAACAGCGGCACCAGGACAGGCAGCAGCGCCAGCGCGTCGCTTACCGCGCCGACCTGCATGCCGGCGACCAGCAAGAGCACCAGCGCCAGCAGCGGAACAGGGCCCCAGGCCAATCCTTCGCGCAGCCGCTGGCGTGACGGTCGCGCCTCGAACCAGCGCTCGGAAAGCGCGGCCGCGATCAGGGGCAGGGTCACCGCCAGCAGGGCCGGCCAGATGTCGCCAGGGCCCAGCGAGGCCTGAAGTTCGCCGCCAAGCATCAGCCATAGGTAGAGCGGCAGCAGTAGCAACTGCAGCACCAGGTTGAGCGGGGTCACCGCCATCGCTCGCGCTACATTACCGCCGCCAAGCTGGCTGAACGTGATGAACCAGTCGGTACAGGGCACCAGCAACACCAGCAATACGCCAAGGCGCACCGCCGGGTCGGCCGGAAGCCACTGGACCAGTAGCCAGGCCACCAAGGGCAAAAGGACGAAGTTGCCCGTCAGCACCGCGGCAACGAAGCGGTGATCGGCAAAGGCCTCGCGCAGGTGCAGCAGCGGAACCTGGACGAAGGTGACGTAGAGCAGCAGCATCAGGGCCGGCCACAGCAGGCTCTCGAAGGCCAGGGCGGCGCCTGGCCAAAGGCTGCCGAGCAGCAAGCCTCCGGCGATCGCTGAAAGATAGATCCATACCTGGCGACGTTCGAGCGTCAATCGTTGCAGAGGGGCTCCTCCGCTAAGCGGGATAGCGGGTAACCGACGTAAGGCCAAGCCGCAGCCAGCGTTAATTCGACCGAGCGGCAAGGCGTATTATCAATGACTTGTGGGCCCCGCATCCCAACTAACGCTCTTCCCTGGATGCTCTGATACGGTGTTCCCAGCGGCGCTTTGCAAACCGGCGCATATTCGGAATGTCGTCGGTTTCGTCCATGATCGGCTTGCCGAGGATATTTTCGATAATGTCTTCGAGGGTGACCAGGCCTCGCCAACTTCCGAATTCGTCGTACACCATGCACATGTGCTGACGCTCATGCAACAACTGACTCATGAGGCTTTCCACGCTCATGAGCTCTGAGACGACCTTCACCTGTTTCATGATCGACGAAACCGGGGCTTCGTCATCGGCAGCCGCCAGCGCGTCGTAACGGAAAACCACCCCCAGCGGAGTTTCGTCCTCGTCCACCACAGGATAACGGGAGAACTGGCTGTGGCTCACCTTCTCCTTGAAGGCGCCGAGGGTCTCGTTCGGCAGCGCATAATCGCAGACTGTCCGAGGCGTCATGATCTCGCGAATCTTGATCTCATGCAGATCGAGGATATTGTTGATGACGCGTTGTTCATCCTCGTCGAGCTTGTTCAACTCACGGCCCAACATGGTGAGCGCTTTGATTTCCTGACGAACGTCGTGCTCCGGCTCCTTGCCCCCGAACAGCTTCATCATCCGGTCGGAGAGCAGGATGAATGGTTTGAGCAGCGTGATCATGCTGTTCAGCAGAGGCGGCAGGTAAGGGGCCAGAGAACGCCAGTAGCGGGCGCCGATGGTCTTGGGAAGGATTTCAGACAGTACCAGGATCAGAATTGTCATGACTGCCGAGGCGATGCCCAGGTAACCACTTCCGAAAACGACTGTTACTTGTGCGCCCACGCCCGTTGCGCCAACGGTGTGGGCAACAGTATTCAGCGTCAGGATCGCCGCCAGCGGTTGGTCCACCTTGTCTTTCAATGCCTTCAGCTTTTCATAAAGCTTTGGCTTTGCCGCCTTTTGATGAGCAATAAAGCTAGGGGTCAGTGAAAGAAGGGCAGCCTCAAGGACAGAGCAGATGAATGAGACAAGAATGGATAAGACAGCGAACGCTATCAGGAGAGTCATGGAGCCAGGATTGCTGAAGGAGGGAAAATTACTGTACAGCAACGCCCGTCCAGTTCTTGGGCCCTGACCGAGCACGTTGAAACATTTTATTTCAATGCTCCGCGCCGGCCTTGATCGGTCCCGAGACAGTGGCCGGTTCCCCGTGATGAAGCTTCCTCCCGGATCGGCCAGGAGCTGCACGTGAAATGTGTACGGCGCTCGCCGACGCTCACCCGGCTGGTTTACGGATAGCGATCGATCAGCCAGCCCTCGATCGCCTTCGGAAGGCGAAGCCTGTTCCCTCCGCTGACTGAGCGCCGCACCGTCCATCGATCAGGTGCACTGTGCGCTCAGGATATGCCGGGTGCGCTCGATAACGACAATGGCTATCCCGCCTGGGCCGCCGCCAGGGCGAGCTTTCCGTTCTGTTGCATGGCAGCGGTCGTAGAGCCGTCGATCAACCAATCCTTCACATCGACCCTGTCGAAGCAGACTCATGAGGTGCAAGCGCACGTGTTCAGGAATATCTCCCTCAGCTTCAAGCTCTTGCTGATCCTGGTATTTCCGCTGGTTGGCTTTCTCTGGCTCGCCAGCCTCTACCTGATTGGCAACTACCAGACCCTTCGTGACATGGACAGCACTCTTGCGGCCACGGCGGTTGCGGAGCGCATCAGTCAGCTGATTACCAGCGTGCAGCGTGAGCGGGGCGCCAGTGGGGTGTTTCTCGGCAGCGGGGGGCGCTCCATGGGCGATGCCGTGGTTCGCCTGCGCCAGCAGACTGACGAAGCGATCACCGCCGTTCGCGCCCTGTCGGTGGATGACGCAGCTGCGCAACAGGCATTGCTCGTGCTGAACGGGCTGCCGGCCACACGCAACCGGATCGATGCTCACAGCCTCAGCGGCCCAGAATCCGGGGCACGCTACACCGAGACCATCCAGGTGCTTATCGATTACACCCATGCCCTGGAACGCGGTATCGGTGACGCCGAACTTGCGCGCACCCTGGGCTCGCTCAACGACTTCATCGAGATGAAGGAGCGCGCCGGACGCGAGCGGGCGCTCTTGGGTGTGGTGTTCAATCAGGACCGCTTCGATGCCGATTCGCTGTCGGCCTTCAGTCGTAACCTGGGCGAATTCAATGCCTACGCCGAGGCGTTCCGGCGTACGTCACCGGAATTCCTGGTCCGTCAGCTCGATGAGAAGCTGCAACAGCCTGCCGCCGAAGAGGTCGCCAGGCTGCAGCGGCTCGGCTACGAGATCCCCCTGGGCCAACCGCTTGGGGTCAGGCCGGAGATCTGGTTCGAGACCGCAACCCGGCGCATCGACCTGCTCGGTGAAGTCGAGCAGGCACTGGGGCGCGCGGTCGGCGCAGCTGCCGCCCAGGCGCGCGACGAGGCGAGCCGGGCGTTGTGGCTGACTGTCATTGCGGTGCTCGGCGCCCTGGTGGCCGTAGCGGTGCTGTCCTGGCTGATCATCCGCAACATCAAGCAGGCCGTGGATCAAGTGAACCGCAGCCTGTTGGCGCTGGCCGGACGGGATCTGACAGCGCAGGTGTCCTACCAGGGGCGCGACGAATTCGGCACCATCTCGGCCAACCTCAATCGCATGGCCCGGGAGCTTCGGGAGGTGGTGCAGGACATCGGCAGTGCCACCGCCCAGGTGGCGACGGCGGCCGAGGAGTCTTCCGCCGTCACCCTGCAGACCAGCCAGAGCGTGGAGCGCCAGCGTCAGGGCACCGAATTGGTAGTGACCGCCATCAATGAGATGAGCGCCACCGTCAGGGAGGTGGCGCGCAGCACCAGCGATGCGGCGGAACTGTCTCTGCAGGTCAATCGCAATGCCGCCCAAGGCAGTAGCGAGGTGGCAAGCACCATCGACACCATTCGCCAACTCTCGGCCCAGGCAAACCAGACCGCGGTTATCATCGGGGATCTCAGGCAGCAGAGCGATTCTATCTCTTCAGTGCTCGATGTGATCCGCGGCATCGCCGAGCAGACCAACCTGCTGGCGTTGAACGCCGCTATCGAAGCCGCACGGGCCGGCGATCACGGGCGCGGATTCGCGGTGGTGGCCTCGGAGGTGCGCACGCTGGCGCAGAAGACCCAGGAATCCACCGGCGATATCCAGCAAATGATCGACCAGTTGCAGGCGGGCGCCGAGCGCGCCACCGGCTCCATGCAGGAAACCCTTGCCAAGGCTCAGGCCGGCGCCAGCAACGTCACCCGGGCCGGGAAGCTGCTGGCGGAGATTGCCGAGGGGGTTGCCGGTATCAGCGACCGCAACATGCAGATTGCCTCGGCCGCCGAGGAGCAGAGCGCCGTGGCCGAGGACATCAACCGCAACGTGGTCGACATCAACGACGTGGCAATCCAGGTCAGCGCCGGTGCCGAGCAGACCGCCGCCACCAGCCTGGAACTGGCCCGCCTGGCTGAGCAGCAGCAGCGCCTGGTGGGGCGGTTCAGGACAGCTTGATCGCCTCTGACGTAAGGCGCCTGCGCCAACTCACGCCAGCCGTCGCGCTTCCATCGTCGAGGCCTCCACCCGGACCGCCACGAACTTGGAAGTCGGCGTGTGGCTGCCGTCGCCGACGCTTGCCAGGGGTACCAGAGGATTGGTCTCCGGATAGTAAGCGGCGGCCTGGCCGGGTGGGGTGTCGTAGGGCAGCAGGGTGAAGCCGCGCACCCGGCGTTCGATGCCGTCGTCCCAGAGCGAAACCAGGTCGACCTTTTGCCCCGCCTCGAGGCCGAGGCGGCGGATGTCCTCGGGGTTGACGAAGACCACCTCGCGCATGCCCTTGACGCCCCGGTAGCGGTCATCGAGGCCGTAGAGGCTGGTGTTGTACTGGTCGTGAGAGCGCAGAGTCTGGAGGATCAGATCAGGCTCGCCCTGGCTGCGGACTTCGGCCGGGAGCAGATGCTCGGGCAGGGAATTGGGCCTGAAACCGGCGCGCCCACTGGCGGTGTTCCATTTGTGGCGGGCCGCGGCGCTGCCGAGATAGAAGCCCCCTCGCTGCTGCAGCCGGGCATTGAAATTGGCGAAGCCGGGGATGGTGTCGGCGATCAGCTCGCGGATGCGCGAATAGTCTTGCACCAGCCACGACCAGTCCACCGGATGCGAGCCGAGCGCGGCCTGGGCGATACCGGCGACGATGGCCGGCTCCGAGCGCATCAGCGGGCTGATTGGCCGCAGCTGGCCATGGGAAGCGTGCACCATGCTGAAGGTGTCTTCCACGGTCACCGCCTGCGGTCCGCCGGCCTGCAGATCAATGTCGGTGCGGCCGAGGCAGGGCAGAATCAGCGCCTGGCGGCCGGTGACCAGGTGGCTGCGGTTGAGCTTGGTGCTGATCTGCACGGTCAGGCTGCAGTTGCGCAAGGCCTGATGGGTGCGCGGTGTATCCGGGGTGGCTTGGGCGAAGTTGCCACCCAGGCCGATGAACACCCGCACCGCTCCGGTCAGCATGGCATTGATGGCTTCGACGGTGTTGTGGCCGTGGGCGCGCGGGACCCGGATGTCGAAGCGCCGCTCGAGGGCATCGAGCAGTGAGGCCGGGGGACGCTCGTTGATGCCCATGGTTCGGTCGCCCTGCACGTTGCTGTGACCGCGCACCGGGCAGGCACCGGCGCCGGGTTTGCCGATGTTGCCGCGCAGCAGCAGCAGGTTGACGATCTCGTGGATGGTCGCCACCGAATGGCGATGCTGGGTGATACCCATGGCCCAGCAGATAATGGTGCGATCGGCGCGCCGGTAGGTCAGTGAGGCCCGCTCGATCTCCTCTTGGGCAAGCCCGGACTGCGCTTCGATCTGCGCCCAGGGCGTGGCATCGACGGCTGCCAAGTACGCGTCGAGCCCGTCGGTATGCGCGTCGATGAAGGCGTGGTCGAACACCGGCTCGCCTCCGTCACGCTGCGCCTCGCGTTCCCATTGCAGCAGGAACTTGGCCATCCCGCGCAGGGCCGCCATGTCGCCGCCGAGTTTTGGCCGGAAATAGGCGCTGTGGGTCGGCGCGTCACCGTTGCTGAGCATTTCCAGCGGCTTTTGCGGATGCTGGAAACGCTCCAGTCCGCGCTCCTTGAGCGGGTTGAAGCACACGACCTGGGCACCGCGCTGCACCGCTTCGCGCAGGGGTTCGAGCATGCGCGGATGGTTGGTGCCCGGGTTCTGGCCCAGCACGAAGATCGCCTCGGCATGCTCGAAATCGTCGAAAGTCACCGTGCCCTTGCCGACCCCGATGCTCTGGTTCAGCGCTACGCCGCTGGCCTCATGGCACATGTTGGAACAGTCGGGAAAGTTGTTGGTGCCCAGGGCGCGGCCGAACAGTCCGTAGAGAAAGGCGGCCTCGTTGCTGGCACGCCCTGAAGTATAGAGCTCCAACTGGTCTGGGTGAGCCAGGGCGTTGAGTTCGCGGGCGATCAGGGTGAAGGCGTCGTCCCAACTGATCGGAACGTAGTGGTCGCTCGCCTCGTCGTAGCGCATGGGCTCGGTGAGCCGGCCCTGGTACTCGAGCCAGTAGTCGCTCTGCTCGCTCAGCTGCCGCACGCTGTAGCGGGCGAAGAAGGCCGCGTCCACCCGCCGCTTGGTGGCCTCCCAGTTCACCGCCTTGGCGCCGTTTTCGCAGAAGCTGACCATGTGCTTGTCCGGCGAGTCGCCCCAGGCGCAGCCGGGGCAGTCGAAGCCGCCATGCTGATTGGTCTTGAGCAGGGCGCGGAGGTTTTTCAGCGCGTTGTCGCTGCCCAGCCAGGCCTGGGTGACGCTGCGCAATGCACCCCAGCCGCCAGCGGCGCCGGTATAGGGCTGGAAGCGGGCCTGGGTGGCAAAACGGGCGAAACGACTCATGGCGGCTCTCGATGATCAGGGCGCAGGGCTGTAGACCCGCGGTGGGCTGTGGTGGGGGAGGTGGATCAGGTTGAGCCCGTGGCGGCGTGCCCACTGCACAGAGAGTGCGGAGGGTGCGGAGAGGGTGACCAGGGTGCCGAGGCGGGCGCGGACGGCCTTGTGGATGAGCTCCAGCGAGCAGCGGCTGGTGAGGACCACGAAGCCGCCTGGCACCGGCGGGCGTTGTTGAAGGGCGCCGATCAGCTTGTCCAGCGCATTGTGTCGGCCGATATCTTCCCGGCAGAGGACGATCTCTCCTGTCGCATCGACCTGCAGTGCGGCATGCAGGGCGCCGCTGTGGCGGGCCAGTGCCTGCGCCTGGCCGATACGCTGGCGCAGGTCGTGCAGGTGATCGGGCGGGGGCAGCGGGCTGGGGACGAGACTTGTCAGCGGCGGCAGGGCCTGCTCCAGCGCCTCTACTCCGCAGAGCCCACAGCTGCTGTTGCCAGGCAGTTGCCGCCGCTGTTGCTTGAGCGCCCAGAATGCCCGGCTGCTGATTTCGAGTTCGGCCTGGCGGGCGGCGCCTTCTCCACTCAGGCGCAGGTCATAGATTTCATCGATGCTGTCGATCAGGCCATTGCTCAGGCTGAAGCCGACAGCGAAGTCCTCCAGTGCCTCCGGCGAGACCATCATGACCGCCTGGCTGAGCCCATTGTAGGCGATCGCCAGCGCGCATTCCTCCGCCAGCACGCTGGCGCCGCGCTGTTCAGGACCCAGCTCGATGTAGCCGCAACCCTCGGCCGGCGTGGCTATGGTCGGGTGCGGCGGGGCGGGCGAAGTCGGACGCGGCATGCGGGGTATTTCCTGCGACAGGATGCCCCACAGCCTAGTTGCCGGAGGCGGCAGCCGTCCAATCGCTGCGACCGATCAAGTCATCGAGCCTGTCTATCAGCCTTGGCCGAATTTCAAATGCGTTGGACTTGCAGTAACCGGTGCGCCTCGGCGAAGCAGGCGTCGGCCAATGCCGAGCGTGGATCACCCCGGCGCAGGATCAGGCCGAGAGGCGCAAGCGTGTGGGCCTCGGCGATGGGCGTCAGGCGGAGCCTTTGGGTAAGTTCATCGAGACCGCTGTCCAGGGGCATCACTGCACAGCAGAGGCCGGCATCGACCGCCTGGAGCAACTGATGCACCGCATCGGTCTCTAGCCGCAGTTGAGGCTGCAGACCCCGACTGCGCAGCGCGTGGTCGATGGACTGGCGAAAGTGCATGCCGCCGGTCAGCAGGCCGAGGGGATAGCCTGCGAGGTCGTCCCAGGACAGTCGGGGTTGGTCGATGGGAAAGTGGCCGCTGTGATGCAAAAGGCCCATACGGGTCTCCGCCAGCTCCAGCCCCTCGAAGGCGGCCGGGTCGAGCCTGTCGAGGTAGGAGAGACCGAGGTCCAGGCCGTTACGGGTCAGGCGCTGGAGGATCTGCTCGCTGCTCAAGGCGAACAGCTGGAAGCGCAGCTCGGGGTGGGTGTCGGCGAACAGCCGTAGCAGGCGCATTGGATCGAAGCCGGCCAGGGGCACCACACCCAGGCGAAGGGTGCCGACCAGTTGGCCGCGGCAGGCGGCCGCCTCGGCCAGCAGCGCATCCTGAGCGGCCAGCAGGGTACGCGCCCAGGCCAGGATGCGATTGCCCTCAGGAGTGAAACCTTCGAAGCGTTGCCCACGCCGAACCAGCGCGAGGCCGAGTTCGTCTTCCAGGCTGCGCAGACGCATTGAAAGAGTGGGCTGGGTAACGTGGCAGCGCGCCGCCGCCTGGCCGAAGTGGCGGGTTTCGTCGAGTGCCAGCAGAAAGCGAAGCTGTTTGAGGTCCATCGGCAGAGCATCGCCGCGCCGGCGCCCGAGCGCAATCGGCGCTGGCGCTGTTCAGCGCCCGGAGGCTTTCGCGCCGTCTCGCGGCCCTGCGGCAGAGGCTTGGAGGGTCACGGAATAGTCTTCACGAGGCGCCGGCAGAGGGGGTGCAAGATAGATCCGCGACCGGCGGGCGTCCCGCTCGGTTGTCGCCAAGCTGAGCGAGAACGCCGAATGCAACCGGTCCACCGAGGCCGCGAGATAGGAGCGACTGGGTGCGACAGCCCATGGAGCCTCCGCTGCCAACGTGTCACAACGCATCTCGGGTTAATCCTGACTGCACGCGGACAGGGGGGTATGGGCAACTTCATGCATGGTATTAATTCAGCCACTGTCCCTGTATAGCTTATTACTGTTATATAAGCGAAATTTGCCAAGGCCTATTCAGCGTCGGCTTTGGCTGGCAAGTTATGGCGCGCCGTAATTTTGAGTCTGAGTTTCCTGGTGTCACGTAAAAAGAATATTCAAGGTGCGAAACAGCCGTTAATTATTTGTTCTGATAGCTGTACTTCTACGCACCGGAAGCTTCATGCATCAGTTCAGGCATAAACAACAAGGGGCTGCCGGATTGACTTCAGGGGGTATTCACGGCTGTGTACTGGTTCCTATACCAGGGCCGGTCAATGTCTCGCCTTCTTTCACCCGGTAGCCCGAGCGTAGTGCAGAAGGTGGTTCAGTCAGTGGTTTGACAGCTGACCGTACCTGCCGCGCCAGTAACCGCTCACGCTGGACGACGCTCCATTGTTGTACCGTCAGCGGAGTACCCATCGCGTTGCGTGACAGATAGAAGAAGAACAACGGAATGCCCACTGCATAACGGTTGAACAGCCGGCGCGGTTCCATCATCAGGCGAAACGCCCACTCCAAACCGGTCTTGCGGAACGCGGTGGGAGCCCGTGGAAAGCGTTGCGCGGCGAAGTCGAGAATGGCGCCACCACAGATCAGCAGGGCCGGGCCGTCAATCTCGCGTTGCAGACGCACGGCCAATTCCTCCTGCTTGGGCATGCCCATGGCCAGAACCACTACTGGCGTCTTGCCCGGGGTACGACGCGAGCGGAACCACGCCAGATAGGCCTCGATGCTTTGAAAACCGTCCACCCCGTGGTATGCATGGCCCTGGAACAGGGCTCTCGAGCCCTTGCTCAACCAGGGCTCCATGGTGCCCATGGCAAAAAATTCGTAGCTTCCCTGATGGTTGCGGATCAGCCGGTCGATCAGCCGCGGAATGAAATCCGAGCCGTTAAGGTTGGCCTTGGGTGCCAGGCCGTTCAGTTCGCAGGCCAGCTTGATGCCGATGCCATCACGCAACAGGTAGTTGAAACGGCTGAAGTTCCTGAAGACAGCAGTGTCCTTTTGAGCGATGTTGTAACCATGCTGGTTTAGAAAGCCCACAATCTGCGGCGATTGCACATCGCAGAGTTGCTCGAGTAGCCGATCGGTGTCGCTTTCTTCCATCAGGTTGAGCTTCCTGATAAGCGGATCCCGTCGTCTGATGAACCGATGCTTCATGCGTATCTCCTGATGTCTTCGAGGTTGTAAGGGGCGGGATATTTGTATGTAGGATCTACAGGTCCACCGGGCACAACCGGAGCCCGGCGTCTTTCTTGTAATACTTGCTTCTTCCTTGAACGAACCGGCTTTCCATCGGTCGAGAAACACAGGCCGAGATGTCGGCTTGCACTCACTTTTAACGAGGGAAAACGTCGATGAAGGAAGCAGTAGCGAGAGCGTCCAGAAAGAGTCTGGTATTGGCCGTGGCTATGTTGGCAGGCGCGGCTGTAGCGCAGGAACGAGAAACCGTGGATCTGATTGGAATTAATGTCGCTGGCGCCGAGTTTGGCGGTCGGGCCAATCCCGGCAGGCACGGGTTCGATTACTTCTTTCCCCGTCCCGGCTATTTCGAACAATGGAAGGAACGTGGTGTGCGGATGGTGCGCTTCCCGATCAAATGGGAGCGCCTGCAGCGCGAGCTGAACGGCGAGCTGGATGCGGAATACGCCTCGCTGATCGACGACATGCTCGAGCAGGCGGCCGAGAACGACGTGAGCATCATTCTCGACATCCATAACTACGCCCGCTACCGGGGCAACATCATCGGTACCGACGAGGTGCCGCTTTCGGCCTACCAGGACTTCCTGGCAAGGGTGGCCGAGCGCTGGAAGGACAACAGGGGGCTCTGGGGCTACGACATCATGAACGAGCCCCACAGCGGTGCCGACAAGTACTGGCCCGCAGCCGCCCAGGCCGGTATCGACGGGGTGCGGCAGCATGACATGGAGCGTGCCCTGCTCATTGAGGGCTATTTCTGGTCGAGCAGTGCACGCTGGCCGCGCTACAACGACCCGCTGCTCGAACTCGAGGACCCGGCCGACAACCTGATCTTTTCCGCGCATACTTACATCGACAAGAACGCCAGCGGCCAGTACAAGGACGGCCCGCCCGGCGACGACTTCGACCCGATGATCGGCGTCCGTCGCGTCGAGCCCTTCGTCGAGTGGTTGATCAAGCATGGCAAGCGCGGTCATATCGGCGAATTCGGTGTCCCCGGGGACGATCCCCGCTGGTTGGAAGGCATGGACAATCTGCTGGCCTATCTGCAGGAGCACTGCATCCCCATCACCTACTGGGCGGCTGGCCCGGTGTGGGGTGACTACTCGCTGTCGATCGAGCCGCGTGACGGGGTGGATCAGCCCCAGTGGGCGGTACTAGAGAAGTACGTCGGGCAGGGCGACTGCACGGAGATAGGCCCTCGCCCCGCCCGTTGAACCCAGGGTGGCGGCTGTGTTCAGCCGCCATTTGCGGGACGCGCCGGCAGGATATGAGCCAGGGTCTTGCGCAGCAGCGAACGGGCCTTGGCTCCGGCCTTGTAGCCGCTGTGCAGCACCTCCACCTTCATCAAGGCGGCCTTGCCAGGCACGTACATTTCGTTGGCGTCGAGGCAGTACACCGGCTTGTGGCTCGCCTTGACGATTTCTTGCGCCTGCAGTGGGTCACGCTCGATGTATAGCCGGGCAAAGGAGTCCTTGCGATAGACGTCGGCCTTGAAGCGCTGTAGGGGTGCGCGCTCGAAGTCGTCGGCTGGAACTTCCATCATGTGCAACCTGCCGTACTCCACACCGTGGCGCGCCAGCCAGTCCTCGGTCAGCTCGCGGTACTTCTCCGGTCGGCCGGTGACCAGGTGCGCAGCCTTGACCGAAGGTATGAACAGCGGGCGGGCGTCGCGGATGAAGGCCTGGTAGGCCGCATCGTCGCCAAGCTGCTCGGCGTTCGGTGGCTCGCAGAGCACGCCGTCGATGCTCAGGCAGGCGTGGGCGATGATGCCGTGATGCATCACGTTCCATTCGAACACCCGAGGCTGCTCGACCTCCTCGAGGCAGACGTCCACCCGGTATGCGTTCTTCTTTTCGGCAAAGCCGGCAAGCGTCTGGATCTCGCCCGGATACTTCACCTGGCGAAGCTTCTCCAGCGCTTCGTTGAGCGACTGGCCAGTGGCCACGCTGTCGTCGACCAGCAAGATTTTCCTGGCGTCCTGCGCGCGCTGCAGCTGGTTGCGCTTGTAGGTGCGGGTGCTGCCGCGCTTGAGTTCGTCGTTGCGCAGGAAGGAATACAGGTCGGTCAACGGCAGGTTGAGCTTCAGGGAAATGATGCTGGCGGCCAGCATTCCGCTGCGGGGAATGCCGACCACGAGGTCGACGTCATTGTCGATACGGCTGGCGTGGCGGGTAATGAGTCCGGCCAGGTCGTTGAGGCTGCGATAGTTCATATGCTGCTTCCCTTGCGGTCAGGCTTTGAGATCGTCTGACGACACGCCAGGTGCCGCCTGTGCAGTTGGCATCAAGGTCCGTCTCTCTTGAGGAGGTGACGGAGAACAACACGAGAGGCGATCATTCGATCAATCCTTGATGGCGCCAGTCCCAGCGAAACCCAGGCAAGCTTCGCGTGAGCATGTATGTAATGCAGCAGATACAGCGCCAGAACCCGAGGCCAAGGCAGGGCGAGAAAGCGGAGGCGAATCTGCATGTCTTCCTTCAGGGCGTCGAAGCGACGCTGCTGCGAGACTCCGGACCGATCGATCTGGCTAAGGGAAGACCGCAAGCGCAGCGTGTTAGTTCGATGATCGAGGCCTTCGAGGAATTCGATGAGCAGGCAGTAATTGGCAGACAGCTTGTACTGCGGTCGAAAGGTGATGCTCGCCAGGCGGGAATTTTCGAAATACATGCTTTGCAGCGCCGTGGGCACTCCCAGCGGAAGCCATTCCAAAGGCCGGGCCGGAATGAGGTCGACGCGACGATGCGCCCCGAGGCTGCGCTGGAAGTCCCCATAGACCAGCGCCGGCGGCATGGCCGCGGCTTCGATGGCGGCGGCGACCCGTTCGAGCACACCGGAATCAGCCAGGCAGTCGCCGCTGCCGAGAAAAAGGGTGTAACCGGAAGTTTCGACCGCCATGGCACGTCCTTTGGCCATGGCGTCGTAGATGCCCTTGTCGCGTTCGCTGAGCAGTTCCAGCGGAGCGAAATCCAGTTGCGCCAGCCATTCGGCGCTACCATCGCTGGATGCGCCGTCGACCACGATCCAGCGAAAGTCCCGGTGCCGCTGGCTGGCCAGGCTGCGCTGTGTAGCCTGTAGGCCGGCCAGATTGTTCCAGTTCAGGGTGACGATGCTGAAACGGGGCATGGGCGTTCCTGTGTCGACGATGTCTAGCCCCGAAAGTGCGGAGCCAGCTGGGCCTTGGGTTCCAGTCCGATGCGCGCGAGGGCGGCTTTCCAGCAGTCGGCGATACGGTGCTCGCCAAAGTGCTGGTGTCCGCTGCGGATCACGGCCTGCGGATCGGCCGGGATGGCGTCATCCAGTCCTTGGCACATCTCATCAAGCGTGGCGTACACCCGGAGGCCCGGAAACTTCAGTCGGCTCGACAACCAGTCGAGAAAGGGCGTGCGCAACGCAAGCACCGAAGCTCCAAGGCTGACGGCGTAGAAGTAGCTGCCGCTGACCACCATGTCGTCCTCGGCATTGCAGATGATCAGGCCCGCCGAGCGACCGACCAGGTCCCGGGCGGCGGCGTCTTCGATGAAGCCGGCACGGATCTCCACGTCCTTGCCCTGGGCCGCGGCGCGCATCTGGGCCAGATAGTCGTTATCCAAGCAGGCGCCGGCGATGACCAGTTTGCGGTCGGCCGGAAAGGCCTCGATCAGTTCGAGAATGCGCTTGTAGCGAAGTATTCGGCCGAACACGACAAAGTAGTCGCCCGCGCTGGCAGCCTCGGCAGGCGGCTGGATCGCATACAGGGGGTGCGGTACGTAGTGCTTGCGCGACTCTGGTTCGTGGGCGGAATGGGTGATCACCAGGTCGAACAGGGACGACAGCCTGTCCAGCGTCCTGCTGATGAATTTGCCGCTGTCGGCGTTGGCATGGTGCGGATAGTTGTTATGACGAACAAAGATGATCTTGCGTGTCGTCAGGCGAACGGCCAGGGCTTCGGCGACGAACTTCGCAAATCCCAGGGGCGAGGCCTTGCCTGTGTGATGGGACGCCAGCCGATTGTCCGTCCAGTTGAGGATGACCACATCGTAGCGTTCACGGAAAAAGGCCAGGGGTCGGGTGCGAAGTTTTTTCAGGTCCGGCGCTTCGACCACCTCGGCGAAGCCCTGCAGGATATGCTTCATGCGGGCGACATAGGTGTTTTCGTCGGGCGAAAAGGGGAGATAACCGATGCGTAACGGGCGTGCGGAGCTTTTCATTGAATCTCAGCCACAAAAGATTGACGAGGCGCCAGACGCACTCCAGGCGCGCTTTTCCGTTCCCTTTTATGGCGCGACCCCTTGTCGCACCTCTTTCTTGGCTTATCCGTACACGCGTTTGCCAGCAGCGCTGAAATATCGCTTCAGTCGCGAATACAGCCGCTTGTAAAAGGCCGGCCGGCTGCACCTTTCATATCGGCGGACATATGGCTCGATGTTGTCCAGGAAATATGAAAGTGACGACCGCTCTCTGGCTTTTCGATAAAGCGCATGGCTCGCTTCGGAAATCAGACGTCGATTGCGAATAAGGGCCAGGCGCTGGGTAGTGACAGCGGTGACGCTGGGCAAGACCCGTTTGTTCGGAACCCATTTGCCATGACTGATATCGTCAGCCAGGCGTACGGCCAGGCCCTCACGGCGATGCCGAAAGTTACCACCCTGCGAATTAGAGGCATCATCGGCCGAAAGTTCCTCCAGTTCGATTTCGCCCTTTGCAAAGCCTTCCTCGAGTAGCCGCTGCAGGATGGCGTGGCGGGTTACCACGATATTGGTGCCGCGCCAGTCCTGCCGGTATTGCGGAAGCCAGGCATCGCCAAAGGCCACGTCAGCGGTCTCGGCGAAAATGTCGTCGCAATAGTTGCAGGCGTTGAGCTGGAACATGCCATGACCCCAGTTGCCGCCGCGCAGGCTTTGGGTCGGCCGGGTCAGCCACTCGGTCGAACCCTTGCGCAGGGCGCCGAAGTCGTACTGGCCGGCGTCGCGGTCGGGGGCCTTGACGCGAAAATCCACGGCTTCCAGCTCGTCCGGCGCCACCCCGGTCTGCCAGGCCAGCAGCTCGGCGAAAGCCGCGGACTTGAGATGGCCACAGACCAGGCCCAGAAAGAACACCAGCTGTCGGTCGAGTACCGGGTCCTCAAGGCATAGCAGGCGAGCGGCCTTGATGAAGCAGGGTACGCCGACCAGGGCATAGCGCCGCTCGTCGCCCCGGATTTGCTGGAGCACCTGCGCCAGGGTGGTGGAATAATAGGCCGACTTACGCTGCGCGCGCAGCGCCTGGAGCGAATGCGACAGCTGGTAGCAGAACAGGCCATCGTCGCCGCGACCAACGTGGATCACGCCGTCCACCTCGCCGGCTTCGAGCAGGCGTCCGGCCATCCAACTGGTCAGGCCGCCGGAGCTGCTGCCCTGCAGGTAGTCGGAGGAGGCCGTGCGCCCGGCGTGGATCGTGCGGTAACGGCCGATACGCGAATCTGTGAAAGGCGAGGGCTCGATCACGGCCTTGCTGATGGCATCCTCGTCGGCCGCCTCGTGGGCGAAGGGACAGACCTGGCTGGCGCGGGCCAGCGTCGGCTGGTCGACCCCGCTGAGGTCGGCCGAGAAGTAGCCGTCGCGATTGAGCCGGACCGGAATGGCGCCGTCGGTTCGCACCGAGCAGGCTCCGCAGCCTACGCAGATGGCATTCTCGACGACCTTGCTGATGGTGGGCATGGTGGCTCCTGGAAAGGCTTCGGCGACCGTCACTGGGCGGCTCGCACCTGCGCCACGCGCGGACTCGACGGGCGCTTCTGAGCCGACTGCTTCAAGACAAAATTGAGCCTGGCGCGTTCCTGCACCTCGGGCAGCCGGTCGTCGATTCGCCCGCGCACCTCGGCCAGGCGGTCAAGCACAGTGTCGGCCTTGCCCAGCACGCGCTCGCCAAAGCCGGTGCGCGGCTCGATGCACAGCTCGTCGAGGCCGAACAACTGCATCAACCCCTCCACCTTGCCCTGGCTGGCCAGGGTGATCGCCGGAACCCGGCTGTACAGCGACATGATCGCCAGGTGCATGCGCCCGGTGATGACCAGTCGCGCACGTGCCGCCAGGGCGCGAATCTGCGCCGGCTCCAGCAGGCGATCGACAAAATGCACGCGCGGGTCCCTGTATCCGTCGAACACGGCGCGGCAGGCGGTCATGTCGTCGGCACCGGGGCGTGACACGTGCGGCAGTAGCACTACCTGCAGGCCGCGTTGCAGCAGGCCGTCGATCAGGGTGCGGTACTCGCCCGTCTGCGGTGTCTTTTTCTCCACCAGACCGCTGATGTTGACCAGCGCGAATGGAGCGCCCGGCGGCAGCGCGGCCAGCCATTCATCGGCGGCCGATGTGTCCAGGGTCCGTGCGGCAAAGACGGTGTCGGCGGTCTCGGTGACGCCCTCGACCCGGTCGACACGGATGCGCGCGGCCGACACCGGGTCGCGCAGCAACAGGCTCACGCCGGCCTCGGCGGCCCGACGCAGGGCGGCAAGGGCGCGCGGGTCGGCCTTGCCGTTCCAGCTGAAGCCGAGGATGCGGGTGTCGACGCCCTGGCGGCTGGCGAGGCAGGCGAGGTTGGAGCGATTGACCGAGGCGCGCCAGTTGTAGGCACCGTCCATGATGTCGGCACCGACCACCGCCAGCGAGCGGGCATCGCCGAGCAGACGCCTGTAGCGCAGGCTGTCGAGCAGGCGCAGCGGCAACCCGCCGTAGACCAGAGAACGCAGCTGGACACACTCGGTGCGGTCCTGGTGAGCCGCTGGAATCCGTACTTCCTGATGCTGGCGGACGATGATCCTCACCGGCCCTTCGGTGTTTTCCAGAAAGGATTCCACCATCGCCTGGTCGCCGATGTTGCCGCCTCCGGGTGGCGCCAGCAGCAGGCTGTAGCGGCCGGTGTCCTTGCGTCCCGGTAGTACGGAAAACAGGGCACGGTCGATTGCGAACAGCAGTCCGGGCGCATTGAGCAGCGTCTGTTTGGTCTCACGCAGCCAGGCTTTGAGGCTGTTCATCGAGGCTCTCCATCGTCAGGGTCCCGCCGTCAGCGGGCGCGTAGCAGTTTGCGGGTTTCGATCACCGCCACGACGCTGCGGCGAAACGCAGGCCACAGCAGACAGAGCAGCAGGAAGGCGCCGAGCATGGCCAGCAGGCCGGCGAGCAGGCGGCCACCGAGGGACTCGCCAAGCCAGCCGCTGCCGAGCATGGACGCCGTGGCGCAGAGGGCGTAGCCGATGGCGATCATCAGGCCGTTGCGCAGCATGCCGCCGACCGGGGCGCCTGAGCCGCGTAGCCAGGCGAGCCCCCACAGCCAGGTGATGCACAGCCCTGCCGAGTAGGCGATGGCGACGCCCTGCACCCCCCACTGGGCGCCCAGTACGATGAACAGGATCAGCAGCGGACGGGATATCAGAGTAAAACGCAGGTGCGAACCGGTAAGGCCCTTCGACAGGAACACCCAGTAGCTGGCGTAGCCAGCAGCCTGGAACACCCCGCCCACGGCCAGCGCCTGGAACAGCGGAACGGTCGCTGCCCATCGCTCGCCGAGCACGAGAAGGATCAGCGGTTCGGCCTGGGCGATGCCAAAGGCCAGGCCGCCCACCAGCAGGTGCAGCATGGTCGACTGGCCGTGCAGCAGGAAGGCGTCGTAGCGCTCCGGCTGGTTCTGCAGGCGTGACAGCACAGGCAGGGCGATGGTGGTCGAGGGTGCGTTGATCTGGTTCAGCGGCAGCATCAGCAACTGGTAGGCGCGGTTGTAGAGGCCCAATAGCTCGGCGCCGAATTGCCGGCCGATGATCAGCGAGTCGACATTGCGCGCCGCGTAGCCGATCAACTGTGTATTCATCACGTTCCAGCCATAGCGCAGGAACGGTGCCATGCCTGCTCCACGCCGCGGCAGTCCGGGCCACCAGCGTCCGGCGATCACCATGGCCACCAGGGTCACGCCATGCTGGCCGATCTGCTGGCCGACCAGCGCCAGGTATCCCTGGTCCGCCAGCGCCATGCTCACGCCGATGCCTAGCCCGGCGGCCATGCCGGCGATCTCGGCGGTCATCAGCCGGTTGAAGCGCATCTCGCGGTTCAGCTGGGCGCGGAACTGGGTGGCCAGCCCGCTGAAGATGAAGGTCAGCGACATCGCCACCGCGATGCTCTGCAACGCCGGCTGGTCGTAGAAGGCGGCAATGGCAGGGCTCAGGGCGATGATCGCCGCAGCCAGCAGCAACCCAACCGCGCTGTTGATCCAGAACAGGTTGGTGCGCTGCTGGGGGCTGACGTCGCGTGCCTGGATGGCCGCTGACGACAGGCCGAACTCGCGCAGTACATCGCCCAAGCCCACCACCACCATGATCATTGCCATCAGCCCGTAATCATCCGGCGACAGCAGCCGGGCAAGGATCACGATGCTGCCGAACTGGATGGCGATCTTGCACAACTGGCCGGACATCACCACCAGGGCGCCGCGCGCGGCGGTGGTACCCAGACGCTTGGGCACCGTGTCAGTCGCACTGTCAGCGCTCATGTGGACTCCCGGTGGGTCAAAGGTCGCTCGTCTCGTAGGGCTGGCCCTTGTGCCGGGCGTACCAGCGCCGGGCGGCAATCTGCATCCAGATGATCAGGCTGAGGTAGATCAGGATGTTGGCGAAGGCATAGGCGATTACCGCATACAGTGCTTCCTTGAGCACCAGGGCGCCCACCAGCAGCGCGGCGACCCGCAGGCTCGCGCTGATGATTTCGAACACCAGCGAGTGGGCCTGCAAGCCCAGCGCCGGCACCGCTACGGTGGACGGCCGGCTGACCAGCACAGCCAGTTCCGCCACTGCCAGCCAGCGCGCAAACTCACCGGCGACGACCCATTCGGGGCCGAACACCCAGGAGAACAGCGCGGGGCCGGCAATGATCACCAGGCCGAAAGGCAGCAGTCCCACCAGCAGCAGGGCGCCGGTGCCCTTGAGCAACAGGCCGGTGATCGGTTCGTGGACCTGGATCGCCCGGGCCAGCCGTGGGTAGTAGACGTCGGCGACCGATTTGCCGATGAGCGTGGTAGGCATGCCCACCGCCTGTCGGCAGAGGGCGAAAAAGCCTGCCGCCGCCGGTCCGAAGGATGCCGCCAGCACCAGGGTCGGCATGTGCGCCGAGGCGGCGTTGATGAGCGTCTGCGGGGCGCGGAAGATAGGAAAATCGCGGTAACGCCTGGCCAGTTCCCGGTCCGTCGCTGAGGGCGCATGGTCGTCTCCCTGACCACCGCCCGCGCCTTGGGTGCGGCGCATGCCCAAGGCCAACAGCAGGGTGTGCAACGCCTGGCCGAGGGCCGTGGTGATGACCAGCATCGTCGCCGAGGCCGACACCAGTCCGCCGAGGGCGCGACCGCCGTTGAACAGGAAAGAATGCATCACCGCCATGCGTGCCGTCAGGCGAAAGTGCCCGGTGCGGTACAGCCATTTCTGCAGCACTTCCAGCGCCGCGCCGGCAAACATCACCACTGGCAGCAGCAGCATGTAGGGCGCCACCAGCTCGATACTCAGCGTCGCCGCGATCTCGTCACCAAAGGCCAGCAGCACCAATGCCACCAGGCTCGAAAGGCCGGCGGCGATGATCAGCGACAGTCGGCCGAGGCTCCGGGCGTCGCCATCGCGCTTGGGCAGGGCGATGGCCGTGGGGTAGCTGAGCGCGGCCAGCGGTATCAGCACCATGGTCAAGCCGATGAAGGTGCCCACCACACCGTAGGCCTCCGGACCGTAGAGGCGAGTGATGATGGGCATGAAGGCCATGGTGATGGCCTGGGCCCCGGCCGTGCCTGTGGCGAGGGTGACGATATTGCGGAACAGCTTGCTCTGCAGGCCTTCACGTACGGTGGTGAACAGCCTGCCGCGTGTGAACGGCGACTCGCGGTCTGCCTGATCGATAGAACCCATCAACGATATCCTTCGGGTTGTAGCTAGCGTGAACGTGCGGTGGTCAGGCCGGTTGCTCGCCGCGGCCGGGTAGCTGGTAGGGAATGCTGTAGGCGTCGTCCTCGGCCTGCCGTGCATCGATCTGGTTGAGCACCAGGCCCATTATGGAGGCACCGCCCCGGGTGAGCTGGGCGATGCCCTTTTCCACCTGGGCCACGGAGGTATGCTCCGACCGGATGACGTAGATGGCCGCATCGGCCAGCGCACCCAGAACGGCGGCATCGCTCACCGCCAGACTCGGCGGGGAGTCGATGATGATCCGGTCATAATCGCGGCGGGCTTCTTCAAGCAGGCTGGCGAAGCCGGACGAGGCGAGCATCTCCAGTGCGTTGGCACGGGACGAGCCTTCGGCGAGCAGATCCACTTCACCAACGCTTTGTACGCAGTCGGCCAGCGGCGCGCCTTTCAGCGCCGCGCCAAGGCCCTCGGAGCCGACCGGAATGCCGAAGCTGCGGGCCAGGGTAGAGCGGCGCAGATCGGCATCGATCAGCAGTACCCGCTGCAACTGGCCCATCGCGGCGGCCAGGTTGGTCGCCAGGGTGCTCTTGCCTTCGCCAGGTACCGAGGAGGTCACCACGATCACCTTGCGCTGATTGTCCACATCGGACATTGCCAGATTGGTTCGCAAGGTGCGGATGGATTCGCAGAAGGGGCCATCCTTGCCCAGCTCGAAAATCTGTGGCATCTGCTTGCGCAGCTTTTTCGGCACCAACGGGATGGTGCCCATGACCGGCAGGTCGAAGATCCGCTCGGCGGAAGCGGCGCTGCGTACCCGGCTGTCAAACATGTCGAAGGCGACCGCCAGGCCTGCTCCAGCCAGTAGCGCGGCCATTACCGACATGATCAGGCTGAAGCGTGCCTTGGGCTCGGCCGGGTTGCCGGGGGCCAGGGCCGGATCGACGATACGCGGCGGGTTGGCGTCGAAGTCGGCCGTCGCACTGGCCTGGCGCATGCGATTGAGAAAAGCGTCGTGGATCGCCTGGGTGCTGTCGACATCGCGCTGCAGCTCCTGGAAGCGGAACTCCTGAGCCGAGAGGGTCTGTACCTGGTCGCGGTTCAGGTTAAAGGATTCGCGGATCGAGCGCTCGTTGGCCAACGCCAGCTGATAGTTGCGCTCGATGCTCGCCACTACCTGTTCCACCTGGCCACGCAGGCTTTCGGTGGCTGCATCGAGGTCCGAGCGTGCGGACTGGATCGCCGGGTGACGGTCGCCATAGCGCCGGGTCAGGTCTTCCAGGTGAGTGCGGGTGCGGGCCACCTCGCTGCGAAACTGCGATACCAGACGGTCGCTCATCACCGCGGGTACGCTGCTCAGCTGCTCCGCGTCCTGACCACGCATGGCCTGCACCTGGCGGTATTCGGTTTCAGCCTCCGCGCGCTGGCGCTGGGCATCGGCCAGGCGTCGGCCGGTCTGGGTCAGTTGGGTCGCGCTGACGGTGGCGACCCCCTCGACGTTGACCAGGCCCTGCTCGTCGAGAAACGCCTGCAGCCGTGCTTCGGCGGCCTGCAGGTTGTCGCGAAGCACGTCCAGCCGGCTGTTCATCCAGCTGGTGGCGGTCATGGAATCATCTATACGGGTGGTCAACTGGCGGCGAATGTAGCTTTCGGCGATGCCGTTGGCGGCCTGGGCGGCCAGGTGCCGGTCGGCGGCCTTGAACGAGACCAGCAACATCTGGCTCTTGCCGTCCACCTCGACCTCGGTGCGCTTCATGAACTGGGCGGTCACCGCGTCCATGAGTTCGGCGTCACGCGGGGCCTGCGCGGTCACCTGGCGCTGAGCACCGCCAACAAGCGCTGCCAGGGGCTGGAGCAGGCTTCGAAAGTCGAACAGCGGCGCGGGGTGCTGGCGTGGATCGAATTCCAGGTGCTCGGTAAGCTGCAGGTCACGTACCACGGCCTCGGCAACGGTGCGGCTCTGCAGCCATTCGGTCTGGGATTGCAGGAATTCGTTGATCGGGCCGACGCCGTGTTCGGGCTGTTCGAATTCGATCAGGGGTGTCCGGTCGGTGTCGATGACCAGCGAGGCGGTGGCTTTGTACAGCGGTGTCATTTCCGACACGAGGTAATGGGAGAGGCCCCCGACCGCTAGCATCAGCACACCGATCAGCCATTTGCGCGCCCACACGGAGCGCCATGCTTTCCTGACTTCGGCGTAGCCGCCGCTTGCCTGCGGGAGTTGCGGTCCATCGGGTCGGAGAGATGTGCTCATGTCGGGGATAACCGGAAAGTGGAGTGGGGCGCCGGTGTTTGACGCAAAAAAGACTCGACCGTTCGTCGGTCGGCCCGATCAGCGAAAACCGATTCGTCTATAGCCGGCAAAGGAGCGATAGAACGCCCGCCCCAGAGCGCCCGGCGACAGTTTCCCGGCCTTGCTCTTGAGCCGGCGCAACGGTGAGGGCCTGCTCTCGATGTTGCTGTGGAACCGAACTTCGCCGGTCGCGGAAAACTTGTCCTGCGTACAGAGCGCTGGCTCGAACTGCAGCGTGACGAGATCAGCCGCGATGGCCGAGTCGTCATAGCTGAACAACAGGGCGTCGGACGGTTCGTGGTAATGCGCAGGCAGGTCGATAAGAGCCTGGGCGGTGCGCTTGTTGATCAGGTAGCCGCCGGTGCACCAGGTCGTCGAACGCACCCGAAAGGCCTCGCGATTGGCGGCGCTCAGCGCCGGCTTGCGGCTCAGGCGGACCCGGTTGGTAGAGGTCTCCAGGCGGATGATGTCGACCGTGTCGTCGATCCAGCGGTCGTCTGCGAGAATCCTTGGCAGGTCGTCGGACAGGTGGACATCATCCTCGAATACTGCACAGAAACGGTCCGGACCGGCGGCGATCTTTTCCCAGGCTGCGTAATGGCTGAGGAAACAGCCCATCTGTCCGCGCTGCCAGCTCTTGTGGCGTCGCGGCCGCTCGCCCATGAACGCCTGGTACTCGGCTTCGGGAAACAGGCGGCCATCGACCGCCGGGATGCGTTCGAAGGTCAGGCCGAGTCGGTCGAAGCTGGCCTGGAAGAACGCCAGGCGGTCGGCGTCCTTATCGAGGTTGATGAGGTACGAATTGATCATGCTGTGGTCTCTCGACGGCGTGAACGGACGCGGGCTCTGGCGGGCTTCATTCGCTGGCGGCCAGGCGCTGTCCGCCGTGCAGGTTGGAGTCGGTCGCTGCCGCCGCGCAGGGGGCAGTGTCAAGGGTGAAGATCCGGTCGGTGACATCGCTCCAGCTGAGCACATTGGAACGGTCGATCGACTGGCGGTCGAAGGCGATCGCGCGGCGGAAAGCTTCGCTGACCGAGGCCGGATCGGCGTCGGTCGCGAAAGGCATGACATGTTCGCGTCCCGCCGCGGCAAAGGCCGGTGCGACGATGGGCAGGCGGCAATAGGTGTACTGGATCATCTTCAGGCTGGACTGACTGATGTAGTCGACGCCAGGCGCCTCGCGATAGGGGGCGATGCCGATGTCCGCAAACTTCAGGTAGGGCAGCAGCCGGGCGAAGGGTTGCTCGCCATGCTCGACCACATTGGGCAGCGGCTGCGGCAGCCTCGCGCCCTTGCCGAACAGGTGGAAGGTCCAGTCGGGGAACTGGCGGGCAAGGGTTTCGATCACCGGCGCGTTGAACAGCATGTCACCGATGCTGATGGCGTTCCTGTCCTGGCCGTAGGGGTTTTCGTGGGGCTGGTCGAAGGCGGTCTTGTCCAGGCCCTGGGCGATGTAGGTTACCGGCGCGGTCGCGGGGAAGTCCGCTTTCATGGCCATGGCCGGCACCCGGATCATGTCGAAATAGGGCACGGCCTCGCGTTCGGCGGCCAATACCAGAGGGTGGAAGCTCAGGGTTTCCAGCCGGTCGCTGACCGTATAGATGAGCTTGGCGCGCTTGGCGATCCGGGCGAACTGCTTGACCAGGGTCAGGCCGACACCACTCTCGACCACCACGATATCGGCCTCGCGCAGGCGTGCCTTGACCGCCTCGGGCAGGAGTCGCGGGTAGAGCGAGAAGATCGGCCAGGTCAGCTTGTCCAGTCCGGGCTTCAGGGCAAAGGGGTGGAAAACCGGGCGCCAGGTGAAGCGCTGCGCATTGGGCACCAGCGGCATCCACCTGTTGTAGGGTCCGCCGAAGCGCCGGCTGTTCTTCTTGAACGAGGTGGCCAGGCTCATGCCGACCGTCATGAAGTCGACCTCAACGCCCCTTTTGGCAAGGATCTCGGTCCAGTAATGGAAGCCTGTCTTGCGGGACGCGTTCGCGTCGTGTCCTGTGACTAGAAAAACCCTCATGACCGATGTGTCTCCGCGCAGTTTCGGTGTAGCCAATGGTGATAAGACAGGTGCAGATGGCTGCCAGGGCCGCGCCGATGATGCCCAGCAGGGACAGTGCCAGGCTGCCCAGCAACAGAGTCAGCGCCAAGGTCAGCAGGTTGCAGCGCAGCAGCACGCCGTCGGCTCTCTGGGCGAACAGTGTCGCGATGGAAAGATCCGCCGCGACCCTGGCGCCGGCGAATGCCAGCAGCAGCCACAACAGCGGCAGGTGCTCCATCGCCAGGGGTTGCCGCGTATGCTCCAGCAGCAGCGGTACCAGCAGCGCACTGAGAAGGACGAGCCCGGCGACAGTGGCGGCGCAGCGCCTTGCGCAGTTGCGCAGAGTGCGTCGAAACGCGCGGGGATCGCCGTCCCGGCACGCCTGGATCAGCCGCGGTCGAAAGACCTGCAGCACGCTGGCGCCGACGAGATTGCAGACGGCGTTCGACACCTGCCAGAACAGGACGTAGATCCCGGCGAACTCGAGGGAAAGGAACGCGCCCACCAGATAGCGATCGGCATACAGGTTGGTGATCGCGACGATCTCGCTCAGGTAGAGCCGCCAGGCGCGGCCGAGATAGCTCCTGTACCAGCCCAGCCTGATCGGCTCGCTGAAGGCCTGTCGCCAAGGCCAGTCCGAACTGGCGATGGCCGCCGCGGCGACCGCCAGCAGCCCGCCGCCGATCCAGAACGCCAGCAAGGCCTCCAGTGAGCGCAGAGCCGGCTGGACCAGCGCCGCCAGTATGTAGAGGTAAATCCAGCCGCCCGCCTGAAGCGCGAACAGGGCGTTGGCCAGCCGCGGCCGCTGCAGGTTGTTGGCCAATACGAACACGTCGTGGCTGGCATGCTCGCTGAGCAGCACCAGAAACACCAGCAGCACCAGGATAGGGGCGCCCACGCCCAGACCCACCAGCAGCACTATCGGCAGCAAGAGCGCATAAAGCGCGCTGCATCCGGTCAGGTAGTGCCGCAGGTTGCGCATCCGCGCTTCGAGCGGCTGGCCTACGGCGTCGCGACCGATCGCATCGAGCAGACCCAGGCGCATCACCGCCTGACCCACGGCGACCATCCCGGCGATCAGGCCATAGGCACCCAGCGACTCCAGGCCCAGATAACGTGCGATGAACAGCGACAGCAGCAGCTTTGCAGCCAGCACTCCGCCTCGCAGGCCAAGGATACTGAGCGACGAAACGGCATCCGCTTTCAGCCAGTGGCGCATCGGCCGTCATGCTCGATCGGGCCTGGTCATCGGGTGGCCGGGTGCAATTTCGGCGCGCCGGTGGCGCGGCGGTAGGCTTCGAGGTACTGCGACTCGACGCCCTGCCACGCATAGCTGCTGACGCTGTCCGCGTTGCGTTGGCGGGCATCGCCGCTGGCGGCCTCGCGGGCGACAAAGGCGAGGATCTGCTGTGCCGCCGCCTCGGGCCGGTCGCGATCGATCAGCAGGCCGCGGCCGGTGCTCTCGGCCAGTCGCCGGAACGGGGGAATATCGCTGAGGATGGGGCTGAGTCCGGCGCTCAGGGCCTCGACCGCGGCAATGCCGAAGCCTTCATGGTGCGACAGGCAGATGTAGTAGCTGGCCCGTCCGATGAAGGTGCGCAATTGATCCTGGCTGGGGTTCTCGAACACCTCGATATGCTCGGCGACACCGAGGGCATTGGCCTGGGCGGCGAGTGCCGCCTGGTCGAGATCGTAGGGGCGTCCGGCGATGATGAGTTTCCAGCCCGTTTCAGGCTGGCGACCCTGCAGCGCGGCGAACACCTGGAGGGCTTCAAGCAATCCTTTGTTCGACGACCAGCGACCGAAGTACAGCATCACAGGCCTGGTGCTGGGTGAGGCCGCGTGGGCGAACTTCTGGGTGTCCACTCCGTTCTCGATGACGCACAGGCGGCTGCTTGGCACGATGGCCTCGAACAGGCTGCCATCATGGGCGCTGGTGGCAATCACCTGCTCGTAGGCAAAGCTGCTGGCCCGGGTCACGGTCTTGAAATAGACCTGCTTCAGGCGTGAGGCGAAGGCGGTATGAAAGAAGCCACCGTGGGTCGAAGCCACCAGCGGCTTGCGGTGCAGCCAACGGGTGGCGGCAAGGAAGTCGTAGAAGAAGTCGATCCCGTGCACGTGAACGAGATCGGCATTCTTGATGGCAGCGAGTACGGCTGGCGCGATCGGGTAACGTTCAGAACCCCGGTACGAAATGCGCGTCACCGGCGTGCCTTCGATCATCTCCCGCTCCGGTAGCTTGTTGTCCAGCTCCCGGTAGACGCGGTCCAGGGTGATGATCGAGGGGGAGATGATCCCGCCTTGCCGCTGTGACGCGGCCAGGCTGCGCACCATCTCTTCCATGCCTCCGATAGAAGGCAGGTACTGTCGAACGATGTGAGCTACTTTCATTGCGTTTTCGCCCGTACTGATTGAAAGCCCGATAAGGCGGAAAGTGAGCCGCGCATGGCTTCAGGACAGCCTTGTCGCGGTTGCGGTCTGTCGTGGCGGCGAGAAGAGCACATTGAGGAAACTCATGCTCTCGCGGCGCCTGGCGATGGAGATGCACAGCGGCACCAGCAGGCCAGCGATGAACAGCAGGAAGAAAATCGCCGCCTCGTTGCTGGTGAACATTTCCAGCAGGTAGGCCAAGGCGATGTACATGTGGAAATGCACCAGATAGAACACCATCGAGTGCCGCCCGATGTACTTGAATGGCTCGGCGAAGCGGTAATGGCTGAGGCTGATCGCGGCCTGGAAGATCAGCGGTACCGACGCCAGGACCAGTGGGACGTAGCCTGGCCAGGTGCTGCTCTTGCCGGTCAGGTTGGCGACCACGAAGGTCGCCGCCACGGCGGCCAGCGAAAGCGTCAGCCAGCGACGGGCAGGGCGGCTGGTGATACCTACCTCATTGCGGGCCAGGTAGTCGCCGGCATAGAAATAGACGAAGAAATAGAAGAGGTTCGGGCTGACGATGCTGTCCTCCGGGAGGAACAGCGCGATCAGCAGGGACACCCCCATCACCGCCAAGGCGTTTAGATTGCGAACCAGCGGGGCGACCAGGTAGTAGATGAACAGGTAATACAGGAACCAGGTCGCCGCCGCCGAGCCGAGGAACATCTCCAGCACCAGCTCCCAATCCAGGGGCTCTCCCTTGGCCAGCACGGCGCCGGATTGGCGCAGCGCGAAGCTCAGTAGCGACCAGATGATGAATGGATAGAGGATGTTGTTGATCTTGCCCTGCAGGTATCGCCCGGTGCCCTTCGCCAGTCCGCGATGAACGAACAGGCCCGATAGCAGGAACATGATTTCCATGCGGAATGGTGCTACCGACTTGTTGATGCCATGCACGGCCTCGATGATGACACCGGGTTCGATCTCTTCGATCGGCTGCACAGCGGTCGCGTCAGCATCGAAGGCGAATCCATAGGCGTGGCCGAGGATCACCAGGACGATGCTCACGCCGCGCAGAAAATCGATCCAGGACTGTCTACTCTGATCGGTCAAAACAAGGGACTCCAAAAATTACTAGCGATTTCACTGAGCCTGTCCCAGGACATCAGACCGGGGTGACGCCGCCCAACCGTTGGGGGCGGGCAAGGGTGCCTGGCAAAGGCTCCCGGGCGGCGGCCCGCACGGGGAAGCGGTCAGCTGACAGGACGCCGAGCATGAACCACATCAAGCCGGCGGTTTTCAGGGCGAACAGCGAGGTGCCGCTGACCAGCAGGATCATGCTGGCGTAGACCAGCACGAAGGCACGGATCCGCTGGGCCTCGCGGGTCGGCGTCGGAATCAGCAGAAAGCAGGCCAGCAACAGCGCGCACAGCGGCAGGCCGAAGCGCGACACCGCATAGGCGTAGCCCATGTCGCCGAAAGTTGGCAGGTTCGGGTCGAGCCCCAGCCACATGGGAAGCTCCATGTTCACCAGAGCGCGGCCGCTGACGATCAGTCGGCCGGTGAAGCTGTCCGCGTAGCCGGCCTGTATCGAGCCCAGCGACATCAAGGCGAACATGCCGATCAGCGGCAGTGCCGCTGACAGATAGGAAATCAGATGCACCGGCAGAACCCGCAGGATCAGCAGCGGCATCACCATCATCAGGCCGAAGCGGGAATCCGCTATGGCGATCAGCAACAGGCCGCCGAGAACGAAAATCGCCCGGTCGCGCAGGGCCGAACTCTCCTTGGCCAGCCCGTAGGCCACCACGAGCACGGCGAAGTTGCCGAGCGAGACAGGCTCCATGAGCAGCGACGAGGCGCGATGCTGGCCGAACACGGCGGGCAGGATGGTGCGACCCATGCCTTCGGGCCGGAAGCCGTTGAGGGTGAGCATCTGGTCTTCGAACATGGCCGCCTCCTCGAGGGTGGCGCCGGTGTTCACATAGAACAGGAAAGTGTTGAAGATCGAGGAGTACCACTCGAGAAAGAACACTTCGACCAGACCAAAGCCGACGACGATGAACAACAGCCATTTGATGAGCTTGTCGGCCGTGCGGGTATCAGCGATTTTCTGGCCCAGTGCGAGAAAGAGTATGGGGATCAGCAAGTCGCGGAAATTCTTCGGGTCGACCTCGCCCCGGTAAAGCCACATGAAGCAGAGCCATGCCGCGATCAGCAGGAATGCGGAAATGGTCAGCCGGGTCACGCTGCGCAGGAGCATGGCCGCACAGGCGCCGTAGATCGCCAGCTCGGTGAGTCCGACGACTTGTGGGGATGCACGCAGGATGCCCTGTGCGTTGAGAAAACTGAGGACCGCCAGGTAGCAGACAGAGGAGATCAGGGTCAGCGCGAGGATCTTTCCGGAGTAGGGTGATCGGGTCGCCAGGTAGAGTCTGCTGTCTGTCATCTTTCCGTTCCGAGTGGGCGGGCCGCCGTGGGCTTGTGGGCCGGGTGCGGCGGTCGCGGGTCCTGTATGGCGGTTGCGTGGCGCCGGCAGTCGGACCCAAGGATCCGGACTGCCGGAGGGTGGCGTCAGGCCAGAATCGGCTGCCGACCCATGCCGTAGTACTCGAAGCCTTCGCGTTTGATCTGTACCGGGTCGTACTGGTTGCGACCATCGAGGATCAAGGGTGCCTTCAGTAGGCGCTTGAGGGCCTTGAAGTCCGGATGACGGAAGGGCTTCCACTCGGTAACCAGCACCATTGCATCCGCATCGATGGCCGCTTCGTACTGACCGCCGACGATTTCAAGGCGCCCGTCATCGAACCACTCGGCAGGGAATTCGCGACGCGCGGTCTCATGCGCGACCGGATCGAAGGCACGGACCCTGGCGCCGGCATTGATCAGGCTGTTGATCAGCACCACGCTGGGTGCTTCGCGCATGTCGTCGGTGCCGGGCTTGAATGCCAGGCCCCAGACGCAGAAGGTGCGGCCTTCCAGGTCACCGTTGAAGTGTGTGGTGATCTTGCTGAACAGCGAGTGCTTCTGCTGCTCGTTGCGCGCCTCGACGGCCTGCAGCACCTTGGGCTCGAAGTCCACCTGATGGGCGATGCTGATCAGCGCCTTGACGTCCTTCGGGAAGCAGGAGCCGCCGTAGCCGCAGCCGGCGTAGATGAAGTGGTAACCAATGCGCTGGTCCGAACCGATACCCAGGCGCACGTTTTCCACGTCGACGCCGAGCTTCTCGCACAGACCCGCCACTTCGTTCATGAAGGAAATCTTGGTCGCCAGCATAGCGTTGGCGGCGTACTTGGTCATTTCTGCATCCCGCACGCCCATGAACATGGTGCGCGGGCGGTTACGGATGAAGGGTGCGTAGAGCTCGCTCATGACCTGACGGGCGCGCTCGCAATCGGCGCCGATGACGATGCGGTCCGGATGCATGAAGTCGTCCACCGCCGCGCCTTCCTTGAGGAATTCGGGATTGGACACTACCGAGAACTCCACCTCGACCCCGCGGGCCTCGAGCTGAGCGGTGATGATTTCACGCACTTGGTCTGCGGTGCCCACGGGTACGGTGGACTTGTTGATGACAATGGCCGGGCGGGTCATGTGGGTGCCGATCTGCCGGGCAACTTCCTGCACGTAGCGCATGTCGGCCGAGCCATCTTCGCCTGGCGGAGTGCCCACCGCGATGAAGAACACGTCGGAATCTTCCATTGCCTCGGGCAACGAGGTGGTGAAACGCAGGCGGCCTGAGTTGTGGTTTTCCACCACGATGGTGTCGAGCCCTGGCTCGTAGATAGGCAGGACGCCTTCCTTGAGGTTGGCGATCTTGACCGGGTCGACGTCGACGCAATAGACGGTGTTGCCCATTTCCGCGATGCAGGCACCTGTGACCAGTCCCACATAGCCGGTTCCGACGACAGTTACATTCATAGTGATTTCCTCATTAGCAGAAAGGGGGTGGCCCATGCCGCCCCTTTACGGGCGGCTGCCTGGGCAATACGGAGCAGGTCGGGTCGTCGGCGGGAAAACCCCGCCGTTGCGTCACGTGGTGGTGGTGCGGGCGCCGCTTTCCGACGGAGCGCCCGGCGCGTCGGGCAGGTCGCTGTAGCCGTAGTGGTCGTAGTAGCCGTTGTAGCCCTGCGTCTTGCGCAGCTTCTTGACGTCCACCTGATTGAGCACCACTCCGGCGATCGGGGCGCCCTTCTGCAGCATCTGACCGATACCCTTGTGCGCCTGCGGTATCGAGGTGCTTTCCGACTTGATCACATAGATCACCGAGTCGGCGGAGGTCGAAAGCAGGGCCGCATCGCTGACCGCCTGGCTTGGCGGAGAGTCGATGATGATCCGGTCATAGCGCGCCCGTGCCATTTCCAGGATCTTCAGAAAGCGCGGCGAGGCGAGCAGTTCCAGGGGATTTGGCGGCACGGTGCCGGCCGGCAGCATGTCGACGTTACCTACGCTCTGGATACACTCCTCGACCTTGGCCGTGCCGATGATGAGATTGGCCAGGCCTGGGGTGCCAGCCGGGAAGCGGAAGTTCTTTGCCAGGCTCGGGCGGCGCAGGTCGGCATCGATCAGCAGCACCTTTTCCAGCTGACCCATGGCGAACGCGAGGTTCGCAGCCACCGAGCTCTTGCCTTCACCAGGCGCCGTGGAAGTAATCACCAGCATCTGCTGGGCATGGCTTGCATGGGCCAGGCTGAAGTTGGTGCGAATGGTGCGGATGGCTTCGCAGAAGCGGCGATCGGCGTTGTTCTGGAAGAAGTGAGCGACCTCTTCCTTGTGCCGCTTGGCCACCCTCGGAACGATACCCATGACCGGCAGGTTGAGGTTCGACTCCACGTCGTCGGCACTCTTGAAGGTGTTGTTCAACACGTCCAGTGCAATGGCCATGCCGACGCCCAGCAGCAGCGACAAGGCAAGTGCGCCGGCAAGGAACAGCGACAGGTTTGGAGCGCTTGGCGCGGTCGGCGGCAATGCCCGGTCGACGATGGTTGCGTTGGTGGCAGCCAGGTCCGAGGTTGCAGTGGTTTCGCCAAGGCGGGTCATGAAGGTCTCGTACAGCGCTCGATTGCTGTCGACCTCACGCTGCAACTCGCGAACCCGGTATTCCTTGCGGCCGATGCTCTGGATCTGCTCCTTGTTGGTATCGAAGGAAGCACGGATGGCGTTCTCGTTGGCCACCGCAAGCTGGTAGGTGCGCTCGATGCTCGCGACTACCTGCTCGACCTGGCCGCGCAGGCTGTCGGTCGCGGCCTGCAGATCGGAACGGGCGGACTGCATCGAGGGGTGGCGGTCGCCGTAACGCCGGGACAGGTCTTCGACCTGGGCGCGAGCGCGGGCCACTTCGGTCTTGAACTGCTGCACCAGGCCATTGCTCAGTACGGCGGGAACACTGGCCATGCGCTCCCAACCCTGGCTCTGCATGTTCTGCACCTGGCGATACTGGCTTTCCGCTTCGGCGCGCGCGCGACGGGCATCGATCATGCGATCACTGGTTGCCGAGAGCTCGGTGGCGCTGATGGTCGCCACACCGTTCATGTCCACCAGCCCCTCAGCGTCGAGATAGGCCTGCAGTCGCGATTCCGAAGCCTGAAGCTGGTCGCGCAGTTCGGTAAGACGGCTGTTCATCCAGGTCGCGGCGGTCATTGAAGAATCGACCCGCGCTTCGAGCTGGGAATTGATGTACTGGTCGGCCAGCCCGTTGGCGGCCATGGCTGCAGTCAGCCGATCAGCCATGGTCACCGACAGGTACACCAGCTGTCCGCGGCCCTCGGTCCATGCCCGGGTGCTGGCCATGAAGCGTCGAGTGGCGCTGTCCAAGATCTGGGCTTCGGTCAGCGACGACTGCTCGGTCTCCTCCGCGGCGAAACCGAGCAGGCCCGAGACCTGGCTCCACCAGCCGCTGGGGTTGAACAGTGGTGCTTCTGCCTGGCGCGGGTCGAATTCCGGGTGCTCGGTCAGGTTGAGATCCCGTACCACCCGTTCGGCCACTGCTCGGCTACGCAGGAGGCCAAGCTGGGTTTCAAGGTATTCACGTCCGGCCGTCGCGCCGTCCGGCGTCTGCTGGAAGGTGATCAGCGGCGTGTTGCGTGCCTCGATCTTCAACGAGGCGACAGCGGTGTACTCCGGCGTCATGCGCATGACAGAGAGGGCAGTCAGGCCGGTGATCACCAGTACCACCAGCAGTACCGCCCACTTCCGGGACCAGACGGCGTGCCACAGGCGTTTCAGGCTGGCATAGTCATTGTCATCGCCACCCAAGGGGCGATGCCAGGCGCGGCGATCAGGTTGCACGGAGCTGTTCATCAGAAGAATCCTTGATCAATGGTGATCGCGTCGCCCGGGCGAACCAGGGTGTTGAGGGTGGCCTTTTCTGCCTGGCGGCTGTCATCACCGCCACGCACGATGCTGATGCGCCGGGTCGAGGCCCGCTCGGTGAGCCCACCGGCCAGCGCGATTGCGCGATCCAGGGTCAGCCCCGGCTGGTAGGGATAGCCACCTGGCGAGCGCACCTCTCCACTGATGTAGAACTCCCGGTAATTGACGATGCTGACCGAGACGCGCGGGTCCATCAGGTAGCCATCCTTGAGGCGTTCGGTCAGCAGGCGCTGGATCTCGTTGGAGGTCTTACCCGAGGCGTCCACTTCACCGATGAAGGGATAGGTGAAGGTGCCCGCGTCGGTCAGACGGATCTCGTTGAAGGAGAGGTCGGGCTCGCCGTACACGCTGACACTGATGATGTCACCCGATCCGAGCTGGTATTGGGAGTTGGCATGGGCACCGAGTCCGAGGCCCAGCAGGACAAACAGTGAAAACACCTTCACAACGGATTGCAGGAACATGGTCAGCTCTCTCCTTTAGCATTAACGGGCGCTGCAGCCCTCAAAGACTCACATTGACACTCAGCACATAGATGTTGCGTTTGTAGCTTTCGAGGCGAACCGTCGAATCGTTATGGCTTCTGCGATAGCCAAGGGTCAGGTCGATCCAGCGATCCGGCGAATAGGTGAGCCCCAGGCCATACGAGGTCAACTCATCGTCGCGGTCGATGCCGCGGTAGTCCCGGTCCGAAAAGCGATAATCGAGATTACTGCTGATGCGAGAGGTCCAGTCGTGCCGCCAGCCGGCGATCGTGGTCCAGTCGTGGATGGTCGTCGCGCCCTGGTCGCCTTCGACAAAGGACTGACGGGTATCGAGGCTGAATACTGAATAGCTCCTCGGTTCCCAGATGACACCGACTTCCCAGCGCGGATTGCTGTAATCGCGCAGGTTGTTGCTATCGAAGTCCTTGCGTTCGTAGCCGAAGCGGGCGCTGCCGCTGGTCCGCGCCGTTGCTTCCCATTCCAGGCCGGTGAGGGCGGCCAGGTCGGTGGAGTCACGGAAGCTGCCGGCCTGCTGATAGTCATGGTCAGTGTGGCGCAACTCGAGAATGGTCCGGGTGCGTGCGCCGAGGCGGTGATACCAGCCTCCGCTCAGCTCGAGGCTGTCGCGCTCTTGCTGCGCATTGATGTTGCCGCTGTTGTGATAGCGACGAGCCTCGAAGTGTGTGCCGAAACGCAGCTGGTTGCGTGCGCTTGGCGCGCCAAAGGTATAGGTCGCGTTGGCCAGCGAACGGCTGTACTTGTCGTTCTCGGTGGCCGTCTCCGTTTCGACCGTTTCTTCCACGCGGTGATAGCCCAGCCCCCAGTCGAGCCGATGCCTCGCGGTAAACTCCATGATGCTCTTGAAGTCCAGGAAGTGGTCGGTATTGGTGGCTTCGGAGTAGGAGTGGAAAATGTCGTGTACTGCCGAATACTGCAACAGATAGGCGCTGTTGCGATCTTCTGCACTCAGCCTGAGCGTGGGGCTGATGCCCGTAACCCACGACGACTGGACATTTTCTCGGAGCCCGCGGAAGTTGTCGTCGTAGCTCTGGCGCACGAGCAGCGACGGTGTGAACTCAAAGCCGGCCAGGTTGATACTCTGCGGGTCGAGCGCCCAGCAGTTGAGGGCGGACAGGCCTGCGACGGCTGCGATGGAGGTTCTGAGCAACTTCATCCTGGGACAAATCCCTTCTCTTTTGTTGATGTCAGGTGCAGCGTCAGCGAGAGCACCAGTGGGTTCAGGCACGCTACCGCCCCAGGGCTACATCCCTGTCGGCGAGAAACTCGTAAAACAAAAACAACAACAACCGCCCAGCGGCTGGGCGACTTGGAAAATCTTCATGGATCTTATGGTTGTAAGCAGCGGTGATCGCTGTGTCCGCCCTGGAGGCGTAGTGGCTGCGGTCAGGGGGCTTCGGCAGCTACATGAGGTCTTCCTCGCCATCCATAGATATCGATAAGGCCGAAAGTTTCACGGGTACGCACCCCGAAGGAATCAAAAGCGCCTGGCCCGCTGGTGCGGTGACTGTCCGCCACTGGCTCCGACACATGTAGGCTTGGCAGGCGCCCCTCGGCCTGGAGGTTCCCTGTGCCCGGCTGTGCGTCTTTCAGGCGCGAGCGCGGTAGCGCAAGAGCAATTTGGCAGGGCGTGAGGGTAACGGGAGTGGATATGCAGGCTGGGCGCGCCTGAAGCGGGAGGGCGTTCGGGCTAGAAGCCTCCAGCGCTGGACCTCTGAGATGGCCTCGCAAATCCTTGTGATGGTTCATAGCTTCTCCCTAGCGCAGTGAACAAACCCGAGAGGCCTCGGGGCCGTCCGTAGTGTCGGGACCAGCAATCAGGGCTGGCCTTTTCTTGACCGGAAGGTGCGCAGGGAAGTTCCCTGGTATCTGAAAAAGCCAGGACCAGGGGCTAGGTCATCAGGGCTAACGAAGCGGGGCGGTTGGACTCTTCAGTCTCAAGCTTTTCGGGGTAGACAAAGGCATGAGGCGCTGGGCTTCCAAAGCAAGCTACGACTAACCAGAGGGATGGAAGGTGAGGATGATTAAGCGGCTTCTGTCGCCTGGAAAATAAACCTTGACGGCCTGCCTGGAGCCCCTATAATGCGCACCACTTCCGGCGCAGTCTTCAGTGAAAAGCTCTTGTAGATCAAGGGGTTAGATGTGGAGTGCGG
>NZ_JBHRXZ010000021.1:0-2016 GCF_042648805.1 Stutzerimonas tarimensis | reverse complement strand
GCCCTTCCACCGCCTGGATGACCAACTCGCCCTGGGCGATCAGTTGGCTCTGTACCAGGGTCTCGTCGGTCGTGCCCTTGCCTTTGGCCGACTGCCAGGCAAAGCTGCTCTTGCTCTTTTCGTGGCTTTCCTGCTCTAGGTCCTTCACGCCTTCGAAGGCGATCTCGCCGCCGCTGGACAACGTCAGGTCGCCGCCGCTTTCCAGTTTCGCCGCCTGGTAGGTCTGGTCGCTGCCGCTGACCAGCAGCAGGTCGCCGCCCGTGCTGATTTCGCTGCCCACGTGCTCGAGGCTGGTTGTTTCGTCGCGCTTGAAGCTCTTGCGGCCGAAGCTGCCCTTTTTCTTCTTCTGGTACAGCGAGTAGTCGTAGTCCTGCGCCGCCAGCAGGTTCAGCTCGCCGCCGGCCACCAGGTAGGCTTCGTCGTTCGCGCTGACCTTGCTGGAGACGAGGTTCAGGTCTTGCCCGGCGATGATGCCCAGGCTGCCGCCGGCGCTGATCTCGCTGGCCTGCTGCTGGACGTGGTCGGTCTGCCGGATGACCTTCTTGCTCTTGGAGTAGAAATGCGACTCGTCGGCCGCCGAGGCCAGGGTAATGTCGCCTGCAGCCTGCAGGCCGAGGTCGCGCCCGGCCTTGAGCTCACTGCCGATGATCGCCAGGTCCCTGCCCGCGCCGATCTCCAGATCGCGCCCGGCGCTCACTTCGGCGCCCAGTTGGGTCACCCGCTCATCGAGGTAGCTGCTGCCGCGTGACTGGTGCTGCAGGTCCTGTACCGAGGCGATGCTCAGGTCGCGGCCGGCGTCGATGCCCAGGTCGCCGCGGCTGTCGAGCACGCCGCCGAGGTTGATGACGTCGCGCCCGGCCAGCAGCTCCAGGCTGTTGTTCGCCTTGATGCGCGCGGCGCTGTCGGCGTAGCTAACACTCACCCCCTTTATTCGACCCTGCTATCTCATCATGTTCACTAGCTTTTCGCAGCGCTCCACGCATTTAAACCAAGGCTGACCAGACCAATCGCCTCTATCAGAAACTCTGAAAAAAGATACTTTATCAGACTTAAGAACCCATCGCTTTGGATTTCTTAAAAACTGAAAGCCATAAGCCGAGCCATCCTCGCGCATATATACATAGATGTTGGACCTTGCCCCCTTACCTTGCGGACCCAGTAAAGATGGCTCTTCAATTTTGCATATTTCCTCTGGCAGCTTCGCCCACTCCTCAGCAAATAGGCAATATTCATAATCGTACTCTTTCGAGTAAACTAAATACTTTCCATCAAAGGCATGAGAAACCACCCATTTATATTCTCTCGAAATCTCAGGATAGCGCCACCCTCTATCTTCCATATACCCAGGCGTCGGCCCCTTTATGTTCCTTACTGAAGAAAAAACCGGATAATCCAGTGGATCAACCCGAAGATATTTATCATTCATGGCAAAGCTGTCCCCGCCAGCCTCGTATGCGTGATAAGCAGATTGAGGCACACACCCCGCCATAGCCAAAAACAATATAGCACCACTACTTTTCAATATATCGCTTGTAATTTTCAAAGCCATGCTCCCAGGGTTTTAGCGGGACGATCTCAGCATCCCAGTTGAATAGCTTTCCTGCCCAGCCACCATTGACCAAGTCCCATGTTCCAATCACGGCCTGCGCATTAGGTGGTGCTACCGCGCCAAAAGGAACGGAATACAAATATACTTTCTCGGCCAGACCACTGCTGCCCAAGTAAATGTTAGTTAGCGTCCCTAAAGAGTGCCCTGATGAGAGGGCACTCTCTGGACCAAGCGTTGCCAAATAGTCCTTAACCGAAGCATCAGGTAGCCCCTGATAGCCCAGCGCGATATCTATCGCATCAAAAGGAAGTCCCTCTACTCCTCTATTTAAAACCCCACGAACCGCGACACCATTACTCTTATAAAAATCTTCGTCTTTATTGCTAAACCTTGACCCAACACTCTCCCACTTATTTCCCGCGATCGACCCGGCCATCAGCAGCCAATTCAATTCCTCGGGTTTCAAG
>NZ_JBHRXZ010000020.1:11770-13418 GCF_042648805.1 Stutzerimonas tarimensis | reverse complement strand
GGGCTCCACTGGGGAAAACAGGGAGCCCAGCATCCGGAAACGGATAGCTCAGTTGAAGGTGGGGTTTATGGAGCGCTTACGTCCAGTCGCCAAACAACTAGAGTGTCACCATTACGCAGAGCTTTAAGGCAATGCCCCAGCTCCGGCCTGTCCGCCGACTTGCCGCTCATAGTCTCCTCGTAAACTGTTGAGCATCCAGCCAGAGCAAGTGCATCTCGCTGCAAGTCGAGATTCTGATCATCAGTCGACACACGGGCGTACCCAATCCGCTTTCCCATACGTTTTTCTCACATTGATTTCTGTACGAGAAAAGTGACAGGAAAGCGGGAAATCCCAAGCCCAGAAGCTCGTCTGGAATAGGTGTGCCATAAACGACCGTTTACGGGACGGATGCGCTCGTCAATTTCAGACGCTGAAAGCGACCGAAAACGAACCCCAGAATATTTTTCCTCGCTCAACATTTCCTTCAGCAGCTCAGCACCTGAGCTGAATGGAGGAATGACCATGAAGCAGAGTTTCCACGGACATTTTGATCGGGGCTTGAGCAAGGCTGGCTCGGCGATCCTCAGAGAGGCAGTCCGGTGCGGTCGCCTCAGTCAGCACGAGGCAATGATCCACGACCAGCAGTGGACCCAGTTCAGTATTTACGCTATGGAATCTCATGAGGTGGATATCTTGGAGCTCGTCCAGAAAAAACTGGTGCGGCAATACGGCGAAGAACTCTGTACCCAGGTGTACCACGGGAATCTTTCTGTACAGACCGCGGTGGATCTTCTTGAGACCGTGAGTTCAGTTATGGCCCTCGCGATCAGTGGTGATTGGAAAGTCGTGATGCCTGATATTGGCTTTCCTGGCCATCCACGGATTACGGCCCCACACAGCCTTGATCAAGCGAAGTTCGAAGCCGCAGTGGAAGACGTTCAGGCCCGCCTATCAGAGCATCTGGCGGTGGTGTTGATGTTAGTGCGGCACCTCGGCATCTCGCTACGTGAAGCCGTTTTCCTCGACGCCCAAGCGGCTCTAGAGGCAGCCAAGGGGGAGGGATGTATTTCCCTGGAAAGCGGCAAAGAAGGGCCGTATACACAAAGGATAATTAATATCTCGATGCCAAAGCAGATCGCCGTCCTGGAGACGGCATCCGCCGTCCAAGATGTTCATCGCTATCCACAATCAAAGCAGACATGGCGGCTCTGGAAGCAGAACAGCTTACCTGCTGCCGAGGAGATTCTACTTTTTCATGGGCTGAGCTTCTGTGATTGCCGAGCAGCGCTTGCATGTGAGCTGTACAAGCAGTGGTCCGGTCATGAAGCCCCGATTCTTGGAGGGTGCGCTCCCAACGTCGAGGATCTAGAAGCGCGGGAACACGTCGCCTACGAGCTCGGGAATATGCGTGTCTGGGAAACTGATGCGTACGTCGGTGCCCGAGCCAACCTGAGGAAGGAAGCCGCCGGTACCGATCGCTAAGCCATCACACGGCAAATTTGGGATTAGATCAGACGCCCTTAACCTTGGCAGACCTCGAAACAAAGGAGTCAGGGTATGGATCGTTTTGAATTGCTTGTATATGCCGTGCTTGCCGTCATCAGTGCGCTGACGATCGCAGGTGTAATTGGCTATATGGTCGCAGCGTACTTGGACAAGAAGCACA
>NZ_JBHRXZ010000020.1:0-11677 GCF_042648805.1 Stutzerimonas tarimensis | reverse complement strand
CCGCCCGCTGCCCCTTGGCAGCGGGCGCTTACCCAATCCATCGACAAGGCCCCTACCGCTGCGATAAGCAGTATTTCCTCAAGCCTATGAGGTCATGGGATGACTTCGGAAGGGCTGTTAATCTCCGCACCATAGCGAAAGTGACCGGAGCGCCGAAGCGTTTAGATCAGCGACATTCACGCCCGCCATGTGGCGAGCTAGCTTGCCCAGTACGCTAAAACTCGTGCGCCGAATCGATGGCAACATCTGATCTTGGGTTTTCGTAAAGCTACCGGAGAGTCTAGCGACCTCATCTATCCGGAGCACAAGCATGGAATTTCGTCACCTCCGTAACGGGCAATACTTCCCACCTATTGCACCAAACGGTCGGGTTTACGCTGTACCTCTTGGACAGGAAACCCAGGTAGAAATTTTTTGCCTGACCTCGGTAGGCATCATGGGCGCGGGCATCCAATCGCACTGGTCAGAAATCGTTGGTTGTTACTACGACGACGAAACATGGGAGATCATCCCGCGCAATTACTCGGGACGAGGAATGCGCTTCCGCAGAGGCCTATCCTGCATCATGGTGATCGCAGGCAATGAGGCCCTCACAACACACATCCAGGGCTACCCCATCCCCATGTGCGTAATGAACCGCATTGCATTCGAGCAGCAGCGTGGCAGTGAGGGATAGCGCGTTACCGCCACCACCCGCTACGCGACACGGGTACCAGCTAGGCCGGCACCTACCAAAGATTATTTTATGAAAGTGAAGCCTTTCACTACTAATACCGATCACAGTTGGCCGACTGGCTTGGTCGTAAACGTCACTGCTAATAGCAAATACGGCCTGCGAACCCGCCTGCAAGAGCCTGCTGGCTGACAGCGAGTAGATTTAGCGCACTACACTGCTTATAGCCCGCACTCGTAGCCCTCCCTGACCAAGCGCAGCAGCATGTCTCGCAGGAGTTCACTGCTGATACGAGAAAGCCCCGTCAGGCCAAGCTGCACGGGGCTTTCGGGTATTGAAGTCGGTTCAGATACGTTTGGCACTGCTTATAGTGTGCTCAGCCTCTACTCCTCCGAGCAGAGGTCGCCATGATCAAGCGCTTGATATCTAGACAGCTTTTTCTCATAGGCGACCAACGTCCGACGCAGCTGACGATTCTCACTGGCAATGCTGCGAATCTCAGCCAGACGCTCCTCTACCTGCAAAACGAGGAGACGGTAAGGGGATTTAACAAACTCAAACGAGGAAGCCGGGTATTTGTGCTTGCCGTTGCCCTTGGGAATAGTCAGGGGCGCGAATTTGTTTTTTTGCCCTTGCAGTGGCACCAGTTTGCACCAGTAGATCGAGTACGCATTCGGGCTCGTTTGCTTGATTGACACGGCAGCCACGACAGATTTGACCCCGGTCTTTTTGTACAGATTCATGGACGAATCCACATAGCGCTCAACCAAGCGTCTCGCATCTATGAGAACTTGTTCGTACTGCTGATCCAGCAGGTCGACAATCGTTTTCGCATCTTTGCTCATGGTCACGGCTCTCTTTGCTGTAAGAGCCAAAATGGTGGCTGATCGCTGAACTGCCAAAATTCGATTTCAAACGGTTTTATCGTCGGAAATCCATCTACGCGGATGTATCGATTCAAGCTGTTTTTACCCAGCCTCACATTGGGCAGACGGCAGATGACGACATGGCAGACGCAGATAAAGAATGACATGCAAAAGATATACAACAGATGACGACGGTAGTCTGATTCTGACCAGTACAGAGCCAGAACATTGACCAACGGATGTACCTCAATGTCTGGTTGCAAGCACCCGGTCGCTGAGCGTCTACAAAAGTAGGAGGCTTTCCGCTGGCCGCACGGTACAAGAGCCAGCGAGCACAGACTTATCAGAATGGCGTATTGACATCAACGTGCAGGCTTTGGCCTACTCGTGACATCTGCGTATGCCCGTCAGGTGATGTGAAAACAGCCGCCTTCTAGCGTTGAATTCACTTCAATGGGTAGATCTCAAATGCTAGGAAGGGAGTTCTTTGCATGTTCCTGAACGACCAGGAAACAGCTACTGACCTGCTGTATTACACCCCCATCGCTAGAACAGTAGTGCGTCTACTTCGCGAATCACGGGGGGCACCGGTCACCATTGGCGTTCACGGTGACTGGGGTGCCGGTAAATCCAGCGTTCTGAAAATGACCCAGCAGATCCTCAATTCTGATGATCGCGTCTGCTGTATCTGGTTCAACGGGTGGACATTCGAAGGTTTTGAGGACGCGAAAACTGTCGTCATCCAGACGATTGTCGATGAATTGAGGCGTGCGCGCCCTGGCTCAGCGAAGGTTGCTGAGGCCGCGAAGAAGGTCTTACGTCGAGTTGATTGGTTCAAGCTGGCCAAGCAAGCAGGTGGGTTAGGCATTACCGCGTTCACAGGCATCCCCAACCTCGATCATTTAAGAGGAGCTGTGGAATCGATTTCTTCCTTCGTACAGAACCCCGGTGAATATCTGAGCCTTGAAAGGCTCAATGACCTTGCTAAGGAGGCTGGAGGTTTCATCAAAGATGCTGATACTGAGTCTGAGCAGCTTCCCGAGCACATGCATGAGTTCAGGGCCGAGTTCGAAGAGCTCTTAACGGCTGCCGACATTGACCAGTTGGTGGTCATCGTTGATGACCTTGATCGATGTTTGCCGAAGACAGCAATCGCCACGCTTGAGGCCATTCGCCTTTTCCTCTTCGTAAATCGAACAGCATTCGTAATCGGTGCTGATGAGGCCATGATCGAGTACGCGGTACGCGAGCACTTTCCGGACCTCCCTCAAGGTGCGGGACCTGTGACGTACGCGCGTAACTATCTCGAAAAGCTCATTCAAGTACCGTTCCGCATCCCGGCCCTGGGGCTGGCGGAAACCCGTAGTTACATCACGCTGCTACAGCTGGAGAGCTTCGTCAAAACGGATGACGATCGATTCAAGGCGCTCTTGAATACCGCCCAGCAGGACATGCTCCGTCCCTGGAAGAGCACCGGCCTCGACCGTAAAGCCGTAGCTGGCGCTTTCGGCAACCCGCTTCCCGACTATGCCCAGGAAGCATTGGATACCAGTGCCTTGTTGGCCCGAATCTTGAGCGAAGGTACCAGGGGCAACCCCCGGCAGATCAAACGCTTCCTGAACTCCATGATGCTGCGTTACGCCATCGCCGAAGCTCGTGGATTTGCTGACGACATCCGGCGTCCAATACTTGCGAAAATCATGCTGGCGGAGCGTTTTCACCCTGATTTTTACGAGCAGTTGGCCCGGATCGCGAGCCTGGATGCCGGCGGTACAGTGCCTGCCATCGCCGAACTGGAAAAACGGGCCAAGAAGTCCAATGGAACCGATTCAGAGCCGAATGAGGGGAAGGGCTCTGGGAAGCTCAAGGCAGTGGCCAGCTCTAGCGATGTGAACGATTGGGAGAAGAGTGATTGGATCAGCAAATGGGCGGCGATCGATCCCGCGCTGACTGGCGTGGATCTGCGCCCCTACATCTTCGTGACCCGCGACAAACGCAGTTCCTTGATGGGGCAGGTCGCGGTGAGTCATCTCGAGGCGCTTGTCGACAAGCTCATGGGTCCACCATTACAGATCCGGCAAGCGACCACGAAGAAAGAAATTGTGGGATTGGCTGAGGTTGATGCCGAGAATGTTTTTGACGCACTCCGCGATCAGATAATCCAGGCGGACGATTTTTCGGATCAACCCAAAGGTGTCGCGGGATTGATCGAGCTTGTCAAACAACGTCCCGCGCTGCAAAAGCGCCTGATCGAATTTGTCCGATCTCTGCCCACGTCAAAACTTGGGATGTGGGCTCCTGCCCCATGGCATGAGTGCCTCAAGGATACAAATGCTATCCAGGGTCTCGATGCAATTCTGAGAGGTTGGAGTCAGCAGATCGAGAACGGGAATCTTCAGAAGGCAGCCAAGCGCGTACTTGCGCTCAGCGGGAAATCATAAGGATTGATATGGGTACCTCCAAAGGATATGGAGGCCCGAGCTCCGGCTTGGTGCCCTCCTGGATTGATGATGTGGCGCAGCCAGCCGCCCCGGCTGCTCAACCGAACGGGCCAGGCCAAGCTAATCCATCTCAGCCTGGCTCAGCTCCGTCAGGGCCGGTAAACAATGACGGCACTGGCTCCCTTCGGGGGGCTCGCAGCAGCTTCACCCGGTTCGCCCGCACTGGAAGCCCCAGCGATTTGGGGAACGCCCTGTCTTCATATGTGCGTAAAGGCGTAGGGGGATCGTCGAGAGGCGCGCGCCGCATGGGGACATCCCGCGCTACCGCGGCAAAGTTGCTCACTATCTTCGGGGATGTTCAGCGCAACGGGGCAGCGGAAACACTGCGGCGGTTGCAGCTCACCGTGGCACCAAGGCAACCGGCCTCCCAGGTGCTGCTCACGCTGCTTGAGTTCATTTGCCCGCCTGGCGGCGCGATTGACGAAGGCGTTGCTCGCCAGGCTGCGCTGAATACGATCGCCGAACTGGACGAGGCAGGCAGCGGTAGCTTCGAAGACATGACTCAAGCTGATCGGCAGAACTTCTTCCTCGACTTCGTAGCGAACTCGATTGAGAGCATGATCATGGCGGACTTGGGCGGCCGGGGAATCACCATGCCGGATGATGTGGACGCAGTTGAGCGCATCCAATCTCAGCTGAGCTCCTTCATCACGGGCTGTACGCGGGGTCAGCTCGCCAATCGGCTGGAGCAATGGCCGGCACCCACAGACCAAGAGGTCAATCAGGTCACCTCTGCGATCTATGAAGCGGCATTCGATCTTATCGCCACTGCAGCGGAGGGGATGGAATGAGGCACCACAGCATTATTTGCCGGCTTGGCCAGACAGATGACCAGGATCTGGCTCTGCTGGAGCCAAGCAGTTTCATCACCGAAATTCAGTTTCTTAACGGACTTGGACGACTGCAGTTTGGGATTGGCCAAGCCATTGAACAACTGGCTGAGCTGGGTATGAGCCCAGGAGAAACTGCCGTCGACCTAGCGCTTCTGGCAGCGACCCTTACGGCTGCGGATACCAGAGTCTCACGGGACACCGAGTCGGAAAACGCCTGGACGAGAGAGATCGACCTCTACGTCCCCGTCGCAGATCCCGCACTGTGGACAGCAACGTCCGACATGTTGGCCTCGACATTGAAATTCCTTACTGGTGATCGCTGGCGCCTAGTCTTCCGCGAGCGGCCCACAGATATCGATGAGCTATCTCCCGCTCCGGAGAGTTTGAGAACAGATGAGTCGGACAGCGTCTGCCTGTTCTCAGGGGGGATGGATAGCTTCATTGGGGCGATCGATCTACTCAGTGACGGCGGCAAGCCATTGCTTGTGAGCCATTACTGGGACACCAACAGCACCAGCACCTACCAGAACGACTGCAGGGCAGCGCTGCAGGAGAGGTTTTCCGAGACGTCGATCAACCACGTCCAGGCCCGTGTGGGGTTCCCACACGATCTTGTGGAGGGTGGAGGTAGTGAAGATACACTTCGAGCGCGCTCATTCTTGTTCTTCGCGCTGGCGGCCATGGCTGCGGAAGCGATCGGCGACTCGGTAACCATCCATGTGCCTGAAAATGGCCTGATCTCTCTGAACGTCCCCTTAGACCCACGCCGCCTGGGTGCATGCAGCACGCGCACGACGCATCCATATTACATGGCGCGGGTGAATGAGCTCTTTGGGCGTTTGGGCCTGAGCACGAGGCTGTTCAACATGTTCAGCCATCTCACAAAGGGGCAAATGGCAGAGCAGTGCTCTGACCCAGTGTTCCTAGCGGATCATGTGCATCTGACGATGTCATGCTCCTCGCCTGGAAAGGCCAGGTACCATCCCGATCCTTTGAATCGATCCCCCAAGCACTGTGGGTTCTGCGTCCCCTGCATCATCAGGCGGGCAGCGATTCTCCGAGGGTGTGGCCCCGATCAGACGCGATATCTCATCCCAGATCTGCATGCGCAAGCGCTAGACACTAACAAGTCTGACGGCGAACATGTGCGTTCCTTCCAGCTTGCCATTGCGCGTCTCAAGCGTGCGCCTCACCGAGCCAAGTTCGCAATTCATGAGCCGGGGCCGTTGATCGATCACCTTGACCGTTTAGCGGACTTCGAACAGGTCTATCGAAATGGGCTGCTGGAGGTCGACGATTATCTTGAGGGTGTCACAGCTATACCTCTATGAAGCCAAAAAAAAGCCCGATTCCAAAGTGGGTGGATTTCCACTGCCATCTCGACCTTTATCCTGATCATGAGCGCCTCATATTGGAGTGCGATCAGGCAGAGGTTGCTACCTTGGCCGTGACCACGACACCGAAAGCATGGCGGCGCAATCGTGAACTTGCGGCATCCTCTCGACATGTCCGGGTGGCACTGGGGTTACATCCCCAACTGGTGGCAGAGCGCGAATCGGAGCTGCCGCTCCTGGAGCGCTTCCTTGAGGAGACTCGATACGTTGGAGAGGTTGGGCTTGATGCTGGCCCCCAGTTCTATCGGAGCTTCGAGGCCCAAGAACGAGTGTTTAAGAGGGTGCTTGAGGCTTGCTCGGAGCAGACCGGGAAGATCCTCACTGTCCACAGCGTACGCAGTGTGGGAAAAGTGCTTTCCCATATCGAGCGCCTGCTTCCGACGGACCGAGGAACGGTTGTACTCCACTGGTTCACCGGTTCTCCCAGCGAAGCCAAAAGGGCTGTGGAGCTTGGGTGCTATTTTTCAGTCAATTCGCAGATGCTGACTTCAGCTAAACATCGCAATCTAGTTGTTTCACTGCCTCCTGATCGAATCCTCACGGAAACCGATGGCCCGTTCGTGCAGAGTGAGGGCCGGCCAACTCGGCCTGCTACAGATATTCCAAAAACGGTACAAACTTTGGCGCTGCTTCGAGAACAATCACCAGAGCAAGCTGCTGCGCAGATCATCAGTAATTTGCGTGATTTAGTGTCCCGCTAGTGCATCAGGTTTGAATGGCTTTCAAGGTGGTTTCAGGTCTGCGAGCAGGTCGTTGGGGGCGCTGGCTTCACCCTATTGCCCTTAGGTTCGCTGGCACTTTAGACGGGCTGCTTTTGCCCTTTTCTGCCGACCACAGCATGATCACCGGCTATCAGCAATTCACAAACCAATTGTAGAAGCGATACCCCACAAGAACTGACACCGCGCATGTGGTTAGGCTCAATAGAGGCCATTGTCCTTCAACGCCCAGCCACCACTGCACTTTGAACAGAAACGCTCCCATCAACACACAGGCCAGAGCACCCAGAGCAAAGCCAACCAACGCAAATAACTGAGCCCCTAACCCTGGATTTCCACCGTGCCAGTTCTCACTCAGGCAAAAAGGACAGTGATTCGACGAAGGCGAATAGCCCCAGAAACCACGGCTATATGTCGTTCTCGGAACCATCGCTTTGCCACAGTTGTGACAGGTAACCATCGAGTGTCTCATACCGCACCCCAGCTCAGATCGCCCTAGATGAGCCCATGGTGCGCTATCTCGAAAAATACCCAATCAAATGACCCGACTGCTACCCAAAGGGAATCACGCTCCTCCTAACGCTCAGTTCATCTGATCTTTCGCTGCTTGAACCAGACATGCTCAGGCTCGAAGTAGAAGGCTTTGCGAACCTCTTTTTCATATTGCAAACGCGTGAGCGCTTCGCCCGTGTAGCGATAGAAAGCAAGCTCGTGCAAATGCTCAAGGATGGACTGCTCGCTATCGAAGTCGGCTGCATCGAACTCATATCCCAGGCCTTCCTCGTCCTCCTTCCAAGAGTTGAACAGATGGGGCCGGATCGCTGCGATTAGATTGGCCTCACTGCTGCCTCCCATGATCGCCGTCTGTTTCCAGACAGACTCAGAGTCGAGCGAAAGCTCGTGCTTAGGGTCGGTGGCCACTAGGCCAATGGAGTCCATCGGTAGCTTGTGAGTGGTGTTCTGCCAGTGACCTTCAGTTTTCTCCATCCAACGGTCGAACTTCTGTTGCAGCTGAAGGATCTGGCCCAGCAACCTCGATCGTGGCGTGCAATGTTCGTAGCCTGCTTCAATGCAGTCTCGGATAGCCTGAATGGCGGTGCGAACAGCTCTCTCTTCTGCCGGAGCAAGGAATGGCACTGCTCGATAAGCGCGGGACATACCGAAATAGCACTTGTTGGCCCTTTCCTGGCCACCAATCTCTAAAGCCATCCATCCAGCCAGGGTTTCACGGATCTCGCTGAGGTTGCGCTCCAAGCTCGCTTTCACTTGGACAAGCTTGCAGACACGCGCCAAAGCAGTGGAAAGTTCTTCATGCTTTTCGTGTGAGAGCGAGTTCAGCGGCCTGCGCAGGCGTGAGTGTAAGGGGGATCCAATCACCATCGACACGCCTTCATTGGGTTGCAGGCTCTCCGATTCCTGACGGCCGACCCAAGACAATCGTTTGGGATCGATGAGACCAGAGGTTGCCTGTACCCAGGCGCTGATTCCCGCGTGATCCAGCAACTTGAGGAGAGTCTCTTTAGACTCCTTACCGGCGAGCAAGGCATTCAATGCAAAACCGGCAAATTCTTTGAACCCTGGGTGCCCAACAACTCCCTCAGGAGACCCAGTCAACGAACGGATCACGGATATTGAATGCAATGCGTGCAGGTACTCGATAATCGTAATGCGCGCGACTTCTGGGGTTGGAGGCTGGACATGTAGCCACGCATTTTCAGAAGCTTTGGGCTCATTCATCAGTGCGTTCGAAAGGCGTCTGATTTTCCACGGAGCACCCTGGCAGATTTCAGCGGCGTCATCGAACAGCATCGGCGCCCGGAACCAGAGCCGAGCACTAACTGAATGACAGAGCCCCTTGGGGGCATGAATATCCTCGAACAGTTGGAGCAACACCAAGCGCTTGGCTACTGCTTCGGTTTGTTGCTTGTCAGCTGGTTCAAATCTCACACCGGTACGACCTTCTAACCGGTACGGATAGCCGGGTAATACACGCAGTTCTGCAGCCAGGCGGATAACCTCGCTGGCAAACGACGCTTGCGCGTCTCGTATCCGAATTTCAGCCATGGCCATATGAGCGGTGGCTTGCTTCCAACCAGAGAATCCGAAGTCGGCCGCAGCAATGTCCAAAGCTTCGCTGTGCCTAGTATCGGCAGCAGAGCGAAGCTGCTTGGCGTGATTCTTGAGATGGCGCTGTAGGCGAGAGGTATAGCTGCTCATACGAAATCCTTCGTGCTTACGCAGCCGGAGAGGCATCACCCGCGAATACCGACATGGCTGCTAGCAGCACAAAGTCAACGTATGAATAGAAAGATTGCAGTCCCTACGAGGGTTCGCTAAAGCGGGTGGCAGGCCTCTGCATAAGGCCTACGACTGATAAAACCACAGGCACGCGTACCATTCAAGATGTCACGCCGCATCCTCATCTGATGCCCTAAGGTTGGCAGGCAAAACCATCAGCAAGGGACGCCAGTTCAACTCCCTATCGACCATTCGTCGGGAGTTTTCCAAAGGGGGCATTTCAGGGGGCACTTATCGAGAATTCCATATAAATATTATTTTAAATCAATGCCTTATGAATGAAGTTATAAAGCCCCCGGCTCCACCAATTGAAGCAAGCATAAACCCCTGATTTTCCTAGTGAATTTCAGGGGTTTTGTGTTCTCAGGGGCAGCAACTGTCCCGAAAGTGTCACAAGCGCAAAAGCTACCAGTAGTCCGGTTTGACGATGGCTGGCTTCCTGGGAAGCGGCACCTTTGGCGGGAGCGGGAAAGCCGCAAGCTCAGACTCGGGAATGTGCCGGCGGATCCAGTGGGCATGCTCTTTCAGTGACCCCGGCGGATCCCGCTGTTCGTGGCGGTGCGGAAGAATTACGCCAATGCGGATGTGCGGGAAGTCCGAGCGAATGGCAGCGAGAGCAGGCGCCAGGTCAGTGTCGCCCGACACCAGCACGATCTGATCCAGCTGCAGATCCACAGACCGGCATGCTGCCCGATACATGCCTAGAGCCAGGTTAACGTCCGTCTCTTTCTCTTCGAGCTGCCAAATCGCTACCTGAACTTGCCTGGAAGGCTTCTTACCATCGAGGTACCTGGGCGCATAGCCCTTCGCCAGCCGGTGCGTACCGAGCGTGACCGAGACACCTCTCGCTTGCAAAGCGCGGATATAGCGATTCTGCGCATCGTTGGAGACCTGGCCACGAGTCGCGAGCCTGGCGATGACAGGAGAGGTGAAGTAATCGACGGAGACCAGTTCGGCCGAGGGTTCCTGGATCCGCAAGATCTCGGCAAGCAGCGCAGGCAGATCCAACCATTTGTGGTCGGAGCCATGCAGGACGCCGTAATAGAGGTTGTAGCCGTCTACGAAGAAAGCTGTACGCACAATGCCCTATCCCTAGAAACGAAAAAACCGGCTTTATGGGCCGGTTTCTTCACCCGAGGCTAAGGCTGAACTGAATCGGCCCGCCAAGGGTTGAGTCGTGAAAGTATTATCCCGCAAATATGCGTTTCCGGCAACACGAACCAACACGATCAAACACCAACCAACTCAAGCCCTGAAAGCGGGCTCAACCTAACGGCTTCAGCCAAATGCTCGGGTGCAAGGTGAGCATAACGCATGGTCATGGCCAAGCTGGAGTGACCCAGGATTTTCTGGAGCGTGAGGATGTTCCCGCCCTTCTGCATGAAGTGGCTGGCGAAGGTGTGGCGGAGTGCGTGGCTGGCCTGCCCTTTCGGCAGCACGATGCCGGATCGGCTCAACGCTCGACGAAACGACGTGATAGCCCCGGTGAACTGGCCGTGACGCTTCCAGTGATCACGAATGAACGCTTCCAGCTCGGGCTGGATCGGCACGGTTCGCACCTTGCTTGATTTGGTCTTGCTGTACGTCACAGCACCATTGCGAAGTCTGGAGGGTGTGAGGCCTTCCGCTTCCGACCATCGAGCACCAGTGGCCAGACACAGCAGCACGATAGGTTCGACGTGCGGGTTGTCGCAGCCTTCACGAATGGCCGTCAGCAGATCGGCTATCTGTTCCTGGGTCAGCCAGGACAGTTCCCTTTCTTCGATCTTGTAAGGCTTCATCAGCTCCAGGGGATTGGCGTAATCGATCTGGCCGAGGCCTCGCAGTTCGTTGAACACTGCCCGGATGTATCCGAGTTCGTTGTTCACCGTCTTGGGTGTGATGCCGGCTTCTGCCCGCAAGCGGCGATCATGGGCGTAGGTGGCCGGGTCGAGCTTCATGGCGATGGGGTCGCGTAGACGAACGCACAGGGCATCGAGCTTGGCCTTTCTGCGCTCACCGTCCTTGAGCATATGCCCGTGCAGATCGAACCACAGACCAACCAGCTCCGAGAGTCGGCGGCGATCCTGGGCCTTGGGATTCCACGCTGGGTCAGCGGCTTTGTTGGCGGTGATGTATTGCTCATAGCGCAAGGCTTCTGCCTTGGTCTTGAACAGCTTGCGGAAGCGCTGGCCACGGATGGGCTGTACGTCTGCAAGCCACCGACCATCGGGCTGCTTTTTGACGGTCATACGGCCCTACCCCACCTGACGTGTCGTTCCTCCAGGATGTTCTTGAGGTGCTTATAGAGCCCGTCCTCGTCCATCCCCTTTGAACGAGCCCCCTGAAAGACAGGACACCGTTTCCCCCTTACGATAAGGGATAGGCAAACGGTTATGTTTATGACTAATAGC
>NZ_JBHRXZ010000019.1:0-579 GCF_042648805.1 Stutzerimonas tarimensis | reverse complement strand
CTGCGGTGCCTGCAAACAAGTCATCGGTGAAGAGACCAGCGAGCAGCTGGAGATCATCCCGATGCAAGTGCGGGTGATCCGCCATATCCGCAAGACCTACGCCTGCAAGGTCTGCGAAGCTGCGCCGATCACCGCCGACAAGCCGGCACAACTGATCGAGAAGAGCCTGGCCAGCCCCAGCGTGCTGGCGATGTTGCTGACCACCAAGTACGCCGACGGCATCCCGCTGTACCGCTTCGAGAAGATGCTCAGCCGCCACGGCGTCGACATCCCGCGCCAAACCCTGGCGCGCTGGGTGATCCAGAGTGGCGAGCAACTGCAACCGCTGCTCAATCTGATGCGCGACAAGCTGCTGGAGCACCCGGTGCTGCACTGCGACGAAACGCGCCTGCAGGTGCTGCATGAACCGGGACGCGATCCCACTGCGCAGTCTTGGATGTGGGTGCAAAGCGGTGGGCCGCCGGACAAGCCGGTGATCCTCTTCGACTACAGCACCAGCCGCGCGCAGGACGTGCCGCTGCGCCTGCTCGATGGCTACCGTGGCTACCTGATGACCGACGACTACGCCGGCTACAACGC
>NZ_JBHRXZ010000018.1:43058-150490 GCF_042648805.1 Stutzerimonas tarimensis | reverse complement strand
AATCAAGGCGGACTCTAGCCCGCTTTTGTAGGAGCGAGCTCGCTCGCGAAAGCGGGGTTTGAAGGCTGCGCGAGGCCTCTGGTGGTGCGCTTGTTCGCGAGCAAGCTCGCTCCTCCGGGCGGGGTGGGTGCCTTAGCAATCAAGGCGGGCTCTAGCCCGCTTTTTGTAGGAGCGAGCTCGCTCGCGAAAGCGGGGTTTGAAGGCTGCGCGAGGCCTCTGGCGGTGCGCCGGCCATTCGCGAGCAAGCTCGCTCCTACGGGTGGGGTTCAGTCATGTGGGAACGAGCGGCGAAGCGCTCTAGAAACTCAGGCAGATCTTGCCGAAATGCTGGTTGGTTTCCTGGTAGCGGAAGGCGTCGACGATCTGCTCCAGCGGAAACTCGCGATCGATCACCGGGCGCATCCCGGTGGCCTCGATGGCCCGGATCATCTCGATCTGCTGCTGGCGGCTGCCGACCAGCACGCCCTGCAGGCGCAGCTGCTTGAGCAGCGCCGCCACCAGCGGAAACTCACCGGTAACCCCGGTGAGGATGCCAATCAGCGACACATGCCCGCCGACCCGCGCGGCGATCATCGACTGTTCCAGCGTGGCCGGGCCGCCGACCTCGATCACATGGTCGACCCCGCGTCCATCGGTCAGCTGACGTACCCGCTCTCCCCAGGCCGGGGTTTCCCGATAGTTGATCAGCTGATCGGCGCCCAGCGCCTTCAGGCGGGCCAGCTTGTCGTCGCTCGACGAGGTGGCGATCACGGTCGCGCCAGCCATCTTGGCAAATTGCAGAGCAAACACCGACACCCCGCCACTGCCCTGGACCAGCACGGTGTCGCCAGGCTTGAGCCCGCCGTCAACCATCAGCGCCCGCCAGGCGGTCAGGCCGGCAGTGGGCAGAGTGGCCGCCTCGGCATGGCTCCAGCCTCTTGGCGCGCGAGTGAAAGAGGACACCGGCCCAGTCACCGATTCGCGGGCATAGCCATCGATGCCGTCGCCCGGCGTTCCGCCGAAGCCTTCGGCCACGGGTTCGCCATCGAGCCAGTCGGGAAAGAAGGTGCTGACCACCGAGTCACCCACCTGAAACTCGCTTACACCTTCGCCCACCGCCACCACCACCCCAGCGCCATCGGCCATGGGGATGCGCGGCTCGCCTGGTCCCCACATGCCGCTGACCACGGCGAAGTCATGGTAATTGAGCGAACTGGCCCGCAACCTCACGCTGATCTCGTCCGCTCGGGGCTCAGCGGCGACTCGTTCGCCAAGGATGACCTTTTCGTATCCACCGCCTGGCTGGACGACGATCGCTTTGCTGGACATCAAGAATTCTCCGCTGCTGCTGTGAGGCCTGAGAGCATCGGGCCATGAGGTCGCGCTGTCAAAGCGCTTGCCACCTCCTGGTGTTCGGGCCTACCGCTGGGTGACCTGCGCGGAGTTGCCGCTACCGTTCTGCCGAATCGCCGCGCTGTGCATGACGAAGGCGTCGGCGCCCATGCTCTGATGCAGGTGGACCTGGTTGGCCACGCCAAACTGACTGATGCTGGCTTCCGCGCCGTAGGCTTCCTGGGTCACCTGGGCGTAATTGAGCGAGCCATTCTGGTTCAGGTCGAGCTGCATGTCATCGAACACCTGGGAGATGTCGGCACGATTGTTGTCACCCACCGAGCCACCGACGATGCTGGCCCCGCGGGTGCCCTGGTAGGCCACCAGCACGTTGCGCTCGCCCTCCTGGGTCCAGTCCACTTCATTGAAGCCGGCCGCCTGATTCACATAGGCCTGGTTGCCATCGCCGAGTTGGCGCAGGGTCACCTCTCCGGCCGCGTACCGCCCGCCCCCGGTCTGGGCGACACTGGCACGGTTGAAGTCACCCTGCTGGGTCACGGCGATGGTGCCGCCGTAGGGAAACACCTGCTGGTTGACCGCGATCACGTTGTCGTTGCCGGTCTGCCGCAGGGTGGCATCGCCAGTGCCGTTCTGCACCGCCATGATCTGATTGCGGTCGCCGATGCTGGTCGCTTCAAGGTGGTTGTTGATATAGGTCTGCGAAATCGAATGGAAATTGCTGTCGCCCGTCTGGTAGAGCCGCGCACTGGAGGCGAAGCCGTCGCTCTGCACCAGCCGCACCTCGTTGAGGTTGCCGCTCTGCACCACTGATGCGGTGTGCCCCTGCTCGGTGCTGGCCTGGTAGATGTTTGCCAGGTTGCCGTTGCCGGTCTGCTCGAGCTCGGCCAGATCACCGCCGTTCTGAAAGGTTTCCGCGACATTGTCATCGCCCGCCTGGGTCAGCACCGAGCGGTTGTCGTTGCCGACCTGGGCCTGGCTACTGTGGTTGCCGATGCCTTCGAGACGTTGCACAACGGCTTCGTTGTTCTCGCCGGTCTGGTTGAGAACCAGACTCCCATCATTGGCCAGCGCGAGGCTGCCGGTGGCGAGCAGGATGGAGGCTACGGAAAGGCGCAGACTGAACATGTGGCGAACTCCCTGTTGGTTGTCGGCAAAGCGATACGGCTGTACCTGCAGGTTGGACCGCTCCGGCCGCTTGCTGGCCGACAGCTCATCGGAACGGGGAAAAGGCTTACAGGCCACGAGCCATCAGCGAGCGCCAGGAAAGTCCAGGATGAAGCAGGTGCGCCCGCCTGCCGAACGGCAGTCGATATGCCCTCGATGCGCCTCGACGATGGAACGGGTGATGGCCAGGCCGAGTCCGGCATGGGCACCACCCTCGCGGCGCGCCGGGTCGACCCGGTAGAAGCGATCGAACAACCGCTCCAGGTGCTCGGGCTGGATGTCCGGGCCGGGATTGCACAGGCGCAGCGCGACCCGCTCCCCCTGCTGGATGCTGATCTCGATGCATTCACCGTCGGGCGTGTAGCGCATGGCGTTGGACAGCAGGTTGTCCAACCCCCGGTGCAGCATCAGCGGATCGCCCTCGACGGTGCCGCTGCCCTGCAGCGAGAAGCGCAGGCCGCGCTCCTCGGCCAGCAACCCGTAGAAGTCCAGCAGCTTGGCGCAGAGCGCTTCGAGCGCGATGTTCTGGCGAGCGGGGACGATCAGCCCGTTGTCCGCCTTGGCCAGAAACAGCATGTCGTCGATCATCCTCGCCATGCGCCGCAGTTCTTCCAGGTTGGAGTAGAGGTTTTCCCGGTACGCCTCGGCGTCGCGCTCGCGGGTCAGCACCACCTCGGTATGCGTCATCAGGTTGCTCAGGGGCGTGCGCAGCTCGTGGGCGATGTCGGCGGAAAAATTGGAGAGCCGCAGGAAGCCGTCTTCCAGGCGCCCGAGCATGGCGTTGAAGCTCTGCACCAGAGCCTGTAGATCGGCCGGAACCCCGGTTTCCGGCAGCCGCGTGGTCAGTGACCGCGCCGAGGTGGCGGCCATGGCCGCGCTCACCTCGCGCAATGGCCGAAGCCCGCTGCGCGCCACCAGCCAGCCGAGCAGTCCGGCCAGCAGCGCGACCACTACCAGGGCCGTCCACAGCCAGCCGGCCAGCGCATGGAAAAACGTATGGTGGGTGGTGACATCGAGCATCAGCAGCAGCGTCAGCGGTGGCCCCCCGGGGGCGGCCGGGAGTGGTTCGACGAGGCCGCGCCAGACCTGCCCGCCCTCCTCCAGCTGCCATTCTCCGCGCCGGTTGAGGCCAAGCGCGGCGTTAGGCAATCGCCCGGCGAGGTCATCGAGCCAGACCCGGCCCGCGTCGTCGTAGATCAGCGAAGAGAGGTCGCGATTGGCGCCCAGCAATGCACGCAGCTCCGGGCGCAGCCGGTCGAACTCGGCCAGGCTGTCGAGCCCCTGCACAAGCGCGCGGGTGCCGGCGAGCTTGTCATGGAGCAATCGCTGGTCGAGCTCCTCGAAGTGATGCTGGCTGAAGGCATTGAAGAACACGCCAGCACCGGCCAGCACGACGGTAACCGCGAGCATGAACAGCAGGCTCAGGCGGGCAGTGAGCGACAGGCGACTCATGATGACTCCGGCAGATCCAGGCGGTAACCCATGCCGCGCACGGTATGGATCAGCCTGGGTTCGAAAGGCTCGTCGAGCTTTGCTCGCAGACGGCGCACGGCCACTTCGATGACGTTTGTGTCGCTGTCGAAATTCATGTCCCAGACCTGCGAGGCGATCAGCGATTTGGGCAGCACCTCGCCACGCCGGCGCAGCAGCAGCTCGAGCAGGGCGAATTCCTTGGCGGTCAGATCGATGCGCTGGCCACCCCGGCTGACCCGGCGTCCAAGCAGATCGACCTGCAGATCGGCGATGGCCAATATGGTCGGCGCGCTGCCACCACCTCCGACGCGCCGCAACAGGGTACGCACCCGCGCCAGCAGTTCGGAAAAGGCGAACGGCTTGACGAGGTAGTCGTCGGCGCCCAGTTCAAGGCCCTTGACCCTGTCCTCGACCCGGTCGCGGGCGGTGAGGAACAGCACCGGAATTTCACGGCCGGCCGCGCGCAGCAGCCGCAGCACTTCCCAGCCGTCGAGTCCCGGCATCATCACATCGAGGATCAGCAGGTCGTAGGGTTCACCCAGCGCCCGGTGCAACGCCTCGGCGCCGTCAGTTACGCGATCGACGACGAAACCCGCCTCGCTCAGTCCCTGCTGCAGATAGAGACCGGTTTTCGGCTCGTCCTCGGCGACCAGTAGTTTCATCTGTTCGAACCTTCAGGCATGGGGAGAGGCAGTGTGCCGGCCATCGCGGCACCCCACCACAAGCTGACAGAAATGTAATCCAGCGCTCAGCCAACTGTCAGGCAGTGTCCGCCAGGATTGCTCTATCAATGTGCAGGAATGGAACCCCATGGCCTCGACCCTCACAAGGCGAACCTTTGTCACCAGCCTGGCCGCCAGCAGCCTTTGCGCTGGCCTCGGCCTATGGCGCCAGCCCACCTGGGCCGGCACCCGGCCCGGGCAGTCGGGCGTGCTGTCGGGCACCGACTTCGATCTCGACATCGCCCCGCTGGAAGTGAACTTCACCGGTCGCAAACGCATCGCCACGGCCATCAACGGCAGCATTCCCGGCCCGCTCCTGCGCTGGCGCGAGGGCGACACCGTCACCTTGCGGGTGCGCAACCGGCTAGGCCAGGACACCTCCATCCACTGGCACGGCATCCTGCTGCCGGCGAATATGGATGGCGTACCGGGCATGAGCTTCGACGGCATCGCCCCGGACGAAACGTTCGAATACCGTTTTACCCTGAAGCAGAGCGGCACCTACTGGTATCACGCGCATTCGGGTTTTCAGGAGCAACTGGGCGTCTATGCCCCGCTGATCATCGACCCGCGCGAGCCCGAGCCGTTCGCCTACGAGCGCGACCACGTGCTGATGTTTTCCGACTGGACCGATGAGAGCCCGGCGCGGGTGCTGGCCAAGCTGAAGAAGGAATCGCACGTCTACAACAGGGGCCGACGCACCCTCGGCGATCTGGTTCGCGACACCCGCGAACAGGGTCTCGGCGAGACCCTGGGCGACCGCTGGGCCTGGGCCCGGATGCGCATGACCCCCACCGACCTGACCGACGTCAGCGGCGAGACCTACACCTTCCTGCTCAACGGCCAGGCGCCGGACAGCAACTGGACCGGACTCTTCGAGCCGGGCGAGCGGGTCCGCCTGCGCCTGATCAACGGCTCGGCGATGACCTATTTCGACTTCCGCATTCCCGGTCTGAAGCTGACCGTGGTGGCCAAGGATGGCCAGAACGTACAGCCGGTCGAGGTGGACGAGATCCGCCTGGGCGTGGCGGAAACCTACGATGTGATCGTCACCCCCGCCGAGCGCCAGGCCTACACCCTGTTCGCCCAGGCCATGGACCGCAGCGGCTACGCCCGCGGCACCCTGGCGGTCCGCGGCGGGCTTGACGCGCCGGTCCCGCAACCGGACCCGCGACCGGAGCTGACCATGGCCGACATGGGCCATGACCACAGTGGCCATGGCGGCGGGCACGGCGGACATGACGCCGCTGCGCCTGGCGGCCATCATCCCGGCCAGGGTCAGTCCTCGCATCAAGACCATCACGGGCATCACGGCCACAGCGAAGCACCGCCTGAAAGGCCGAAGCTCCAGATGCAGGGTCATCCTGCCAGCGAACGCAACAATCCACTGGTGGACATGCAGACCATGATGCCGGTCGCCAAGCTCGACGATCCGGGTATCGGCCTGCGCGACAACGGTCGGCGGGTGCTGACCTATGCCGACCTGAAGAGCGCCTTTCCCGACCCCGACGGCCGCGAGCCGGGGCGAACCCTCGAACTGCACCTGACCGGTCACATGGAGCGCTTCGCCTGGTCGTTCGATGGCATCAAGTTCCAGGATGCCGAACCCATCTACCTGGAATACGGCGAGCGCCTGCGGGTGGTGCTGGTCAACGACACCATGATGCACCACCCGATACACCTGCACGGGATGTGGAGCGACCTGGAGAACGAGTACGGCGATTTTCAGGTGCGCATGCACACCGTCGACATGCCGCCCGGCTCCATCCGCAGCTTCCGCGTCACCGCGGATGCCCCCGGCCGCTGGGCCTTCCACTGCCACATGCTGATGCACATGGACCTCGGAATGTTCCGTGAAGTCCGCGTCGAAGAACAAGGAAACCGCTGATGAACAAGCCATCCCTGCTGCTGGCGCTCGGCCTGAGTCTTGGCGTCAGCCCGGCGCCAGTGCTGGCACAGAGCGGCCATGCCGGGCATCACCCCGCCCCGGCGACGGCGACGGACGCTTCGCACAGCGCGCACGAAGGGCAGGACGACCCGCACCAGGGGCATCACATGCACCACGGCCACGGCACCCATGGCGCGGCGCATCGTGCCAGGGGCAGCGATCCGCGGTTTCCTCCGCTGACCGACGCCGAGCGCGCTGCCGCCTTCCCGCCCCTGGCCGCGCAACACATGCACGGCGATCGCACCCACTATCGTTTCTTTGCCGAACGGCTGGAATGGCAGGACGCCGACGAGGGCAGCGCGTTGTATTGGGACTTCCAGGGCTGGGTAGGTGGCGACATCAACCGGCTATGGATGCGCAGCGAGGGCGAGCGGGTGGCCGGACATACCGAGAAAGCGGAGTTGCAGCTGTTCTGGGGGCACGCCATCGGCCCCTGGTGGGAGTCGGTGGCCGGCATACGCCAGGACTTCAAGCCCGGCTCGCCCCAGACCTGGGCGGCCCTGGGTGTGCAGGGCATGCCGTTGTACGGCCTGGAAACCCAGTTGACCGCCTACCTCGGTGAAGGCGGCCAGACAGGGTTTCGCGCCAAGTTCGAGTACGACGTGCTGCTGACCAACCGGCTGATTTTGCAGCCGTTGGCTGAATTCAACCTCCACGGGCGCAACGACCCGGCCCGTGCCACCGGTGCGGGATTCAGCGACGCCGAACTGGGGCTGCGCCTGCGTTATGAGATCACTCCCCTGCTCGCCCCTTACATCGGTGTGAGCCGGCACCGCGCCTACGGCAATACCGCCGACTACCTGCGTGCGGCGGGTGAAGACAAGGGTGACACCCGACTGGTCGCCGGGATCCGTTTCTGGTTCTAGAGCTCAGGCCGGGCGGCTCTCAGCCGGACCCACGCGCCTGCGCCCAGGCCAGCAAATCCGGAGGCGTCATGGGCCGCGCCATGAGAAAGGCCTGGCCCTCATGGCAGCCCCACTGACGCATCAACTCGTAGACCGTCTCGCTTTCGATCCCTTCGGCAACCACCCGGTAGCCCAGCTCGCAGGCCAGCTCGGTCATGGTCTTGACGATGTGCTGGTGCTTCTTCACCGACATCAGGTCGCGCAACAGCGACTGGTCCAGCTTGACCGTGGTGGCCGGCAGTTCGCGCAGATAGGCCCAGTTGCTGTAGCCCGAGCCGAAGTCGTCGATGGCCACTTCGACGCCGATGGCGGCGATGCGCTCGAGCTGGGCGCGTACGCCGTCGAGGTTGCGCATCAGCCCGCTTTCGGTCAGTTCGACTTCGAAAACACCCGGAGGCACCCGGTAATGCTCGAACAGCGCCAGCATCCGGTCGGTGAACTGCGCGTCCTGCATGTCCGCGGTCGACACATTGACCGAGACCCGGAAGTCCATGCCCTGCGCCTGCCATTCCGCCGCCTGGCGTACCGCCTCGTGCAGTACCCACAGGCTCAAAGGGCGAATCAACGCGGTCTTTTCCGCCAGTGGTATGAATTCGGCGGGCCCCACCTCGCCAAGCTCAGGGTGGTTCCAGCGCAGCAGCGCTTCGACCGAGGTGAAGTGGCCGGTAGCCAGATGCACCCGTGGCTGGTAGACCAGATGCAGTTGGTCCGACGCCTGCACCGCGTCAGACAATGAGCTGAGCAGGCGAAAGGCGCGCTGCTGGGCATCGTCCTGGCGCGGGTCGTAATAGCACCAGCCGCTGCCCTGGTCGCGCGCATCGTCCGCCGCGCTGATTGCCGAACGCAACCAGTCCAGCCGTCGCTCGCTGCCCGGCTGCAGCACCAGCACGCCAAGGCCGACCTGGGTACGCAACGGAATGCGGTCGCACTCCAGCGGCGCATCGAATGCCTCGATGATGCGGTTGAACAGTGGTTCCGGCTCGCCTACCCGGCTGGTCTGCGAGATAAAGGCAAAGCGTGTCGCACTGATCTTGTAGAGCAGGCTTTCCCGCGGCAGCAGATGCTCGAGCCGCTGCTTGATGCTCAGCATCAGGTCGTTGTCGAACAGGTAGCCCAGGGCCTTGACGAAGTCCTGATAAAACTGCGGTGACAACGCATCGACCACCACCACCAGGAGCTCATGGCCCATCTCGAGCAGATCGTCCACGTCCTCTTCGAGACGCACGCGATTGGCCAGCCCTGTCGCCGAGTCGATGTAGTTCAGCTTGCGCAGGTCGCTGATGCGCGACATGGCCAGCCTGGCCATCGCCTTCAGGGTGGCGACCTGCTGCTCGGTGAGGGCCGGACGCGGCTCGGTGTCGATGATGCACAGGCTGCCCAGGCCCAGCCCGTCGTCGGTTACCAGCGGAATGCCGGCATAGAAGCGCACCCCCGGCCCGCCAATCACCAGCGGGTTGTCGCGGAATCGCTCGTCACGGGTCGCGTCGCAGACCTGGAACAGATGCTCACCATTGATGGCATGGGCACAGAAGGAGTCGCGCCGGGAGGTTTCGCTCGCCTCGATACCTACCCGCGCGCGAAACCATTGGCGGTTGCGATCGACGATGGAAACCAGGGCAATAGGCACACCGAAGTGCTCGGCGACCATCTGCACGATCTGATCCAGGGTTTCGTCGGGGGTGTCGTCGATCAAACACATGTCGTGAACACGCACCAGGCGTTGTGCCTCGTTGGCAGGAACTGGCGGATCTAGGGCCATAGCTACGCTCGTGCTGAAAACCGACGCGGGTCGTACCTCCTATGACATTGAGGTATAGCGAAGTGAGCCCCAGCGTGCCAGCAAGCCGATTGACGGAAGGTTTCCAGAACGCGCTTCAGCCCCTCGACTGCAGCTCGTCGATAATCGGGCACTCCGAGCGTCCGTCGCCATGACAGCTGTCGACCAGCCCCTGCAGCGCATTGCGCAAGCTGGTCAGTTCGGCGATCCGCACATCGAGTTGCGCAACATGGGCAGCGGCCAGCGCCTTCACCTCGGCACTGGCGCGGCCATGGTCGGCCCACAGCGCCAGCAGCCTGCCCACCTCGTCGAGGGAAAAACCCATGTCCCTGGCCCGCTTGATGAAGGCCAGCCGATGCAGGTCCGCCTCTTCATAGCGACGGTAGCCATTGGCCCCCCGCCCGGCCGGTTGCAGCAGTCCGATGGATTCGTAATGGCGAATCATCTTCGCGCTGAGACCGCTGCGCGCGGCAGCCTGGCCGATGTTCAAGAGGCCTCCTGCAGCGGTGCGGCGGGCGTCTCTTCAATCGGCTCCGCCAGCACCGGCTGCCAGTTCTTCAGCAGCAGGGCGTTGCTGACCACACTGACGCTGGACAAGGCCATCGCCGCACCGGCCACTACCGGACTGAGCAGGCCAAAGGCCGCCAGTGGAATCCCGATGAGGTTGTAGATGAAGGCCCAGAACAGATTCTGCTGGATCTTGCGATAGGTGCGCCGGCTGATGTCCAGCGCCGCCGGCACCAACCGCGGATCGCCGCGCATCAGGGTGATGCCGGCCGCCTGCATGGCCACATCGGTGCCGCCTCCCATGGCGATGCCGACATCCGCCGCGGCCAGCGCAGGCGCGTCGTTGATGCCATCGCCGACCATCGCCACCACGGCACCTTTCCGCTTGAGCGCCGCGACCGTGGCGGCCTTGTCGGCTGGCAGCACCTCGGCGTGTACATCATCGATCCCGAGCCGCGTGGCCACCGCCCGCGCGCTGCCCCAGTTGTCACCGGTGATCAGGTGGCTGCGCAGCTGCCTGGCTGCCAGCGCACGGATCGCCGCTCCAGCCCCCGGCTTGAGCAGGTCACCAAAGGCGAACAGGCCCAGGACCCGTGGCGTCGGGCCCTGCTCGATCAGCCAGGACAGCGTTCGCCCCTCGGCTTCCCATGCCTTGGCCACCTCGCCCAGTGCGCCAGGTTGCAGTCCCGATTCCTCCAGCAGCCGCTGGTTGCCCAGCGCCAGCGAACGACCGGCGAGGCTGCCCGAGGTGCCGCGCCCGGCCAGTGCGCGACTGTCGTCTGCCAGATCAGGGCTGATGCCCTTCTCGGCGCAGCGCTCCAGCACCGCCCGCGCGAGCGGATGTTCGCTGCCCCGCTGCAGCGCACCGGCCAGGCGCAGCAGTTCGGCTTCGTCGAATTCCAGCCCACGCAGATGAACGATGCTCGGCGTGCCCGAGGTCAGGGTGCCGGTCTTGTCGAAGGCGACGCTATCGACCGCATGGGCGATCTCCAGCGCCTCGGCGTCCTTGATCAGGATGCCGTGCCGGGCTGCCACGCCGGTGCCGGCCATGATCGCGGTCGGGGTGGCCAGGCCGAGCGCGCAGGGGCAGGCGATCACCAGCACCGAGACCGCATTGAGCACGGCTACTTCCAGCGCCGCGCCCGCCAGCGACCAGCCGGCCAGGGTCACCACGGCGACGACCACCACCGCCGGGACAAAGACCTGACTGACCCGGTCCACCAGTTTCTGGATCGGTGCCTTGGCCGCCTGGGCGTCTTCCACCAGGCGGATGATGCGCGCCAATACCGTTTCTGCGCCGAGCGCCGTGGTGCGCACCAGCAGCCGCCCGGCGCCATTGATCGAGCCGCCGGTGACCGGATCGCCGGGGCCCTTGGTCACCGGCAGGCTCTCGCCACTGATCAGCGCTTCGTCGGCCTGGCTCTGGCCCTCCAGCACCTCGCCGTCCACCGGAAAACGTTCGCCCGGCCTCACCACCACCCGATCGCCCAGCACAAGACTGGCGATGGCCACGTTTTCCTCACGACCGTCCACCAGGCGCACCGCCCGCTCCGGCCGCAGCGCCTCCAGGGCACGAATCGCTGCGCTGGTCTGGCGCTTGGCGCGTGACTCCAGGTACTTGCCGAGCAGGATCAGGGCGATCACCACCGCCGAAACCTCGAAATACAGGTGCGGCATCACCCCTTCCGGCGCGGCCCACCACTGGTACAGGCTGAGGCCATAGCCGGCGCTGGTGCCCAGCGCCACCAGCAGGTCCATATTGCCGGCACCGGCGCGCACGGCCTTCCAGCCGGCTCGATAGAAACGCGCACCGAGGATGAACTGCACTGGCGTGGCAAGCAGGAACTGGATCAGCGGTGGCGGCATCAGGTGATACCCGAACGGCTGCGCGACCATCGGCAGCACCAGCGGTACCGCCAGCAGCAAGGCGAGGATCACGCTCAGACGCTCGCGCCGCAGACGTGCCTCACCACTGTCGGCCTCCCCGGCAGGCGCCTCGGCGCTGGCGCCATATCCCGCAGCCTCCACCGCGGCAATCAGCTCGCCAGGCTCGACAACGCCGAGCATCTCGACCCGTGCCCGCTCGCTGGCAAGATTCACCGAGGCCGCCCGGACGCCCGGCAGCTTGAGCAGCGCTCGTTCCACGCGGCCGACGCAACTGCCACAGGTCATGCCGGAAATGCCCAGCTCGAGCACCTGTACCGGCACGCCGTAGCCGGCCTTCTCCACCGCGCCGATGAGGTCGGACAGCCTGCCAGCGGTGGCGACGATGCGCACCTGTTCGCTGGCCAGGTTGACGCTCGCCGATTCCACCCCGGGGGTCTTGAGCAACGCCCGCTCGACCCGCCCGGCGCAACTGGCGCAGGTCATGCCGGTGACGGGGATTGTGTAGGTCGTCTGGTTCATGTGCGCAATCCTCTGCAGGCCGACAGCATCAACCTTGACATGGGGTCAAGGTCAAGCCCGCCCTGCAGGGTGAGGGGTGGCTGCGCAAGGGCCAGGCGTGAGGGGATTGTAAGGCACGGTTTCGACCGGATGGCCGACCCACTGTCATCAAGGTTTCATCGAATCGTGACGGAGTTGTCACGATGCGCCGCGAACATATCCAGGCAAATATCACCCTGTCGGTAGTTTCGAAAGGGTTTTTCAGGTGGCTCAGGCCGTAACGCAAGCACCGGGAGCGCGACATGCACTATCGAAGTGTGAACGACCTACTGACCCTGCTCGGCAAGCATCTCGACAGGATTCCTCGCAACCTGGACCTGGTGGTAGGCGTATCGCCAGGGGGCCTGTTCCTGGCGAGAATGCTGGCCATCAAGCTCAACCTGCCCTGCACCGATCTCGACACCTTCGAGCGCAACGGGCACCTGGAACGCGAGGCGGTGCGTTCCTACCGCCATGAGCCACTGATCCGCGCCCGAGAGGCACGCAAGGTGCTGCTGGTCGAAGACAGTGGCTCAGGCGCCTCGATGCGCGAGCTGGCCACGCGTATCGCGGCAGGCTTCCCCGGAAAGATCATGACCCTCGCCGCCTATGCGCCAGCCGGCCATGCCGAAGACCTGGATCAGGTGCTCGAACGGCTTGATCAGCCTGCCATGTTCGAATGGAACCTGATGCAGCACCCCTCGCTGAGCCGCGCCTGCCTGGACATCGACGGGGTGCTCTGCGTCGACCCGACCCATCAGCAGAACGATGACGGCGCCAACTACCTGCAATTTCTGCGCAACGCCCAGCCGCTCTATATACCCGGGCTGCAGGTGGCACATCTGGTCACCAGCCGCCTGGAAAAGTACCGCGGCGAAACAGAGGAATGGCTGGATCGCCATGGCGTTCGCTATGGCCAGTTGCACATGCTCGACCTACCATCGGCGGCGGAGCGGCGGCGGCTGAAGGTGCACCACAGGTTCAAGGCAGACGTGTACCGCAGCTTTCCGGACACCCAGCTGTTCATCGAAAGCGAGCTCGGACAGGCGCTGGACATCGCGCACCTGTCGCGCAAGCCGGTGTTCTGCATCGAATCCAACGCCCTGTACAACGCCGGCTGGCAGCTGCTCGCCCTGCGCGCCTCGCATCGCGGTCAGGTACTGAATCGGCGCGTCGGCGCAAGATTCGGCCGGCTCCTCGGCGGCCAGCAGCCAGGTGTGCTCGCCGGCCCCTAGCACGGGCTTCCTGCAGAGGCCACTCTGTGAGAGAGGCAGCGAACAGGCATCATGGGCAGCGCAAAAACAGGCCAGCTGTGATATCAGTTAGATATCACAGCTGCCGTGTCGTCGCTTCGAGCCCATTATGCCTGCCCACGATCCGCTACCCGCTTCCTCCCGACCCCGTACCTCGGTGCGCCCGACGTCAGCAGGCGGCCCCGGGAGCGCCTTTCTGCAGACTGCAGGTCGGGCAAGCACAGGCCGCACCGGGGACTCCATGCCATGAGCATGCCGGCGCATTTCGACCGGGTCGAATTCGGCTACCGCGCGGCGGTGGACGCCGCCGCGATCTTCTCTGAAACCGACGCCCGCGGCGTCATCACCTACGTCAACGACCAGTTCTGCGAGGTCTCCGGCTACTCGGCGGATGAACTGCTTGGCCAGGACCACCGGATCCTCAACTCGGGCCATCATCCTTCGGCTTTCTTCGCCGAAATGTGGCGCACCATCACCAGCGGCCGGATCTGGAAAGGCGAGGTCTGCAACCAGGCCAAGGACGGCAGCCTGTACTGGGTCGAGAGTACCATCGTGCCGATGCAGGACGCTGGCGGCGAGATCTACCGCTACGTCTCGGTTCGCTTCAACATCACCGAAGAGCACAACATGCTCGAGCGCCTGCGCCGGCAGGTCGGGCACGACGAGCTCACCGGTCTACCGAACCGTACCCTGCTCGCCGAGCACTTCGAACGCATCGTCTCCATGCCCTGCCCTGCCAATGTGCAACTGGCGGTGTGCATGCTCGACCTGGACGACTTCAAGGACGTCAATGATCGCCACGGTCACGCGGTGGGCGATCTGCTGCTCACCGCGGTGGCGACACGGCTGGCCAGCATCATCCGCAACGAGAACCTGGTGGCCCGGATCGGCGGCGATGAATTCGTCCTCATCCTGCACGACATCGAGCGCCTTCCCCAACTGCGCAACAGCCTTAAGCGGGTGCTCGCGCGGGTCGCCGAGACCTACCTGATCGAAGGCATTGCCCTGAAGGTCACCGCCAGTCTTGGCGTGACGCTGTTTCCCAGCGACAACGTCAGTGCCGACACCCTGCTGCGCCATGCCGACCAGGCGCTGTACCAGGCCAAGCAGCAGGGCGGAAACCGCTTCCAGCTGTTCGATGTCAGCCAGGCGCTCGAAACCAGGGCCTCGCACCAGACCCTGGCACGGATGACCGAGGCGCTGCACAACGACGAACTGGTGCTCCATTATCAGCCCAAGGTCAACCTGCGCAGCGGAAAAATCCTCGGCTTCGAAGCGTTGCTGCGCTGGCAACACCCTGAACGCGGGACGATTCCTCCTTTGGAGTTCCTGCCAGTGGTGGAGCGGGCGGACCTGATCGTCGAGATTGGCGACTGGGTCATCGAGCGGGCGCTGGACCAGCTGTCGCGGTGGCGCACGCATGGCAAGGACTGGTCAGTGTCGGTGAACATCGCCGCCCGACATCTGAAGCAGGACGGCTTTGCCGCCGCGGTCGCGGAAAAACTGGCGGCGCACCCGGAATTGCATCCTGAGCAACTGGACCTAGAGCTGATCGAGTCGGTGGCGATCGACAACATCCAGCATGCCAACCGCAACCTCGAAGCCTGCCGTGAGGCAGGAGTACGTATATCGCTGGACGATTTCGGCACCGGCTATTCGTCGCTCAGCTACCTCAAGCGGCTACCGGTGCAGACCATCAAGATTGACCAAAGCTTCATCCGCGGCATCCTCGACGATCCCAGTGACCAGGCGGTTACCATGGCCATCATCAGCCTGTGCCGCGCCTTCGACCGGGATGTCATCGCCGAGGGCGTGGAAACCCGCGCCCAGGCCGCGCTGCTGCTCTCGCTCGGCTGCGAACTTGCCCAGGGCTACGGGATTGCCCGGCCGATGCCGGCCGAACAGGTCCTCGACTGGGCCGAATCCTTCGACCCGGCCCGCATCGGCGAATCGGTCTAGTCCGCGGCGGCATCCGCTTCGGCAACCGGCACCTGGTCGGTCAGCCACAGCGCCTGGTAGGGCGCCAGGGTAATCTGCGCCACCTGATCTTCGTAATCCTGCCCGCGAATGAGGTCGTGCCAGAGGTCGGCAGCCAGCAGGTTGAGCTCCGCCAGGTTCAGCCGTTGCGGCGTATCGGTCACGTTGTAGATGGCAAAGATGCTCTGCTCGCCGCTGACACTCTGGCGCCAGTAGCCAAACAGGCTCTCCCCGAGCTGCAGGTTGAACTGCGAGGCGTTGGGATGAAACGCAGGCTGTGCGCAGCGCAGCTTGATCAGCCGCCGCAACGCATTGAATACCCCGCGATGGTGGGTTTCCCCGACCAGTTTCTCCTCCAGATCGTCGGCCTGCCAAATGTGCCGGTTGATCGAGCGCAGATGCCCGCTATGGGTCACCCGGTCCTCGTCGTTCTCGGTCGCCACCAGGCTGTGCACATAGATCGCCGGGATTCCTTCGAGCCCCAGCATGATGGCGTGGGCACAGAGATAGCGTGCCACCTGCCAGGGGTCCGGACCATGCTGCACGGTGCCCTTGAGCGCGTCGAACAGGCTGACGTTGATCTCGTAGGGCTTCGGCTGGCCGTCCGGCCCGGTGCGAGTACTCACCCGCGCGCCGAAACGCTGCAGGGTCTGGATCAGGTTGCTCACCTCCCAGTCGGTCAGCAGGCCCTCCACGGGCCGCAGGCCGATACCGTCGTGCGAGGCGATGAAGTTGAAGTACGCCGTGCCGTGCTGGGCCGCCGGCATGGTCATCAGCCAGTTCTTCAGATGGGTGCAGTTGCCGCTGATGAGCGTATTGATCAGCAGCGGCGGCAACGAGAAGTTGTAGATCATGTGGGCTTCGTTGGCATTGCCGAAGTACGTCAGGTTCTCGTTGTTGGGAATGTTGGTTTCGGTGATCAGGGTGGCGGCGGGCTCGCGGTGCTCGATCAGCAACCGCAGCAGGCGGATCATCTGGTGGGTCTGTGGCAGGTTGATGCAGCGGGTGCCGATTTCCTTCCAGAGGAAGGCCACCGCATCCAGGCGGAACCAGGTGATGCCCTTCTCGATGTACAGGCGAATGATCCGCAGAAAGGTCAGCAGCACCTCGGGGTTGCGAAAATCGAGATCGACCTGGTCCTCGCTGAAGGTGCACCAGACATGGCGGGTGCCCGAGGCGGTTTCCACCTCGCGCAGCAGGCTCGAGGTCCGAGGCCGGACCACCGCCGAGAGGTCCGTGTCGCCAGGCACCTGAACGAAAAAGCTGGCGCCGGGCTCGACCCCGGCCTTGAAGTTTTCGAACCAGCGGCTGCGGCTGGAGCAGTGGTTGATCACCAGATCGCCCATGACGGTGAAGTCTTCCGCCAGCGCCGAGACATCTTCCCATTCGCCGACCTTGGGGCTCACGCTGCTGTAGTCCATGACACTGAAGCCGTCGTCCGAGCTGTAGGGAAAGAACGGCAGGATGTGCACGGTACTGATGCAGTCGGCCAGGTGCCGGTTGAGAAACTGGTGCAGGGTATGCAGCGGCGCTTCGCCCTCGCGGCGCAGGCTGTCGCCATAGGTGATCATCACGCAGTCGCATTGGCTCCACAGATTGCTGTGGGGCACCGGAGTCGGGGCATCGGGCGGACTGCTGATCGCCTGCAGGCAAGCCTGGGTCAGCTCCCCTGGATCGAGGTCGGGATAGAGCACCTGCAGGTGCGCGCCAATACGCTGTTCGAGACGGGATAGGGCCATGACTGCCTAGCTCCGGTTGAGGGCGATGGGGGTGCGATCAGGTGCCGTATTCCTTCATGTCCGCGCCGACAGCCGCATAGAAGCGCTTGAGCAGGGTCGGGAAGGCCGCGCTGACACGGTTCCAACTGGGGATGAAGGGCGTTTCCATCGAGTTGTCAAAATATACGTTGCCGGCCTTGAGGATATTTTCGGCGAACATCTCCACCGCTTGCTCCTCCTTGTGCACGTCCAGTTGCAGGCCGTTCATCATGGCGTCGTTGCGGTAGGACTCGATGAAATCCAGACCGACCCGGTAGTAGGTGGCCTTGATGGTCCGGAAGGTCTCGGGAGTGAGCACTACGCCCTGGGTGGCCAGTTTGCGGAAGATCGACTTGATGATGTCGATGGACATCTTCGACAGGCCGTCCTGGTCGTCGCCCAGCGACAGGTCCTGATGCTTGTGATCGTAATTGTCGGCGATGTCCACCTGGCACAGGCGGTTGGTCGAGAAGTTGCGCTTCATCTCGCTGAGCACGCCGATTTCCAGGCCCCAGTCGCTGGGGATGCGGATATCGTTGATCACCTCTCGGCGAAACGAGAACTCTCCCGCCAGTGGGTAGCGATAACTGTCCAGGTACTCCAGATAGTCGAGATTGCCGAGCACCTTTTTCAGGGCACGCAGCAGCGGCGTGACCAGCAGGCGGCTGACCCGCCCGTTCAGCTTGCCGTCGGCGACCCGGGCGTAGTAGCCCTTGCAGAACTGGTAGTTGAAATGCGGATTGGCCACCGGATAGATCAGCCTCGCAAGCATCTCGCGGTCGTAGGTGACGATGTCGCAGTCGTGCAACGCCACCGATTCGGCCCGCCCGGAGCCGAGAATGTAGCCCAGGCAGTACCAGACGTTGCGGCCCTTGCCCGGCTCGCGCGGCGCCAGCTCCTCGGCGGCCAGCTCGGCAGCGAACTCCTGCAGCCGCGGGCCGTCGTGCCAAAGTACCCGGGTCCGCTGGGGCAGGCGACTGAAGAAGCGAATGGCATGCCGGTACTGATCGCCGTCGGCCCGATCGAGGCCAACCACCACTTCATTGAGATAGGGTACCTGCGCCAGTTGCTCCACGATCTTGTTCAGCGCTGGACCTTCCAATTCCGAATACAGGCTGGGCAATACCAGGGCCATGGGCCGCATCCGGGCAAAACTGATCAGCTCGGCTTCCAGCTCGGCAAGCGGCCGGCGGGACAGTTGATGCAGCGTGGTCACGATTCCGTTCTGGTAAAAGTCAGTCATCAGGCGCTTCCGTAATGAGTTGATCCAGTACTGCGCTGACAGCTCGTGCCCAGCCGGCCGGGCCCAACGCATCGGTGAGTGTCACCGAACGTCCCCTGACCGCTGGCGGTGCATGCGTCGGCGAACGCACGATCACCGCGCGATCCGCTGCCTCGAGCATCGCCACATCGTTCTGCCCGTCGCCAAGGGCGAGGGTCTGCAGGGGGGCGGTGCTTTGCCTTGCATATTGCGCGCCGAGCCAGGGCATCGGCGTGGCCTTGTCGACCTGCCCCATCACGTGGACGAAGCGTCCTCCGCGCAGCAGACTGAGCCCGCAGGCCGCGACCCTGGCGGAGAGATGCTCCAGCGCCAGCTCCGAATCGCGCCACAGCAGGGGCTCGGAGTAATTCCGCTGCAAGGCGCGACGTGCATCCTCGGCGGCCAGCCCGGTGCAGGCCTGGAGTTCGGCCACGTTCATCTGCGAGAACCCCGTGCACTCGTAATCGGCGAGCAGGGGGGCGATGCGCTCGAGCAGCGTCCTCCGTTCGGGCGCGAAGCGGCGCACGCGCAAACCCTGCTCTTCTGGCAGCTCTTCGCCACCAGGCAGGCAACCGGCCGGCAGGTAGACCGCCGCACCGTTCTCGACAATGAAGGGATGCCCGTGTCCCAGCCGCTGGCGCAGGCTGCGCAATTCCGCGAAGGTCTTGCTGGTGTTGATGATCCAGGGCACACCCAGCCGCTCCAGCCGTTCCAGAACCGGCAGCGCCGGACCGAAATCGTAGCTGTGGTGGTCCAGCAGGGTCCCATCGAGATCGGTATAGACGAGCAGTCGCTGCATCCTGTCCTCCGCTACATGGTCGGCCACTGGCGGTTGTGCCGCCCCGACCGGGGGCTGGCCTGCGCCAGAGGCCGGCTTCAATCGGTTTCCAATTCGATCCAGGTAGGTGCGTGATCGCTTGCGTGCTCGCGCCCACGTACCCAGCGGTCGACCCCGGCATCGCACAGGCGCGCCGCCAGATCCGGACTCAGCAGAAGGTGGTCGATGCGCAACCCCGAATCGGTTTGCCAGTGTCGACGGAAGTAATCCCAGAAGGTATACAGCCGCGCCTGCGGGTGGCAGGCGCGCAAGGCATCGGTCCAGCCCTGCGCCAGCAGCCGCTCGAAGCAGGCCCGGCTCTCCGGCTGCAACAGCGCGTCCTTGCGCCAGGAGCGCGGGTTGTAGATATCCGTATCGGTGGGCACCACGTTGTAGTCACCCGCCAGCACCACTGGGTGCCCGCTCGCACGCAGGCTCGCGGCGTGGGCGATGAGCCATTCGAACCAGGCCAGCTTGTAGTCGAACTTGGGGCCGGGTTGCGGATTGCCATTGGGCAGGTACAGGCAACCGACCAGAATGCCGTGCACTGCCGCCTCCAGATAACGGCTGTGGGGGTCGTCGCCCAGCCCGCGGCGGCTTTCGATCGGTTCGCTGTCACGGGCCAGGATGGCCACACCGTTCCAGGCTTTCTCGCCGTGCCAGATGGCACCATAACCGGCGGCCTGGATTTCGCCGATGGGAAAGGTGGCATCCTGCGCCTTGAGTTCCTGCAGGCAGGCGATATCCGGCGCCTCCCGCTCGAGCCATTCGAGCAGCGCCGGTAGCCGCGAGCGGATGCCGTTGATGTTGAAGGTCGCGATTTTAAGCCGGGCCATCGGCTCGCTCCGACTGGGGTTCCTGTAAGGGACTGTTCGGCACGCCGAGGATTCCCCGTGGCGAAGAGGAACTTAACAGGCCAACTGCCATCATAGGAGTCCTGGGCTGCCTAGCGTGACGCGTGTCAAGCCAGGGAGTGAACCCCATCGCACATCCGCTACGAACCCGAATCGGCCTGGACAGAAACCCGGCCACAAGCCCGTCACAGGGCGTATGATCCGCCGGCCGTCGATACGCGGCAGGGCCTTGCCATGGACGCAGACCCGCCGGCTTTCAAGCGTCGCCGTGAAGGTAGCGCTCATATCGAGCGCTTCGACAGGGAGAAGGACATGATGAAAAGGAAGTCGCCCGCCTCACAGCCGCACGTACGCGGCGGATACCGCGCTGCGGTGGACGCCGCCGCCATCTTTTCCGAGACGGACATCGACGGCACCATCACCTACGTCAACGACCAGTTCTGTCAGGTGTCTGGCTACAGCTCGAGCGAACTGCTCGGGGCCAACCACCGCATCCTGAACTCCAACCAACATCCACCCGAATTCTTCCGTGAGATGTGGCGGACGATTGCCTCCGGCCAGATCTGGAAGGGCGAGGTCTGCAATCGCGCCAAGAACGGACAACTGTACTGGGTCGACAGCACCATCGTGCCGATGCTCGACGACGACGGCATGATCTACCGCTACGTGTCGATTCGCTTCAACATCACCGAAGAGCACAACCTGCTCGAGCGCCTGCGACACAAGGTGGGGCGCGACGAACTGACCGGTCTGCCCAACCGGCTGGTGCTGGCCGAACACTTCGAGCAGATCATCTCCGCGCCCTACCGCGGCGAGCACCAACTGGCCATCTGCATGCTCGACCTGGATGACTTCAAGGCGGTGAACGACCGCTACGGGCACGCAGTTGGCGACCAACTGATCACCGAGGTGGCACGCCGCCTGGACGACATCACCCGCAGCGGCGATGTGGTCGCCCGCATCGGTGGAGACGAATTCGTGCTGGTCCTCAACGGCATCGGCAATACCCGAGATCTGTATCAGAGCCTGGAGCGGGTACTGACGGTGGTCGGGGCGCCCTATCTGATCGAGCGCTTGCCGATCAGCATCACCGGCAGCATCGGCGTCACGCTCTACCCCAGCGATGACGTCAGTGCCGACACCCTGCTGCGCCACGCCGACCAGGCGATGTACCAGGCCAAGCAGAAGGGTGGCAATCGGGTCCAGCAGTTCGATGTCATCCATGAGCAACAGGCCAAGGCCTCGCACCAGAACCTGGCGCGGGTCACCCAGGCCCTGGCCGATGGCGAACTGCGCGTCCACTACCAGCCAAAGGTGCACCTGCGCACTGGCAAGATCCTCGGCTTCGAGGCGCTGCTGCGCTGGCAGCACCCGGAAATCGGCCTGATACCACCGGGCGACTTTCTTCCGCTGGTGGAACAGAGCGACCTGATCGTCGAGATCGGCAACTGGGTGCTCGATGAGGCGCTGACCCAACTGGAGGACTGGAATGCTCAGGACCACGACTGGTCTGTCGCGGTGAATATCGCCGCCCGGCACTTCCAGCGGGACGACTTCGCGACCACCATCCGGCAGAAACTGCAGCGCCACGCCACGCTCAGGCCGGACCGGCTCGATCTGGAAATCATCGAGTCCGTGGCCATCGACAACATCCACCACGCCAACCGCAACCTCGATAGCTGCAAGGCCATGGGCGTGCGCATCTCGCTCGATGACTTTGGCACCGGTTACTCCTCGTTGAGCTACCTCAAGCGGTTGCCGGCGCAGACCATCAAGATCGACCAATCCTTCGTGCGCGGCATACTCGGAGACCACAGCGATCAGGCGGTGGTCGAGGCGATCATCCGGCTGTCCCTGGCATTCGAGCGCGAAGTCGTCGCCGAGGGCGTCGAGACCTGGCCCCAGGCACGCATGCTGATGCTGATGGGCTGCGAGGTCGCCCAGGGTTTCGGTGTGGCACGACCCATGCCTGGGCCGGCAGTCGTCGAGTGGGCACGCTCCTTCGACATCCGCAGGTTCAGCTCACAGGCGCCGAGCAAGGCTGTCTGCGCCTGATCAGCCGCGCCGCCACGGATTGGCCTCCAGGCCGTTATGCACCGCAGTGGCAGCCTGAGCGCCCTGCCCCACCGCTACGCTGATCTGATTCAGGCCGCTGACCACATCGCCGATGGCGAACAGCCCTTCCACCCCGGTATACAGGTGATCATCCACCTTCAACGCGCCGCAATCATCGCACTCGGCGCCCAGGCGCAGCGCCAGGTCGGAGCGGGTGCGACAACCAAGGCTGGGATAGAGCACCTCGAATGACCGCCGAGTGCCATCACGGGTCAACACCTCGATGCCCTCGCCCGGACGGTAACTCAGGGTGTCGATCTCGACATCGATGAACCCGATTCCGAAATGCGCCAGCAGCGCCCGGGCATCCGCTGAGGGCGGCGGCCCGGGCTTGGCGATGACCGTGACCCGGTCGGTGAAGGTTCGCAGGAACTGCGCGTGACCGATCGCCGTCGCCGCCTCGCCGTAGACCGCCACCTCATGGCCGCTCACTTCATACCCATCGCAGACCGCGCACAAGCGCAGCGCCCCGGCGGCGATGGCCGCCTCGGCATCCTGCATCGGCGGCAGGGTGTCCTCGACCCCGGTCGCCAGGATCACCCGTCGGGCAATGCAACGAAGGCCTTCGTAGCTCACCAGAAACCCCTGCGGGTGGGGCTCGATGTCAGTGACCCGTCCACTTGCCAGGGTCGCGCCGTAGCGCTCGGCCTGCTGGCGCAGGCGAAGCAGCAACTGGTCACCGGAAATCCCTGGAGGAAAGCCCGGGTAGTTGTGCGAAGTGGGAATCCAGGAGGCGCGGCTGTGGCCCGCGTCAACCACCAGGCAGCGCCGATGAAAGCGCGCCAGATAGATCGCGGCGGTGAGGCCGGCCGGACCGGCACCGACGATCAGGCAGTCCACGTCGGCGCAGGGCGGTTCGTCTCGCCCCGGGGCAGTGAGGGTCGCAGCACACATGGCCTTCTCCAGGCAGCAGTCAGATGAAAGATAGAACGGCTGCGGTGGGGCTTGGTTCGGCGCCAGGATGTCGCCCGGTCGGACAGATTTTCTTTGCCTGACCGGCACGCGAACCTTAAGGTGAAGCTCCCGCGACCCGCGCCGGCCCATGAAATCTCTCTTGTCAGCAGCACATGTTCAAAATCGATCTTCGTAAACTCATCCTGTCGCTGGTCGTGGTTTCCGCCGCGCTGAGCTTCGCCAACAGCTTTCTCGCCAGTTACCACACACAGCGCGACCAGCTCATGGGGCAGACGTTGGAAACCAACCGCGCCTACGCCGCCAAGCTGGCTGATGTAACCGAGGGATTCTTTGTAGCCACCCAGGATCAGCTTGCCTACAGTGCCGAGATCCTCGCGGCAGGCTTTGCCGATCAGCCGCTGATGGACAATGAGGTACGCCGGCTCACACAGCAGAGCGACACCTTCAATACGGCTCTGGTAGTGCGCGCCGACGGCGTGGTGATGGCCAGTTCTGCCAATTACCTGGTCGGCCAGCAGCTGACCTCGGCCGGCGCGCGCGAAGCCTTGCATAACAAGCTGCCGGCCATTTCCCATCCCTATCTGGGCGTCAACGACCGGCTGGTGGTGATGATTTCCCACCCGATCTACGACAGCAAGCGGCGCTACCTGGGCTATGTCGGCGGCGCCATCCACCTGCGCTCGCGCAATATCTTGCATACCCTGCTCGGCGTGCATCACTACCGCGACGGCTCCAGCCTCTATGTGGTAGATGCCGACGGCACCCTCATCTACCACGAGGACCAGGGCCGGGTCGGTGAGGACGTCACGGCCAACACCGTGGTCCAGGCGCTGCTGCGTAGCGAGCAGGGCGCCGAACGTCTCACCAACCTGCGCGGCGTGGACATGCTGGCCGGCTACGCCCGGGTGCCGGCCTCGTCCTGGGGCATCGTCGCCCAGCGTCCCACCGAAGTGACTCTGCGCGACCTGGACACCCTGGTCTGGTCGACCATACGCAATGCCATCCCCTTGATGATCCTTTCGCTGTTGCTACTGGCCTGGCTGTCGAAGTTCATTGTCCGCCCGCTGCGCGACCTGGCCAACATGGCGCCTGAACTGGACGCCGCCGACGCGCCCGAGCGCCTCGAGAAGGTGGGCGGTTGGTACTACGAAGCCGATCGTCTCAAGCGCGGTCTGCTCACCGGTGTGACCCTGCTGCACCAGAAGCTTGGCAGGCTGAACCAGGAAAACGTCACCGACCCGCTCACTGGCCTGACCAACAGACGCGGCCTGGAACAGACCTTGGATAGCTGGAGGCAACAAGGCGCCCCCTTTGCCGTGGCTATCCTCGATGTCGATCACTTCAAGCGCGTCAATGACACCTACGGGCACGACATCGGTGATGAGGTGCTGCGCTTTCTAGCCCGACAGATGCGCGAATCGGCGCGCGTCAGCGACCTGCTCTGCCGCAGCGGCGGCGAGGAATTCGTCCTGCTGCTACCAGGCGCCGGGCTGGAGGAAGCCCTGGGCGCAGCCCAGCGACTCTGCGACCGCATCGCCTGCACCATCAGTCCGACCGGCGAGGCAATCACCGTCTCGGTGGGGGTGGCCGATCATCGTGGCCATGACGAGACCGTAGAAGCGCTGCTCAAACGTGCCGACCAGGCCCTGTATGGAGCCAAGCGCACCGGGCGCAACCGGGTCCTGGCAGGCTGAGGCAGTCTCCGACGATTGGCAGCCCCGGCGAGGGGCACATGGACAACGAAGCGCCGGGGCCTGACCACCCTGGTGGGACTGGTGACCATCATGATGTCACCTACATGATCCTCTACTCGCACCCGCTGTACATCCGCCCGGCTCCCTGGCTGAACGTCTTCGAACGCAAGCGGCCTTATCGAGAGATGGCGTTGGAGCGGCCGAAACGCCCGGACGGCCTGGATGGCGACCGGTTTTCCGCCGCGGGAGTCGAAGCGGGCCCTTCTGCACGCATTGCGCGAAGCCGGCTTTACCGGCCAGGTAGCGGCCGTGGGGCAGATCCGGTCCACGCGCAAGCCCTGGAAAAGGCCGGCGTGGCCCGCCTGATCAATCCGTACAACGCCGCCGCCGACCAAACCGGACGCGGCCTTGCACAGGAACTCAAGAGGAGCAGCTGATGTTCATCCACAACCTGCTGGCGGCATCCGATCTATCCAGCCTGTCGCGTCACGCTGCCGAACGCGCAGCCCTGATCGCATGCAGGCTGGATGTCCCGCTTTCTATCCAGCATGTGGTCAGTCATGGCGCACTGGAATCGCTGCGGCACCTGCTCGAGAGACACCCCGAGGATTACCGGCAGCGCCTGCTGGACGAAGCCCGAGAGGAGCTGGAGAAGCTTGCGGCCGGGCTGGTGGCGCGTCACGGCGCGAAGATCGGCCTGCAACTCAGTCAGGGCCAGGTGGTGGATGAAATCGCCGGCTACGCGGACGCGCTCGATGCCGGCCTGCTGGTAATGGGCGCCCACGGCGAAGGGCAACTGTCCGAGCGCTTTTACGGCTCGACTCTGGAACGGGTGCTGCGAGGCGCCTCGCGGCCATTGTTGGCGGTCAAGCACGCGCCCGCGGTGGAGTATCGTCGGGTTCTGGTACCCATCGACTTTTCCGACCGTTCGCTGCATGCCGTGCGCATGGTCCAAGCCATAGCGCCGCAGGCACAGCTATCCTTGCTCCATGCCTATCAGCTGCCTTTCGAGGGCAAGCTGTTCCAGCTCGGCGTCGGTGAAGCCATGCACGCCGAGATGCTCGATGCGCTGCATGAGGAGGCCAGACAACGGATGGACAGGTTGATGAGCGAGGCCGATCTGGACCGGACGGCAACAAGCTGCTCGCTGTTCCATGGTGACCCTGTCCGCCATGTACTGGAACAGCAGCAGACGCAGGACTGCGACCTGATCGTGATGGGCAAGCGCGGCGTCGGCCGACTGGAAAGCTGGCTGGTGGGCAGTGTTACCCGACATATCCTTGCGCAGGCGGCGTGTGACACCCTGATCGTGGACGTTCCGCCGGCCTGAGGGCCCGAGCCCGCGAGGGGCTCGGGACACCGGTCACTTGCCTTTCTTGAGCGCGCCTCCCGCGCCGAGATCGGCCCCGGTCATGGGATCGGCGGAAGGATCGGAGGCGGTGCGCTTGGCCATCTGCTGCACGACCTTGGCCTCCTTATTCGCCAGCGTGACCGACGCCATACCGTCGCCACCATCGACCGCTGGCTGCGGGCTCTCGACGAACTCCCAGTCACCCCCCTGATTCCACGGCCCGCGCAGGTCACCCTCGCCCTGCGACATGTTGTAGTAGACGCTTTCGAAGGCAGGGTCGGGCGGCAACTTGCCCTGCGGGAAGTTAGGCTGCAGCGAGTGCAAGGCCTTCTCGAACGACTTCTGGTGGGCGATTTCGCGGGTCATGAGAAACTTCAGGGCCTCTCTCACGCCAGGGTCATCGGTCAGGTTGATCAGCCGCTCATAGACGATCTTCGCGCGGGCCTCGGCGGCGATGTTCGAACGCAGATCCGCCGTGGGCTCGCCGATGGTATCGATATAGGCGGCCGACCAAGGTACCCCGCCCGAATTGGTCAGCGCCGGCCCACCGCCATAAAGCAGCGAGGTAATATGCGAATCGTTACCTGCACCAGTGAGCGACCGATACAGATCGGCCTCCTGCTCGACGCCCTCGGCCATCTGCCCCTTGGCACCCTTGTTGAGCATGCCGACGATGGAACCTATCACTTCGAGGTGGCTGAGTTCCTCGGTGGCGATATCCATCAGCAGGTCCTTGCGGCCTGGATCGTCCTCGGCCAGGGCCTGGGTGAAGTAACGCATGGCCGCGGCGAGCTCGCCCTGCGGGCCGCCGAATTGCTCCAGCATCAGGTTCGCCAGGCCAGGGTTGGGCGCCCCTACCCGCACGGTGTACTGCAATCGCTTGTTATGAACGAACATGTGTCTCTCCAAGATGAGGTAGGCAACATGTCCCTGTGAATTACCGCTCCGTCGGCACCGCTGGTGCGCGATGCCGTCGGCCTGAAAATTGCCTCAGGCTCCATAGAACAGAGCGACGATCTCCGAAGATAGTTCGTTCAGGAGTGACTATCGGCGCAAGATAGCCTGACGTTCGCTGAACGTGACGACTAGTCGGCGTACCTTGAAAGCAAGGCGCGGAGGCCTGGGTGCGCGCTCTGCACGCGCTACTGCGGGGCGGTGGCGAGCGATCCTGAGCATGCCCCAGAGCAAGGCGGCGGCGGCGGCGATCCAGCCCAGGATCATCAGCAGGATGGTAAATGCAACACTCATCATTCCCTCGACTCGTCTACGGCCATTCCTCGGCCCGTATTCAGCAGACCGCTTCGCTTGGCGAGGGTTTCGCTGATCGATCGCAATCTGCTATCGCGCGAGTGATTCTAGCGTACTGGTTCCGGTTTCGATGCCCAGCCTGTGCCGTCCACGTCACCAGGATGACTTCTCGGAGAGGAGCGCGCGTTCAGGAGCAATGCGGGGCAGGCTCAGGAACGCCTGCCGCCAGTGATCACTTCCAGCTCCAGGGCAGCCTCGCGCATTTGCGGAACCAGGGTCAGCAACTGTTCCATGGAGCAACGAAACACCGGCGCATGGCAGAACAGGCAGGCAACCAGCTCGCCTCCGATGCCCCTCACCGGCACGGCGCAGGCCACCATGCCGTCGATGAACTCTTCGTAATCGGTGGCCAGGCCGTCTTCACGAATCCGCGCGATGTCGTCACGCAGTGCCGAGAGGTCGGTCAGGGTGTTGCGCGCCATCTGCCGGATCGGCAGTTTCGGCAGCAAGCGCTCCAGGGCGTCCGGGGCGAGGCTGGCGAGGTAGAGCTTGCCGCTGGCGGTGCACCACAGCGGCGTGCGGCTGCCGACCGGCAAGTTGATCTGCAATGGCCAGTTGGTCTGAACCCGGTCGAAATAGAACATTTCCAGCCCGTCCGGCACGGCCAGGCCACAGGTCTCGCCAATGTGCGAGGACAACTGCCCGAGCACCGCCTGGCGCTCAGCCTTGCGCCGGCCGGTCTGCAGGCTGTTCAGTGCCAATGCGTGCAAGCGCTCCCCTGGCAACAACCCGCCGCGCAGACCGGTCTCGAGGAAGCCCTCCCTTTCCAGGGTCTGCACCAGACGATGGGCGCTGGGTTTCGGGATGTCCAGCCGTTCGGCCAGCGTAGTAGGCGTCAGGGGCTCAGGCGCGGCGGCCACGGCCTCGATGATTTCCAGAACGCGGGCGATGGAAGAGCCTTTTTCACGGGGGGTGGTCATGGGCAGTCCGGGGGCAAAGGGATAGCCGGCGTAGACGGCGGCATTGCAGGGTGGGCCGAGCACCACCCTACACGCCTAACCTGTCGACGCCTACTTCATGGTCGGCATGGAAAACTCCGCTCCGGCGCGGATGCCGGTGGGCCAGCGGCGGGTGACGGTCTTCATCCGAGTGAAGAAGCGCACTCCGTCGGGGCCGTGCATGTTCAGCGGACCGAACACCGAGCGCTTCCAACCGCCAAAGCAGTGGAATGCCATGGGTACAGGGATGGGTACGTTGACCCCGACCATGCCCACCTTGACGTTCTCCTCGAACTGTCGGGCCGTATCGCCGTCACGGGTGAAGATTGAGGTGCCATTGCCGTATTCATGCCGGTTGACCAGCTGCAGCGCCTCGTCGAACGAGCCGACGCGTACTACCACCAGCACCGGGCCGAAGATCTCTTCCTGGTAAATGCGCATCTCGGGGGTGACCCGATCGAACAGCGTCGGGCCGACATAGAAGCCGTTCTCATATCCCTCGACCACCAGCTCCCGGCCGTCGCATACCAGTCGTGCGCCTTCTTGCACACCCAGATCGATGTAGCCAAGCACCTTCTGCCGATGCTCGCGACTGATCAGCGGCCCCATGTGCGGCTCGGGTTCGACACCCGTGCCGGGGCCGGTGCGCATGCCGGCGATCTCCTCCTCGAGCATGCCGACCAGCTTGTCAGCCACCTCGTCGCCCACGCAGACCGCCACCGAGATGGCCATGCAGCGCTCGCCGGCCGAGCCGTAGGCCGCCCCGATCAGCGAGCCGACCACCTGCTGCGGGTCGGCATCGGGCATGACCACCATGTGGTTCTTCGCCCCGCCGAGCGCCTGACAGCGCTTGCCGTGGGCCGAGGCAGTGGCGTAGATGTACTCGGCGATCGGCGTGGAGCCCACAAAGCTCACCGACTGGATGCGCGGATCGGTGAGCAGCACGTCCACCGCTTCCTTGTCGCCATTGACGATATTCAGCACCCCGGCCGGCAGTCCGGCCTCGGCCAGCAACTCGCCCAGCATCAGGGTTGCGCTCGGATCCTTCTCCGAGGGCTTGAGCACGAAGGTATTGCCACAGGCGATAGCCACCGGAACCATCCACAGCGGCACCATCGCCGGGAAATTGAACGGCGTGATGCCGGCGCAGACGCCCAGCGGTTGCATCAGCGAGTTGGAGTCGATATCGCGACCGACGTTGGGCGAGAACTCGCCCTTGAGCAGGTGCGGGATGCCGCAGGCGAACTCCACCACCTCCAGCCCGCGGGTCACCTCGCCCTTGGCGTCGGAAAAGACCTTGCCATGCTCTTGCGAAATCAGCCGTGCCAGGTCATCCCGATGCGTTTCGAGCAGCGCCTTGAAGCGAAACATCACTCGCGCGCGCTGCAGCGGCGGCGTGCTCGCCCAGCCTTCGAAGGCCGCCTGGGCAACGCCGATGGCCGCGCGGGTTTCCTCGGCGGTCGACAGCGGTACATGGGCGGTCGGCTCGCCAGTGGCCGGATTGTAGACAGTAGCGCTGCGTTCGGAACGGCTGGCGCTGGGCTTGCCATCGATGAAATTGTCCAGGGTCTGCATGGGCTCACTCCTGATTCCAGACATGTTGGTAGAGATCGGCGATTTCGGCTTCGCTGGGCACGCGGGGATTGTTGCCGGGCGAACCCGAGGCCAGCGCCTGACGCGCCATGGTCTCGCGCAGCGAGAAAAACCGCTCGCGATCGATTCCGAAAGCGGCAGGGCCAGGCACCTGGAGTTCGCGGTTCAGCTCGCGCAACTCTTGCAGCAGCCTGGCGTTGGCCTGCTCAGTGCTGTCGGCCTCGCCCGCCACCCCCATGGCCCGCGCGCAGTCGGCGTATCGCTCCGGTGCCGCCGGGATCGAAAAGGCCGTGACGGTCGGCAGCAGCATGGCGTTGGACAAGCCGTGGGGCACATGGAAGAAGGCCCCGATCGGCCGGCTCATGCCATGTACCAGGGCCACCGACGCATTGGAAAAGGCGATTCCGGCCAGCGTCGAGCCAAGCATCATCGCCTCCCGGGCGACGCGGTTGTCTGGCTGGCGATAGGCGATGCGCAGGTTCGGCCCGAGCAGACGCATGGCCTGTAGCGCCTGGGCATCGCTGTAGAGGCTGGCCTTGCGGCTGACATAGGCTTCGATGGCGTGGGTCAGCGCATCGATACCGGTGTCTGCGGTCACCCGCGGCGGCAGCGACAGAGTCAGCTCATAATCGATCAAGGCCGCCACGGGCATGAAACCCAGCCCCGCACAGAGCATTTTTTCATCACTGGTTTCATCGGTGATGATGGTGAAGCGGGTTACTTCAGATCCGGTTCCGGCAGTTGTCGGCACGGCGATGATCGGCAATCCGGCCTCGCTGACATCCCGCGGAAAGCGGTAGTCGCGCATTTCACCGCCAAAGGTCCCGAGGATCCCGATGGCCTTCGCCGAATCGATGGGGCTGCCGCCGCCAAGCGCCACGATACTGTCGAAGTTGCCCTGCCGGACCTTTTCGACGCCGGCGCGAATGGATGCCGCGGTGGGCTCGGGCAAGGTGTCGGCAAAGCACTCGCAGGGGATATCCGCCGTTGCCAACCGCTCAGCGAGACGAGCCACATAGCCAAGCTCGACCATCATCCGGTCGGTGACGATCAAGGGACGACGGCAGCCGAGGTCGGTGAGGACCTGGGCGATCCGCCCACTGGCGCCAGCGCCGATTTCCATCAGGCGCGGCAGAACAATTCGATGGGACATGAGGGGCTCCCGTTACGCGCCGGGGCGCAACTATTGTTTTTGAGACTCAGGGTCTCGTTTTGACAGAACCAAGTAAAAGGCAACCCGGCTCTGGCGTCAACCAAAACGAGACCAATGATCTCGTTATGGGAAATTTTCTTGGCAAACGCAACCTGGGCCCGGAATGAGCGTCTGGCTTTAGTAGAATTGACGAAACGATTTGAAATGCAGGCCATCGCGGTTACAGACCTTGTCCCTCCTTCCATGGACAGGCCTTACCGGTACCGAATGAGAGTGGTGGCTTCCAGGATTTCGTGGGATCTTCCTCGCAATATTTCAAATCATGTCGCGCTTGCCACTGGCGAGGCGCGCAACGTTTTCATTTGAGCCATATGGACATTCACCATGCATCGCATCCTCATCGTCGGCGGTGGCGCCGGCGGGCTTGAGCTCGCCACTCTCCTGGGCCGCACCCTGGGCAAGAAGCGCAAGGCGCAGGTCACGCTGATCGACAAGAACCTCACCCACCTGTGGAAGCCGCTGCTTCACGAAGTGGCGGCTGGCTCGTTGAATACCTCGGAAAACGAGCTCAACTATGTCGCGCAAGCCAAGTGGAACCACTTCGAATACGAACTGGGCACCATGTGCGGGCTGGACCGGGATGCCAGGCAGATCATTCTGGCGCCCATGCACAACGAGAAAGGCGAGGAGCTGGTCCCGACCCGCACGCTGGGCTACGACACCCTGGTGATCGCCGTTGGCAGTCGCACCAATGATTTCGGCACTCCAGGCGCGGCTGAACACTGCATCTGCCTGGACAGCCTCAAGCAGGCCGAATTCTTCCATCACCAGTTGCTCAACCTCTACCTGAGCGCCCATGCCCGGCACAAGGACGACGGCAAGCTTGCCATCGCCATCGTCGGGGCCGGGGCAACCGGGGTGGAACTGGCGGCCGAGCTCAACCATGCAGCAATGGAGCTGTCGGCCTACGGGCTCAAGGGCATCCAGCCGCAGAACATGGAGATCACCATCATCGAGGCGGGGCCCAAGGTACTGCCCGCCCTGCCCGACCGCATCAGCCAGCCGGTACACACCACGCTGCAGAAGCTGGGAATCAAGGTACTGACCTCGGCCGCCGTGCAGGAGGTCACCGCCGACCATATGCTGACCAAGGACGGCCAGATCATCCCGGCCGCGCTCAAGGTCTGGGCCGCCGGGGTGCGGGCCCCGGCCTTTCTGAAGAATCTCGGGGGCCTGGAAACCAACCGGGTAGACCAGTTGCTGGTACGCCCAACCCTACAGACCACCCTCGACGATGACATCTTCGTGCTTGGTGACTGCGCGGCCTGCCCCATGGGCGACGGCAGCGAGAAAACCGTCCCACCCCGCGCCCAGGCGGCGCACCAGCAGGCGTCGATGCTGGCCAAGTCGCTGGCCCTGCGCCTGCAAGGCAAGCCCCTGCCGGAATACCGTTACCGCGATTACGGCTCGCTGGTGTCGCTGTCCAGCTTCAGCGCGGTCGGCAACCTGATGGGCAATCTGATGGGTAACGTCAAGCTCGAAGGCTGGCTCGCGCGGATGTTCTACATTTCGCTGTATCGCATGCATCAGGTGGCGCTCTATGGGGTGGTCCGCACCGGGCTGCTGATGCTCGCCGACCGCATCGGCCGCAGCACCGAGCCGCGGCTGAAACTGCACTAAGGGCGCGCCGAGCCCCCAAGGTGGGGGGCTTGGCGCGGTGCGATCACTGCGCGGGGGTCAAGCGCAGCAATCCACCTTCCTCCTGGTCGACGATAACCAGGATGGCGCCGTCGGGCGCCTGGATCACGTCGCGGATGCGCTGATCGAGGACGATGCGTTCCTCCATCGCGATCTTCTCGCCGTTGAAGGTCAGGCGTACCAGCCCCTTGGATGTGAGGCCGCCAACCAGCATGCTGCCGCTCCAGCCACTGAACAGTTCGCCGTCGTACCAATGCGCCCCCGAGGGCGAAACCACCGGGGTCCAGCTGCGGACCGGCTTTTCATACTCGTCATCGCCGGCGTGGGAGGGAATCGGCTGGTTGGCGTAATGACTCCCGTCGCTCACCTCCGGCCAGCCATAATTTTCCCCACGCTTGACCAGGTTCACTTCGTCGCCACCCAGCGGCCCCATCTCGAAGGCCCAGAAATTGCCCGTGTCGCGGTCGAACGCAGCGGCCAGGATATTGCGGTGGCCGTAGCTCCAGATTTCGCCCTTGGCATCATCTTCATCGGCAAAGGGATTGTCGTCGGGGATGGAACCGTCCTTGTTGATCCGCACCACCTTGCCCAGATTGGACTCCTTGCTCTGCGCCGGCTCGAAACGCATGCGATCGCCCGAGGTGACGAACAGCATGCCGTCGGCATCGAAATTCAGACGATTGCCGAAGTGCCCGCGGCCGACGGTCATCGGGTCCTGCCGCCAGATAATTTCCAGGTCGTGCAGCGTATTGCCGTCGAGCCTGGCGCGCGCCACTACCCCGCCCCGCACGATATTGTCGGACTTGTCGGGGCTCAGCAGACGCGCATCGCCGCTGTCTTCCAGCGCCTCGGACTGGCCCTGCGCCGCCTCGGCATAAGTCAGGTAGATCAGGTTGTTGCTGGCGAAATCCGGATCGACCTCAACGTCGAGCAGACCGCCCTGCTCCTGCTCGGTACCGCGGTAGACCACCTCGGGCACACCCTGCAAGGGATCGGAGAGACTGCCTTCGCTCCAGATCCGCATGCGTCCGGGCTTCTCGGTAACCAGCAACCTGCCGTCCGGCAGATAGGCCATGGCCCAAGGGTACTCGAGCGTGGCGAGCGTCTCGACATTGACCTGCCCAGCGCTGGTGGACACGCTGCTTGGCGGCGTTGCGCTGCTGTCGTCGTCATCGGCGTGGATAGCGGGCGAGAACGCCAGGGCGATGGCCGCTGCCAGGCCGAGCGGCTTGAAGTGAAGGTGCATGTGTCATTCCTCCTCGAAGTTGTCATGGCGCATGGTCTATTGACGACTTGAGGGCACGCCGCAAGGTTCCATCGGAGGGCTACGCTATGCACCATCCCGGTCACTCAGTAGACTGCCGCGCCCGGTAACAGGCGAACCCGCCCGGAGGCTTCCGGGCCGCGCCGCTGCTCGGCTGCCGAGCCTTGACCGGCCGATGCGCGACGCCCCGGCCTCCCGCCAGGGGAAGCACGGGGTTACGTTATTGGCGGGCATGCGTCTTGCTGCGCCCTTGACCAACCAATGCCGGAGAGGATCTCGCGATGACCGACCGCAAGCTGCCTGCCACGCTGCGCTTCATGCTCGCCGCCCGCCGCAGCGAACTGCTCGGCCTCGAGGACCTGACCCGAACCTGTGAGTTGGTCACCCAGGTCAGCCGGCTCGTCCATGCCCTGCAGAAGGAGCGTGGATACTCCAACATCTACCTCAGCGGGACAGGTCCGCATCACCTGCAAAAGCTCGACAGCCTCAGCCTGGAGGTGGACAGGCTGGAGCGAGAGGTACGCGAATCGCTCGAATGCATGGACCTGGAAAGCATCCACTCGGCTGACAAGACCCGGCTGTTCAGCCGCATCGCCTATGCCCTCTACAGCCTCGACGAGTTGCCGGCGCTGCGTCGGGCGGTACGGGAGCAACGCATCTCCATGCAGGAGGCCACCACCACGCTGGTACGCCTGATCGGCGGGCTGCTATCGGTGGTATTCGAGGCCGCCGACACCGCCGCCGATCCTGACATCACCCGGGCGCTGGTGGCGCTGTTCAACTTCATGCAGGGCAAAGAGCTGGCCGGGCAGGAGCGCGCCCTGGGCGTCGCCGGGTTCGCCAGCGGTTACTTCGACAGCGAACGGCTCGAGCGCATGCAGCAGTTGATGGATGCACAGGAACGCTGCTTCGCCACCTTCAGCCGCTTTGCCGAGAACGAGGCGCTCGATCGCTGGCATGCCCTGTGTCAAGGCGAGATCAGCCAGCAAGTGGCGCAACTGCGCGAGGTCGCCCAGCGCACCCGCGATGATTCACGGGTCGACACCTCGCTCTGCGAGCTCTGGTTCGAGCTCCAGACCCAGCGCGTCGACGAGATGAAGGAGGTCGAGGCGCAGCTCGAATGGGACCTGCTCGAACACTGCCGACGGAGCATGGAGCGGATCAACGCCGACCTGCACAATCACCGCCCGTTGCTGGACCGCCTCTCGCATATGCATGCGGCAGCGGAAAACGCCATGCTGTTCAGCATCCAGGCCAGGGAAATGGATGCCCCGCCCGAGGACGGCATGACCGGGTCGGTGGAACGCTCGACCTTGGAGCTCCTGCAGCTGCAGACCCAGCGTCTGCAGCGGGTCAACGACGAACTCAAGGAAGCCCGGCAGGCGCTCAACGAACGCAAACTGATCGAACGGGCCAAGAAGCTCCTGATGGACCAGTATGGCCTCAGCGAAAGCGACGCCCACAGCCGCCTGCGACAGGCCGCGATGGACCAGGGCATACGCATGGACGAACTGGCCCAGCGCCTGCTGGCCAACGCCGCCAACGACAAGCCCCCCCGCCAGGGCCAGAGCCGCCCACGAGCCCGACGCGGCTGAGGCGGTTCTCTTCCCGCCCGGCCTGCCTTCGCCCTTATGCAGGAGTAGGCGTGCTCGCGAAGAGCAATGCGTCCCACGGCACCGGCACCTGCAAACCCGCGTTCATGTAAAGCCGCATAGGGTCGCGACAGAAAGCACCCCTTTAATGCACAAGGCTATCGCGACGCGCTTTTTGCGCCCCGCCTCTGTGCACCTCTCCCCTTCTGGAATGGGGCCTTCTGGCGATACGGCGGACTGCTCAGGACCGGCGGTCACCCCTGACGATCAAGCGCATATGCCAGCTGGAAAGGCCAACCCCTTGATTTCAGTTGCTTAGGCTGGAGAAAGCTGCCTGACCTGTCATTCAGGAACTGCCAGCAGTCCGGCGATGCTGAAAAACATGGCACGCAAGGTGCTTTGTCCTGAACAACCGCATTGCGGCAAACACACTCGATTTTGGACAACGGCGTCCACGCTCATCCCGGCTTCTGGCTGGTCAGCGTGACGCCGTTTTTTTTGTGCCCGAAGGAAACTGGACCATGACCGACAAGCCGACTCAAGACGACAACACCAGCACCGTTAGCGCTTCTCGCCGCCGCTTTTTGAAAAGCTCGATTCTGGCGGCCAGCGGCATGGCCCTGCTCGGCGGCATGCCCGGTATCCGTTCGGCCGCCTGGGCCGCCGGTGGCGATGTGGAAACCACCAAGGTCAAGCTCGGCTTCATCGCCCTGACCGACGCTGCGCCGCTGTTCGTTGCCGATGAGAAAGGCTTCTTCGCCAAATATGGCATGACCGGCGTCGAAGTCCTCAAGCAGACGTCCTGGGGCACCATCCGCGACAACCTGGTGCTGGGTGGCGCGCGCAACGGTATCGACGGCGCGCACATCCTGACGCCCATGCCTTACCAGTTGAGCGTCGGCAGCATCAACAACGGCCAGCCGGTGCCCATGAGCATCCTTGCCCGCCTCAACCTCAACGGCCAGGGCATTTCGCTGGGCAGGGAATACGCCGACCTCAAGGTTGGCACCGATTCGAGCCTGCTCAAGGACGCCTTCGCCGCGAAGAAGGCCCGCGGCACCAATGCGTCCGCGGCGGTCACCTTCCCGGGCGGTACCCATGATCTGTGGATGCGCTACTGGCTGGCGGCCGGCGGTATCAACCCGAACAGCGACGTCTCCACCATCGTGGTTCCGCCGCCGCAGATGGTCGCCAACATGAAGGTCGGCAGCATGGATACCTTCTGCGTGGGCGAGCCTTGGAACGACCAGTTGATCAACCAGAAGATCGGCTATTCCGCACTGACCACCGGCGAACTCTGGACCAACCACCCGGAAAAATCCCTGGCCCTGCGCAGTGATTTCGTGGAAGCCAACCCCAACGCCTCCAAAGCGCTGGTGATGGCCGTTATGGAAGCGCAGATGTTCTGCGAGGACATGGCCAACAAAGAGGAAGTGGCGGCAATCTGCGCCAAGCGGCGCTGGATCAGCGCACCCGCCAAGGACATCGTCAGCCGCCTGCAGGGCACCTTCGACTACGGCACTGGCCGCGTCGAGGAAAACAGCCCGCACCTGATGCGTTTCTGGAGCGAGCACGCCTCCTACCCCTACCAGAGCCACGATCTGTGGTTCCTCACCGAGAACAAGCGCTGGGGCTATCTGCCGGCGGACCTGAACAACCAGGCGCTGATCGCCAAGGTGAACCGCGAGGACATCTGGCGCGCCGCGGCCAGCGAAATGAATCTGCCGGCGGATCAGATACCTACTTCTACTTCCCGGGGCGTCGAGACCTTCTTCGACGGCAAGACCTTCGACCCGGAAAACCCGCAAGCCTATCTCGACAGCCTGAGCATCAAGGCCTAACCGCTTACCCGCTCCCTGAGGAAAACGCCCATGAATGCCAACGTGAAAATCCAGCCTGCGACCACCCCGGTCCTCCTTTCCGAACCGTCCCGGCTCGCCCGGACCGGCACCCGCCTGCTGCGAGGCTTCACGCAACAGGTATTGCCGCCCATGGTGGTGATCCTTGTTCTGGGCGTGATCTGGGAAATGCTCTGCTCCGGTCCTGGCGCCGCCCTGCCGCCGCCCTCGCTGGTACTCGAAGAAACCTGGGAACTGATCATCCACCCCTTCTACGACAACGGCGGCAACGACAAGGGCCTGGCCTGGCAGTTGCTGGCGAGCCTTGAGCGGGTCGCCGTCGGCTACGCCTTCGCCGTGGTGGTCGGGGTCGGCCTCGGTGTACTGATAGGCCAGTCCGACTGGGCCATGCGCGGCCTCGACCCGCTGTTCCAGGTGCTGCGCACCGTGCCGCCGCTGGCCTGGCTGCCGCTGTCGCTGGCGGGCTTCCAGGATAGCCATCCCTCGGCGCTGTTCGTGATCTTCATCACCGCAATCTGGCCGATCATCATCAACACCGCGGTGGGCATCCGCAATATTTCCCAAGACTACCGCAACGTGGCCAAGGTGCTGCAGCTCAACGGCCTGGAGTACTTCAAGACCATCATGCTCCCAGCCGCCGCGCCCTACATTTTCACTGGCCTGCGGATCGGTGTCGGCCTCTCCTGGCTGGCCATCATCGCCGCGGAAATGCTGATCGGCGGCGTGGGCATCGGCTTCTTCATCTGGGATGCGTGGAATGCCTCGCGCATCAGCGACATCATTCTTGCGCTCATCTACATCGGCGTCGTCGGCTTCATCCTCGACCGCCTGGTGGCCTTCATCGGCCAGCGTATCACCCATGGCGCCCCTGCGGCCTGATCAGAGGATCGAGACATGACCAGCTACCTCTCCATCGAAAAACTCGACAAGAGCTTCCAGCGCGGCAACATCGCCTCCCAGGTGCTCAAGGACATCAACCTGGAGATCGCCAAGGGCGAATTCATCTCCATCATCGGCCACTCCGGCTGCGGCAAGTCCACGGTGCTGAACATCGTCGCCGGACTGCTGGACTCCAGCACCGGCGGGGTGATCCTCGACGGCAAGGAAGTCAGAGGCCCAGGCCCTGACCGCAGCATGGTGTTCCAGAACCACTCGCTGTTGCCCTGGCTGACCGTCTACCAGAACGTCGAAGTCGCGGTGAACAAGGTATTCAAGCGCAGCATGAACAAGGCCGAGCGCAAGGAGTGGATCGAGCACAACCTCAGGCTGGTGAACATGGGCCATGCCATGAACAAGTACCCGCAGGAGATCTCCGGCGGCATGAAGCAGCGCGTCGGCATCGCCCGGGCGCTGTCGATCAAGCCCAAGGTGCTGTTGCTGGACGAACCCTTCGGCGCGCTGGACGCCCTCACCCGCGCTCACCTGCAGGACGAGGTGATGAAGATCCAGAAGGACCTGGGCAACACCATGATGATGATCACCCACGATGTGGACGAGGCCGTGCTGCTCTCCGACCGCATCGTGATGATGACCAACGGCCCGAGCGCCACCATCGGCGAGATCCTCGAGGTGAAGCTGCCGCGACCCCGCGACCGCATCGCCCTGGCCGATGACCCGGAATACAACCGCTACCGCGCCGCCGTGCTGCACTTTTTGCACGAGAAGCACAAGATGCATTAAAGGGCGAAGAGCCGAAAAAGCGCGCAGGAAACGCGCCGAAGGCTGGACGATTGTCCGGCCTTCTTTTTATCGGCCGCCTGGCCGCATTGGTCCGCCACAAGCGCTTCTACTGGGCTCTGTTCCGCATCCGGGGTGCAGGGGCGCCCGTGGGTCGAGCGGGCCGCCCGGACCTGGTCGGGTACCGATCGGCACCAGCCCGCTGGACTCGGTGGTTTGTTTGTCCGCATCCAGGTTCGACAAGTAATCGTGCGCCCCCAGACAAGCAGCCGGTTCTCCCGCCCCGATAATCAACTCACCCCGCGCCGGGCAGCACCGGCGTGTCGACCGAGATGACAGGAAGGAGCAAACAATGCAGGACCATGTCTGTAGCCCAGGATGCACGCACGGGGTTACCCCCGAGACGGAGAAGGACATCACTGAAGAGTTCCAGGAGTCCCGACGCCGATTCCTGCGTGACGCCATGGTCATCGGCGGCGGCGCCGCAACGCTGGGAGCGATGAGCATGCCCGCTGGCGCTTTTGCTGCCAGCGCCAGCACCAGCCCGGGCGCCGGCAATGCCAGCCACTACTACATTCCTGCCAGCGTGGAAACCGTGCTTTGGGGCTATTTCAGCAAATCGGCAAAGCCTGTCGTCGAGCTGAACTCCGGCGATTTCGCCACCATCGAGACGTTGACCCATCACGCGAATGACGACGCAGAGCGGATGGTCAAGGGCGATCCCGGCGCCGAAAGCATTTTCTATTGGGACGCCCAGCGCAAGGGCGTCGATCGTCGCGGCGCCGGCCCCATGGACGCGAAGATCGGCGCCGGCGCTGGCGCCGGAGTTCACATCCTCACCGGCCCGGTGCACATCAACGGCGCCGAACCCGGCGATGTTCTGGAAGTGCGCATCATCGACGTCGCCCCGCGCCCAAGCGGCAATGCAGCCTTCAAGGGACGAACCTACGGTAGCAACGTCGCCGCCGCGTGGGGCTTTCAGTACGGTGACCTACTGACCGAGCCGAAAAAGCGCGAGGTAGTGACCATTTACGAGGTGGATGCCACCGGTGAGCGAAACTGGGCACGAGCCGTGTACAACTACCGCTGGACGCCTCAGACCGACCCATTCGGCATCGTCCACCCCACAATCGATTATCCTGGCGTTCCGGTCGATCGCAGCACGATCAGCGAAAACCACGGCATTCTGAAGAACATCCGGGTGCCGATCCGGCCCCACTTCGGCACCATCGGCGTGGCTCCAGCCGAGGCAGACATGGTCACCTCCATCCCGCCGAGCTATACCGGCGGCAACATCGACAACTGGCGGATCGGCAAGGGCGCAACGCTCTATTATCCAGTGGCCGTGAAGGGCGCAATGTTCACGGTGGGCGACCCCCATGCCTCGCAAGGCGATTCCGAACTATGCGGTACCGCCATCGAGTGTTCGCTGACCGGGACCTTTCAGTTCATCCTGCACAAGAAGTCCGACCTACCTGGTACGCCATTGGCCGAACTGCATTATCCGCTGCTCGAAACCCAGGATGACTGGGTACTGCACGGTTTCAGCTATGCCAACTATCTGGCCGAACTGGGACCCAACGCTCAGGATGAGATCTACAACAAATCATCGGTGGACCGGGCCATGCGCGACGCCTATCGCAAGATGCGCCACTTCCTGATGACCACCCAGGGACTGGGCGAGGACGAGGCCATTTCGTTGATGTCGATCGCGGTGGATTTTGGCATCACCCAAGTGGTCGACGGCAACTGGGGCGTGCACGCCATCATCAACAAGGGCATGTTCCCTGCCAGGGAGACATGACCCACAGACTCGCCGTGCCGGAACCCAAGCATCCCGGCACGGCGGTTTCGCTTTACCGGAGACAGCATTGAACGATCTGCGACGGATATCCTTTGGTGCCCTGCCCCAGGGCCTGCGCCAGGCAGCACTGGAAGACGTCTTCGCCCGGCTGCGCCTGCTGACCAGCCAGTCCCAGGCAGCCCTGGCGGACGACTGCCTCACCCTCTGCAGCTCGCCTCGGGGCTCGCAGTTTCTCCAGCTGTCCGCCTCACCGCAGGTGTTGATGCCCATGCCTGCCGATGTTCGCAGCCGGGCGGTATTTCTCGTCGCCCTGCTGAGCGGTCGCGGTCAAATAACCGAGGGCAGCGAGAAACTGGCCATCCAGAGCGGTGAGCTTCTCCTGCTGGACCCGGCGCGCGCCTGGCGCCTCGAGCTGACAAGCGAGTTCCGCGCCGTGCTGGTCCGCCTCGAAAATGCCAGCTTCGTTCTTCGCCTGGTACACACCGGCACCCTGAGCGCCAATCGGATCGCCGCGTCGAGCGGCGGTGTCGCTGCCATCTGCCAGGCCCTGGTGCGGTCGATCGGAGAGCAACTCGGCCGGCTCGATCTCGCTGAGACGGCCCCACTGGAAGCGACCCTTGGCGATTTGCTGGTAGCCAGTCTGGCGCGCAACGACAGCTCAGCGGTTGACGATCCCTCTGCCGTGCAGCTCGTCCACCTGCGTCGGGTATGTGCCCGTATCGAGCCGCGACTGGGGGACGATCAGTTACAGATCGACGACATTGCCCGCCTCGAAGGTTTTTCCACCCGCTATGTACAAAAACTGTTCAAGGCCGGCTCGACCACTTTTGGTGAATACCTCAAACAGAGACGGCTGGAACGCTGTCGGCTGGATCTGTCGGACCCTTCGTTATCCCGCTTCAGCATTTCCGACTTGTGCTTTCGGTGGGGATTTCGCGACGCGGCCAACTTCAGCCGAGCCTTTTCCGCCGCCTTCGGCATGGCGCCCAGAACCTATCGGGCCATGCCAAAGGCGGCGTCGGCAGCCCCGCTCCAGCGTGGAAGGCCAGAACAGCCTTCGTCGGCCCATCAGCCCCATCCCGGAGCACCGCGCAGTGAACTGCCACGGCGACACCCCCACGAGGTGTTGAGGGACCAGTCCCACTACAGCCTTTCCCTGGTCCTGGCACCCAAGCGCGCCACGGCTGATGGCCTCCCCGAGCCCGGGAGCCCCCGGCATTACTACGTTCCGGTATCGGAAAAGACCGTCCACTGGGGCTATTTCAGCCGCTCGATCAAGCCGGTGCTGTCGGTGAATTCCGGCGATCTGGTGACCATCGAGACGCTGACCCAGCATGCTTCGGACGATTGCGAGCGGATGATTCAAGGGGATCCGGGCGCTGAGAGCGTGTTTCGCTGGACTCCCGATGAAAAGGCGGTTGATCGGCGCGGCGCGGGTCCAATGGATGCGTCCATCTTCGGGCGCGGCGCCGGCGAGGGTTTCGGCGTGCATATCTGTACCGGCCCGGTGTACGTCCGGGACGCCGAGCCGGGCGATGTGCTGGAGATCCGTATCCTCGACATCATGCCCAGGCCGAGCGGCCACCCGGATCATCAGGGCAAGGTGTACGGCAGCAATGCCGCCACCTGGTGGGGCTACCAGTACGGTGACCTGGTGACCGAGCCAAAGAAGCGAGAGGTCGTGACCCTCTACGAAATCGATACCGTCAACCAGCCGCCCCTGGCCAGAGCTCTCTATAATTACCGCTGGACACCCCAGACCGACCCCTACGGGGTCATCCACCCGACCATCGACTACCCGGGCGTACCGGTGGACCCTACAACGATAGAACGACGCTTCGGTGTGCTTAAGGATGCCGTGGTGCCGGTCCGGCCCCACTTCGGCGTTCTCGCGGTGGCGCCCAAGGAGCACGGTGCGGTGGATTCCATTCCACCGAGCTATTTCGGCGGCAACCTGGACAATTGGCGGGCCGGCAAAGGCGCTCGGCTGTTCCTCCCTGTATCGGTAGAGGGCGCCCTGTTCTCGGTTGGCGATCCGCACGCCTCCCAAGGCGATTCAGAACTTTGCGGCACAGCCATCGAGTGCTCGCTGACCGGGGTGTTCCAACTGGTGCTGCACAAGAAACGGGACCTCGCGGGCAACTTCCTCGGCGAACTCAATTACCCTTTCCTCGATACCCCTGATCACTGGGTACTGCAGGGTATGAGCTTCTCCAATTACCTGGCCGAACTCGGACCCAAGGCCCAGACCCAGGTCTACCGCGAGTCCTCGTTGGACGCGGCCATGCGCGACGCCTTTCACAAGACCCGACATTACCTGATGACGGCTCATCGACTGACTGAAGACGAAGCCGTCTCTCTTATCTCGGTGGCGGTCGATTTCGGCATCACCCAGGTGGTGGACGGTAACGTAGGCGTGCACGCCGTCATCGACAAAGCGATTTTCCCAAATGCCAAGGAGACGTCCCCAGCGGGATCCTGACAGAGACTGCTGGCCGGCGAGCTGGACACCGCGATTCGCCAGGAGCTCCAAGCGGCGCTGGATACCCATCAGGTGAGCAGCCAGGCCGCCAACGCCCGATCTACTCCGTCAGCCTGGAACTGTCGTCGGCCGGACCATGGGTGTCGGACTTGTCCAGTTGCAGGAACAGCGGCGCCGCCAGCATCGCCAGCGCGCCGACGCACAGGAAGGTCAGGTGAAAGGCCTGCAGCACCGCCTCGTCGCCACCGGGGTGGGTGAAGCCGCCCAGTAGTGCGGCGGCGGTAGCCACCCCTAGGCTCATCGACAGCTGTACCACCACCGATAGCAGGCTGTTGCCGCTGCTGGCCTGCTCGTTGCTCAGGCCCAGCAGGGTCACGGTGTTCATGGCAGTGAACTGCAGCGAGTTGACCATTCCGATCAGTCCGAGGTGGACGATGAGCCAGACGAGCGAGGTATCGCCACCCACCAACGACAGGCCGCCGATCAGCCCGCCCAGCAACAGCGTATTGCCTGTCAGGGTGGCGCGGTAGCCAAAGCGGTCGATCACTGGCTTGGCCAAGGGCTTGATGGCCATGGCGCCGAGCGCCAGCGGGATCATCATCATCCCCGCCTGGGCAGGCGAATAGCCCAGCGCCACCTGCAGCAGCAACGGCACCAGAAAGGGCAACGCACCACTGCCCAGCCGGGCGAACAGGTTGCCGAGAATGCCCACCGAAAAGCTGCGGGTGTGGAACAGGCTCGGGCTGAAGAGCGGCTGGCGGGCGCGGGTTGCATGCAACCAGTAGGTGGCCAGGCAGGCGACACCGCCAAACAGCAGCAGCATGACCCGCGCATGGGGCATCTGCTCGCTGCCGAGCCCTTCCAGGGCGACCGTGATCAGTACCATGGCGGCGCCAAAGAGCAGGAACCCCAGGGTGTCGAAGGGCATCCGCTCGCCTCGCAGGTCCGGCATGTAGCGCAGCGCCACCAGGCAACCGATCACGCCTACCGGCAGGTTGATGAGAAAGATCCAGTGCCAGGAGGCGTACTGCACCAACCAGCCGCCCAGGGTGGGGCCGAGCAACGGCCCCACCAGGCCAGGCAAGGCGATCAGGGTCATGACCCGGACGAACTCACTGCGTGGAAACACCCGCAGCACGGTCAGTCGCCCCACCGGCAACATCAACGCGCCGCCGATGCCCTGCAGCACCCGTGAGGCGAGCAACTGATTCAGGCTTTGCGACAGCGCGCAGGCCAGCGAGCCGAGACTGAACAGCACGATCGCCAGGATGAAGATCCGCCGCGTGCCGAAACGGTCCGCCAGCCAGCCCGACGCCGGGATCAGCAGGGCTACGGTAAGCATGTAGGCGATCACCACGCCCTGCATGCGCAGCGGGTTCTCCGCCAGATCCCGTGCCATCGCCGGCAAGGCGGTGTTGAGGATGGTCCCATCCAGGGTCTGCATGAAAAACGCGATGGCGACAAGCCAGGGCAATATGCGAAGGGTCTGGGCATCCTGCGGGGCGGTCACGGGCATCGGGAGTCCTGACGGCAAAGGGCTCAATGATAGATGAATGGCTTCGAAAGCGCGGCCCGGACGGACCCTGGCAGAGAGGCGCGTGAGCGCGGAATGCAAAATGCGGGAGCGGGACGACCTGGATGCAGCGCCAGGCGGATGACCGCCCCCGTGCGGGAGACGACTAGATGCCTTCGCTGCCCGAGTATTCTTCGGTCGCGCGCGCCACCGCCTCGCGCCAGCCGCTGGATTCGTCTGCCAGCATGCGCAAGGCCTTGAGGCTCGACTCGAAGGCGTCCCGGTAATGGATCGGGTCATTCTCGCTTACGGCGCGTCCCGCCTGCTCTTCTGCCCGTGCCAGGAGTGATTCGAAGGCTTCTTTGTCCAGTGCCATGGTCCTAAATCCTCGACAGATGTTGTGGTGCAGGTTGGACATCCAGGGACTGGGGCCATTCCCTACCAAAACAGTATCAACCTCTTTTGCCGACCGGGGTCTATTGATACTGGATAGCCTGGCTGCGGCGCTGATTGCGCGCTGCGCTTATTGGACTCAACATATACCTGCCCGACAGCCGGGCACCCGAGCGCGCAGACGCTCGCCATAGCCTGAGGAAAAGCAAGCATGAACAAAGTAGTGGTTTCCCTGTTCGCCCTGGCGGGTGCGCTGGCCCAGCCGGCCTTTGCGCAAGACGCCGAGACCCTGCTCAACAGCAAGGCCTGCCTGGCCTGCCACAAGACCGACACTCAGCTGGTAGGCCCGTCCTACCAGGCCATCGCCGAGAAATACGCCGACGACGAGAACGCCGTCGAGATGCTGGCCGGCAAGATCAGGAACGGCAGCCAGGGGGTCTGGGGCCAGATCCCTATGCCGCCAAACCAGGTCACCGAAGACGAGGCCCGCGTCCTCGCCGAATGGGTGATGGAGCAGAACTAGGCAACACGGGGGTGTCTGGGCAATCCGGGCACCTCCAGCCTGTTACCGGGGATGTCAGCCCGGCTGCCCGTCATCGACCCGCGCATAAGTCAGCATCCTGCCGTAGTGCCAGACGCGGTTCGCTTGCCGCGGTGCTTTAGCCTGAAGAGGCACCGCCTGCCACGCCCCGGATTTCCAGAAGGCGGATCAGCGCTTCGGCCGCGGGCTCCGAAGACGCCGGATTCTGGCCGGTGATCAAGAGTCCGTCCACCCTGACGTAGGGCCCCCAGTCGTCGCCTTTGCTGTACTGCCCACCGCGCGCGCGCAACTCGTCCTCCAGCAGGAAGGGCACCACATCGGTGAGCTCGACGCCCGCTTCCTCAGAGTTGGCAAAGCCCGTGACCAGCTTGCCCTTGACCAGATACTCCCCGTCCGGACCGCGAGCATTGAGCAACACCGCAGGCGCATGGCAAACCGCGGCGACAGGCTTGCCCGCGTCGATGAACCCCTCGATCAGCGAGATGGCCACCGGGTTTTCCGTCAGGTCCCACAGCGGACCGTGGCCACCGGGAAAGAACAGGGCATCGAAATCGACCGCCGACACCTCATCGAGCCGGAAGGTGCTGGCAAGCCGGGCCCGGGCCTCGCTGTCGGCCTCGAAGCGGCGGGTCATCGCGGTTTGCGCCTGCTCTTCCGCGCTTTTCGGATCCAGCGGCGGCTGCCCTCCCCGCGGTGACGCCAGCACGATCTCGGCGCCCTCGTCCTTGAGCAGGTAAAAGGGCGCGGCGAACTCCTCGAGCCAGAACCCGGTCGGCTTTCCGGTATCGCCCAGCTGGGCGTGGGACGTGAGCACCATCAGGATTTTCATGTGGGATCCTCGGATAGACGGGTGGTCATCCTTCGACCCGGACCTCGCGCATCCTGCTCAACCGCAGCGGCCGGCCCCGCCAGGCGGCTAGGGCTGCCCCGGCAGGCCCTCGACTCGATCACCCGGCCGAACGCCCTGCGCCTTGAACCAGCCCTGGTTGGCTTCCACCGCGTAGCGCGCCGGCCGACGCGAGCATTTCAGCTGCAGATCACCGGGATGCAGGTCGACAATATTGATCACCCGCCTGGCCTCATCGAGAAAAGCAGCTGACAGCGGCAGCCAAGTGTTCTTCATCCACAAACACTGGCGGGCGGTTTCCGGAAAGATGAACAGCATGCCACGCGACTCGCCCAGCTCGTCTCGCTCCATCAACCCGCGCTGGCGCTCGGTGGCGGTGGCAGCCACCTCGACCTGCAACGCCTGCCCGGCAAAGACCAGGCTGACCTCGGCACAGGCCGCGCCAGGCAGCAGCCACGCGCACAGGGCAACCGCCGACGCCCAGGCCCTCACCAGCAGAGCTCCAGCTCGCTGTCGAAGCGGCGCGGCTGGCCGGTCAGCGGATCGTCGAAGCACAAGCGCTTCGCCAGCAGTTTGAGCGGACGGGAATAGTCCTCCCGCTCGCGCTCGTCCCGCTCCAGCAGGGTTGGATACAGCGGGTCATTGCAGATGCCGGCACCCAGCGCCGCCATGTGCACGCGCAGCTGATGCTTGCGCCCGGTCACCGGATACAGCCCGTAGCGCCACCAGTCACCACGGCGCTCGATCACCTCGACCCGCGTCTCGCTATTGATCGGGCCCTCGGTCTCCGTCATCAGGAAGAACAACTCGCCGTCCTGCAACCGGGAGCGACGCCACAGGGGAAACTCGAGATCGGGCAGAGCCGGGCAGATCGCCTCGTAGAACTTGTCGATCCTGCGTTGGCGAAACAGCGCCTGGTACGCCCCGCGGCTGGCCGGGTTGGCGGAAAGCAGCACCAGCCCGGCGGTGAGCCGATCGATACGGTGCAGGGGCGCCAGGTCCGGGTTGCCCAGTTCGGCGCAGAGACGGTTGAGCAGCGTGCTCTTGACGTATTCGCCGCTCGGCTGAACCGGCAGGAAGTGCGGCTTGTCGGCGACGACCAAGTGCTCGTCCCGATACAGCACCCGAGCCTCGAAGGGGATCGACCGCTCCGCCGGCACCTCGCGAAAATACTGCACCCGCAGTCCCGCCTGATGGGGTCGCTCGGGCCCGATCGGCAGGCCTGCGGCGTCCAGTACCCTCCCCCGAGCCATGCGGTCGAGCCAGGTGGCGCGATTGATCGCCGGAAAGCGCGCGCACAGGCAGTCGAGCACGCTGGGCCAGTCGCCCTGGGGCAGGTGAACGATACTGGGCCGGGAGGAGCTGGGTTTCATCGCAATCGCGCCGGAGGACAGGACAGAGGGATTCTACCCGAGCCCGGCAAGGCACCGGGCAACAGAGAATTGTGACGATTTGATGAAGTTTTCCAGCGCAACTGTGCGGCCGCCCGTCGCCTCTATAGGCTCTCGTCCACGGACGTATGAAAGGAGCGGAGCATGACGTCATTTCGAATCAGTGCGCAGCAGCCAGCGAGTGAGGAAGTCCGTCGGGTCGCCCAGGATCGCCTGGAGCGTGCCATCGAGGCCATCGGCAAGGGAACCCCCAAGGGCGTGCATGACGCGCGCAAGCGGCTCAAGGAAGTCCGCGCCCTGCTGCGGCTGGTACGCAAGCCGCTGGGCAAGCGGGCCTTTGCCGCCTGCAATGGCCGGTTCCGCGACACCGCCCGCGAGCTGTCGACGCTGCGCGACGCCACAGCCATCGTCGAGTGCTGGGAAGCGCTGGCCGAACGGGAGCCGGCGCGCTTCGCCAGCCTGCCGTTCAAGCGCATCGAGGGGCGCCTGCTGGCCCGGGTCGAAGCCGAACCCGCCGAGCCTCGCGATCACCAGGCTCTGATCGAAGGATTGCGCGGCGCGGCCGACGCGGTCGGCGACTGGCCGCTGCGCAGCGAGGGCTTTTCCCTGTTCCGCGCCGGCCTGCTGCGCACCTACCAGGACGGCCGGCGGGCGATGAAGGCGGCCCAGCAGAACCCCAGCGACGAGTTGCTGCATGACTGGCGCAAGCGGGTCAAGGATCACTGGTATCAGACCCGCCTGTTGCGAGAGGCCTGGCCCAGGCTGTTCAAGGCACGCCAGAAAAGCCTGGAAACCCTCGCCGACTGCCTGGGCGACGACCACGACCTGGCGATGCTGCAGTTATTGATGAAAGAGCAGGCGGAACTGTTTGGCGCTCAGGTGACCTTCGACGAGCTGGCCGCCGTGGTTGCCCAGCGCCGCGCCGAGCTGCAATCGCGGGCCTGGCGCGAGGGCCATCTGTTGTACGCGGAGAAACCCGATGCGCTGGTCAGCCTGTGGGGCAACTACTGGCGCGTCGCGCGCAAGGAGCGCTAGGGCGCCGCCTGGTATTCGCGCTGCCCATAGCGCCACACCTGCTCCACCGAGCGAATGGCGTCGATATCCTCGAGCGGGTCGCCGGACAGGACCACGAAGTCGGCCACGCTCCCGGCCTGCAGCGAGCCGCGGTCTTCCAGGCCGAGCATGTCGGCGCTGCGTCGGGTGGCGGCGGCCAGTACCTGTCGAGCGGTCATGCCTGCGCTGGCCATGTGGCGCATTTCCAGGTATTCAGCGATACCCGGCACGCGCAACGCGGTGGCGCCCGAATCGGTGCCGAAGCCGATGCTCACCCCACCCCTGTGCAGCTGTCGCAGGTTTTCGATGTTCATCGCCACGCTCCGACGCGACTCGTCGCCCCCCTGCAGGGCTTCGTCACGCCAGGCCTGGCTGGCGATGGCTTCGCGCAGGGGCTGGCTGAAGGCACGACTGAAGAACGGATCCTCCAGCCATTCGGGGTGCTCGGCATACACATACTCGGCTTCGTCGATATTCACCGTCGGGATGTACCAAGTGTCACTGTCGCGCATCGCCTGGATGAATGCCTTGTCCACCGGCTGGTCGCGCACTCCGTGGGCAATGATATCCACCCCGGCATCCACCATGGCCCGGGCGTCCTCGAGGTCATGGATATGCGCGGCGACCCGCAGGCCGAGCGCATGGGCTTGCTCGATGGCCGCCTGGTAGACCTCGGGTGGTAGCTTGACGTCGTCCTCGCCTCCGGCTTGCAGCCAGATCTTGATCAGATCGACGCCCTGCTCCGCCATGTTCCGCACCGCCTGGCGACCTTCCTCGGCCGTGGTGGGCCGGACCGCCTGCTCGTCGCGCAGGTTCATCGCCGCGATGGGCGGCACCCCGCCTCGGGCGCCGATACCCGGTCCCGCACCGTAAAGGTCGGCACCCTGGTGCCCGGCCCCCCGATAGGCCTGGCGCAGCTCATGGAACAGTGGCGCGTTGAGGCCCAGCGCATTGACCAGGGTATACCCGTGATCACGATACTGACGCAGGTCGCGCAGCACGTTCTCACGGGTGTAGTGGCCGCCACCGTGCTCCAGGCCGGAAACCATGCCAACGTGACTGTGGGCGGCAATCATTCCCGGGATCACCACCTGCTCACCCAGATCCTCGACCCTGGCGCCGTCCGGAAGGCTCACCTCACCGCGCGGTCCCACCGCGACCACGCGGCCATCCTCGATGACCAGTCGCGCCTGCTCGATGACCCGACTGCCGTCGAAGAGCTTGCGACTTTCCACCACCAGTGTGTCACCAAAGGCCTGGGAGATACCCAGCGCCAGGGTCAGCAGGCCGATCCGCCAGGGTGCGGTCATGAAGACATCCTCCTCGCAAACGATGCTCAGAGAGACCTTCCACGCCGGGCGCCATTCGAGTGCCTCGCCATCATTTGTTTTCAGCAAATGACAGACAAGGGGGCGCCCGCCAGGCTGGCCGACCCTTGCGCAGCGGGTACACGGCACCGCGCGCCATCGCACCGGGCAGCTGGTCCGACCTCTCTGGCACCTCGGGGCGAAAAAAGCCCGAACCTCTAGGCCGAAGAGCCGTCAAGACGAGAACAAGCCTTCACCCAGCGACCCCGACGGCAGCCAGGCAAAACGAGGCTGTCCCCGTCGCGGATCACGCAAGCGAGGATTCTGCCCATGGCCATGACCGTCAGTGACTACTTCATCGATCGTTTGTACCAGTGGGGGGTTCGCCGCATCTACGGCTACCCGGGCGACGGGATCAACGGCATTCTTGGCGCGCTGCAGCGTTCGGGCGAAAAGATCCGCTTCATTCAGGCACGCCACGAAGAAATGGCAGCGTTCATGGCCTCGGCCGATGCCAAGTTCAGCGGCGGCCTGGGTGTCTGTCTGGCCACCTCCGGCCCCGGGGCCACACACCTGATCACCGGGCTTTACGATGCCCGGCTCGACCACATGCCGGTGCTCGCCATTGCCGGCCAGCAGGCGCGTGCCGGGCTGGGCGGTCACTACCAGCAGGAAGTCGATCTGCACTCCTTGTTCAAGGATGTGGCCGGCGCCCTCGTCGAGCAGGCCAGCACACCGCCGCAAGTGCGTCATCTGGTCGACCGGGGAATCCGTACCGCGGTCGGCGAGAGGCGGGTGACCGCGATCATCCTGCCCAACGATCTGCAGGAAGAAGAGTACAGCGAGCCACCGCATGCCCACGGTACCCTGCATTCAGGCATCGGCTACAGCCGACCGAAGGTGGTGCCCTATGAGAAAGATCTCCAGCGAGCCGCCGACGTGCTCAACGCCGGCAAGAAAGTGGCGATTCTGGTGGGTGCCGGTGCGCTGCAGGCCACCGACGAGGTCATATCGGTGGCCGAAAAGCTCGGCGCCGGAGCGGCCAAGGCGCTGCTGGGCAAGGCCGCACTGCCCGATGACCTGCCCTGGGTCACCGGGACCATCGGGCTGCTGGGCACCGAGCCGAGTTACGAACTGATGACAAAGTGCGACACCCTCCTGATGATCGGTTCGGGCTTCCCCTACTCCGAATTCCTGCCCGAAGAAGGCCAGGCGCGCGGCGTGCAGATCGATATAAAGCCCGACATGCTCAGCCTGCGCTACCCCATGGAAGTCCCTCTGGAAGGCGACTCGGCGGAAACCCTGCGCGCCCTGCTGCCGCTGCTGGAAGAAAAGACCGATCGCAGCTGGCGCAAGAAGATCGAGAAATCCCGCGAAGACTGGGAGAAAACCCTGACCGAGCGCGCCATGGCCAAATCCGATCCGGTCAATCCGCAGCGGGTCGCCTACGAGCTGTCACCGCTGCTGCCTGACCTGTCGATTATCACCAGCGATTCGGGATCCTGCGCCAACTGGTTCGCCCGCGATATCAAGATCCGCCGCGGCATGATGTGCTCGCTGTCGGGCGGCCTGGCTTCCATGGGCGCCGGGGTGCCCTACGCCATCGCCGCCAAGTTCGCCTACCCGGAGCGTCCGGTGGTGGCGCTGGTCGGTGACGGCGCCATGCAGATGAACAACATGGCCGAGCTGATCACCGTCGCCAAGTACTGGAAGGAATGGCAGAACCCCACCTGGATCTGCTGCGTGTTCAACAACGAAGACCTCAACCAGGTGACCTGGGAGCAGCGGGTAATGGCCGGCGATCCCAAGTTCGAAGCCTCGCAGAACATCCCCAACGTGCCCTATCACCGCTTCGCCGAGTCCATCGGGCTGAAGGGGATCTATGTCGACCGCGAGGATGCCGTCGCGGATGCCTGGAAAGAAGCCCTGGCCGCCGATCGGCCAGTACTGATCGAATTCAAGACCGACCCGAACGTGCCGCCGCTACCGCCACACGTCAAGTTCGCCCAGGCCAAGAAGTTCGCCACCACCTTGCTCCATGGCGATCCCGACCAGGCTGGCATCATCAAGCAGACCGCAAAACAAGTGCTGGGCAGCGTGGTGCCGGGTAGAGACAAGGACAAGTAATGGCCAGGCTCGATATCCCTGTCACCGCCGTTCGCGCTTCGGCCTACCGGATACCCACCGACCAGCCCGAGGCCGATGGCACCCTGGCCTGGAACGCGACCACCCTGGTGGTGGTCGAGGTGGACGCCGGAGGACATACCGGCTTGGGCTATACCTATGCCGACGCCGCCCTGCTGCCGTTGATCGACCGCACCCTGCGGGGTGTGATCGAGGGAGGGGATGTCATGAGCCCCTCGCGCACCAGCGAAGGCCTCTGGCATGCGGTACGCAACCTGGGCCGCTCCGGCCTCGCGGCCTGTGCCATTTCGGCGATCGACACCGCACTCTGGGACCTCAAGGCGCGGGTGCTGGGGCTGTCCCTGGCAGCGCTGCTTGGCCCGTTGCGCGACCGGGTGCCCGTTTACGGCAGCGGCGGCTTCACCGCCTACGACGACGGGCGACTGCGCGAGCAACTGGGTGGCTGGGCCGAGCAGGACGGCTGCCGCTGGGTGAAAATGAAGATCGGCGGCGAGCCGAGCCGGGAGCTGGCGCGCATCGAAGACGTGCTGGAGGCCATCGGCGAGGCGACGCTCTTCGTCGATGCCAATGGTGCCTACAGCAGCCGCCAGGCCATCGCCCTGGCGACGCAGATGGCTGACCTGGAGATCGGCTGGTTCGAGGAGCCGGTCAGCTCCGACGATCTCCAGGGGCTGCTCCGGGTACGCACGGCCCTGGATGCCGCCGGCACGCCGATGGACGTCGCGGCTGGGGAATATGCCTACACCCTGGACGATTTTCGCCACCTGTTGCAGGCCGGCGCGGTGGATGTGCTGCAGGCCGACCTGACTCGCTGCGGCGGGGTGACCGGCTTCATGCAGGCCGCCGCGCTCTGCGAAAGCTTTCATGTCGGGCTCTCGGCCCACTGCGCACCGGCGCTGCACCTGCCGGTGGCCTGTGCGGCACCCCGGCTGCTGCACCAGGAATGGTTTCACGATCACGCGCGGATCGAAGCCCTGCTGTTCGACGGCGCGCCCCGGCTGCAGCAGGGCCACATCACGCCCGATCTCGACGCGCCCGGTCACGGCCTGCAGTTCAGGCACGCCGACGCGCAGCGCCACATCATCTGACGAGGTCCAGGGATGGTTTCACGTGCAAGACTGCAATGGCTGGCGTTTGCCACAAGCGGTGCGCTGGGGGCACTGGCGGTCGCCTGGGATCGCCACGAGGCGTACCGCCGCAGCGGCTCGAGGCCCGCCGATGCAACCCTGGTGCATGCCGCGCGCCGGCTCAACCGCGGCGCCGGGGTGCTGGCTGGCGCCGTGGCGCTGGACAGCGCGCTGGAGCATTACCGGGGCGAGTTCGAAAACCGGGCGATGTACACCCCGCTGGCCACTTCGAGCCTGGCGCTGCTGGCCAGCAGCGAGGGTCTGGCTGATCGCGCGCCCCATGCCGGACGGCTACGCAATGCCATCTACATCGGCACCGTGCTGACCGGAGCTGCCGGCAGTGCATTCCACCTGTGGAACGTGGCCAAGCGGCCTGGCGGCTTCGGCTGGACCAACCTGTTTTACGCCGCGCCACTGGGCGCACCGGCCGCACTGGTGCTGTCGGGCGTGCTGGGGCATTACGCCGAGCGCCTGCGCAGCGAGACCCATGACCGGGTGCCGAAGGTCATCGGCCTGCCGGCCGGCAAGTCGCTGGCGCTGATGACCGCGGCCGGCCTGATCGGCACCTCGGCCGAAGCCGGACTGCTGCATTTTCGCGGTGCCTTCCAGAACCCGGCGATGTTCTTTCCCGTCAGCGCCCCGCCGTTGTCAGCGGCGCTGCTGGCCGGCAGTGCGCTGGCCAGGCGCGACAGGCCGCGCCTGCGCCGTCTGTCGCGCCTGGCGCTGCGCTTCACCGCCCTGATGGGGCTGGCCGGCAGCCTCTATCACGCCCTGGGCGTCGCGCGAAATCACGGCGGCTGGCACAACTGGCGACAGAACCTGCAGTCCGGCCCGCCCCTGCCCGCTCCCCCGGCCTTCACCGGCCTCGCCCTGGCGGGCCTGGCCGCGCAGCGGCTGCTCGACGAGGAGCGCCAGGCCTTGCAGCGCTACAAATGGTGGGACGGATGAAACAGCTCTACCCCGGTTACAACGTACTCGACAAACGCCACACGCCCTCCTGGGATCCAGCGACCCGTGCGGTGATCGAGGAGCGACTCGCCCTGCCCCGCCAGCCACGCTTCTGCGATGCCGGCGAATGGTCGATCCTCGAGGCGATCTGCGCGCGGATACTGCCCCAGCCGGGGTATCGCCCCGCGTTTGCGCTGGCGGCGCTGGTGGACGACAAGCTGCACGATAATCGCGGCGACGGCTATCGCGACGCGCGCCTGCCGCCACTGCGCCAGGCCTGGCACCAGGGGCTGGCGGCGCTGGACGCCGAGGCACTGGCGAAACATGGGCGAGGTTTCGCCAGGCTGGCGGCCGAGTCACAGGATGCCCTGCTCCGCGCCATGCAGCAGGATGAGCTCAGTCACCCGGCCTGGGGCCCGATGCCTTGCGGCCTGTTCTTCAGCCAGCGCCTGCTGCACGACCTGACTTCAGCCTACTACGGCCATCCCGACGCCTGGAACGACATCGGCTTTGGCGGCCCGGCCAACCCGCGTGGCTATGTGCGCCTGGGCCCGGACTCGGCCGACCCCTGGGAGGCGGTCGAAGCCCGGCCCGGCATGGAGGCAAAAGCCGAATACAGGAACCGACATGTCCGCTGATTACCTCAACGACGCCCTGCGCCAGCCGCGCGGCCATGCCGGCCGCGCACCAAACCCCCTGCAGCGCGGCGGCTGGATGCCGATGCAGGAATATCCGGATTCGCAGCCGGTCGATTTCGCCATCGTCGGTACGGGCGCAGGCGGCGCTCCGCTGGCCTGCCGGCTGGCCGAGATGGGCTTTTCGGTAGTGGCCTTCGACGCGGGCGCCTGGTGGCGTCCCCTGGAGGAGTTCGCCTCCGACGAAGCGCACCAGGAAAAGCTCTTCTGGACCGACGAACGCCTCTGCGACGGAAACAACCCGCTCAAGCTCGGCACCAACAACAGCGGCAAGGCGGTCGGCGGCAGCACCGTGCACTTCGCCATGGTCTCGCTGCGCTTCCGGCCCGAGTGGTTCAAGTCGCGCTCGCTGCTGGGCTACGGGGTCGACTGGCCGTTGGACTGGCAGGAGATGTGGGGCTACTACCGTCAGGTCGAACAAGCCCTGAAGATCGCCGGCCCGGTGCGCTATCCCTGGGGACCCAAGCGCGGCCGCTACCCCTATCGGCAACACGAGGTGAATGCCTCCGGACTCGCCCTGGCGCGGGCCTGCGAGGCCATGGACGTGGCCTGGGCGCCGACCCCACTGGCCACCGTCTCGGCACCCCACGGCGACTCGCCACCCTGCGTCTACCGTGGTTTCTGCGTGACCGGTTGCTCCACCAATGCCAAACAGAGCGCGCTGATCACCTGGATCCCCTGGGCGGTGAAGGCCGGCGCGCAGATCCGCGACCTGGCCATGGTCGGTCGCATCGAGACGGGTTCAGACGGGCGGGTCAGCGGGGTGCACTTCCACCGCCAGGGTGAGTGGCGTTTCCAACGCGCCCGACACGTGATAGTTGCCGGCTATGCCATCGAGACGCCCCGGCTCCTGCTCAACTCGGCCAGCTCTCGTTACCCGCACGGACTGGCCAACAGCTCGGGACTGGTAGGCAAGAATCTCATGGTACACACCAACCAGGCGGTCTGGGGCAGGCTCGAGGAAGAGGTTCGCTGGTACAAGGGGCCACCCTCGCTGTCGATCACCGAACACTGGAACTACGAGGATCGTGGCAAGGACTTCTTCGGCGGCTACGCCATCATGAGCCAGGGTCCGTTGCCGGCCGCGTGGGCGGCGACACAGACCGGCAATCGCGGACTCTGGGGCCAGGCGCTGATGGAGCAGATGAGCCACTACAACCATCAGGTGGGCCTGAAGATCGTCGGCGAGACCCTCCCTCAGGAGCGCAACCGGGTGACCCTCGCCGAGGAATGCGACCCGCTTGGCCTGCCCATCGCCCGCGTAACCTGGTCCGAATGCGACAACGACCGGCGCCTGGTAGAACACGCCCTGGGGTTCATGCGCCAGGGCCTGGAAGCCATCGATGCCCGGGACATCTGGAGCGAAGCCGAAGGCACCGCGCACCTGTTGGGCACCGCGCGCATGGGCTCTGACCCGGCGAGCAGCGTGGTCGACGCCGACTGCCGCAGTTGGGACATCCCCAACCTGTGGATTTGCGACGGCTCGGTGTTCCCCACTTCGGGCGGGGTCAATCCCTCGGAAACCATCCAGGCCATCGCCTTGCGCACCGCCGACCGGATCGGCGCGCTGGCCCGGCGCAACGAACTCTAGGGCGCCGGTACGCCCTGACGGATGCGCAGCGAGAATGCCTCGTCGTGACCCGCCTGCCAGGCGCGGACGTTGACGTGCCCGAGCGTGCGCAACTCTTCCAGCGAATATCCGGAGGTCAGGGCGCCGAGCCGTTCGAGGTAGCCTGGCAGGTAGCCAGACAGCCCAAGGCGAGGATCGAGCGGCAGGCCCCCGATGAGCCGTTGCGCCATGTCGAATACCAGGGTCGTGTAGTTGGCGGTCAGGGTGTTATAGAAGCGCGGCCGATCCTGCAGTGCATTGGCCTGTTCCATGTATGAAAGCAGCAGCGCGCGCAGGGTGGTGTGGCCCATGTTCAGACGGTAGAGATAGACCTGCTCGCCGCGCACGTTGGTACGCAGGCGGATCGCGTCGCGCTCGTCGGTGGCGATGATGCTCAGCTCGTATTCCTTGAAGAAACCGCCGATCTCGGACCAGGCCTCGCCATATTCCCTGCGCGCTTCCACCGAGAACGCCAGGAAGCGGCCATTATCGAAGCCAAAGGACAGGATGACATGGGCAATCGCTGGCAGGCCCCGGTAGGAGGTGAAGAGGTCCACCGACACCAGTCGGTCAAGGTCGTAGCGGCGGGTCTCCCAGGCCTCGGTGAAGTCGTCCTCGCTGCGCCAGTCGAAGTTGCGCACATTGCGCATCAGCAACTGGTTACCTTCCAGACTGCCGCTGGCCATCTCGGCGACCTCGGGAGCCCAGTCGAGCTCAGCGGCAGGCTCCAGGCCCTGCCACCAGAGCAGCAGCACACCGAAGCCGACCAGGAACCCCGCCAGCGCCGAACCGGCAGCCCGGCGCCAGAGCAGTACCAGCAGCGCAAGGCCCAAAAGACACCAGAGCGCGACGGCGACATGGACCAGTGGCGCCGGCCAGGCGAGGCGGTAATGCAGGGCCAACGCGCCCCAAGTGGTAAACAGCAGTCCCGCCAGGGAGACCAGTACCTTTGCCAGGCGTGGAAGGATCCGGCTAACGGTCACGTCACGAGAAGAATGCGCATCAACGGATCTTTTGACCCGCTCGGTCACCGCGGCGCTCAGTGCGGCTTGGCCAGCTCGTTGCGGATGTCTTCGAGGATGGTTTCCACCAGCAATTCATTCTTTACCTGCTGTCCGGCAATGACCCGGGTGGTCTCGGTGCCGTTGATTGGGTAACCGACGCGGACCAGCAGATAGCCATCATCCTGCGGCTCGACACGGGTCCGATATTGCGAGGTGAAATTATCGGCAAGGTGTCTGGAAAGGGTCTTCATCGACAGTACTCACGCAGCAAGGTCAAAAATTATGGGTTTTTTATTGATGTCACAAAGACTCTGTGCCTGCGTGGGGATTCCGACCACTCGTCGGTTTACAGCGAAGCGGTGTGCCCCCGACAGCTGTCGCCGACACTCGGCAATCGCCTTGACCGCCTTGCAAGCCCGGACCCGTCCCGGTAGCGTCCGCGTCCTGTCATCCCTCTGTCTGCCCCGGATTCCCTGACTCCCATGCGCCTGATTCATACCTCCGACTGGCACCTTGGCCAGGCCCTCCACGGCCAGGACCGCGACGCCGAGCACGTCGCCTTTCTCGACTGGCTGCTCGGACAGGTGGTACAGCATTCAGTCGATGCGCTGCTCATTGCCGGCGACATCTTCGATACCGTCAACCCGCCGCTGAAGGCGCAGGAACGGCTGTACGACTTCATCGTCGCCGTCCATGAGCGGCGACCGGCGCTACAGATCCTGATGATTGCCGGCAACCACGACTCAGGGGCGCGCATCGAATTGCCGGCGCCGTTGATGAAGCGTCTCAATGCGCATGCCGTGGGGCGCATCGGCTGGCTGGCCGATGGTGGACTGGATCACGCTCGGCTGCTGCTGCCGATCCCCGATGCGAAGGGGCAGGTGCTCGGCTGGTGCATCGCCCTGCCCTTCCTGCGCCCGGCCGAGGTAACCGGGCTGGCCGATAGCGAAGACTACCTTTCCGGCATCCACGAGGTGCATCGCCGCCTGATCGCTGCGGCCGAAGCCACGCGCGAGCCGGGGCAACCGCTGATCGCCCTCAGCCATGCCCACATGGCCGGTGGTGCGGTGTCCGAGGACTCCGAGCGCAACCTGATCATCGGCAGCGCCGAGGCCCTGCCGGCCAGCCTGTTCCCGCCGAGCGTCGCCTACGTCGCCCTTGGCCATCTGCACAAACCACAGAAGGTCGCCGGGCAGACGCGCATCCGCTACAGCGGCTCGCCGCTGCCGCTGTCGTTCGCCGAAGTGAGCTATCCGCATCAGGTGCTGCTGGTGAGCTTTGACGGCGAGCAGCTTGGTCAGGTCGAGTCTCTGCTCGTGCCACGCGCGGTCGACATGCTACGCGTCGGCCCCGACTCGCTGGCTCCGGTGCTGGCAGAGCTGGAGGCGCTGGCACCGCTGGGGCTGTTCGATGACCACCGGCCCTGGCTGGAGGTTCGGGTTCGCCTTGATGAACCCCAGCCGGACCTGCGTCAGCGTATCGAGACGGCGCTGGCGGGCAAGGCCTGCCGGCTGGTACGCATCGCCAGCGAATACGCCGGTACCGGCAGCGCCGAGACCGAGGCGCTTTGCGGCCTCGATCAGCTCAGCCCGGCCGAGCTGTTCAGCCGCGCCTGGGAAGCGCAATACGGCGATCCGCCCGACGCTCAGGCGCTGGACGACTTCGCCTGTCTGTTGCAGCAGGTGGAGCAGGAGGATCGCCCGTGAAGATCCTCGCCATTCGCCTGAAGAACCTGGCCTCGCTGGCTGGCGAACAGCTGCTGGATTTCACCGCCGAGCCGCTGGCCAGCGCCGGCCTGTTCGCCATCACCGGCCCCACTGGCGCAGGCAAGAGCACCCTGCTGGACGCCCTGTGCCTGGCGCTGTTCGGCAGCACTCCGCGACTGCAGGGCAGCACCAGTGGCAAGGTGCCGGACGCCGGGGACGAGATCGGCAGCGGCGATGAGCGCAACCTGCTGCGCCGCGGCTGCAGCAGCGGCTACGCCGAGGTGGACTTCATCGGGATCGATGGGCGGCGCTACCGGGCCCGCTGGGAGGCCCGTCGTGCTCGCGACAAGGCGAGCGGCAAGCTGCAGGCCAGTCAGCAGAGCCTGATCGAGCTGGACACCGGCACTTCCCTGGCGCGCACCAAGGGCGAGTTCCGCCAGCAGCTCGAAGAGCGTCTCGGTCTCACCCTGGCGCAGTTCACCCGCGCGGTACTGCTGGCGCAGAGCGAATTCGCCGCCTTTCTCCGGGCCGACGACAACGAGCGCGGCACCTTGCTGGAAAAGCTCACCGATACAGGCCTCTACAGTCGCCTTGGCCAGGCCGCCTTCGAAAGCGCCCGGAGCGCCCGCGAAACCCTTGCCCAGCTCGAGCAGCAGGCGGGTGGCAGCCGCCCGCTGGAACCCGAGGCACGAGCCGAGCTCGAAGCGCGCCACGAGGCCCTGCAGGGCGCCTGGAAAGCCGAACAGAACGAGCTGCGCAGCCTCGAAAGCCAGCGCCAGTGGCTCGATGGCCTGGCCCGGCTGAGCGCAGAACGCGAGACCGCCGCGGGCCAACTGAGCGAAGCCGAGGCCGCAGGGGCATCGCTCGCCGAAGCGCGCCGCATCCTGACGCTGTCCGATCAGCTGGCGCCGCAGCGCCACCGGTTCGTCCGCCAGCGCGAACTAGGGCCGCTGATCGAGCAGGCCAGCCAGACGCTACGCCGCGGGCAGGCCGAGCAGGCGTCGCTGGAGACCCGCCGGGCCGTGCTCCAGCAGCGCTGCGAAGAAGCCGGCCTGGCCTTGCAATCGGCCGAGCAGCACACCCGCGATGCCGCGCCGGCACTGGCCCAGGCGCGCCGCGAGGAAGACCGGCTGGCCCAACTGGGCGAAGAGCTTGCCGGAGCACGCCAGGAGCAGGCTGAGGCCGAACAGGCCAACCTTGCCGGCGAGGGGGCGCTGGCCGCCCTCGGCGAACGCCTGCAGCAGGCTTCCCACGGCCTGGCCCAGCTCAGCGAGCCGCTGGCCGCCTCCGCCGCCCTGCAACCGCTATGCGCCAGCTGGAGTGGCTATCGTCCGCGGCTGCAGCATCTGGTACAGCTGCTTCCCCGGCTCGCCCAGGGCACGGCCGAACTGCCGGCCCTGGAACGCGCCGCGGCGCTTGCCGAAAGCGCCCAGCAGACGGCACACCGAGCTCTCGACGAGCTGCAACGCCAGTTGGGCGACGGCCAGGGTGCGGGACAGCTCGGCGCCCTCGGCGAGAGGCTGGAAAGCTTGCGTGAGCGCGAACGGGATCATCAAGCACTGGGCGAATACTGGAACCGCCACAGGATGCTGCTGGCGCGTCAGCAACAGTTGCACGCCACGCAGCGGGATCTCCTCGAACAACGCGAAACCCTGACTGAAACCGGCCGGCAGGCCCGCGCCGAGCGCGATCGTGCGGAGCAGGCGCTGACCCTGGTGCTGGCGCTTCTTGAACGCCAGCGCCTGGCCCGCAGCGCCGATGTCCAGGCCCTGCGCGCGGCGCTGCAACCTGGAGAGCCCTGCCTGGTATGCGGCAGCGCCGATCATCCCTGGCACGCCGCGGACGTCCTGGCCGCCGCGCTCGACAGCCGCGACGAAGCCGAGGCCGAGCGCGCCCGCCAGTCGCTCAAGGCGCAGGACGAAGCCCTGCAGTCCCTGCGTGACCAGCTCACCACGCTCAATACCAGGTTGCGCGACAGCACCCAGCGGCAGGAAGAAATCGTCCGCGAGCTGGAGCCCCTGGCGGCGCAGCTGCAGGCCTCGCCGCTGCATGCGAGCCTGCTGGCGCAACCGGCCGAACGGCGTGATGCCTGGCTCAGCGAAACCCTCGACAGCCTGCGCCGGCAGCGCGAGGAGACCGCTGCCGGCCAGCAGGCCCTGCTCAGGCTGCAGCAACGGGCCGAGGCCTTGCAACGCGACTGGCAGACCGCGCGTGAGGCTTGCATCGAAGCCACCTCACTCCGCGACCGGCAGCGCGAAGCCATCGCCAGAGATAGACAGTTGGCCGACGAAACCCTGGCCGAGTTCGCACCCCTCCTGCCCCCGGCCAGCCTGGAGCACTGGCACGCCGCTGCGGCCGAGTCGTTCATGAGGCTCGAAGTCCAGGTGGACGAGCGCCAACGCCAGCTCGAAGCCCAGGCCAGACTGGCCGAAGAACAGCTGCAGCGGCAGGCCGAACTGGAGCGTGAGCGGCTTGAACAGGGTCATCGCCGGACACGACTGGCAAGCAGTAATGCACGCGTGACCGAACTTGTCGCCCGAGAGCGGAGCTGTCGTCAGGCTCTGCAGGCCTTGCTGGGCACCAGGCCCGACAGCAGGCGCTGGCAGGCCGAACTCGACCAGACGCTGCAAGTCGCGCGCGATGCCCGGAGCGCCGTCGACCAGCAACTCAACGAGGCGCGCGTAACATTGAGCCGACTGGAGAGCGAGCGCGGCGCCTGCCAGGTCCGTCACGAGGAACTGCTCGCTGAACGCGGGCAGATCGAGGCCGAGCTGAACAGGTGGCGCGCCGGCCATCCCGAGCTGGACGATGCCACCCTCGAGCAGCTGCTGCAGCTCGACGACAGGCTGCTCGATGAAGCCCGCGAGCGCTTGGCGCAGAACAACGAGGCCCTGGCGCGCTGCCGGGAGCGTCTGCAGGAACGCACCCAGCGTCTCGCCGCCCACCAGGCGCTGCAACCGCAACCCATCGACGGCGCGGTGCTGGCCGAGCGCCTTGCCGAACGCCTCGCGACCTGTCAGCAGGCCGAACTGCACTGCAGCGAGGCCCGAGCGGCGCTGCTCGACGACGACCGGCGGCGCAGCCTGAGCCGGACGCTCGACCAGCAGATCGCCGCGGCAAAGGCCGAGAGCCAGCGCTGGGGGCGCATCGCCAGTTTGATCGGCTCGGCGGACGGCAATGCCTTCCGCAAGATCGCCCAGGCTTACAACCTCGACCTGCTGGTTCAGCACACCAATGTGCAGCTGCGCCAACTGGCCCGGCGCTACCGCCTCAAGCGCGGTGGCAGCCCGCTGGGGCTGCTGGTGATGGATACCGAGATGGGCGACGAATTGCGTTCGGTGCACTCGTTGTCAGGTGGCGAGACCTTTCTCGTCTCCCTGGCGCTGGCACTCGGCCTGGCATCGATGGCCTCGAGCAAGCTGCGAATCGAGTCGCTGTTCATTGATGAAGGCTTTGGCAGTCTCGATCCTGAATCGCTGCAGGTGGCGATGGATGCACTCGACGCCCTGCAGGCCCAGGGGCGAAAGGTGGCGGTGATCTCCCACGTGGCGGAAATGCACGAGCGGATACCGGTACAGGTCCGCGTCTGCCGGCAGGGCAACGGCCAGAGCCGATTGGAGATCAAGGGATAACGCAAGGCGCTAGACGTGGCACTGCGGGCCTCACCGGCATGACCGGCATGGCGAAGCAGTAACCACCGGACAGCTCGGCTTCGGCATGCGCGTCGGCCTCGCGGGTGAAGACACTGAAGACCCCGCCATGGCCGTAACAGACCACCCACTCCATATTGAGCTTGGCGGCCGCTGAGGCGTCAGCCTGCTGGTCCTTAGCTCCGCAATCCTCTTGCGCAACGAAAGTACTTTCCATAGTCCATTCCTCTGGCCTGGCGGGCAGGCATCAGGTATCGCTGAAGGGGTGGAGGCGATCATCCGGCAAGCAGGCATATCGCCACACTCGATGTCGATATTCACGAGGTAGCCAAGTTCCATACGAAGCGAAACATTCTTCAATATTCGACGAACGGTCGGCCTCTCGAACGTTTATCGCAACGGCCGATTCGACCCAGGCGTACGGCGTGCGTACACGTTTCCCCCTGGGCACAGGAAGCGCTGGGCAGCGAGTTCACCACATCTGCTTGGCAATCAAGCGCGAGGAGCACCGCCAGTTCACCGCCGAGGTGGGCGAGCAGGGCTGGCGTTGGTATCTCGGCCACGCCTGATGGAAAAAAAGCCGCCCGGTGGTCCGGCCCGCCGGGATGCGACAATAGACCGCATATCAGCACCTGTTCCTTGCCGATTCGAAGACGTTTCCATTCGACCCAGCAAACCTCGGAAACCCGGCAAGGGCGCGGGTTACAGCGATGGGAAATATCTCCACACAACCCACCGGCATTAGACTAAAGTAGCGCCTTCGCCACCACCCGACAGAGCTACCCAGACACCCCCATGGAATGTGAAAACGCGCAGCTGACCATGACGGTCCTCATGACCCCGGACAAGGCCAATTTCTCCGGAAATGTCCATGGCGGGACACTGTTGAAATACCTGGACGAAGTCGCCTACGCCTGTGCCAGCCGCTACGCAGGCAGCTATGTGGTGACCCTTTCGGTCGACCAGGTGACCTTCCGCCAGCCCATTCATGTGGGCGAGCTGGTCACCTTTCTCGCGTCGGTCAACTACACCGGCACCACCTCGATGGAAATCGGCATCAAGGTGGTCACCGAAGACATCGTCAAGCGCACCGTTCGCCATACCAACAGCTGTTTCTTCACCATGGTCGCCATGGGCAACGAGGGCAAGCCGGTCCCGGTGCCGAGCCTGCAACCACGAACGGTGGAGCAGCGCCGCCGCTACGCCCATGCGCAACAGCGCCGACAGATTCGCCGCGAGCTGGACGAGCGCTACCAGGCGCTGCGCGAATCGAGCGAATAGACCATAGGCGCTGAAAGGGGCTGCGGCCTCGCTTGTCCCCTTTCGGGCAGCCGCGAACCATCTTGTGGCATGCCCCGCCATGCGCATCCGGCACAAGCTTAAAGCCGGCGAATCAAAGCGTTGCGCCATGGCGCGGGCTGAATTGGGCGCTTCCTGCCTGCCGCTTCACGCACCAGCATGATTCTGAGCGACCGGACAACGCACCGACTGCGCCTCGTCCGGGCGGCGCCTGCGCCCTTCCAGGAGGACCGCCACTGAAATATTTCTCCTTTTATTTCAGCAAGTTGCTTGCTAGAACAAACCAATCGGTCTAGTTCAAGCCATTTTCGGCACGCTTATTGACTCCTTCTCGCGCTGTCCTGCCCGGCGTTCGCTCCGGGCGCCCAAAGCCGACCGCTCGGAGAGCCGCATGCAACAGACGAGATCCCAGGTAATCAACCGCGACGGCCTGTATGAGCTGGATGCCGGACCGGAAGTCCTGGACAGCCCGCGCTACAACACCGACATCGCCCCTACCCGTACGGCCGAACGGACCTGGCGCAGCCTGCACATCGCGGCGCTCTGGGTCGGCATGGCGATCTGCGTGCCGACCTACACTCTTGGCGGAGTGCTGACTGCCTACTTCGGCCTGTCCGTGGGTGAGGCGTTGCTCACCATCCTGCTGGCCAACGTCATCGTACTGATCCCGCTGACGCTGAACGCCTTTCCCGGCACCAAGTACGGCATCCCCTTTCCAGTGGTGCTGCGTTCCTCGTTCGGCATCCTCGGCTCCAATGTGCCCTGCCTCATCCGGGCGGTGGTCGCCTGCGGCTGGTTCGGCATCCAGACGCTGTTCGGCGGGCTGGCGATATCCCTACTGCTGGGTACCCTTTTCGAAGGCTGGCGGGCCCTGGGCGGCCTGGGGGAAGTGCTGGGTTTCATGATCTTCTGGGCCCTCAACCTCTGGGTGGTGCTGCGTGGGGCCGAGTCGATCAAGTGGCTGGAGACGCTCGCCGCCCCGCTGCTGTTGGCGGTCGCGATCGGCCTGCTGGCCTGGGCCATGCCGCACATGTCGGTTGGCGAGTTGCTGGCGCAGCCGGCCAACCGCCCCGAAGGCGACGGCGTAGCGCCCTATTTCATGGCTGGCCTGACCGCCATGGTGGGCTTCTGGGCCACGCTTTCGCTTAACATCCCTGATTTCAGCCGCTATGCCCGCTCGCAAAAGGATCAGATCATTGGCCAGGTCGTTGGCCTTCCCCTGACCATGTTCCTGTTCGCCTCCCTGGGTGTGGTGATGACGGCTGCGTCCGCCTCGCTGGTCGGTGAAACCATCTCCGACCCGGTAACCCTGATCGGCCGCATCGACAGTCCCTTCTGGGTCGGCGTGGCGATGGTGCTGATCGTGATCGCAACGCTATCGACCAATACCGCGGCGAACATCGTCTCACCCACCAACGACTTCCAGAACATTGCCCCCAAACTGATCGGTCGGACCAAGGCCGTGTTGCTCACCGGCCTGATCGGGCTGGGGCTGATGAGCCATGAGCTCCTCAAGAAGGCTGGCTTGATCGTTTCCGACGTGAGCCTGGAAAGCGTCTACTCCAACTGGCTGCTGGGCTACTCCAGCCTGCTCGGCCCGATTGCCGGGATCATGGTGGTGGACTACTTCCTGGTCCGCCGGCAGCGGCTGGAGCTGCCCGACCTGTATCGCGACGGCGGCAGCTACCCGGCGGTGAACTGGGCCGGCTTCATTGCCTTCGGCGTGCCGGTGACACTGACCCTCATCGCGCTGACCACCGGCTGGCTGAGCTGGTTCTACAGCTACGGCTGGTTCACCGGCTCGCTACTCGGCGGCGCCCTGTATTATGCCTGCTCGGGCCTTACCCGCAGTACCCCGGCACTGGCGGCCAAGCCTGTCGCCTGACGCCGGCCGGACAGCCGCCTCGACCCTCTCGGCCAGAAGGCTGCGCGAGGGTCAAGACGGCGATGCACCCGGCTCGGCCCTGGGCCGCAGGCCATCGAGAAACAATCGCTGGAGGTTTTCCAGGGTCTCGCTAAAGAAGGCCGGATCCTCCAGCGTCCGCCCCGCCACGGCTTCCACCTGAACACGGAAATCGGCGTAGTGCTGGGTAGTCGCCCACAGCGAGAAGATCAGATGATGGGGCTCGATCGGCGCCAGCTTGCCAGCGGCTATCCAGGCGTTGATCACCGCCACCTTGGTTTCCACCAGATCGTGAAGTGGCTGCTGCAGTTCGGTGAGCAACACCGGTGCCCCCTGCATGACCTCCATGCAGAACAACCGTGACTCGTCCGGATGATCGCGTGACAACTCCAGCTTGACCCTCAGGTAGTCGCCAATTGCCTGGACCGGGTCCTGCTCCTCGGAAAATCCCTTGAGGGGCAACAGCCAGACATCGAGCAACTGGCGCAGGACACCCAGATAGAGCTCTTCCTTGCTGGAAAAGTAGTACAGCAGATTGGTCTTGGAGACGTCCGCGCGGCTGGCCACCTGATCGAGGCTGGTGCCATGCAGGCCATAGCGGGAAAACATGGCGAGCGCCGCCTCGAGGATCTGGGCGCGCTTGGTTTCCGTCAGTTTCGCCCGTCGGCGCAGCGAGGCGGCGCTCGGCGTGCGGGTCTTCTTTACCGGCTTGGCAGGGGGAGTTTCAGGCACGGGTCATCCGGGTAGCTGTGACTAGCCCGGTACTGTAACCAAAGCAGAGAGTCAGGGGCAGCCGCATGGGCAAGGGCCGCGCGGCCAACCGGTCCCGGGGCAGTCAGAACACTGCCCTCGCGGGACGGGCCTGCCTCGCTGATCAGATCAGGCTGCGCTCGCGCAACAGTGCGAGCACCTGCTTGACGCCCTCTTCCACCGACAGCGCATCGGTGTCGATCACCAGATCCGCGTCGCCCGGCGCATCGTAGGCAAAGGACTCGCCCGGGATGTTGTCGCCTCCGGCCGCATACAGGCCCTGCGGGTCCCTGGCGCGGCAGCTTTCCACACTGGCGTGGACGTGCACGGTGATCAGCCGCTCGGCACCGATGGAGACCTTGGCCTGTTCGCGCCCCTCGGCGTCCGGGGCGACAAAGGCGGCCAGGGTAAGCAGCCCGGCCTCGTTGAACTGGCGCGCCACCTGGGCGGCACGGCGCCAGTTCTCGGCACGGCCAGCGCGATCCAGCGGCAGCCCCTTGTTCAGGTCATGGCGCAGGTTCTGGCCGTCGAGGACGAACACGGCCCGTCCGGCGTCGAACAGCTTGCGCTCCACGGCATAGGCCAGGGTGCTCTTGCCCGCACCCGACAGGCCGCTGAAGAGCACCGTGACCGGCTGCTGGCCGAAGCGACCGGCACGCTCCTCGGGCGTGACGTGGGCCAGGGCACCGTGCTGGCCGTCGACATTCTGTCCGGTCAGCGGCTCGGCGATGATCATGCCGGCGCCGACGGTGCCGTTGGTGAGGCGGTCGACGACGATGAAGGCGCCGGTGGTGCGGTTGTACTCGTAGCCGTCCAGGGCGATGGGCGCATCCAGCGCGACCTTGACCCTGGCGATCTCGTTCAGCTTCAGCTCGCTGGCTGCGCCCTGTTCCAGGGTGTTCACGTCGACCCGGTGGACGACGCTCGGGATCGACCCCGGCACATAGCTGGTGGCGCGCTTGATGTCGTATTTCTTGCCCGGCAGCATCGGCTCCTCGGCCATCCACACGAGCATCGCCTCGAAGCTGTCGGTGACCCGCGGACGGTTGTCCGAATGCACCAGCATGTCGCCACGGGAGACGTCGATCTCGTCTTCCAGCGTCAGGGTAACGGCCTGACCGGGCTGGGCCTGCTCCAGCTCGCCTTCGAAGGTGACGATGGACTTGACCTTGCTGCTCTTGCCCGACGGCAGTACGGTGACCTCGTCACCCTTGTGCACGATGCCGCTGGCCAGGGTTCCGGCGAAGCCGCGGAAGTTCAGGTTCGGACGATTGACGTACTGCACCGGGAAACGCATGTCGGTGAAGTTGCGATCACCGGCGACCTCGACGGTTTCGAGGATTTCCATCAGCGACTGGCCTTCATACCAGGGCGCTCGCTCGCTCTTGTTGACCACGTTGTCGCCCTTGAGCGCAGACATGGGCACGAAGTGCAGGCTGGTCGGCTTCATGCCGATGCGGTCGGCGAACGCCAGGTAGTCGGTCTTGATCTTTTCGAATACGGCCTGATCGAAATCCATCAGGTCCATCTTGTTGATCGCGACGACGATATGTTTGATGCCCAGCAGGGACGCGATATAGCTGTGCCGCCGGGTCTGGGTCTGCACGCCGTAGCGGGCGTCGATAAGGATGATCGCCAGGTCGCAAGTGGACGCACCGGTGGCCATGTTGCGGGTGTACTGCTCATGACCGGGGGTGTCGGCGATGATGAACTTGCGCTTGGCCGTGGAGAAATAACGGTAGGCGACATCGATGGTGATGCCCTGCTCCCGCTCGGCCTGCAGCCCGTCGACCAGCAGTGCCAGGTCGACCTCCTCACCCGTGGTGCCGACCTTCTTCGAGTCGCGGGTGATGGCTTCCAGGTGATCCTCGTAGATCATCTTGGAGTCGTGCAGCAGACGGCCGATCAGGGTGCTCTTGCCGTCGTCGACGTTGCCGCAGGTCAGGAAGCGAAGCAGCTCCTTGCGCTCGTGCTGGGCCAGGTAGGCGAGGATGTCCTCGCTGATCAGATCGGACTGGTGAGACATTGTGCGTGATCCTCAGAAATAACCCTGGCGTTTCTTTTCTTCCATCGAGCCGGCCTGATCATGGTCGATCACCCGCCCCTGCCGCTCCGACGTCTTGGTCAGCAGCATTTCCTGGATGATGTCAGGCAAGGTCGCGGCATCGGACTCGACCGCGCCGGTCAGGGGGTAGCAGCCGAGGGTGCGGAAGCGGACCATCTTCTTGGTGATCCGTGCCTTTTCCTCGTCGGTCAGGTGCTCGAGGATGCGCTCGTCGTCGATCATGATCAGGGTGCCGTTCTTCTCGATGACCTCGCGCTCGGCGGCGAAGTACAGCGGCACGATCGGGATCTGTTCCAGGTAGATGTATTGCCAGATGTCCAGCTCGGTCCAGTTCGACAGCGGGAACACGCGAATCGACTCGCCCTTTTTCACCTTGCCGTTGTAAACGTTCCACAGCTCGGGACGCTGGTTCTTCGGGTCCCAGCGGTGCTTGTTGTCACGGAACGAGTAGACGCGCTCCTTGGCACGGGACTTCTCTTCGTCACGGCGGGCCCCGCCGAAGGCAGCGTCGAAGCCGTACTTGTCCAGCGCCTGCTTGAGCCCCTCGGTCTTCATCACGTCGGTGTGCTTGGCACTGCCGTAGGTGAAGGGATTCATGTCTTGGGCGACCCCGTCGGGGTTGATGTGGGTGAGCAGGTCGAGCCCCATCTCGCTGACCATCTTCTCGCGGAAGCGGTACATCTCCTGGAACTTCCAGCGGGTGTCGACGTGGAGCACCGGAAACGGCAGCTTGCCTGGAAAGAAGGCCTTGCGCGCCAGATGCAGCATCACAGCGGAATCCTTGCCGATGGAATAGAGCATCACGGGATTGTCGAACTCGGCGGCCACCTCACGAATGATGTGGATGCTTTCCGCCTCCAGTTCCTTCAAATGCGTCAGTTTGTCGACCATGGGCTACTCACGAATGGCAGATGACGGCCGGCAGGCCGAGATTACGCACACTTTACCATGGCGCCGGGTTCTAAGCAGGGGGAGCGCTTAGACGTAAACGGAATAGATATATGAATGCCTGAAGCCTGAAGTAAAAATTCAGGAACGCCGAGTCAAGGCCCCTCCTGCGAAAGCCCCACCCAGAAAACCCTGCCGGCGCCGGCTTCCAGCTCCCCGACTCCCCGATCAAACCGGATTATCAATATCAACGAATCGATGCTCGATTCCGAACCGCTCGGCCATCCACTCGCCCAACGCGTGGACGCCGTAGCGTTCGGTGGCGTGATGGCCGGCGGCATAGAAGCTCAGACCTGTTTCCCGGGCGACATGGACGGTGGGTTCCGAGGCTTCGCCCGTCAGGTAGGCGTCTGCGCCAATGGCCACGGCCTTTTCGATGTAGCCCTGGGCTCCGCCCGTGCACCAGGCGACCCGACGGATCGGGCGATCACCCTCGATCGTCAGCGGCTGGCGGCCCAGTGTCCGCTGGAGGTGCTCGGCAAACTCAGCGGGCATCATGTTGGCCGGCAGGCTTCCCACCAGACCCACCGACTTCGGATCGTCCGGCTCCAGCAAGCCATCGACCTGCAGTCCCAGCAATTGCGCCAGCTGAACGTTGTTTCCGACCTCGGGGTGCACGTCCAGCGGCAGGTGATAAGCCAACAGGCTGATGTCATGGACCAGCAGGGTCTTCAGACGACGCCCTTTCATGCCCACCACGCGCGGATCTTCGTTCTTCCAGAAGTAGCCGTGGTGGACCAACACCACATCGGCACCCTGTTCGACGGCGGCGTCGAGCAACGCCTGGCTGGCAGTGACGCCGCTGACGATGCGCCGCACCTGCACCCTCCCCTCGACCTGCAGCCCGTTGGGACAGTAGTCGGCAATTTTCGAGGCATTGAGGTAACGATCGGTCTCGGCGACCAGTTCGGTCAGGGCGATGGGCATGGACATCTCCGGAAAAGCGCGCGCGCAAGGATGCCCCTCGCAACCGTCACGCAACTCGTATAATGCCCGCCACGTTAAGGGGTGCCTGGCGCGCCCGCAACCTTGTCTGGATGAAGAAGTCGATGGTGAACGCCCTGCGCTATTTCGGCTGGCCACTGGTGGCCGGTCTCCTGGTGGCCCTGTTGATCATCCAGCGCTATCCCCACTGGGTGGGTCTCGGACAGCAGCCAGCCTATCGCCTGCAGCAGGCGCCGCCGCTCGGCCTGCAGCAGGCGCAGCCCTACTCTTATGCCCAGGCTGTCAGCAGCGCGGCGCCCGCGGTCGCCAACCTCTATACGGCCAAGATGGTACCGAACCCGGCCGGGCCGAACCTGGAGAATGATCCCACCTTCCAGCGCTTCTTCGCCGACAATCCGCCGCGGCAACGGCGCATCGAGTCGAGCCTAGGCTCGGCGGTGATCATGAGCCCGGACGGCTACCTGCTGACCAACAACCACGTCACCGCCAACGCCGATCAGATTGTGGTGGCGTTGCGTGATGGCCGGGAAACCCTGGCGCGGGTCATCGGCAGCGATCCTGAAACCGACCTCGCGGTGCTGCAGGTCGACCTGCAGGAGCTCCCGGCCATCACCATCGGGCGTTCGGACGACATCCGTACCGGCGACGTGGCGCTGGCCATCGGCAACCCGTTCGGCGTCGGTCAGACGGTGACCATGGGTATCATCAGCGCCACCGGGCGCAATCAGCTCGGCCTCAATACCTACGAAGACTTCATCCAGACCGATGCAGCGATCAACCGGGGCAATTCGGGGGGCGCGCTGGTAGATGCCAGCGGCAACCTGATCGGTATCAATACCGCGATCATCTCCGAGTCCGGTGGCTCGCAGGGCATCGGCTTCGCGATACCGGTCAAGTTGGCCCTGGAGGTCATGCAATCGATCATCGAGCATGGCCAGGTGATCCGCGGCTGGCTCGGCGTGGAAGTGCAATCATTGACCTCCGAGCTCGCCGAGTCGTACGGTCTGCAGGGCCGCCAGGGTATCGTGGTCGCCGGGGCCTATGCTGACGGGCCCGCAGCGCGCGCCGGGCTCCAGCCGGGGGACGTGATTCTGAGCATCGACGGCGCCGAGGCCAGCGACGGCCGCTCCTCGATGAACCAGGTGGCGCGGGCGCGGCCAGGCGACATCATCGACATTCGCATCATGCGCAACAACAAGCCGCTGACGCTCAAGGCGGAAGTCGGCATGCGCCCGCAGATCCTCAAGGAAGAACGCTAGGGGCGGCAGATCGCCCCCAGTGAAGCGGATCAAACCAACGCCCCGAGTGCGGCCACCAGCGCCGCATTCTGCTCCGGCGTGCCGATGGTGATGCGCAGGAACTGCTCGATACGCGGCAGTTTGAAGTGCCTGACAATCACGCCCTGCTCGCGCAATGCGGCAACGAGCCGAGCGGCATCATGGCCCGGATGGCGGGTAAAGATGAAGTTGGCCGTCGATGGCAGAGTGGTAAAGCCCAGGGCGTCGAGTTCGGAGACCAGTTGGCGGCGGCTGTCAATCACGGCCTGACAGGTCCCGGCGAAATACTCGCGATCCTCGAAGGCAGCAGCGGCTCCAGCGATGGCCACGCGATCCAGCGGGTAGGAGTTGAAGCTGTTCTTGATCCGCTCCAGCGCCTCGATCAGATCGGGATGGCCGACCGCGATGCCCACCCGCAACCCGGCCAGCGAACGCGACTTGGACAGGGTCTGGGTGACCAGCAGGTTCGGGTAGCGGTCGACCAGCGCGATGGCGGTATCGCCGCCGAAATCCACATAGGCCTCATCCACCAGCACCACCGAGTCGGGATTGGCCTGGAGGATCTGCTCGATCAACTCCAGCGGCAGCAGGCAGCCAGTCGGCGCGTTGGGATTGGGAAAGATGATGCCGCCATTGGGCCGCCGGTAGTCTTCGGGACGGATCTGGAACGTTTCATCCAACGGCACGATATCTGGCTCGATGCCATAGAGTCCGCAATAGACCGGGTAGAAGCTGTAGGTGATGTCCGGAAACAGCAGCGGCCGTCCGTGCTGGAACAGGCCGTGGAAAGCATGTGCCAGCACCTCGTCCGAGCCGTTGCCCACGAATACCTGAGCGACGTTGACCCCGTAGTAATCGGCAACCGCCTGCTTGAGCCGCTCGCCGTTGGGGTCGGGATACAACCGCAGATTGTCGTTGAGCTCCGCCTGCATCGCGGCGAGGGCCTTGGGGGAAGGACCGTAGGGATTCTCGTTGGTGTTCAACTTGACCAGGCGGGTCAGCTTCGGCTGCTCGCCCGGCACATAGGGCACCAGGTCCTTGACGAAAGGGCTCCAAAAACGACTCATGGAAAAACCTCGGATCTTCGACACATGCCTGTCGGGCGCTCGCGGTAGCCTGAAGGCGAATCGGCTGTAGATCACCGGAGGCTGAAGGCTGAACGAAAAGGCGATCCTGCGTCGCTTTCTCCTCCAGCCTTCAGCCTCCAGCGCCTTTTATCGGCTTTTACGCCTTAATACGGTATTCGGCGCTGCGCGCGTGGGCGGTCAGCGATTCGCCGCGACTCAACACCGAAGCCACCTTGCCCAGCCCCGAGGCGCCCTCGGCCGAGCAGTGAATGATCGAGGAGCGCTTCTGGAAGTCGTACACCCCGAGCGGCGACGAGAAACGCGCAGTGCCGGAGGTGGGCAGCACGTGGTTAGGACCGGCGCAGTAGTCACCCAAGGCTTCGGCGGTGTAGCGCCCCATGAAGATCGCGCCGGCGTGGCGGATCGCGGGTAACCAGCGCTCGGGCTCGGCGACTGACAGTTCGAGGTGTTCCGGGGCGATGCGATTGGCCACCGCCATGGCCTGCGTCATGTCCTCCACCAGGATCAGAGCACCGCGCGCCTGCAGGGAGGTGCGGATGATCTCGGCACGTTCCATGGTCGGCAGCAAGCGCTCAATGCTCTCGGCCACGCGATCAAGGAAGGCGGCATCCGGGCTGACCAGGATCGACTGGGCATCTTCGTCGTGCTCGGCCTGGGAGAACAGGTCCATGGCTATCCAGTCCGGATCGGTCCCGCCATCGCACACCACGAGGATTTCGGACGGCCCGGCGATCATGTCGATACCCACCTGGCCAAACACATGGCGCTTGGCAGTCGCCACATAGATGTTGCCTGGGCCGACGATCTTGTCCACCGGCGGTACGCTTTCAGTACCATAGGCCAGGGCTGCTACCGCCTGCGCCCCGCCGATGGTGAACACGCGATCCACCCCGGCGACACAGGCGGCGGCGAGGACCAGCTCGTTGAGCTCGCCCTTGGGCGTCGGCACCACCATCACTACTTCGGGCACACCGGCCACCTTGGCTGGGATGGCATTCATCAAGACCGAGGATGGATAAGCCGCCTTGCCGCCTGGCACATAGAGCCCGGCGCGGTCCAGCGGGGTGACCTGCTGGCCGAGCACGGTGCCGTCTGCCTCGGTGTAGGTCCAGGAGTCCTGCTTTTGCCGCTCGTGATAGATCCGCACGCGCTCGGCAGCCTTTTCCAATGCCTCGCGCTGCTCGCTGGAAATCCGGGTCAGGGCGAGCTCCAGGCGCTCTCGCGGCAGGATGAGCTCTGCCATGGTCGTGGCCTGCACACCATCGAAGCGCTGGGTAAATTCCACCAGCGCCTCATCGCCTCGCTCACGCACGGCCTTGATGATTTCCAGCACCCGGCCGTTCACCGCGTCGTCGGACACGCTTTCCCAGCTCAGCAGATGATCCAGATGGCGTGCGAAATCCGGGTCGGCAGCGTGGAGTCGGCGAATGGCGAAGGGCGTGGTCATGGCAGAGCCTCGTGTAATGGCAATGGACTCGGGTAGCCACTCTATCAAGCCTACCCTGTCGCCACCCGAGATTTTCGCTATGACATGGATAGGCCCTGCGGCGCGCTGGCCGCAGGGATGTCAAGGGTGCTGGCGGGACTCGACGGCGCGGCCAAGGGTGTCGATCAGCGCCTGGATGCGGGCATGCTGCATCTTCATGGAGGCCTTGTTCACCACCAGTCGGGAGCTGATGTGGGCAATCAGCTCCTGGGGTTCCAGGCCGTTGGCGCGCAGGGTGTTGCCAGTGTCGACCACGTCGATGATCTTGTCGGCCAGGCCCACCAGTGGCGCCAGCTCCATCGAGCCGTAAAGCTTGATGATGTCGACCTGGCGCCCCTGCTCGGCATAGTAGCGCTTGGCGACATTGACGAACTTGGTGGCGACCCGCAATCGTCCCCTGGGGGAGGCAGCTCCCACCTTGCCGGCGGTCATCAGCTTGCAACGGGCTATCTGCAGGTCGAGCGGCTCGTAGAGACCCTGCCCGGCGAACTCCATCAGCACGTCCTTGCCCGCCACGCCCAGGTCCGCCGCTCCGTTTTCCACATAAGTGGGCACGTCGGTGGCCCGCACGATCAGCAGGCGCACGTCTTCCTGCGTGGTGGGGATGATCAGCTTGCGACTCTTGTCCGGGTTCTCGGTCGGCACGATGCCCGCCTCGGCCAGCAACGGCAGGGTGTCATCGAGGATGCGGCCTTTCGACAAGGCGATGGTGAGCATTGCGATATTCCTTGGTCTAGACATTGCGCCCTGGCCGGGCGGCCGGCTGGTCAGCCCGGGATCCGGCGTATCTTGGCGCCGAGCAGCTGCAGCTTCTCCTCGATGCATTCGTAACCACGGTCGATGTGGTAGATGCGATCGATCAGCGTATCGCCTTCAGCCACGAGACCGGCGATCACCAGGCTCGCCGAGGCCCGCAGGTCGGTCGCCATCACGGGTGCGCCCTTGAGGTGGTCGACTCCGGTGACGATGGCGGTATTGCCTTCGACCTGGATATGCGCACCCATGCGGTTCATCTCGTAGACGTGCATGAAGCGGTTCTCGAACACCGTCTCGATCACCGTGCCGGTGCCTTCGGCCACCGCGTTCAGGGAGATGAACTGGGCCTGCATATCGGTCGGAAACGCAGGGTAAGGTGCGGTTCGCACATTGACGGCTTTCGGCCGGTTGCCCTTCATGTTCAGCTCGATCCAGTTCGGGCCGGTACTGATATGGGCACCGGCCTCCTCGAGCTTGAGCAGGACCGCCTCGAGAATCGAAGGATCGGTGTCCTTGAGCTTGACCCGGCCTCCGGTCGCAGCTGCGGCCACCAGATAGGTGCCGGTCTCGATCCGGTCGGGCATGACGTTGTAACGACCACCACCGAGGCGCTTGACGCCGTCGATGGTGATGGTCGCGGTACCTGCGCCAGACACCTTGGCACCCATGGCATTGAGGAAGTTCGCCAGGTCGATGACCTCAGGCTCGCGGGCGGCGTTTTCGAGCACGCTGCGGCCATTGGCCAGGGCGGCGGCCATCATCACGTTTTCGGTACCGGTGACACTTACCGTATCGAAGAAGAAATGCGCACCGCGCAGCCCACCGGGCGGCGTCTTGGCCTTGATGTAGCCGCCTTCCACTTCGATCTGCGCGCCCATGGCCTCGAGGCCACGGATATGCAGGTCAACCGGTCGCGAGCCGATGGCGCAGCCACCAGGCAAGGCCACCTCGGCTTCACCGAAGCGCGCCACCATGGGACCGAGCACCAGGATCGAGGCACGCATGGTCTTGACCAGCTCGTAGGGTGCCACCAGGGTCTTGATGGCGCTGGCGTCCACCTCCACGCTGAGCTTTTCGTCGATCACCGGCTGTACGCCCATGCGGCCGAACAGCTCGATCATGGTGGTGATGTCGTGCAGATGGGGAAGATTGCATACCGTGACCGGGGTGTCCGCCAACAGCGTGGCGGCCAGGATCGGCAGGGCAGAGTTCTTCGCACCGGAAATGCGGATCTCGCCATCGAGGCGAGCGCCGCCGGTTATCATCAGTTTGTCCATGAGTGTTCCGTTGCCCGCGCGCGCGGTAAGCGTCAAAACCGCGCCTCCCGCCAGGGCGGGGGCGCGGTGGGGAAAGCGTCGGTGATGGTCAGGCCGGCTGCGGCCACTCACCCTGACTGAAGAATTTCATGGTCACGGCATGGATGCTGCCATCGAGAATCCATGGATTCAGGTGTGCGTAGATCTGCTGCTGGCGCTTGACCGGGCTCATGCCGGCCAGCTCGTCGCTGATCACGTTCAGCTGGAAATTGCAGCCTTCACCTTCCACCTCGAAACGGGCTTCCGGGATCTTTTCTTCCAGGAAGTTCTTCACTTCTGCGGCCTGCATGTTCAATCCTCGATGGGCAACCGGACGCCCGGCATCATACAAAAAAGGAGGCAGGCTGCGAAGCCTGCCGCTCAGCCTTCCAGCGGGAGCAGGTCGAGAAGGCCCGTGACCCGGGCTATCTCCCGCATATCCTGCGGCAGGTTGGCGATCCGTGCCTCGCCGTCCTGCTCCCCGACGTCGCGCAAGAAAGCCAACAGCAGGGAAATTCCGACACTGCTGGACTTTTCGACCTCGCCGCAATCGATACGCAAACCACTCGCGCCAGCCGACGCGATCAGCTTTCGTCCCGCCTCGCGCAGGGCCGGGCCAGTGCGGTAGTCGAGCACGCCGGCGAGGCGCAGTTCGCCCGCCTCGCCGAGCCTGACACTGGCCTCACTCATTACCGGTTGTCTGCTGGCCAGTGGTGGTTTCGCTGGTCTCTGCCACTACCCGCGCCCAGCCATCGATGGTCGCGTCGAGGTCGCCACGATTCTGCCGCATGGTGCTGTCGAACTGGTCGCGAAAGAGCAGCCCGACATTGATGCCATTGATGATCACGTTGCGCACGAGCCACTGACCGTTCTGGTTGACCATGGTGTAGGACACCGGATAGACGACGCCATTGCCGACCACTTCCATGCCCACGCTGGTGCGCTCTGCGTCCTGACGGCCACTCGGCGGCAGCACGCGGATTTCCTGATTGTTGTACTCCAGCAGCGCGTTACCGTAGAACTGCATCAGGCTGCGCTTGAAGTTTTCCTGGAAACGCGCCATCTGCTCGGGGCTGGCCGCACGCGAATACTTGACGGTCATGATGCTGCGAGAAATGCCTTCGGCATCCACCACCGGCCCCAGAATCTGCTCCAGTGACGTATAGAAGGCTCCCGGATCCTGGCGGTAGCGATCGCGGTTCTGTTCAAGGTCAGCCAGCAATTCATCAGTGGTGCGCTGGATCACCTGATGGGGTTCGCTGGCCGCTTGGGCGAGCAGGGGAAGCATGGCCAGCAATACCAGCAGGCCGCGGCGCAGGGCAGTCAACATAGGCGCAATCCTCATTGTTCAGGTCGGTTTACGGCATTGAGCAGGAACTTGCCGATCAGGTCTTCGAGTACCAGCGAGGACTGTGTGTCCCGGATGACCCCACCATCTCGCAGCACTTCATCGTCGCCTCCCACACTCAGACCGATGTATTTCTCGCCCAGCAGGCCGGCCGTCAGGATCGAGGCAGTGGAATCCACCGGCAGGTAGTCGAGGCGCGAATCGAGTTCAAGGGTGGCACGCCCCATGAAGCTCTCGTGGTCCAGATCCACCGCTACCACGCGGCCTATGGTCACCCCGGCCATGGTCACCCGGGCGCGGGCACTGAGTCCCGCTGCGTTGTCGAAATAGGCGTAGACGCGATAAGTGTCCTGCGCCGCGCCGACATTGAGGCCGCTGACTCGCAGCGCGAGCAGCAGCAGGGCCAGCAGGCCGGCCAGGATGAACAGGCCGACACCGATTTCCAGGGACCGGGTTTTCATCAGATATCTCCAAACATCAGGGCAGTCAGAACAAAGTCGAGACCGAGCACGGCCAGCGAGGCGTAGACGACGGTACGGGTGGTGGCACGGCTGATGCCTTCTGAAGTGGGCTCGCAGTCGTAGCCCTGGAACACCGCGATCCAGGTCACCACAAAAGCGAAGGCCAGGCTCTTGATCACGCCATTGAGCACGTCGATGTCGAAGCTGACGGCGCGCTGCATGTTGCCCCAGTAGGAGCCGTCATACACGCCAAGCCAGTCCACCGCCACCATGGCCCCGCCCCAGATCCCCACCACAGTGAAGATCGCCGCCAGCAGCGGCAGCGAGATGAAGCCGGCCCAGAGCCGCGGCGCCACGATGTACTTGAGCGGGTCGACGCCAATCATCTCCAGGCTCGACAGCTGCTCGGTGGACTTCATGTTGCCGATCTCGGCCGTGAGCGCGGAACCGGCGCGCCCTGCAAACAACAGCGCGGTGACAACCGGCCCGAGTTCACGCAGCAGGGTCAGCGCGACCATCTGCCCGACCGCCTCCTCCGAGCCGAAGCCGACCAGGATGTTGTAGCCCTGCAGCGCCAGCACCATGCCAATGAACAGGCCGGCCACAATGATGATCGGCAACGAAAGCACGCCCACCGAGTACAGCTGCCGGACCAGCAGGTGCATCCCGCCGCCGGCGCTGCGCCGTCCCGCCAGCGCACGGCTGAGAAATATCGTCGAGCGCCCGAGCGCCTGCACCACGTCGAGCCCGGAACGCCCCATCAGGCGCAGCCGTTCGACAGGAGATCTCTTGCGCATCAGACGTCTCCCAACAGATCGCGACGCAGTTCCGGCGCGGGATAGTGAAACGGCACCGGGCCGTCGGCCAGGCCTTTCATGAACTGGCGGATACGCGGGTTCTCCGACTCCCTCAGCTCGGCCGGACTGCCCTGCCCCAGCACCTGGGCATCGCCGACCACATAGATGTAATCGGCGATGGTCGCGGTTTCGGCCAGATCATGGGAGACCACGATACTGGTGATTCCCAGTGCATCGTTGAGCAGCCGGATCAGGCGCACAAGCACACCCATGGCGATCGGGTCCTGTCCGGCGAACGGCTCGTCATACAGCAGAATCTGCGGATCCAGGGCGATGGCCCGGGCCAGCGCCACGCGCCGCTTCATGCCGCCGGACAGCTCATCGGGCATCAGCTCGATGGCACCGCGCAAGCCGACCGCCTGCAGCTTCATCAGGACGATGTCGCGGATCATTTCTTCCGGCAGGCTGGTATGCACTCGCAGCGGAAAAGCAACATTCTCGAACACGTCGAGATCGGTGAACAACGCTCCGCTCTGGAACAGCACGCCCATCTGTTTGCGCATGTCGAACAGATCGCTGCGCGACAGCGTCGGCAGGTTGCGCTGATTGACCCAGACCTCGCCGCGCGCCGGGCGCAACTCGGCAGCGATCAACCGCAACAGAGTCGTCTTGCCGCACCCCGAAGGCCCCATGATCGCGGTCACTTTGCCGCGCGGAATGGAAATGTCGATATTGTCGAAAATATTTCGCCCGCTACGCTCGAAGGTCACGCCCTTCAGCTCGACGGCGAAATCGCTGGCAGAACTCATCAGGTCTCCTTGCGTACGGCCTGCTGCCATAGACGTCAGCTACATCGCGAAAGATACGCGCAGGGGTTCAAACAGGCGGCGCACTATAGCACTGCCGGCGAAGGCCCCATAGCGAACAGGGTAAGGGGATTTGTCGTCGCCCTTACATCCAGGGCCACCATCACCAGCGGCCACCACCGGCGGATTCCCGTGAGCCCATCTCGCTTTGTCGGTATAATCACCGCCTTTTAACCAGCCATAAGCCCATGAGCCAAAGCAAGCAACTGATCGAATCTGCGCTGCGCACCATTCGCCTTGAAATCGAAGCCGTGGAACAGCTCAAGACCCGTGTCGACGACGCCTTCGTCCGGGCCTGCGAGCTGATTCTCGCCTGCAAGGGCCGGGTCGTGGTGGTCGGCATGGGCAAGTCCGGGCACATCGGCAGCAAGATCGCCGCCACCCTCGCCAGCACCGGAACCGCCGCCTTCTTCGTGCACCCGGCGGAGGCCAGCCACGGCGACATGGGCATGATCACCCAGGCCGACGTCGTCCTCGCCTTGTCCAACTCGGGGACGACCAACGAGATCGTGACGCTGCTGCCACTGATCAAGCGCCTCGGCATCACCCTCATCAGCATGACCGGCAACCCCGACTCGGTACTGGCGAGGGCGGCGGCTGTCAACCTTGATGCCCGGGTCGAGCTTGAGGCCTGCCCGCTGAATCTGGCCCCCACCTCTTCGACCACTGCCTCGCTGGTGCTTGGCGACGCCCTCGCCATCGCCCTGCTCGAGGCGCGCGGTTTCACCGCCGAGGACTTCGCCTTCTCGCACCCCGGCGGTGCGCTGGGTCGACGCCTGCTGCTGAAGGTCGAGCACGTGATGCACAGTGGCGAGCGCCTGCCGCTGGTGGCGCGGGGCACCTCGCTGCGCGACGCCCTGCTGGAAATGACCCAGAAGGGCCTTGGCATGACCGCCGTGGTCGAATCTGATGGGCGCCTGGCGGGGATTTTCACCGACGGCGACCTACGCCGTGCCCTGGATCGCGGTGTCGATGTCCGCCAGGTGGCCATCGACCAGGTGATGACCCCCCACGGCAAGACGGCCCACGCTGAAATGCTTGCTGCAGAGGCCCTGAAGATCATGGAGGATCACAAGATCAGCGCACTGGTGGTCGTTGACGAGGATGACCAACCGGTCGGCGCCCTCAACATGCATGATCTGCTTCGCGCGGGGGTGATGTAATGGACGAGCTACTGCCGCGCACGCGGGATATTCGCCTGGCCATTTTCGACGTCGACGGCGTGCTCACCGACGGCAGGCTGTACTTTCTTACCGACGGCAGCGAGTTCAAGACCTTCAACACGCTGGACGGCCAGGGCATCAAGATGCTCATCAATTCGGGCGTGCGCACCGCGATCATCAGCGGCCGCAAGACGCCGGTAGTCGAGCGCCGCGCCCAGGGATTGGGCATCCACCATATCTATCAGGGGCGTGAAGACAAGCTGGCGGTGCTCGATGAACTGCTCGCCCAGCTTGGCCTGGAACCACGCCAGGTCGCCTATCTGGGCGACGACCTGCCCGACTTGCCCGTGATTCGCCGGGTAGGCCTGGGGATGGCGGTCGCCAGTGCCGACGCCTTTGTCCGCCAGCACGCCCACGGCGTGACCCGGGCCCGAGGCGGCGAAGGCGCCGCGCGGGAATTCTGCGAACTTATCCTGCGCGGCCAAGGCAATCTGGATGCCGCGCAGACAGCCTATCTGTGAGGTGAAGATGGTCGCCAGGCTACGCGTCCCACTGTTCCTCGCTGTGGTGGCAGCCATGCTGATCGCCGCCGGCTACTGGAACATCCGACCGCAGACTTTCATGCAGCCCACGCCCATCGTCGGCGAGCAGCCCGACATCGACTATTATGTCGAAGGCTCGCGCACCGTGCAGTTCCAGCCCGACGGCAGCCTGCATTATGTACTCACCGCCGAACGCCTGGAGCACCTGCGCTCCAGCGACATCAGCCTGCTGACCCTGCCCGACCTCAACCTCTATCGCGGCGGTGACATTCCCTGGCATGTCCGCAGCGAGCGCGGCGAAGTCGCCCCCGGCGGTACCGAGGTGGAATTGATCGATCAGGTTCGTATCGCTCGCACCGATCAGCGTGGCCGCCCCACCATCGTCACCACCAGCAGCATGACGGTGTTTCCCGAGAGGGATTATGCGCAGACCCGACAAGCCGTTAGAATTGAAGCAGCCAACGGTGTCACCACTGCCATCGGTATGAATGCGTACCTGGATGAAGGCAGGATGGAACTGTTATCCACCGTAAGAGGGCAGCATGAGCTCCGCTAAAACCCGTATTCTGACCGGCCTGCTCGCCTTGTTCATCAGCGCCTCGGCCATGGCCTTGCCCGAAGATCGCAATCAGCCGATCCGCATTCAGGCCGACACCGCCGAACTCGATGATCGCCAAGGCGTGGCCGTGTACCGCGGCGACGTGGTGATCACCCAGGGAACGCTGAGAATCACCGGCAACACCGTGACCATCACCCAGGACCAGAACGGCGACGTCGATGTCTTTACCGCCGTGGGCAAGCCTGCGTACTACGAGCAGCAACCAGCGGTGGATCGCCCGATCGTCCAGGCCTACGGCCTGACCATCCAGTACTTCGCCGTCGATGAACGCGTGGTGCTCATCGACCAGGCTCGCGTGGTTCAGGAAGGCAACACCTTCGAGGGCGAGAAGATCGTTTACGACACCCGCCGGCAGATCGTGAACGCTGGCCGCGCCGGCACCGAGGTCAGCACGCCGAGGCCGCGCATAGACATGGTCATCCAGCCGCGCAACCGGCCTGCGGAGCAGAATCCCTGATGGCGATCCTCAAGGCGCAACACCTGGCCAAGGCGTACAAGGGCCGCCAGGTGGTTCGCGATGTCAGCCTGTCCATCGAGAGCGGCCAGATCGTCGGCCTGCTCGGCCCCAACGGAGCCGGCAAGACAACCTGCTTCTACATGATCGTCGGCCTTGTCCGGGCCGACCAGGGCCGCGTACTCATCGATCAGCAGGATGTGACGCGACTGCCCATGCACGGACGCGCCCGCGCCGGCATCGGTTACCTGCCCCAGGAAGCCTCGATCTTCCGCAAGCTCAGCGTTACCCAGAACATCATGGCCATCCTCGAAACCCGCAGGGATCTGGATCGCGCCGGCCGCCTCGCCGCACTCGAAGGCCTGTTGCAAGAGTTTCACATCACCCACATCCGCGACAGCCTCGGCATGAGCCTCTCCGGCGGTGAACGGCGCCGCGTGGAAATCGCCCGGGCACTGGCCACCGCACCCAAGTTCATACTGCTCGACGAGCCCTTCGCCGGCGTCGACCCGATCTCGGTCGGCGACATCAAGCAGATCATCCATCACCTGCGTGACCGCGGCATCGGTGTGCTGATCACCGACCACAACGTCCGCGAAACTCTGGACATCTGCCAGACGGCCTATATCGTCAGCGAAGGCCAGCTGATCGCCGAAGGCGATTCCGCCAGCATCCTTTCCAACCAGCTGGTGAAAGAAGTGTATCTGGGGCATGAATTCAGGCTTTAAGCGACGCACTAGGGTCTAGGCAAAGCCTGCTGTATCAGGCATATAATTTGCTTTGAGCGGCGCCAAGCGCGCCGGTGAAGTCGAACGGGCGCGCGCGCCGGGAACCGGGCAGCAAGTTTGCAACCATGAAACCATCGCTAGTCCTGAAGATGGGCCAGCAGCTGACGATGACACCGCAGCTGCAGCAGGCCATACGTTTACTCCAGCTATCCACCCTGGACCTGCAACAGGAAATCCAGGAAGCGCTGGAAGCCAACCCCATGCTCGAACGCCAGGAAGACGGCGACGATTACGAGGGAACCGGCGGTGACGGCGCGCCCGATGCACAGGACGGAGGCGGTAGCGAATCCTCGGCACCTGAGCAGGAAAGCCTCTACGAGGCGGCAGACCCTGCCGAAGCGACACTGGGCGAGGGAGACTGGAACGAGAGCATTCCCAACGAACTGCCGGTCGATACCGTCTGGGACGACATCTACCAGAGCAGCGCAAGCAACCTGCCCAGCAACGATGACGATGAATGGGACTTCACCAGCCGCACTTCGGTGGGTGAGAGCCTGCAAAGCCACTTGCTGTGGCAGCTCAACCTGGCCCCGATGAGCGATACCGATCGGCTGATCGCGATGACGCTGATCGACAGCATCAATGCCCAAGGCTATCTCGACGACAGCCTCGAAGAGATCCACGCCGGGCTCGATCCCGAACTGGAGATCGAGCTCGACGAGGTGGAAGTGGTCTTGCGCCGCATCCAGCAGTTCGAGCCGGCCGGCATCGGCGCCCGCGACCTCAGGGAGTGTCTGCTCCTGCAACTGCGCCAGCTGCCCGTCGGCATTCCCTGGCTGGAGGAGGCCCAACTGCTGGTGAGCAATCACCTGGAAGCGCTGGGCAGCCGCGATTACAGCCTGCTGATGCGCCGCATGAAACTCAAGGAAGAGCAGTTGCGGGATATCATCGAACTGATCCAGACGCTCAATCCGCGCCCGGGCTCGCACATCGAGGCGAGCGAGCCGGAGTACGTCGTCCCGGACGTCATCGTTCGCAAGAACAACGGCCGCTGGCAGGTCGAACTGAACCAGGAAGCCATGCCACGTCTGCGCGTCAATGCGCATTACGCCAACCTGGTACGACGCGCCGACTCCAGTTCCGACAACACCTTCATGCGCAACCAGCTGCAGGAAGCGCGCTGGTTCATCAAGAGCCTGCAGAGCCGTAACGAGACGCTGATGAAGGTGGCTACCCAGATCGTCGAGCACCAGCGCGGCTTTCTCGACTATGGCGACGAGGCCATGAAGCCGCTGGTCCTGCATGACATCGCCGAAGCCGTGGGCATGCACGAGTCGACCATCTCGCGGGTCACGACCCAGAAATACATGCATACCCCGCGCGGCATCTACGAGCTCAAGTACTTCTTCTCGAGCCATGTCAGCACCGCCGAAGGCGGCGAATGCTCCTCCACTGCAATCCGCGCGATCATCAAAAAGCTGGTCGCTGCGGAAAACGCAAAAAAGCCGTTGAGCGACAGCAAGATCGCTGGTCTACTGGAAGAACAAGGCATCCAGGTGGCACGCCGTACGGTGGCTAAATACCGGGAGTCGCTGGGCATCGCCCCGTCCAGCGAGCGCAAGCGGTTGATGTGATAGTTTTGGCAGCGGCAGGCCGTCATGCCTACCAATTTGCTGGTACACAAGGAGAAGCAGTATGCATGTCAATATCAGCGGGCATCATCTCGAAGTAACTGACGCACTGCGTGAATACGTCGACGAGAAGTTCGAACGCCTGGCACGTCATTTCGACCGCATCATCAATGTCCAGGTTATCCTCGAGGTCGAAAAGCTCAAGCAGAAGGCCGAAGCGACGCTGCACGTCGCGGGGCGCGAAGTGGTCGCCAACGCGGAACATCAGGACATGTACGCCGCCATCGACTCCCTGATCGACAAGCTCGACCGTCAACTGATCAAACACAAGGAAAAGCAAATCGAACGTCTGCAGGGCGCGGATGCCCGCTGACCGCTTGCGACCATGATCCGACTCGAAGATATCCTTACCCCCGGACGCTCCCTGGTGAACGTCCCCGGCGGTAGCAAAAAGCGCGTTCTTGAGCAGATAGCCAAGCTGGTGGCTCCCGACCTCCCGGATGTCGAAGGCCAGCTCGTTTTCGAGAGTCTGGTGGCCCGCGAAAAGCTGGGCTCCACTGGCTTTGGCAACGGAATCGCGATCCCCCACTGTCGTCTTGCCGGGTGCAGCACGCCACTCAGCGCGGTATTGCGCCTGGAAACGCCGGTGGATTTCGATGCCATCGACGGCGCGCCCGTGGACCTGGTGTTCGTTCTGCTGGTGCCCCAGGCTGCCACTGACGAGCATCTCGAATTGCTCCGGCAGATCGCCAGCATGCTCGATCGCGAAGATGTGCGTACCCGCCTGCGTCAGGCGGCGACCCACGAAAGCCTGTATCAGGCGGTGGTCGACGCGCAGAACGGACGCTAGCGGCCATGCGCCTGATCGTTGTCAGCGGGCGCTCCGGCTCAGGCAAGAGCACAGCGCTGGATGTGCTCGAAGACAACGGGTTCTACTGCATCGACAACCTGCCTGCCGCCCTGCTGCCCGACCTCACCGAGCGGGCCCTGCTGCATACCGAATTGCTGCACCCTCGTCTTGCCGTATCGATCGACGCCCGCAACCTGCCGAGCCAGATCAAACGTTTTCCCGACCTGCTCAACCAGGTCCGCGCCAGCCACATCCAGTGTGATGTGCTCTATCTGGACGCCGACAACGCCACCCTGCTCAAACGCTTCTCGGAAACCCGTCGCCGTCATCCGCTGACCAATGAGAGCCGCTCGCTGACCGAGGCGATAGAGGACGAAGAGCTGCTGCTGGCACCCATCATCGATCTGGCGGACCTCAAGATCGACACGTCCAGGCTCAATCTGTATCAGTTACGCGACATCCTCAAGCTGCGCCTGGTGGACCAGCCGGAGGCCGGCACCGCCTTTCTCGTCGAATCCTTTGGTTTCAAGCGCGGCATGCCGGTAGACGCGGATCTGGTCTTCGACGTGCGCTGCCTCCCGAATCCCTACTGGAAGGCCGAGCTGCGCGAACACACCGGCAGCGAGCAGGTCGTCAGCGAATACCTGGCGGCGCAGCCGGAAGTGGAGGAACTCTACCAGGATACCTTTGCCTATCTGCAGAAGTGGCTACCACGCTTCGCTGCCAGTAATCGTGCCTATGTGACGGTGGCGATTGGCTGCACGGGCGGGCAGCACCGCTCGGTATACCTGGCCGAGCGGCTAGGAAAGGCGCTCAAGGCCACGCTGAAGAACGTGCAGATCCGCCACCGGGAGCTCAGTTCATGACGCGCCTGGCAAGGCTTCGAGCCCCTCGGCACAGCGCAGGGGAGGCGCCCTGACATGCCGATCCGCGAAGTCGTCATCATCAACAAGCTTGGTCTGCATGCCCGCGCGGCGGCGAAGTTCGTTGGCGTGGCCAGCCGATTTCCCTGCGACATACAGATCGGCCGAAGCAACGACAGTCTGGTCAATGGCAAGAACATCATGGCAGTGATGATGCTCGCCGCCAGCCAGGGAACCCCCATCCTGGTCGGCGCCGACGGCGAGCAGGCCGACGAAGCCCTGCAGGCACTGGTCGACCTGATCGAAGACTACTTCGAAGAAGGCGAGTAGCAGCGACCAAGGGGGCTCCTACGCCCTCGGTCGCTCAAGGCGCAAGGCCCCCAGTCAGCTTCCAGCCACCATCATCTTCTCGATCAGCACCGAACCGGTACGCAGGTTGCCTCGCGTTTCCACGTCGCTTCCCACGGCAAGGATCTGGCGGAACATGTCCCGCAGGTTGCCGGCGATGGTCACTTCCTGAACCGGAAACTGGATTTCGCCATTCTCCACCCAGTAACCCCCGGCACCCCGAGAGTAATCGCCGGTGACCAGGTTCAAGCCCTGCCCCATCAGTTCGGTGACCAGCAGTCCGCGCCCCATCCGGCGGATCAGGGCGGCCTGATCGTCCTCGCCATGGGTCACGAACAGGTTATGCGCGCCACCTGCATTGGCGGTGCTCGGCATTCCCAGCTTGCGTCCCGAATAGGTGCCCAGCACATAGGACACCAGCCGCCCCTGCTCGACGAAAGGCTTGGCGTAGGTCGCCAGCCCATCGCCGTCATAGCTGGCACTGCCGAGGCCGCGCGGAATGTGTGGCCGCTCGTCGAGGGTCAGCCATTCGGGAAAGATCATCTCGCCCATCGCCCCTTCGAGAAAGGACGCCTTGCGGTACAGATTCCCGCCCGAGATCCCGCCGAGAAAGTGCCCGAACAGACCGGTTGCCACTTCCGGAGCGAACAGCACGGGCACCTCGCAGGTCGGCACCGGCCGGGCGCCCAGGCGGCGTACCGCCCGCTCGGCAGCGCGCTGCCCGATGCTAACCGCCGAAGCCATGGCGGGGCCCACCCGGCTGACGTCGTAGTAGTAGTCGCGCTGCATCTGCCCGTCGCTTTCGGCGATCATGACGCAGCTGAGACTGTGCCGCGTACTGGCGTACCCGCCCAGAAAACCGTTGCTGTTGCCGTAGGCGCGGCAGCCCTGGTGGGTATTGACGCTGGTGCCGTCGGCGTTGCGTATGCGCGGATCGCAGGCAAAGGCCGCGTTTTCACACTCCAGCGCCAGCTCGATGGCCTGCTCGGGGAGGATGTCCCAGGGGTGGAAGAGGTCCAGATCGGGCAACTCCCGGGCCATCAGCGATGCGTCCGCGAGGCCGGCGAAGGGGTCCTCGGAGGCGTGCCGAGCGATTGCCAGCGCCGCAGCGACAGTTTCCCGGATGGCCTCGTCGCCGCTGTTGGTGGTGCTCGCCGAGCCCTTGCTCTGGCCAACGTAGAGAGTGATACCGAAGCCCTGGTCCCGGTTGAACTCGACGGTCTCCACCTCGCCCTGGCGAACCGAGGTGGACAGGCCCTGCTCCATGGACACCGAGACTTCACTGGCGCTGGCGCCCTGGCGACGCGCTTCGTCGATGATGCGCTGGACCTTGTCGCGCAACCCCTCCAGATCGGCCGGACCGATCCCTGCTACTTCACTCATAAGCACTCCCAAGCATGTTCGGAACCCTTGGCACCGCGCCTTCGAGCGGCACGGCCTCACGGCGCAACCAGGGGCAACCAATGAGTACCCCTGCTGCTGTTATCATGGCGGCGTTTCCTTCTGGACCATCCCCATGTCTGATCTTTCCAACGCCGACGACGCCGGCGAAAAAAGCAAATCGCAGATAAAGCGTGAACTGCACGGTCTGCAAGAGCTGGGCGAGCGACTCACCACCCTCAAGCCAGAGCTGCTCGACCGCCTGCCGCTCTCCGACGCCCTGCGCAAGGCAATCGAAGACGCCCCCAAGCACAAGGCGCACATCGCCCGCAAACGCCATATCCAGTACATCGGCAAGCTGATGCGTGACCAGGACATCGACGCCATCCTGGCCCTGGTGGACCAAGTGGATGCCTCCAGCCGTCAGTACAACGAGCGCTTCCACTCACTGGAGCGCTGGCGCGACCGGCTCATAGGCAATGGCGACGAAGCGCTGGATGCCTTCGTCAGCGAGTACCCCGAGACCGACCGTCAGCACCTGCGCAGCCTCATCCGGCATGCCCAGCACGAGGCAGCCCACAACAAACCTCCAGCGGCCAGTCGTAAAGTCTTCAAATACATCCGCGAACTCGACGAAACCAAGCGCGGGTTGCGTTAAAACCGGGAAACAGCGCAGCGCTGAAGGCTGGACGCCCGACGAAGAAGCGCCTCGATCGTCGTTCAGCCTCAGGCCGCCAGCATTCCAAGACAATGACTAGACGCCGGTGCCGCCGACGGTAATCGCATCGATCTTCAACGTCGGCTGCCCGACCCCGACCGGCACCGACTGACCATCCTTGCCGCAGGTGCCCACGCCATTGTCCAGAGCCAGGTCATTGCCCACCATCGAGACCCGGTTCATCACTTCCGGCCCATTACCGATCAGCGTCGCGCCCTTGACCGGTCTGGTGATACGACCGTCCTCGATCAGGTAGGCCTCGCTGGTGGAAAAGACGAATTTGCCGCTGGTAATGTCCACCTGGCCACCACCGAGGCTGGCGCAATAGATGCCTTTCTTCACCGAACCGATGATCTCCTGGGGATCGCTCTGCCCGGCCAGCATGTAGGTGTTGGTCATTCGGGGCATCGGCAGATGCGCGTAGGATTCGCGGCGGCCGTTGCCAGTGGCGGCGACGCCCATCAAGCGTGCGTTGAGCTTGTCCTGGATGTAACCCTTGAGGACACCGTTCTCGATCAGCGTGGTGCACTGAGTCGGAGTGCCCTCGTCGTCGACGCTGAGCGACCCGCGACGGTCGGCGAGAGTGCCGTCATCGACGATGGTGCAGAGTGACGAAGCCACCTTCTGCCCTACTCGGCCACTGTAGGCCGAACTGCCCTTGCGGTTGAAATCGCCCTCGAGCCCGTGGCCCACGGCTTCGTGCAGCAGCACACCCGACCAGCCCGGGCCGAGCACGACTTCCATGCTGCCTGCCGGCGCCGGCACTGCTTCCAGATTGACCAGCGCCTGGCGTACAGCTTCGCGGGCGTAGCCCATGACCCGGTCCTCCTCGAGGAAGTAACGGTAGCCGGTGCGGCCTCCGCCACCTTGCCCGCCTCGCTCGCGGCGGCCGTTCTGCTCGACGATGACGCTCACGTTGAAGCGCACCAGCGGACGAATGTCGGCCGCCAGGCTGCCGTCCATCGCGGCCACCAGAACGTGGTCCCAGACGCCCGCCAGGCTGACGGTAACCTGCTTGATCCGCGGGTCGAGCGCCCGGGTCGCCTCATCCACTCGCTTGAGCAGTGCGACCTTCGCCCCACGATCCAGGTCATCGAGCGGATTACCGCGTTCGTAGAGTTCGCTGAACGCGGCGCGCCTGGGCAGCGCGACCTGTCCCTGCTGGCCGCTGCGCGCGATGGAGCGTGCCGCCTGGGCGGCCTGGCGCAAGGCCTCGGAGGTGATGGCATTGCTATAGGCGAAGCCGGTCTTCTCCCCGGACAGGGCCCTGACCCCAACGCCCTGTTCCAGATGGAAACCGCCTTCCTTGACGATGCCATCCTCGAGCACCCAGGACTCGCTCATCTGGTCCTGGAAATACAGGTCGGCCGCGTCGATGCCCGGCCCGGCCAGTTCGGCGAGCAGCCCGGGCAGGTCGTCAAGGCCGAGCCCGCCGGGGCTCAGCAGTCGCTCGGTGGCGGGTAACAGCAGATCAGTCATAGTCACTCCGATAGGCCGACCTCGAGGAGGTACGGCACGGTAAAACGACGGTGGTTCGACACCGGCATGCGTTGCCGGATCGCCAACTGTTCGGCGCGATCGCGGCTGGCGAGGAGCATACCCTCGCCCTGAGCCTGCTCGCAGAGTAGCCGACCCCAGGGGTCGACGATAGCCGAATGGCCATGGGTTTGCCTGCCGCCAGGATGCTCGCCGCCCTGGGCGGCAGCCAGGAGATAGCACTGGGTTTCGATCGCCCGGGCGCGGATCAGGGCCTGCCAATGCGCGGTCCCGGTCACCCGGGTGAAGGCCGATGGCGCGCTGATGAGCTCTGCACCGGCCTGGCGCAGAGCGCCGTAAAGCTCCGGAAAGCGAAGGTCGTAGCACACACTCAGCCCCAGACGACCCACCGGGGTATCGGCCACCACCAGCGCGCTGCCAGCGGCGTAATCGTCGGACTCCCGATAGCTGCCGCGGTTGTCGGCGACGTCCACATCGAACAGGTGAATCTTGTCGTAGCGGGCCACGCGATGCCCCTCTGCGTCAAACAGCAGCGAACAGGCGCGTGGCTTGCCGTCGGGCCGGCCATCGGGCGGCAGCGGCAGGGTGCCAGCCACGATCCACAATCCAAGCTCGCGTGCCGTGGCCTCCAACCAGGGCAGGATCGCCCCCTCGCCCAGCGCTTCTGCACGGCCTAGCGCACGCGGGTCGGGATGACCCATGGCAGCGAAATTCTCTGGCAACACGGCCAGCTGGGCACCCTGCTCGGCGGCGCGTTCGAGCAGGCGCCGGGCACTGGCGAGGTTGGTACGCACCTCGGCCTGGGTAGTCATCTGGATCACGGCTAGGGACATGCAGCCTCTCGCACGGCGACAAAGGTCCATCCTGACCCACAGCCGCGCAATCGTCCAGCCGCTACCGAGCGCTTTCGAAGGGTCTGTCGAAGGTGATCGCGGGCGCCTGCCAGGGACCCTGGACGTCATACTGCACACTGGCGAAGCGGGCGATACGATCGCCCAGCAGCTTGTCTGCGATCCAGATGGCACCGCCAATGGCGGGCGCGCCGGCCAGCAGCGCGGCAATCGGCAGGTTATTGGTCAGCGGCAAGGTGACCAGTAATTTGGCGTCGATGCGATCCTGCGCGAGATCGAGGGTCCCCCTGAGTTCGAGGTCGCTGGAAGGCCCTTTCAGGACCAGGGGTACTTCGGTCCGGTAGAGCCCCCGCTCGGCCTGCAGCTGCCCGGTCACCCGGTCGTAGGCCAGTCCCCGGCCGAGCACATCGGAAAAGTCCAGGCGCAAGCGCCGACCAATGGCATCGAAGTTCAGCAGGCCGAACACCCGCAGCGCCTGGGCGCTACCCTCCAGCTCGACGAATTGGCCGTTGTGCAGCACAGGGTCCAGGCGGCCACTGAAGTGCAGGAAGCTGAACCACACCGGCGAGCCCGGCCAGTGTCCGTCCACGTCCAGATTGAAACGCTCGCTGGTGGCGCTGCGGGCGAAGCCCCAGGCGACCAGGACATCGGCGATGTTATCGCCCTCGATACGACCGCGGTAGGCGCTCCGGCCGTTACGCCAGGTGAGCGTACCGCCGATGCGCAGGCCCTTTAGATTCAGGTCGAGCTGGGACTCCGCTCCGCCACTGACAGGACGCAACGCGAGCCCGACCGACCCCAGCGGGTCATCGCCGCGCCACAGGCTCTCGATACTGAGATCCAGCGCTGGCAGCGTCGTCGGATCGACGTCAGCCAGTGGGTCGCTAGCTGGCACCGAGCCGGGTTCAGGCGTGACCGCCGGAGATAACCGCAGGCGGCGCAGCTCGACCTGCATCGGCTCGCCCGCCGCGTCGGGGCGCAGGATGCTTCCCTCGACCGCCTGGCTACTCAATTCCGCCTTCCAGGCCGGACCTTGTCGTGCGAGGGAAACCGCCAGATCCTCGACCCTCGCGCCAAACCCCTCGAAACGGCCGATGCCGATCTGCAGATCACGCAGCAGATCCGCTGCCTCGCCCAGCGGCTCGGCGTCGCCGGCCGAACCCGCTCCGACGATCGCCTGCCAGGCATTCCAGTCGAACTCGGCCAGCCGGCCGCGCACCCGCCAACCCGGCTGCACCGGCAGATCGGCATTGCTCGCTCCCAGCCGCAGCTCTCCGCGCCCGCCGCGCCAGTCCCCCGGTGCGGAGGCAAAGGCCACGGCCGCCAACCGGGCGTGCTGGAAGCCATACAGCCGCTCTTCGCCGCCAAGGCTGATGCGCAGGCTTGAATCCCGCCGCACCCCCGCGGCCTTGCCGAACGGCGCCGGTAGCTCGATCACCAGGCCGATCAGCGACGAGTCGACCTGCAGTTCGCTGTCACTCCCGGCCAGGGTCAGGCGCAACTGGTAGGGCAGCTCACCCTGGAGTGGCAGGTCCTGTTCGACCCCGAGCCATTGACGCAACGCCGGCCACCGCATGACGCCGCTCGCCTCGATCCGGCTGGATGGCCGGGCCGGCGTCCCCGTGGCCAACGCGCGACCAACGACCCGATGCCCAAGGCTCTGCGCTTGCCAGTTGCTACCGCTCAGGCCTGTCTGACTGTCGAAGCGAAACTCGCCGCTCAGCTGCTCGAAGCGCAACGCCGGCTCGGCGATCGACAGGCGCGCGCCAGCCGTGGCCAGGTCGACGACCACCTGTGGGCGTGTTTCCCCGCCAAGCTGCATATCCAGCGCCAGCCGGCCGCTGGCGGGCCCCTCGGCCTGCCAGCCGGCGAAGTCGTCGGCCAGACCGAGGGGGGCCTCATGCAGCAGCCGCAGACCATCGGTCAGGGACCCGTCCAACTCGCCGTCAAGCTGCAGGCGCACCGGGGCACCGGGTTCGGCAGCCCCGATCCGGGCCGTCACGTCATGTACGCGGGTATCGAATATCCGCCCTTGCGCCACCTGGACTCGCGCCCTGTTGCCCTCCACCCAGACTTCGCCGCTCGCTTCCTGCAGCGAGGGCCAGCCCGGCAGGTAGGCGAGCTCTGCACCGGAGGTTTTCATGTACAGGCTGATCTGCCGCGCCTCGGGCGGGAAGCCCGGATTCAGCGCACCCTGGTAGGTAAAGAAGCCTTGCTCGACACGGCCGCCGCGCACTGCCTGCTGGAGCCAGCTGACGAGCGCCGGGTTCATCGCCGTCAGGCGGCTCGGCAGAAAACGTTCGGTGAAACGGGCATCGCCGTCACGCAGCCCGATTCTCAGGTCCATGTAGTCTTCCCGCGCCGGATCGCGATTGAGGCGGATCAGGAAGTCCCCGCTGAAGTGGCCTTCCTCCCCGCTCGCCTGCACCCATGGCGAAGCCAGGGTGATGGCCTCCTCGTCCAGTGTCCAGCGCAGTTGGCCGGCGGCCTGCTCGAAGCGCCAGGGTTCGGGAAACAGCTGCGCGAGGTGAAAGCCCACGTCCGTAGCGTTCAGTCGCAGCTCGCCACCGCCCAGATCACCCCGGATGCTGCCGCTTAGCCGGTCGGCACCCGGAATCCATTCGCGCGCGCTAAAGCCGACCCGCTCGAGATTGGCCTGATAATGCAGGCGCTGCGCTGCCAGCGCCTGCGGCTCGTAGGACAGCGTCAGGTTACGCAGCGTCCCCTGGGGCTGGAGGTCGGCCAGGACAGCGCCGAGCGGGTCCGGCAGGGGCGCCAGCGCCTCGACCAGAGGCAGCAGGGGTTCGAGCTCGAGCCGCTTGGTCATCAGCTGCCAGGTAACACCGGCCTCGTCCTCCCGCCTCCCCTGACGGATGCCGATGTCCGCCAGCGTCCAGCGCTGGCCGTCGCGATTGAAGGCAAGGTTCGACAGTACGGTCTCATAACCCTCGGGCCTGCGCTGCAGATGCAGCCGGAGGCTCACGTCTTCCAGGAGCATTGGCTGCTCCCCGAGCCCGGCCTCAAGCCTCGGCCCTTGCAGGTCCAGCACCATCCGGCGCAGGCCCTGCGGGTCCCAGTCCAACCAGGCCCGGCCACCGGCTTGCAGCCTCTGCACCGGCCACTCACCTCCCCAGCGCTGCGGCCACCAGCCGCTCCAATCACTTGAAGGCAAGTCGATGAACGCCTCCAGCTCCGCATCCCACCAGCGCGCCGGCTCGACACGCGCCTCACCGGACAGACTCAACCGCTGGCCATCAGGCAACAGCCCGCGACCGTCCAGGCGCATGCTTGGGCCGCTGTTGGTCAGCTGCAGGTCCACGTAGTTCAGGGTGCGCGGGCTTTGCTCGAACGGCTGCAGGGTAACCTGGCCGTGACGGACACTGACCCGATGCAGGCGCTGCAGCCCCTCGAGAACAGGTTGCGGGTCGGCTGGCGATGGACTTTCTGCCTTTGCCCAGCCCTCCAGTCGCCAACTGCCCTCGGCGTCCTCCTCGAGCAGCAACCGTGGCGCTTCAAGCTCCAGCGCATAGAGGCTGATCTGACGGCTGCGCAGGGTCTCAACCACATCAACCACCGCCGTCAGCCGCTCCAGTTGCAGCGCATCGCCGCCCTCGCCCAGCGTCAGGTCGTGGACCACCAGCCGCGGCGAGAATCTCGACCACTGGCCTTCAACCCGGCCGATGCGCACCGGCACCTGCAGGACTCTCTCGGCCTGCTGCTGGATCTCGAGCCGGTATTCGGCAAGCAGCGGCACCAGTTGCCGCCCGAGGCTGACATAACAGCCGAGCAGGATCACACCCAGGGCAAGGACCCAACACAACCTGGCGGACACCTGCGCCGCCAGCCGTGCGCCTACCACGGCGGCATCCGCGGTGAACGGGCGAGCCGGATCACCGACATTTCCCGGTCACAGCAGCACCACGTCGTACTGTTCCTGGGAATAGTTGATCTCGACCTGGAAGCGGATCGAGCGACCGATGAAGCTCTCGAGATCCGCCACGTTGCCGGACTCCTCGTCCAGCAGCCGGTCGATCACCTTCTGGTTCGCCAGCACGCGGTAGCCCTCGGCCTGGTACGCACGCGCCTCGCGCAGGATCTCGCGAAAGATCTCGTAGCAGACGGTCTCGGGTGTCTTCAGCTTGGCCCGGCCCTGGCAACTCGGACAGGGCTCGCAGAGCACCTGCTCCAGGCTCTCGCGGGTGCGCTTGCGGGTCATCTGCACCAGGCCCAGCTCGGTGATGCCGATGATGTTGGTCTTGGCGTGATCCCGCTCGAGCTGCTTTTCCAGCGTACGCAGCACCTGCCGGCGGTGCTCCCCGTCTTCCATGTCGATGAAGTCGATGATGATGATCCCGCCAATGTTGCGCAGGCGCAGCTGGCGGGCGATCGAGGTGGCGGCCTCCAGGTTGGTCTTGAAGATGGTTTCTTCGAGAGTGCGATGTCCGACGAAGGCCCCGGTGTTCACGTCGATGGTGGTCATCGCCTCGGCCGGATCCACCACCAGGTAGCCACCGGACTTCAACGGCACCTTGCGATCGAGCGCTTTCTGGATTTCGTCCTCAATGCCGTAGAGGTCGAAGATCGGCCGTTCGCCTGGGTAATGCTCGACCCGGTCGGCGATTTCCGGCATCAGTTCACTGACGAACTGCCCGACCTTCTGAAAGGTCTCGCGCGAGTCGATGCGGATCTTCTCGATCCGCGGATTGACCAGATCCCGCAGCGTGCGCAGAGCCAGCACCAGGTCTTCGTAGATCACCGTCGGGGCACGGGCAGCCTGTTTCTGGCTGCTCAGTTGCTCCCACAGGCGGCGCAGGTAGCGAATGTCGGCCAGGATCTCTTCGCGCCCGGCGCCTTCGGCGGCCGTGCGCAGGATGAAGCCTCCGGCCTTTTCGATGCCTTCGGCGGCCATGCACTCGAGCACCACCTGCTTGAGGCGCTCCCGCTCGGCCTCGGTCTCGATCTTCAGCGAAATGCCGACATGGCTGGTGCCGGGCATGTAGACCAGGTAACGGGACGGAATGGAAAGCTGGGTGGTGAGCCGCGCGCCTTTCTTGCTGATCGGGTCCTTGGTGACCTGCACCACCAGGCTCTGGCCTTCATGCACCAGTGTGCTGATCGGCTCGACGGCGTTGCCCTCACGGCTGGATATTTCCGAAGCATGAATGAAAGCCGCACGATCCAGGCCGATATCGACAAAGGCGGCCTGCATTCCCGGCAACACCCGGACCACCTTGCCCTTGTAGACGTTGCCGACGATGCCGCGCTTCTGGGTGCGCTCGACGTGCACCTCCTGCAATACCCCGTTTTCCACCACGGCGACCCGCGATTCCATGGGAGTGATGTTGATGAGGATTTCTTCGCTCATGGCTGATTCTCGTTATTTTCCGGCCCCGGACGTGACCCTTGGCAACCGCTGGCGTTTCAGAGGCGCCAGCGCGCGACACCGAAGCGCTGGAGCAATTGCGCCGTTTCGCACAATGGCAAGCCGACCACGCCCGAGTAACTCCCTTCCATTCGACTGACGAACACTGCCGCCAATCCCTGTATTCCATAAGAACCTGCCTTGTCGCAGGGCTCGCCGGTCTCCCAGTAAGCGCCGATTTCCGTGTCTTCGAGACAGCGGAACGTCACCCGGCTGGTGACGACCTGCGCTTCTATCCGGTTCCTGTCGGCAACCGCTATGGCTGTGAGCACCTGGTGCTCACGCCCGGACAGCGCCGTCAGGGTTTCCCTTGCATCAGGCCAGTCACGCGGCTTGCCAAGAATGCGCCCGTCCAGCACCACGGCGGTATCGGCGCCCAGCACACAGGCCGCGGGCGCCGTCAGCAGCGCCAGCGCGGCTTCGGCCTTGGCCCTGGCCAAACGCTCGACGTAGCGGGCGGGCGCCTCGCCTTCGCGGACCGACTCGTCGACCGGTGCCGATATCGTCTCGAAGGCTACGCCGATCTGCCGCAGCAGTTCGGCCCGGCGTGGTGACGCCGAGGCCAGGTAGAAAGGGACCATGGGTGCCTCCTCGCCGTTGGACTTCAATGGACCCTCAGGCGCAGCCGGATGCCGCGCAACGCGCCCAATACCCATGGCCAGAGCAGCGCGCTGACCAGCACCGGAAGCAGAAAGGACACGATCGGCGGCGGCCGGTTGCCCACCAGCACATGCAACCAGAGCTGAACCAGCTGGGCCAGACCAAACACTATCAGGACAACCAGGCTTTGCTGCCAAGTGGGAAACATACGCAGACGCTGTTGCAGCACTTGCACCAGGAAACTGACCAGCGTGAGCACCAGAGCGTTCTGCCCCAGCGGGGTGCCGTAGAGCACGTCAGCCACCAGCCCCAACATAAAGGCCGTGGTCATGCCCACGCGATGGGGCAGGTACAGGGTCCAGTAGCAGAGCAGCATGGCCAGCCAGAGCGGGCGTCCGGTCACCAGAAATTCCGGCATGGGGATCACGCTGAGGATCAGCCCGGCGATAAAGCTGAGCCAGATGACCCAGCTGCCGCCGTAACGGGTTCCGTCCATCACTGCCCCTCCGCAGGCGGCGCCACTGCGTCACGCGCGCCCGATTCCAGGTCGGCCTGCTCCTGGGCAAGGCCCGATTCGGCGGCGCGCTGCTCGGCACTGCGCTGGTCGGAAAACACCAACAGCAGGTAACGACTGCGATTGAGCGCCGCGGTCGGCACCGCGCGAACGATGGCAAAGGGCTGACCGGAGTCGTGTATCACCTCGGTGACGGTGGCCACCGGATAGCCCGAGGGAAAGCGCTGGCCCAGCCCGGAACTGACCAGCAGATCGCCCTCACGGATGTCCGCGGTGTCGGCGACATGGCGCAGCTCCAGCCGCTCGGGGTTGCCGGTGCCGGTGGCGATGGCGCGCAGCCCGTTGCGATTGACCTGCACCGGAATGCTGTGGGACGAGTCGGTCAACAGCAGCACCCTGGCGGTGAAGGGCATCACCTCGACCACCTGCCCCATGAGACCACGTGCATCGAGCACCGGTTGGCCAAGGAAGACCCCATCCTTCTCACCCTTGTCGATGAGGATACGGTGAATGAAGGGATTGGGGTCGACACCGATCAGCTCGCTCACCAGCACCTGATCGTCCACCAGCGCTGCGGAATTGAGCAGCTCGCGCAGGCGCACGTTCTGCTCGGTGAGCGCGGCAAGCTTCTGCAGGCGCCGCTGCATCACCAGGGCTTCGGCCTTGAGACGCTCGTTCTCGGCCAGCAGGTCGCTGCGGCTGGAAAACTGCTCGGAGGCGCCTTCCAGCATCCTCCCCGGCAGATCGGCGACCCAGTAGAAGGGCGTGAGCACCATGCCCAGCTGCGCGCGCAGCGGGCGAAGAGTGTCAAAACGCGAGTCGGCCACCATGAGCGCAACCGACAGCACGACGAACACCAGCAGGCGAACGCCAAGCGAGGGGCCTTTGGCGAATAGGAGTTTGATGACCGTTACCTCATAGCGGCAAGCTTAAAGCCAGAAGCTTCAAGCCGTTCGCTGCAGGCCGGAGCAAAGGGGGTCCGACTTGTGCAGCTGTAGCTTGCGGCTTGCAGCTTACTCGGTCGACAACAGATCCATCGTGTGCCGATCCATCATTTCCAGTGCCTTGCCGCCACCGCGGGCGACGCAGGTCAGCGGGTCTTCGGCAACGATCACCGGCAATCCGGTCTCCTGCGCCAGCAGTTTGTCGAAGTCACGCAGCAGCGCACCGCCGCCGGTCAGCACCAGACCGCGCTCGGCGATATCGGACGCGAGCTCGGGCGGGGACTGCTCCAGGGCGCTCTTGACGGCCTGGACGATGGTCGCCAGGGACTCCTGCAAGGCTTCGAGCACCTCGCCGGAATTGAGCGTGAAGCTGCGCGGCACACCCTCGGCGAGGTTACGGCCGCGCACATCGATCTCGCGCAGCTCCGAGCTGGGGAATGCCGCGCCGATTTCCTGCTTGATGCGTTCGGCAGTGGACTCGCCGATCAGGCTACCGTAATTGCGCCGTACATAGGTGACGATGGCCTCATCGAAGCGGTCGCCACCGACCCTGACGGACTCGGCATAAACCACGCCGTTGAGCGAAATGAGGGCGATTTCCGTGGTGCCACCACCGATATCCACCACCATCGAACCACGCGCTTCGTCCACCGGCAGCCCCGCGCCTATTGCCGCGGCCATCGGTTCTTCGATGAGAAACACCTCGCGGGCACCGGCACCAAGCGCTGACTCGCGAATGGCACGCCGCTCCACCTGGGTCGACTTGCAGGGCACGCAGATCAGCACGCGCGGGCTGGGCTGGAGAAAGCTGTTCTCGTGAACCTTATTGATGAAGTACTGCAACATCTTTTCGCACACGCTGAAATCGGCGATCACGCCATCCTTCATCGGGCGAATGGCATTGATGTTACCGGGGGTACGACCAAGCATCCGCTTGGCTTCAGTGCCGACCGCGACCACGCTTTTCTGGTTGCCATGGGTGCGAATCGCAACGACCGAAGGCTCATCGAGGACAATGCCACGCTCACGCACGTAAATAAGGGTATTGGCAGTGCCCAGGTCGATCGAGAGATCGCTGGAAAACATGCCACGCAGTTTCTTGAACATGGGGATGGGGCCTGGGGCGAATGCGTGGGGGAAAATTGCGGCAAACTCTAACAACGGCACTGTCTCAGGGCAAGGCGGGCATGTGGCCGCCTCTGGCGGATCTGCGCGGCTTCGCATCTCCCTGCCGGCTTTGGCGAGGCGGCTCACGCGCTACCGGGCACTGGCCCGTACATGTTAAATTCCGTCCTTTTGGCGGGCGCAGGCGCTGTCTGCGTCCGACCGACTCGCTTTTTTCGCTGGAGACCCCGATGGCGCTTGAACGCTCCGAAGTGGAGAAGATCGCTCACCTGGCCCGGCTGGGCCTCGATGAAGCCGACCTGCCCCGCACCACCGAAACCCTGAACAACATCCTCGGCCTGATCGACCGCATGCAGGCGGTAGACACCGAGGGCGTCGAGCCGCTGGCCCACCCCCTGGAAACCGTTCAGCGCCTGCGCGCCGACGAGGTCACCGAAAGCGACCACCACGCCAGCTACCAGACCATCGCCCCAGCGGTGGAGGAAGGGCTGTACCTCGTGCCGAAGGTGATCGAGTGAACAAGAACGCCGCCATGCATCAGCTGACCCTCGCCGACATCGCCCGCGCTCTGGCCGACAGGCAGTTCTCCTCCGAAGAACTGACCCGCACGCTGCTGGAGCGGATCAAGACCCTCGACCCTGAGCTCAACAGCTTCATCACCGTGACCGAGGAGCGGGCCCTGGAACAGGCCCGCGCCGCCGACACCCGCCGCGCCAACGGAGAGACTGGCGCCCTGCTCGGCGCGCCCATCGCCCACAAGGATCTGTTCTGCACCCAGGGCGTGCTGACCACCTGCGCCTCCAGGATCCTGCACAATTTCGTCTCGCCCTACGACGCCAGCGTGGTGGAAAGGCTCGCCAGCGCCGGAGCCGTCTCTCTCGGCAAGCTGAACATGGACGAGTTCGCCATGGGCTCGGCCAACGAATCCAGCCACTACGGCCCGGTGAAGAACCCCTGGGACCTCACCCGGGTACCAGGCGGATCAAGCGGCGGCTCGGCGGCCGCCATCGCCGCTCGGCTGATTCCGGCCGCCACCGGCACCGACACCGGCGGTTCGATCCGCCAGCCCGCCGCACTGACCGGCCTCACCGGTCTCAAGCCCACCTATGGCCGGGTCTCGCGCTGGGGCATGATCGCCTACGCCTCGAGCCTCGACCAGGGCGGCCCCATGGCCCGCAGCGCCGAGGATTGCGCGCTGCTGCTTGGCGCCATGGCCGGCTTCGACCCGAGGGATTCCACCTCCGTCGACCAGCCGCTCGATGACTACCTCGCCGGCCTGAACCAGCCGCTCAATGGCTTGCGCATCGGCCTGCCGAAGGAGTACTTCACTGCCGGGCTGGACGCGAAGATCGCCGACAAGGTGATGGAAGTGGTCGAGCAATTGAAGGGGCTCGGCGCCACGGTGATGGAGATCAGCCTGCCAAACATGCAGCACGCGATCCCCGCCTATTACGTGATCGCCCCGGCTGAAGCCAGCTCCAACCTCTCGCGTTTCGACGGGGTGCGCTACGGCTACCGCTGCGAAGCCCCGAAGGACCTGCAGGATCTCTACAAGCGCTCCCGTGCCGAAGGCTTCGGCGCCGAGGTCAAACGGCGGATCATGGTTGGCACCTATGCCCTGTCCGCCGGCTACTACGATGCCTATTACCTGAAAGCGCAGAAGATCCGCCGGCTGATCCGCAACGACTTCCTTGAAGCGTTCAAGGACGTCGACCTGATCCTCGGTCCGACCACGCCGAATCTGGCCTGGAAGCTCGGCGAGAAGAATGCCGACCCGGTCTCGGCCTATCTGGAAGACATCTACACCATCACCGCCAACCTTGCCGGTATCCCCGGCCTGTCCATGCCCGCCGGCTTCGTCGACGGCCTGCCGGTGGGTGTGCAACTGCTGGCGCCCGACTTCCAGGAGGCGCGCCTGCTCAACGTGGCGCATGGCTACCAGCAGGTTACCGACTGGCACAACCAGGCCCCGAGCGGATTCTGAGGACGACACGACATGCAATGGGAAACCGTGATCGGGCTGGAAATCCACGCCCAGCTCAGCACCCGATCGAAGATCTTTTCCGGCAGCGCCACCAGTTTTGGTGCCGCGCCCAACACCCAGGCCAGCCTGATCGACCTGGCGATGCCTGGCACCCTGCCGGTGCTCAATGAAAACGCCGTGCGCATGGCCTGCATGTTCGGCCTGGCGATCGACGCCCACATTGCCGAGCGCAACGTCTTCGCGCGCAAGAACTACTTCTACCCCGATCTGCCCAAGGGCTACCAGACCAGCCAGATGGACCACCCCATCGTCGGCAAGGGGCACCTGGACATCACCCTGGATGACGGTACCGCCAAGCGTATCGGCATCACCCGCGCGCACCTGGAAGAGGATGCCGGCAAGAGCCTGCACGAAGACTTCCACGGCATGAGCGGCATCGACCTGAACCGCGCCGGCACCCCGCTGCTCGAAATCGTCTCCGAGCCGGACATCCGCTCGGCCAAGGAAGCCGTCGCCTACGTCAAGGCCATGCACTCGCTGGTGCGCTATCTGGGCATCTGCGACGGCAATATGGCCGAAGGCTCGCTGCGCTGCGACTGCAACGTCTCGGTGCGCCCGAAGGGCCAGGCCGAGTTCGGCACCCGCGCCGAGATCAAGAACGTCAACTCGTTCCGTTTCATCGAGAAGGCGATCAACCACGAGATCCAGCGCCAGATCGAGCTGATCGAGGACGGCGGCAAGGTGGTACAGGAAACCCGCCTGTACGACCCGAACAAGGACGAGACCCGCTCGATGCGCAGCAAGGAAGAGGCGAACGACTACCGCTACTTCCCCTGCCCCGACCTGCTGCCGGTGGTGATCGCGCCCAGTTTCCTCGAAAGGCTGCGCAGCGAGCTTCCCGAGCTGCCGGTGCAGAAGCGCGAGCGCTTCGAGCGCGAGTTCGGCCTCTCCGCCTACGACGCCTCGGTGCTTTCGGCCAGCCGCGAGATGGCCGACTACTTCGAACAGGTCAATGCCACCTGTGGCGACGCCAAGCTGGCGGCCAACTGGGTAATGGGCGAGCTGTCCAGCCTGCTGAACAAGGAGGGCCTGGAGATCGAGCAGTCGCCGGTTTCCGCCGAGCATCTTGGCGGCATGATCCTGCGCATCAAGGACAACACCATCTCCGGCAAGATCGCCAAGATGGTCTTCGAGGCGATGGCGGCGGGCGAAGGCTCGGCGGACGAGATCATCGCGAACAAGGGCCTCAAGCAGGTTACCGACTCGGGCGCGATCGAGGCGATGCTCGACGAGGTGCTGACCGCCAACGCCGCCCAGGTCGAGCAGTATCGTGCCAGCGACGAAGCCAAGCGCGGCAAGATGTTCGGCTTCTTCGTCGGCCAGGCGATGAAGGCTTCCAAGGGCAAGGCCAACCCCGGCCAGGTGAACGAACTGCTGAAGAAAAAGCTCGAAGGATAAAGCCCGAAAGCCCGGAAAGCGCTCGAGATTGCAAAGCCGGAGGAGGATCGGCGTTGGTGGGCTCGGTTCCCTGCCGCTTGGTTCAGCTTCCAGCCTTCGGCCTCCTTTCCGGCGTTTATCCCCCGAGGAGGCCTTATCATGCTGTTGCACAAGCCGCTGATTGCCGCTCTCCTGCTGCTGCTCTTTACGGGCTGCGGTGACAACCAGGCGCTCTCCAGTGAGGAAAAGGAGCCTGCCTTCCAGCAGGAAGGCAAGGCGTCCTATTACGGGCCTGGCTTTCATGGCAAGACCACCGCCAGCGGCGAAACCTTCGACCAGAACGAGCTCGTCGCCGCCCATCCGGAGCTGCCTTTCGACACCGTGGTGGAAGTGACGAACCTCAACAACGATGAGAAGGTCGAAGTCCGCATCAATGATCGTGGCCCCTTCAAGCCCGGTCGCATCATCGACCTGTCCAAGGAAGCTGCCCGGCAGATCGACTCCATCGACGACGGGGTGGTTCCGGTGCAGATCGAGGTGATCGAGTGAAGCTACCCCTGCCCGTTGGAGCTGTTGAATGGGTCTGATGACCTTCGCCTTCCTGATCGCCGGTTTCATTCTCCTGGTCATTGGCGCCGAGGTCCTGGTCCGAGGCGCGGCGCGTCTGGCGACGCTGTTCGGCATCTCGCCCCTGGTGATCGGCCTCACCGTGGTGGCCTTCGGCACCAGTGCCCCGGAAACCGCTGTGGGCATCCAGGCGGTGCGCAGTGGCAGCGGCGATATCGGCGTTGGCAACGTGCTCGGCAGCAACATCGCCAATATCCTGCTGATTCTCGGGCTTTCGGCCCTTGTCGCACCGCTGGTGGTGTCACGCGAGCTGATCCGCCTGCACGTTCCGGTGATGATCGCGGCCGGAGCCGTGGTCTACGCGCTGGCCTGGAACCAGTTGATCAGCCGGCTCGAGGGCGCCCTGCTGATGGCGGCGCTCATCGCGTACACCCTTTTCCTGGTGATTTCCAGCCGGCGAAACGGCGCCGGGCAAATGGATGACTTTGCCTACGAACCCGGCGAGCAGCGCCACCGACTCGCCTGGCTGTATGACCTGATGCTCATCGTCGTCGGGCTGATTCTACTGGTGGCGGGCTCGAACCTGCTGGTCGAGGGCGCCCGCACCCTGGCCCTGTCGCTGGGACTGTCGGAACTGGTCATCGGCCTGACCGTGGTGGCCGTGGGCACATCGCTGCCGGAGCTCGCCACCTCCATTCTGGCAGTCCTGCGGGGCCAGCGGGACATCGCTGTGGGTAACGTCATCGGCAGCTGCATCTTCAACCTGTTGCTGGTTCTCGGCAGCACCTCGCTGGTGGCCCGCGGCGGGCTATCGGTCTCTCCCAACGCGCTGGCATTCGATTTCCCGGTCATGATGGCGGTGTTCTTCGCCTGCCTACCGATCTTCGTCTCCGGCTACCGGATCAATCGCTGGGAGGGCCTGCTGTTTTTCGCCTACTATTGCGCCTACACCCTGTACTTGGTGATGTTCGCCACCGGCCTGCCCGCCTTCGAGCTGTTCCGCCAGGCCATGGGCTGGTTCGCGCTGCCCTTGACGGCCATCACCCTCTCGGTAATCTTCTTTCGCTCGCTGAAACATCCTCACCAGGCCTGACCTTCCCCTCCCGTCTGCTCCCTGCTCGCTAGGAAACCATCCGTGACCCTGATGACATTCGTATATTTGATCGCCGGCCTGGTGTTACTCGTGGCTGGCGCCGAGGTGCTGGTGCGTGGCGCTGCCAGACTGGCTGCGCAATTTGGTATCTCTCCGCTGGTCATCGGGCTGACAGTGGTCGCCTTTGGTACCAGCGCCCCGGAAACCGCGGTGAGCGTCCAGTCCGCCTTTGCCGGCAGTGGCGATCTGGCGATCGGCAACGTGGTCGGCAGCAACATCGCCAACGTCCTGCTGATTCTCGGCCTGACCGCCTTGGTGGCCCCGCTGGTCGTGTCCCGCCAGTTGATCCGTCTTGACGTGCCCTTGATGATCGGCGCCAGCCTGGTGGTCTACGCGCTGGCCTGGGATGGTCGCCTGACCCGCCTCGATGGAGCCCTGCTGTTTGCTGCGGTGGTGGCCTACACCGTCTTCCTCATTGTCTCGAGTCGGCGTGAGCAGGCCGGGGCAAGCGACCCGGATGACGAGTTCGCCAAGGAGTTCGGGCTGAACGCACCGCCCAAGCGGTACGCAGCATCAATCAACGCCGGCCTGCTGCTGGGCGGTCTGGTCCTGCTGGTACTGGGATCGAATTTCCTGGTCGAGGGTGCGGTGACCCTGGCGCGAGCCCTCGGACTTTCCGAACTGGTGATCGGTCTCACAGTAATCGCCATCGGCACCTCTCTGCCCGAACTCGCCACCTCCATGCTCGCCGCCTTTCGTGGCGAACGCGATATCGCGGTGGGCAACATCGTCGGCAGCAACCTGTTCAACCTGCTCTGCGTGCTGGGCCTCGCCTCGCTGGTATCGCCACTGCCGATCAACGTATCGCCGGCGGCGCTGGCATTCGACTTCCCGGTGATGATCGCCGTTGCCGTGGCCTGCCTGCCGATCTTCTTCAGCGGCTACGCCATCGATCGCTGGGAAGGCCTGCTGTTCGTCTCCTATTACGTGGCCTACACGCTGTACCTGGTGCTGGCGAACACCGGCCGCCCCTTCGCCGAGGTCTTCGGTGATGCGGTGCTCTGGTATGCCCTGCCGTTGACCGTGGTTACCCTGCTGGTGATCACCATGCGCAGCTGGCGCCTCCAGCGCTGAGTGCCCCAGGGACGGGCGCGAGCGGCTGATAGCCTGAAGGGTCAGCCGTCGCACCCGGGGATCGCGGCGCTGAACACGCCTCTCAGGCGATGCCAAGCGCCTGCAGGATCATCATGCCGACGTTGATCGATACCACCGAGA
>NZ_JBHRXZ010000018.1:18523-43013 GCF_042648805.1 Stutzerimonas tarimensis | reverse complement strand
GTGGTGATGACGATGATGGCGGCGGCGAGCTGGTCATTGGCCCCTACCGCCTTGGCCATGACAAAGCTCGCCGCCGCCGTTGGACAGGCGAAATAGATGAACAGGATGCCGAGGTCCGGCCCTTCGAGCCCGACCAGCCAGGCGCCAAAGGTGGCAAGCGCCGGCAACCAGACCATTTTCATGAGGCTCGCACTGATTGCCAGGCCGCTGCTGGCGCGGAGCGAAGCGAGGCTGAGGGTCCCGCCGATGCAGATCAGTGCCAGTGGCAGGGTCAAGCGGGCAAAGTACTCGCCTGAGGTCGTCAGCCACTGCGGCAGGGCGACTTCCCAGTAGGCAAAGGGCAGCGACACCATTACCCCGATGATCAGCGGGTTGCGCGCAATGCCGAGCAACACGTTGCTGACGCTGGCCTTGGTATCGCGGCTGTAGATCGCCAGGATCATCACCGACAGGCCGTTGAACAACAGAATCACCAGCCCCGCCAGAACCGCTCCCAACGATAGCCCATAGGCTCCGTAGACGCTGCCGGCCAGGGCCAGGCCCACGATGCCGTTGTTGCCGCGAAAGGCGCCTTGAACATAGACCCCACGCTCGTCCCGCGGCACCCGCAAGATCGCCCAGCCCCAGGCCAGCGTGAAGGTTGCAAGCGTAGCGAATGCGAAATAGCCCAGCACCCGGGGCTGCAGGGCGGTGCTCAGGTCCGCCTCCTGGATCACCAGAAACAGCATGACCGGCATGGTGCCTTTGAATACCAGGTTTGACGCGGTGTTGATGAACGCCGCGTCGATCCAGCCTAGACGGCGCAACAAAGCGCCCAGAAAAAGCATGGCGAACACCGGGGCGGTGACGCTAAGGGTTTGCAGGGCAAGGGAAAACATGGCGAAACTCGACAGCGACCAGCGAAAGCCGCCATGGTAACGAAATTTGTCAGGAGAGGCTGTCGGCAGGGGCCAAACATCTGAGACGGGACGACGAAGCGGGCCCACAGGTGACCCTGAGCCCGAGCGACACTTCGACTTTTCGCAGTAGGAGCGATCCGCGCCTGATGGCGGGTCAAGCCCAGATATCGCAGGAGCGAGCTCGCTAGCGAACGCCGAACGAAGGGCAGCGCCAGGCCCGGCGCATGAATGCGGTCTCGCTCCCGTTCGTGAGCAAGCTCCTACGGCAGCCCCTGCGCCCCGACCGCCCGTCCAGTCTCCAACCCTCTATCGCCCTTACAACCCTTCAGCGCCGCACCGGTCGTTTCTGCAGTTTGCGTTGCAACGTCCGTCGGTGCATGCCCAGCGCCCGGGCGGTGGCGGAGATGTTGTTGTCGTGCTCGGCAAGGACTCGCTGGATGTGTTCCCACTGCAGCCGGTCCACCGACATCGGATTTTCCGGAACCAGCGAATCCAGATCGGCATGGTCGGACATCAGGGCGGCCAGTACGTCATCGGCGTCGGCCGGCTTGCACATGTAGTTGCAGGCACCGCGCTTGATCGCCTCCACGGCAGTGGCGATGCTCGAGTAACCGGTCAGGATCAGTACGCGCATCTCCGGGTCCAGTTCGAGCAGCCTGGGCAGCAGTACCAACCCCGAGTCACCCTCCATCTTCAGATCGAGCACGGCGTAATCCGGCAGGTCCGCCGTGGCCACGGCCAGGCCCTCGTCGGCCGAGCCGGCGACACTGACCCGCAGCCCCCGGCGCCCCATGGCGCGTGCCAGGACACGGGTAAAGGTCGGGTCGTCGTCGACCAGCAGCAGGTGGGGCTGTTCTTCCGCCTCCGGCACCTGTTCTTCAATCATCTGCAATTCCTCGAGCTCACGCATGCGCTACCCCATACGGTAGGCGCAATTCGGTCAAAGTGCCGCCATCTTCATGGTTGTACAGCTTAACTGTGCCACCGGCGCGATTCACGCTCGCCTGGCTGAGAAACAGGCCGAGCCCGAAGCCCTTGCCCTTGGTGGTAAAGAAGGGTCTGCCGATCTGCTCGGCGATCGCCAGCGGCACGCCCGGTCCGTGGTCACGGATGATCACCCGCACCCACTGGGCATCCCAGGACAGGCTGACCTGCAGGTCGTCGGCGCAGGCGTCGGTGGCATTGTTCAGCAGGTTCAACAGGGCCTGGGACAGGTCGGGCAACGGCATCAGTCGAGGTGGCGTTCCGGTGCCCTGGCACTGGAAGCGATAGGAGGCTTCGGGGCGCATCAGATGCCAGCGCCTGAGCACGGCCTCGACCCACTCGCGCGCGCTCTGCTCCTGAATCGCCTGACGGCGATCCGCCTCGGCCGCGCGCACCAGCTGTTGCAGACTCTCCTTGCACAGCCGCACCTGCGATTGCAGCAGGTCGAGATCCTCGCGCAGTTGCGGATCCTGATGTTCCTGGCGCAACTCCTTGAGCAACACGCTCATGGTCGCCAGCGGCGTGCCCAGCTCATGCGCGGCGCCCGCCGCCTGGGTGGCCACCGCCAGCAGCTGCTGATCGCGCAGGCTCTGCTCGCGACGCTCGGCCTGCCGCTGGTCCTGGCTGCGCAGTTGCTCGGCCATGCGTGCAACGAAAAAGGTGATAAGTACCGCCGCCAGGGCAAAGCTGAGCCACATCCCGTAGACCTGCAGCGTGGCCTGGTGCGCGGGATCGATATCCAGCGGGTCGAAGCGCATCAGCAGCAGCGTGTAGCTGCCCAGCGCCAGCCCTGACAAGGTCAGGGTGAACAGCCAGGGCAGCGTGGCCGCGGCGATGGTCAGCGGGACCAGATAATAGGATACGAAGGGGTTGGTCGAGCCACCGGTAAAGTAGAGCAGCACGCTATGGATGATCAGGTCGACCCCCAGATGCACCGCATACTCCACCTCCGTGACCGGCCAGGGACCGCGCAGGCGCAACGCACTGGCCAGGCAGAGCGCGGCAGACACCGACAGCGTGATACCCAGGGCCAGCCAGGGCAGCTCGAGCATGCGACTGAAATAGGCCAGACCGACCGAACCCGCCTGGGCAGCCAGCACCAGGACACGGATCAGGACCAACAACCGCAGGTTCAGGCGGCTCGCCGACAGCAGCTGGACGGGTGCGTACATGGAGCTCTCCCAAGCAAGCGGGCGAGTATAACCAAGGCCGCCGGCAGCCCGGCTTCGTGCGGCAAAGGGACGCAGCAAGGATTCACCGGCAAAATAGGCTAGAGTCAGCGCGAGTCTTTCGATGGAGAATTCCGATGCTTGCCCGCCCCCTGCTTGGCTGTTCGCTGCTGCTGGCGATACTCGCCAGCCCCTCCCTCATGGCCGAGCCCCGTTACAACCAGGTCGCCTTGCGCGCCGAGGTGAGCAACGAGATTGCTCACGACCGCATGCACGTCACCCTCTTCAGTGAGGCGCAGGATACCGACCCGGCCCGCCTGGCGAACCAGATCACTCGTACCCTCAACCAGGCCCTGGAGACCGCCCGCAAGACCCAGGGCGTCACGGTCGCCACCGGCAGCCGCAACAGCTACCCCATGTATGACGGCGAGCGCGGCGTCATCACCGGCTGGCGCGAGCGTGCCGAACTGCGCCTGGAAAGCGGCGACTTCACGGCCCTGTCCAAACTGACCGGCAACCTCATGGGCAGCCTGAACATGGGTGGGATGCATTTCAGCGTGTCGAACGCAGTGCGCCAGCAAAACGAAGACGCCATGCTCAAGGACGCCGTTGCCGCCTTCCAGGCGCGCGCCCAGCTCGCTACCGAGGCCCTTGGCGGCACCGACTATCGGCTGGTGAGCCTCAACCTCAACAGCGGCGGCGGTTTCCAACCCATGCTGCGCAGCACTGCGATGAAAGCCGACCGCCTTGAAATGCTCAGCCCGGAAGTGGAAGCCGGCACACAGCAACTCACTCTCAGCGCCGACGGCGTCATCGAAGTCACGATGCCCTAGCGGCGCCCCTGCCAGGCCCTGGAGCCTGGCACCCCTAACCTCTGAGCCAGTCGCAAAAGCTTACAGTCTTTACATCTATGATTGATAATGATTATCATTGGTTATCAGAATCTCTATTGATGCAAGGAGCGGTCATGAATATTCCTTATACGCGCAGCGCCCTCGCCACGGCATTGCTGGGATGCAGCCTTGGTGTCATGGCACAGTCCGAAAGGGTCGCGCTGGACAATATGGTCGTCACCGCATCGGGCTTCGAGCAAAAGATCACCGAGGCCCCGGCCAGCATCAGCGTGCTGTCGCAGGAAGATCTGCAGCAGAGGCGCTACAGCAACCTGGCCGAGGCGCTGGAGGATGTGGAAGGCATCGATGTGCGCCAGGGCGCGGGCAAGACAGGCGGACTGAACATCAGCATCCGTGGCATGCCCAGCGACTACACCCTGGTCCTCATCGACGGACGCAGGCAGAACACTGCTGGCAACATCACCCCCAACGGGTTCAATGAGACCTCCACCAGCTTCATCCCGCCGATGGCAGCCATCGAGCGCATCGAAGTCATCCGCGGTCCGATGTCGACCCTCTACGGCTCCGATGCCATGGGCGGCGTGGTGAACATCATTACCAAGAAGGTCGCCAGCGAATGGGGCGCCTCGGTCAGCCTGGATCACACCTTCCAGGAGAACCGCGACTACGGCGATACCAGCAACACCAGCCTGTTCGCCAGCGGCCCACTGGTAGAAGGCCTGCTCGGCCTGCAATTGCGCGGCAGTCTTTACGACCGCGCCGCTTCCGACCTGACCTTCGACAACGACACCGCTGTCAGCAAGCGCGGCGCTTCGCCGGTGGAAGGTCGCAACCACGTGCTCGGTGGCCGCCTGACCCTGACGCCCAGCGACGCCCACGACATTTCCCTGGACTATGAGCGCGGCCGCCAGGTTTACAACAACGACGACTGCCAGCTTGGCACCCTTGACGGCCGCACCAGCGGCAACGCGGTCACCGGTTGCACCACCCTCGCGCCTACCGTCGCCAACGGCTACGACGACGAGCTGCGTTTCGAGCGAGATCAGTGGGCCTTGAGCCACACCGGCCGCTTCGCCATCGGCACCCTGGTCAGCAGCCTCACCCACAACACCACCGAAACCATCGGCCGGACCATTCCCGGCACGGTCGGTGTCGCCTACACCGGCTACCCGGGCATCGTCGGCGGTAGCGACCGCGAGCTGAAATCCACCGATCTGGTCCTCGACTCCAAGCTGACAGCTCCGGTCGGCCAGGCCCATGTGGTCACCGTGGGTGGCCAGTGGTGGGATGCCAAGGTCACCGATGGCATCGCCGGGGAAGACTTCGAGCAGACATCCTGGGCCCTGTTCCTTGAGGACGAATGGCGTCTGCGTGACGACCTGGCGTTGACCCTGGGAGCCCGTTATGAAGATCACGAGGCTTTCGGTGGCCATGTCAGCCCCCGCGCCTATCTCGTGTGGAACGCCAATGACAGCTGGACTCTGAAAGGTGGCGTCAGCCGCGGCTACAAGACTCCGACCCTTAACCAGCTGCACAACGGCATCAATGGTGTCACTGCCCAGGGCCAGACCATCACCATCGGCAGCCCGAACCTCGACCCGGAAATCACCACCAACACCGAATTTGGCGCCTATTACGACAACCTGGCCGGATTCAGCGCCAACGCCACGCTGTTCCACAACGAGTTCAAGGACAAGATCGACACCGGCACGCCGATCCCCAACTGCAACTGGAGCGTGGCGCCCAACCAGCCGGGCTGCATCAGCTACGGCGCGTTCACGCAGCAGAACTTCGGTCAGCAGATCAACATCGACGAGGCTGTCACCAAGGGCATTGAACTGGCTGGCCGTTGGGAGTTCGCGCCCGCCTGGGCGATCGCCGCCAACTACACTTACACCGACAGCGAGCAAAAGAGCGGCGCCAACCGTGGGGCTCCGCTGACCAACACGCCGGAGCACATGGCCCACCTGCGTCTGAGCTGGGAGGCCAACCATCGCACCACCCTCTGGTTCAAGGGGGAGTATCGTGGCGAGCGGGCGCGCTTCACCGATCGTTACGAGAACCTCACTGCGGCTAACCAGGCATTGTACGATGCCGCCGGCGATCTCAAGGCCTACCAGGTATTCCACCTGGGCGGCTCCTTCCGCGCCAGCGAGAACGTGACCCTCAACGCCACCATCTTCAACCTGTTCGACAAGGACTTCACGTCCGGTCGTTACTACACCACCAACACCGGCGCGGTGGGCTGGGCTTCGGATTACACTCAGATTGCCGCTGCCACCACCGGCACCATCGAAGAAGGCCGTCGCCTCTGGCTGTCCGCCAACCTCACTTTCTGATCCAGATCCTGCGCCAACAGAACCGGGGCCCTGCCCCGGTTCAGGTTGCTGACAAAGCCCTGACCGGAAGGCCGGGGCTTTGTGTTTAATGAGCCATCGTTCTTTCAGGCACGGCGCAATGCTCAAGCAGCCCTCTCCCAAGCAGCACGCGCTCGAAATGGTGACCCTCGAAGAGCTGGTTCCCACCGACCATCTGCTGCGCAAGATCGCCCGTCACATCGACTTCGAATTCATCCGCCCAGCCACGCAACATCTGTACTGCGCCGATAACGGCCGGCCCGCTGTCGATCCGAAGCGATCGGTGGCGTGTGAGCCGGGGCAGCAAGAGCACAGGCTTCGCTGAAAGAGCTAAACCCCAAAAGCACAAACCCCCACTCGAAAGCAGGGGGTTTGTCATCAGCCTGAACCGGGGCCCTGCCCCGGTTTTTTTATGCATCGCGCACTGCCCTTGCGCCGCCTTGCCTGCCGTATTTCCCCAAACCCTTGCGCGCGCTCCAGCAAGCCAAGCCTGACAGCCATAAACGATAAATCATCTCATTTGATTTCCATTAATAATGATATTGATTATCATTACGCTTCCGGTCGATCCACTTCCCAAGTTCAAGGAGAACGCATGGCAACGCTGATGAATCGCACCTCGGTCGCAGGCACTCTATTCACCTGCAGTCTCGGCGCCCTGGCCCAGTCCGATACCCTCTCGCTCGACACCATAGTGGTCACCGCCGCTGGATTCGAGCAGAAGATCACCGACGCGCCAGCGAGCATCAGCGTGGTGACGGAAGAAGATCTGAGGCGCAAGCCCTACGTCACCCTGATCGACGCCATTCGCGACCTGGAAGGCGTGGACGTGGGCGAGACCTCCGACAAGACCGGGCAGAAGACCATCAGCATGCGTGGCATGGGCTCCGACTACACCCTGATCCTCATCGACGGCAGGCGCCAGAACAACCACGGGGACATCTACCCGAACAGCTTCGGAGGAAACCAGTTCAACCACATCCCACCGCTGGACGCCGTCGAGCGCATCGAGGTGATCCGGGGCCCGGCGTCCACCCTGTACGGCGCCGACGCCATGGGCGGCGTGATCAACATCATCACCAAGAAGGACATCACCAAGTGGAGCGGTTCGGTCACCCACGGGCGCACCTTCCAGTCCAACAACGACTTCGGCAATGACAGGACCACCGATTTCAGCGTGCGCGGCCCACTGCTGCCGGGCCTGCTGGGCGTGAGTCTGCGCGGTAGCCGCTACGATCGGGACGCATCCACGCCACAGTACGACCCTGCCGTGGCGCCGGACGGGACGATGCATCCCCGCAGCCTGGGCTTTGGTGGTGGCGGCAAGACCGTGGATAACGCCAATACAGCCTATGGCCTGAGCCTGTACCTCACGCCGGATGAACGGCAGCGCATCACCTTCGACTTCGACAAATCGAAGCAGAACTACAACAACGAACCGGTGTTCGATCCAGTGACCGGTAGCACCAGCTACCCGCTCGGTACGGTAGACAGCATCAGCACCATCTGGGCCTCAGGCAATGTGTGCCTCGGGGGCACCGGCAACAACGCCAGCGCCTGTACGGCCAGCGGCGGCACCTGGGCCCCGCGCGCCAATCCCCGGGTGGGCTATCTGGACGAGCAGGTCTTCACCCGCGACGCCTGGTCCGTTTCCCACGAGGGCAATTGGGACTTCGGCAGCAGCTTTGTCAGCCTGTCTTACATCGAGACGGACAACAAAGGCCGCACCATGCCTTTCACCGTGGAGGAGCGACAGCAACTGTTGCAGATGGTCCAAGGTACAGGTCCTTATGCGGGCCTCTCCGAGGCCGAGCGCAAAGCCATTGCCGAAAGTACCTTCCTGCCGCGCCGCAAACGTACCCTGCAAAGCAATCAGTACACCCTGGACGCCAACCTCAACATTCCCCTGTACGACCTGGCGGGCGACCATCTGCTCGTGGTTGGCGGACAGGTCATCGACGGCGAGCTGAAGGACGATATCTTCGGCATGGAGGCCGGGGCGACGGGCAAGGTGCAGGACCACAAGATGTGGGCGCTCTTCGCAGAAGACAGCTGGACCCCCACCGAGGCCTTCACGCTGACGGCCGGCCTGCGCAACGATCATCATCAGGAATTCGGCGGCCATCTCTCGCCGCGCCTGTATGGCGTATACAGGCTGGCGCCCCAGTGGACCCTGAAGGGCGGGGTTTCCACAGGCTACAAGACGCCCAAGACCACCGACCTGTATGGCGGCGTCGTCGGCTTCGGCAGTCAGGGAACCTCCCCGATGTACGGCAACCCCAACCTGAAGCCGGAAACCAGCCAGAACACCGAGGTGGCGATCTACTGGAACCATCCGAACCGTCACAGCTTCAACGCCACCCTGTTCCACAATAACTTCGAGGACAAGATCAGTTCCCAGCCCTGCGGGTCCGGCACTGGCCTGGCGTGCTCCGAGGTGGGCGAGTACGAGGACCTGGGCTACACCACCTCGAGCCGCAAGACCAACATCGACGAGGTGGTGATCCAGGGCGTCGAGCTGGCCGGCCGCTGGCAGATCGCGAGTGCCTGGTCGCTGCGCGGCAACTACACCTACACCGACAGCGAGCAGAAGAGTGGCGCCAACAAGGGCCAGCCGCTGAACCAGACCGCCAAGCACATGCTGAACACGACCCTGGACTGGCAGGTCCTGCCCAGCCTGAACCTGTACCTGGGCATGGAGGCCCGCTCCAAGCGCTATCGCGGGCAGATCAATGACAAGCATGCCTATTACAAGGATTACGAGGTGTTCCACCTGGGCGCCAGCTACAGGGTCAACGATCACTTCACCGTGACCGGGCGCATCGATAACCTGCTGAACCAGGACTTCACCAGCTACCAGACCGACTTCGTCTCCTGCACCAGCGGCAACGCCTGCCTCAACGGCTGGCAACCCAGCTACCTGGACGATTACAACAACAAGGACAAGGCGCGCAGCTTCTGGCTCAGTCTGAACGCTGCATTCTGAGCAGTCGGCCACTTGGCGGTCACTCCGGTCTCTGCTGCGGCCATTTCCAGAAGGCCCATGAAATCCCGTGGCAACCGTCCCGGCTTTCCACCCGCCACGTTTTCAATCCCCTGCCGGGCGCTGCGCCCGGCCACCTCCCGGCGAGGCTAACGAGAATGTATATTGTTAGTAAATTTTTACCATTAACCCGATGGCACCCTTAAGATTCTGCCATTTCAACCACTCGCCAGTAAGGCGGGTCCTTTTCTCGGACAGGAGCGATACCCCGATGCGACCCCGCTTCGGCACCCTACGCCAATGGCACTGGATCAGCTCCGCGCTGTGTCTGGTCGGCATGCTTCTGTTCTCTGTCACCGGCATCACCCTCAATCATGCCGGGCAGATCGAGTCACGCCCGGTGGTGACGAGCCACGTCAGCCAGCTTCCCGATCACCTGCTCACCCCCCTGCAGACGGCCCCCCCAGAGGACGATGCCCCCCTGCCCGCCGCACTGCACGACTGGCTGGAGGCCGAACTGGGCCTTCGCCTGGCTGGCCGCACTCCGGAGTGGTCCGACGGTGAGCTGTACATCGCCCTGCCGCGTCCGGGCGGCGACGCCTGGCTGGCGCTGGACATCGAAGCCGGCGAGCTGGAATACGAAGCCACCGACCGGGGCTGGGTCGCCTACCTGAACGACCTGCACAAGGGCCGCCACACCGGCGCGGCCTGGAGTCTATTCATCGATCTGTTCGCCGTCGCCTGCGTGGTGTTCAGCCTGTCCGGCCTGTTGCTGCTCCAGCGCTACGCTGGCGGCCGGCCCACCACCTGGCCCCTGGTGGGCCTGGGCCTGGTGATACCGCTCCTGCTTGCCTTGTTGTTCATTCATTGAAGGATCATTTCATGCGCAAACGACTATTGCTCCCGCTCTGTTCGCTGTTCGCCATGCCGGCCTTCGCCGCCGAGCTCGAACTTGCCGTCGAGATTCCCCGGCTCGAAGTGGCCGAGTACCACCGCCCGTATGTGGCCATCTGGATCGAGAAGCCGGACCAGAGCCATGTGACCGACCTGGCCGTGTGGTACGACGTGAAGATGAAGGACAAGGAAGGCGAAAAATGGTTGAAGGACCTGCGTCAGTGGTGGCGCCGTAGCGGCCGCGCGCTGGAGATGCCGGTGGACGGCGTGAGCGGGGCGACCCGTGCGGTGGGCACCCATACCCTGACCTTCACCGACAATGACGCGCGGCTGGAGGCTTTGCCCGCCGGAGATTACCGGGTGGTCGTTGAGGCTGCCCGGGAGGTGGGCGACCGTGAACTTCTCAAACTGCCGTTCAGCTGGCCTCCGCAGCAGGCTGAACAACAGCAAGTCCAGGGCAAGATCGAGCTGGGCACCCTAACCCTCAACACCAAACCCTGACCAAGAGAACCGCCATGAAATCCTTTGCCAAATGGACCGCCGTCGCCCTGGCCGTGTGCCTTCCCCTGTCCGCCCAGGCGCACCGTGCCTGGATGCTGCCTTCGGCCACCGTGCTTTCTGGAGATGAACCCTGGATCACGGTCGATGCAGCGGTCTCCAACGACCTGTTCTACTTCGAGCACTTCCCGATGCAACTGGCCGGTGTTGGCGACGCTCCGCAAGCCGGTCCGGGCGGGATGCGCCGCCCCCCTGCCCAACTGGTCATCAGCGCGCCGGACGGAAGCGCCGTCGAGCCCCAGAACGGCCATCGCGGGCGCTATCGCAGCACCTTCGACGTGCAGCTTTCGCAAAAAGGCACCTACAAGCTGGCGGTGGCCAATAGTGGGTTGATGGCCATGTGGAAGGAAAACGGCGAAACCCGTCGCTGGATGGGCAGCGCCGAAGAGCTGGCCGCCAACGTGCCTGAAAAGGCCGAAGAACGCCGCGTGGTGCGCACCGCCAACCGCATGGAAACCTTCGTCACCTCCGGCGCGCCGACCGAATCCGTGTTTACGCCCACGAATGTCGGCCTCGAACTGGTACCGACCACCCACCCCAACGACCTGTTTGCCGGTGAAGCCGCCGAGTTCGCCTTTCTGCTCGACGGCAAGCCAGCCGCCGACGTGGAGGTGCTGGTGGTACCCGGCGGTAACCGCTACCGCGACCAGACCGGTGACTTCACCCTGAAGACCGACAGCGAGGGCAAGGTGAACATCACCTGGCCAGAGCCCGGCATGTACTGGATCGAGGTGGAGCTGAGCGGCAGTGAAGGCGTAGAAGCGCCTGCCACCGAGCGCCGCGCAGCCTATAGCGCCACCCTGGAAGTCCTCGCGCCCTGACCACCCCCTCGACGGCCCTTTTCGCGGGCCGTCGAGGGCCGACTCCTCCGCCATTGCCCCCTTAGCGCGTATGCCCCTGACCTCTTCCTCGTGCCTCTCGCGCCTTTTTCCCTGGGCGCCATGGCTGCCGCTGCTGCTCGCCGCCCCGCTGTTGCTGTGGTCTGGCTCGCGGGAGCTATCGGCCGGCATCGTCGTGCTCGCCTATCTGGCGTTCTGCCTGCTTGTCTGGCGAGGGCGACCAGCCGCCGCGGAGGTCGTCGCTGCCGACCATGAATGTCTAATCGCCTACGCCAGCCAGGGAGGACAGGCACAACGACTGGCCGAGCTGAGCGCCCAGCAACTCAAGGTGGCGGGAATCGCCAGCAGCGTCCTGCCGTTGAATGCCCTGACGCCAGCGAGCCTGGGCGGGCTGTCGCGCCTGCTGCTGATCGTCAGCACCTACGGTGATGGCGAAGCCCCGGACAATGGCGCGGCCTTCGAGCGCTCACTCCTGCGTGAAGCGCCAAATCTGGCCCGGCTCGATTACGCCATGCTGGCGCTGGGTGACAGCACTTATCGCCACTTTTGCGGCTTTGCCCGCCGACTCGATGCGCGCCTACGAATGCTGGGCGCCCGGGCCCTGCACGACCGCCTGGAAGCCGACCGCCTCGATCCCGCCAGCCTGCGCCACTGGCAACAGCAACTGGGCCAACTCACAGGCCACGCCCCCTTCAGTGACTGGCAACCCGCCGAATGGGAGGCCTGGCGGCTGACCCAGCGCCAGCGACTCAACCCGGGCAGCCAGGGCGGGCCGGTGTTTCATCTGCACCTGGTCCCGGAGTCCGGCGAATTCGACTGGCAGGCCGGCGATATCGCCGAGCTTGGTCCTTGCCATCCGCCCGGCCGCATCGCCGCGCTGCTCGATACCCTGAATCTGGACGGCGAGGCCCGGCAAGCGGACGGACATACACTTGCCTGGCACCTCGCCCGTCGCCAGTTGCCCGAGGGGCCCGTTCCCGCGACATCCGCCGAAGCCCTGCTGGACAGCCTGGCACCGCTGCCTCACCGGGAGTACTCCATCGCCTCGACTGCTGCCGACGGCGCGCTGGAACTTGTGGTGCGGCAGATGCACCACCCCGACGGCCGTCCCGGGCTCGGCTCCGGCTGGCTGTGCCTGCACGCCCCGCTGGGTGCCCGCATTGACCTGCGTATCCGCGCCAACCCGGGCTTTCGTCTGGAGCGGGCCTGTGGCCCGCTGATCCTGATTGGCAATGGCACGGGTATCGCCGGGTTGCGCGCCCACCTGCGAAGCAGGGACCGACTGTCCCAGCACGGCCACTGGCTGCTGTTCGGCGAGCGCAACGCCGGACATGACCGGCTGTTCCGCGAGGAGCTCGAGGCCTGGGCCGACAGCGGCCACCTGAGCCGGCTGGACCTGCTGTTTTCCCGCGATGGCGACGAGCAACGCTACGTGCAGCACCGCCTGCGTGACCGTGCGGACGAACTGCGCGAACGGATCGCCCAGGGCGCTTGCCTGCTGGTCTGCGGCAGCCTCGACGGCATGGGTCGCGAAGTGGACGCGGTGCTGCGCGGCATCCTTGGCGCGGCACTGGTGGATGAGCTAGCCCGCGAGGGCCGCTATCGGCGGGATCTGTACTGAGCCGATCGTCGGATTACGCTTTGCTAATCCGACCTACGGGTTTTCGTAGGTTGGTTTAGCGCAGCGTAAACCAACGCATGCCACGGGCCGATCAGCCGAACCCGCCGCCCGGTACGATCATCGGATTACGCTGCGCTAATCCGACCTGCGCCATGGACCAGCACAGCCGGGCTTTTGTAGGTTGGTTTAGCGCAGCGTAAACCAACGCATGCCACGGGCCGATCAGCCGAACCCGCCGCCCAGTACGATCATCGGTTTACGCTGTGCTAATCCGACCTGCGCCATGGACCAGCACAGCCGGGCTTTTGTAGGTTGGTTTAGCGCAGCGTAAACCAACGCATGCCACGGGCCGATCAGCCGAACCCGCCGCCCAGTACGATCATCGGATTACGCTGCGCTAATCCGACCTGCGCCATGGACCAGAAGCCGGGCTTTTGTAGGTTGGTTTAGCGCAGCGTAAACCAACGCATGCCACGGGCCGATCAGCCGAACCCGCCGCCCAGCACCCGGTACAGCTGCACCTGGTTCTGCAGTTGGGTGGAGGTGCTCTGCAGTAGCGAGTCCCGGGCGGAGAAGAAGCTTTCCTGGGCGCTGAGCACGGTGAGAATATCGGCCGCGCCGGCGCGGTACTGGGCTTCGGCGAGACGGAAGGCGCGTTCGGCGTTTTCCAGCACACGCCCCTGGCTGGTCAATTGCAGTTCGCCTTCACGCACGGCGATCAGGGCATCCTCCACTTCCTGGAACGCGGTGAGGACGGTGAGCCGGTAGTTGTCGGCCAGTTCTAGATACCGCTCTTCGCTCAGGCGCACCTGGTTGCGCAGGGCGCCACCGTTGAAGATCGGTTGCAGCAGGGAGGCGCCGACGCTGTGGGCCAGGTTGCCAGCGTTGAACAGGTTGGCGAAGAGGTCGGCGTCGTAGCCGCTGGAAGCGTTCAGCGACAGGCTGGGAAACAGCGCCGCCCGGGCGGCGCCGATGTCGGCATTGGCACCGAGCAGGCCTGTTTCGGCCCGGCGCAGGTCCGGGCGGCGCAGCAGCAGTTCCGACGGCAACCCGCCGGCCTGCAGCAGCGGCGTGGTCAGTGTCGCCAGGGACTGCTCGGTCACGTCACGGGCAAAGCCCTGGGGCGCTTCGCCAAGGAGGATCGCCAGCGCATTTTCGGCAGTCAGCATCTGCTGGCGCAGGCCGGGGATGGCGGCGCGGCGCTGCTCGATCAGGGTCTGCTGCTGCACGCGGTCCAGAGCGGTGCCGGCGCCCAGGCGGACGCGGGCGTCGACCACGGCAAAGATGCGCTCGGCGTTGGCCAGGTTGTCTTCGGCGATGCGCAGCCGCTCGCGCAACTCCAGCACCCGGAAATAACTGGTGGCCACCGCGCTGGTGACGGTGAGTGCCACGGTGTCGCGGTCGTGGGCGGTGGCCAGGGCGGCCAGCTCGCTGGCCCGCAGGCTGGCACGGTTGCCGCCCCAGAGATCTGCCTCATACCCCACCGACAGGCCGGCCGAGTAGCGGCTGCTCTCGCCGCCACCGTTGTTATCGGCGGCAAAGGCGCGGTTGCCACCCAGGCTGGCGCTGACGGCGGGCAGTAATGGCCGGCCGGCAATGCGCGCCTGCAGATCGGCCTGGCGCACCCGGCTGATGGCGGTGGCCAGGTCCAGGTTGTTGGCCTGGGCACGAGCGATCAGGCTTTCCAGCTCGGCGCTGGAAAAGCCGCGCCACCAGTCGGCGGCCGGCCACTCGGCCAGGCCCGGCGCGTGTTCCCATTCGGCCGGACGGGCAGTGTCCGGCGCCTGGTAATGGGGGGTGAGGTTGCAACCAGCCAGCAGCACGGCGCTGGCGATCAGGGTCAGCAGAGGCGTTTTCATTCGTCCGTGTTCTCAGTCGGAAGCCAGGGCCACAACGGGGTCCAGGTGGGCAGCCTTGCGCGCCGGCATCAGGCCGAAGATCAGGCCGATGGCAAAGGCACAACCAAAGGCCAGCACTACCGGAGCCAGGGTGAACTGCACCGCAGTCCCCAACTGGCCGATGGTCCAAGCGCTGCCGAGGCCCACCAGCACGCCGAGCACCCCGCCGATGGCCGAGACCACCAGGGCCTCGGTGATGAACTGCTGGAGAATGTTGCCGGTGCGGGCGCCGGTGGCCATGCGGATGCCGATCTCGCGGGTGCGTTCGGTGACGTTGACCAGCATGATATTCATTACCCCGATCCCCCCGACGAGCAACGAGATCGCAGCGATCGAGCCGAGCAGTACGGTGAGGGTGTCCTGGGTCTGGGTCACCGCATCGAGCAGCGAGGCAGTGTTGCGGATCTGGAAGTCTTCGACGCCATTGTGCCGGGCGATCAGCAGCTGACGGATGTTTTCCTCGGTTGCGTCGATCCGGCCGATGTCGGTGATGTAGGCGGTGATGCCCTGGATATGCCGCTGACCGAACAGCCGCAGGCTGCCGGTGGTGGACGGCACCAGAGCCACATCATCCTGGTCCTGGCCCCAGGGCGTGGCACCCTTGGCGGTCATCACGCCGATCACCTGGAACGGCACGTTCTGTACCAGCAAATAGCGGCCCACCGGGTCGGTGTCAGGAAACAGGTTCTTCGCCACGGTCTGACCGATCACGGTCACGGTGGCGTAATCGCGTTCGTCTTCCTCGGTGAAGAAGGCACCACTGGCCAGCCCCCAGTCGCGCACCAGCGGCATTCCCGCATTGGTGGCGGTAATGGTGGTGCTGTAGTCGACATTGCCGAAACGCAGGGTTGCGCTGCCCTGGGACTCGCCCAGCGCGGCGGTGACGTTGTCCAGTTCGGCCACGGCGCGGGCATCCTCGGCGGTCAGGGTGGCCGTCACCCCTTCGGCGGAGCGCCGCATGTTCGGCGCGCCGGGGCGTACCGACAGCAGGTTGGTACCCATGGAACTGATGCGCTCCACCACCTCTTGGCGGGCGCCGTTGCCCACCGCCAGCATGGCCACCACTGAGGCCACGCCGATGACGATGCCGAGCAGCGTCAGCACGGTGCGGAACAGGTTGGCGCGCAGGGCACGCAGGGCCATGCGGATCGCCTCGCCGGTGTCGGCCAGGGCGATGCCCCGCTCCGATACCGGCCGCGGGGCCTCCGTGACGGCCAGTGGTGCCGCCGGGCCCGCACCGCTGTCGGCGATGATCAGACCGTCACGTATCTCGATCAGGCGGTCCGCGTGCGCCGCCACCTCGCGGTCGTGGGTGATGATGATCACCGTCTTGCCCGCCGCGCTCAGCTCCTTGAGCAGCGCCAGTACCTCCTGGCCGCTGCGGCTGTCCAGCGCACCGGTGGGCTCGTCGGCGAGGATCACCTCGGCGTCGTTCATCAACGCCCGGGCGATGGAGACCCGCTGCTGCTGGCCGCCGGAGAGCTGGCTGGGCCGGTTGCCCAGGCGCTCGCCCAGGCCCAGGCGGGTCAGCAATTCCTCGGCGCGAGCGTGACGCTCGGCGGCCGGCAGCCCAGCGTAAATGGCGGGGATCTCCACGTTTTCCAGGGCGTTGGCGCTGGAGATCAGGTGGTAGCTCTGGAACACGAAGCCGAAACCCTGGCGACGCAGGGCGGCCAGGCCATTGCTATCCAGCGCGCCGACCTCCTGGCCGGCGAAGCGGTAGCTGCCGCGGGTCGGTCGGTCCAGGCAGCCGAGGATGTTCATCAGGGTGGTCTTGCCGGAGCCGGACTGACCGATGATGGCAACGAACTCGCCGCGCTGGATTTCCAGCGACACGCCGTGCAGGACCTGGGTGGTGACTTCGCCGTTGTGGTAGACGCGCTCGACGTCGCGCAATTCGATCAGGGCGCTCATGGCCTGCTCCTCAGATCCGCGGCCCGGGCGGGCCCATGCGTCGCTGAGCGCCAGTGTTCGCACCGCCCGCGGCATTCGCCAGGTTCGTCGGCGCCAGCAACCGCTCGCCTTCGCGCAGGCCATCGAGTACCTGGGCGTGGACCCGGTCGCGCAGGCCGATCAGCACCTCGCGCTCCACCGGCCTGCCGTTTTCCAGCACCTGCAGGCGGTACAGCTGACCCTCGCCCTGGGGCCGGCCGCGACGGCCCTGCAATACGCTCATCGGCACCACCAGCACGTCGTCGGCCTGGGCGCTGAGGAAGAACACCTGGGCGCTCATCTGCGTCATCAGCCGACCCTCGGGATTGGCCACGTCGAACTGGGCGTTGTAGAGCACCACGTTGTTGATCACTTCCGGGGTGGGCAGGATCTGGCGCAGGTTCGCCTCCCAGCGTCGCTCGCTGCCGAGGGTGGTGAAATACACCGGCATGCCCACCCGCAGGCGATTGATGTCCGCCTCGGAGACCTGGGTCTTGACGGTCATCTGCGCCAGGTTGGCGATCTGCACGATCACCGGGGCCTGTTGATTGGCATTGAGCGTCTGGCCCTGCTGCGCCGACTGTGACACCACGGTCCCGCTCATGGGCGCATAGACCTTGGTGTAGCGCAGGTTGGCGCGGTTCTCTTCCAGACTCGCCATGGTCTGGGCGAGCTGCGCTTCCAGCGCCTCGATCTGCGCGGCGGTGACCTCGAGCTGCGCCTCGGCGGTCTCCACCGCCTCCTGGCTGGTGGCGTCTTCCTTCTGCAGGGCGCGCTGGCGCTTGAGCTGCAGTTCGGCCAGACGATGCTGAGCCTGGCGCTCCTTGAGCTGGGCACGCTGGTTCTTCAGCTGCGCCTCGCTGGCCACCACCTTGGCCTGGAACACTTCCGGGTCGATCTCGGCCAGCAACTGCCCTTCCTCCACCTGATCCCCGAGCTGCACGTGCAACCGCTGCAGCTGGCCGGAAACCTGCACGCCCACGTCCACGTAGTCCAGCGGCTGGAGGGTGCCAAGCGCGGTGATGGCGTCCTGGATGTCGCCCCGGGTGACGCTCAGCGCCGGCGCACCGTTGCCGGCCTCGGTCTCGCCGCGCAGGAAGTAGAAATAACCGGCAGCCGAAAGCAGGAGCACGAAGCCGATGCCGAAGCCATAGCGGCGGACCGGACGGAGGATGGAAGACGGCATGACGGGACGTCCTTGAAGGAAAATGAGAACAGTTGACGATACGGAAATGGTAGAGACTGGCCCGATTCGGGGGAACGGGGCGGCGGGTAAAAGGAGAGTAAACATTTGATGGGGTAGCTTTACCCAACCGCCGCAGGCGAAGCCCGGAGGGACGGCTCCCGGCGCGGTGCCGCCGTTCGCCCTCGCGCAGGCGGGACGGGCCGGAGCAAACCGCTGCCCGGCCCGCTCCGGAAAAGCGAAGGTCCGCGCCCGTTGCGGAGCGCGGCCCTGGCTGCCTGGGGGTCAGAAGCGGCAGTTGGTGCTTGGCAGCGCGGTGCCGGCGGCCGCGACGTGCGCCATATGGGCGGTGAAGACCTGATCGAAATAACGCTTGTCGGTCAGGTTCTGCACGTTACGCTGACATCCAGGTGCTTGCCCATCCGGTGGGCCGCCATAGCATCGTAGCACCAGTACTCGGGGCCCCCCACCCGGCTCAGATGTAGTAGGCCTTCAGCGGCGGGAAGCCATTGAATTCCACGGCGCTGTAACTGGTGGTGTACGCGCCGGTGGACAGCCAGTAAAGGCGGTCACCGCTGGAAAGGTTCAACGGCAGGCCGTACTTGTAGTGCTCGTACATGATGTCGGCGCTGTCGCAGGTCGGCCCGGCGATCACCACCTCTTCCATCTCGCCCTTCTTCTCGGTCCAGATCGGGAACTTGATGGACTCGTCCATGGTTTCGATGAGGCCGGAGAACTTGCCCACGTCGGTATAGACCCAGCGCTCCACCGCGGTACGCGACTTGCGCGCCACCAAGACCACCTCACTGACCAGCACGCCCGCATTGGCGATCAGCGAACGACCGGGCTCGAGAATGATTTCCGGCAGCTCGTCGCCGAAATCTTCCTTGAGGAAACGGATGATTTCCTCGGCGTAGGTTTCCAGGCTGTTGGTGCGCTGGATGTAGTTGGCCGGAAAGCCGCCACCCATGTTGATCATCTTCAGGGTGATGCCATCTTCCTCGCGCAGTCGGTCGAAGATGACCTTGACCTTGGCCACCGCGGCGTCCCAGACGTCGATGTCGCGCTGCTGCGAACCGACATGGAAGGAGATGCCATAGGGCTCCAGGCCCAGCTGGCGCGCCAGGATCAGCAGATCCAGCGCCATGTCGGGCTGGCAGCCGAACTTGCGCGACAGCGGCCAGTCGGCGGTGGTGGAGCCTTCCGTGAGAATGCGCACATAGATGCGCGAACCCGGCGCGGCCTTGGCAATGTTGCGCAGGTCGGCTTCCGAGTCGGTGGCGAACATGCGTACGCCCCTCTCGTAGAAGTAGCGGATGTCCCGGGCCTTCTTGATGGTGTTGCCGTAGCTGATTCGCTCGGGGCCGACACCGGTGGCCATTACCTTGTCCAGCTCGTAGATCGAGGCGATGTCGAAGTTCGAGCCCTTGTCGCGCAGCAGCTCGGTGATCTCGGTCGCCGGATTGGCCTTTACTGCGTAATAGATCTTGGCGAACGGGAAGTTGTTGACCAACTCGTCGTAGGCCTGGGAGATCAGCTGGGTGTCGATGACCACGAACGGCGTTTCGTGCTCGTCTGCGAAAGCCTTCATCTTTTGGAAGGTCGCGCGCGGGTAGTAATCTTCGAGATTAATGGGCATGGCATCGCTCCAAAGCTATAAGGTTTCGGATCGGGCCGCGCGAGGAGGATGCGAAGAGGCGGCAGTTCCGCCGTCCCATGGGACAGCAGGAAACGCTCGCGAACGAGGACTCTTGACGCATCAGCCAACACGCAACCTGGGGTGCGAACGTCTGATCAGTATCCCCACTTTGGTTCGCCTACATCCCAAGGCGTGCGCCGAAAGCAATAAGTCCGGCTGATCCGGTCCTGCTGTCTCGTCGTCAGTACTTGAGCCGTATGGATCGTGCCAGCCTCAACGTTCGGCGCGCACCTTAAGACCAAGCGCCACGGGGGTCAATAGGTGTGGTCCAAAACGGGCCACAGCCGTGATCAGAGGGGCCTTTCAGGCAACACCGGGAATTCTTCCCGACTGGCTGTCCATAAGTAGGTCGTCAAAAGCACTACGCCATCAGCGCTGCCAGGCTATACCCCGATCGGTCAGTTTTTTCGAGTATGGACACCGAAGAATGGTGCCAACTCGAAGGACAATAAAAATGAAGCGCGCTTCCCGCTCTACCGCCCTGCGGCTCTCCCTGCTGATGTGCACACCCGCCCTGGCGCTCGCCCAGACCGGTGATGACAGCCTCGTCCTGCCGAGCATGGACGTCCGCAGCCTGGTCCCCGACAGCGTCCAGGGCATGCCCGGCGCCGCCAACCTGCTCGGCCGCGATACCCTCGACACCTACAAGCCCTACACCCTGCACGACGCCTTCGACCAGGTGCCGGGCGTGCGCACCATCGACGACGACGTGCTCGGCCTGCGCTCCGGTATCGGCGTGCGTGGCGCGCCGCCGCGCCGCTCGCGCAAGGTTCTGCTGCTCGAAGATGGCACGCCGATCAACAACAGCTCCTACCTGGACTCCGGCGCCCACTACACGCCACCCACCCAGCGCCTGGAACAGATAGAGGTGCTCAAGGGCGCCGGACAGATCATCCATGGGCCGCTGAACAACCATGGCATCGTCAACTTCCGCAACCTCAGGCCCACGGCCGAACCCGAGACCCGCGTGGAGCTGGGCATCGGCAACCAGAGCACCCGTCAGAGCCACATCAGCCATCGGCGCACCGAGGGCGACCTGGGCATGGTGTTCAGCTATACCGGCCAGGAAGCCGACGGCACCTTCGATGTGGAAGAACACGAATTCGACGACTTCTATACCGCCTTCGAATGGCAGTTGAACGACCGCCACCAGCTGGCCGCCTCCGGCACCTATTTCCGCGAGCGCAGCCAGGGCTATGACGAAAGCAACCTGTCGCTGGAGCAGTACCGCGCCAACCCGCGCAACAAGCGCGGGCTAGACGAGGGCCGCGAGTACAACAACATTTCGGTGGACTACTACAAGCTGGACCTGACCCACAACTTCCAGATCAGCGATGACGTGCGCCTGTCGTCCAAGGTCTTTGGCACCGAACTGGATCGCCCGCGCTTCCAGACCCGCGGCACAGCCCCGTCGGACGGCGGTGTGATGGAAGGCCGGGATCGTCGCTATCACACCCTTGGCGCCGACAGCCGGCTGGACATCAACGGCCTCTCCGCCTTCGGACTCGACCATCGCGTGCAGACCGGCCTGCGCTACGAGAAGCACCGCTTCGCAGACCGCCGCCCGGTGGGTCGCCCGGGCGAGGCACTCAAGGAAAGCAACCGCGGCAACGTCTACGCCATCGCCGGACAGGATGGCTACACCCGCGACGGCCGCCTGCAGACCTACGATGCCGAGGCGATCTCGGTGTTTGCCCAGAACACCCTGAGCTGGGGCGACTGGGCCGTCACCCCCGGCCTGCGCTTCGAGACCTACAACCAGTACAAGAAAACCAACTTCCATCCCGGCAACAGCGAAGAAGGCGTGAGCGAAAAGGACAGCAACAGCCTCTTGCTGCCCGGCATCAGCCTGCTCTACAGCGGCTTTGCCAACAGCGAGGTCTACGCCGGCATCCATCGTGGCTTCGCCCCGGCGTCGGCGCGCACCGAGGAGTTTCCGCTGACGCCGGAAACCGGCATCAACACCCAGCTGGGCATCCGCTCCGATGCCATCCGCGGTGTCAGCCTGGACGCAGCGCTGTTCTACAACCGCATCCAGGACACCCTGGTCCGTGACCGCGTGGATGCCTTCGGTGACGCCCTGTTCGTCAACGCAGCGGACTCCGATATCTATGGGCTGGACCTGGGCGCGCGGATCGACTCCTGGGCTTTCCACGACTCGCCCTACAACCTGTTCGCCGAGACCGCGCTTAACTATACCCACGCCACCTTCCGTGACGGCCCGCTCAAGGGCAACGACGTGCCGGAAGTCCCACGCTTCGCCGGCAGCTTCACCCTCGGGCTGGAACACACCGCCGGCTGGCACCTGAGCGCCACCCTCAGCCACTTCGGTGCCTTCTATACCGACGTCGCCAACACCCGCGCGATCATTGCCGAAGGCGACGAGGACGATGCCGGACGGGTACCCGGCCGCACCCTGCTCTCGGCCCGCGCCAGCTATAAGCTGCCGACCAACCTGGACACTACCCTGTGGATCCAGGGGCGCAACCTGACCGACAAGCTGTACATAGCCGATATTCAGGAAGGCATTCGTCCCGGCGCGGCGCGCACCCTGGTGGGCGGCGTCACCTTCCGCTTCTGACCTGCAAGACCCGGCGAATGGCCGCCAAAGGCTGAGCCATTCGCCGGCAACCGCGTATAATCGGCGGCTTTCCCGATTCGCCACGCACAGGTTCTTCATGACCACCCAGGCCGCCGAAGTCGCCCGACGCCGTACCTTCGCCATCATCTCCCACCCCGATGCGGGCAAGACCACCATCACCGAAAAGCTGCTGCTGATGGGGCAGGCCATTTCCGTCGCCGGTACCGTGAAGTCGCGCAAGTCCGACCGCCATGCCACCTCCGACTGGATGGAGATGGAAAAACAGCGCGGCATCTCCATCACCACCTCGGTGATGCAGTTCCCCTACCGCGAGCACATGATCAACCTGCTCGACACCCCCGGCCACGAGGACTTCTCCGAAGACACCTACCGCACCCTGACCGCGGTGGACTCCGCGCTGATGGTGCTCGACGGCGGCAAGGGCGTGGAGCCGCGCACCATTGCCCTGATGGACGTCTGCCGCCTGCGCGACACGCCCATCGTCAGCTTCATCAACAAGCTCGACCGGGACATCCGCGACCCCATCGAACTGCTCGATGAGATCGAAGAAGTGCTCAAGATCAAGGCCGCGCCCATCACCTGGCCGATCGGTTCCTATCGCGACTTCAAGGGCGTCTATCACCTGTCCGACGACCGCATCGTGGTCTACACCCCCGGCCACGGCCATGAGCGCACCGCGACCAAGGTAATCGAGAAGCTCGACTCCGACGAGGCGCGCGCCCACCTGGGCGACCTGTACGAACGCTTCGTCGAGGAGCTGGAACTGGTCCAGGGTGCCTGCCATGAATTCGACGAGGGCGCCTTCCTCAAGGGCGAGATGACCCCGGTATTCTTCGGTACCGCGCTGGGCAACTTCGGCGTCGACCAGGTGCTCGATGCCATCGTCGATTGGGCACCGAAGCCCCTCTCGCGGGTCGCCAACGAGCGCACCGTCGAGCCGATCGAGGAAAAATTCACCGGCTTCGTGTTCAAGATCCAGGCGAACATGGACCCGAAACACCGCGACCGCATCGCCTTCATGCGCATCTGCTCGGGCCGGTACGAGAAGGGCATGAAGATGCGCCACGTACGGATCAGGAAGGACCTGAAGATCGCCGACGCACTCACCTTCTTCTCCTCCGAGCGTGAACATCTGGAGGAGGCCTACGCCGGCGACATCATCGGCCTGCACAACCACGGCACCATCCAGATCGGCGACACCTTCAGCGAAGGCGAGGCGCTGGGCTTCACCGGCATCCCCCACTTTGCCCCGGAGCTGTTCCGCCGCGTACGCCTGAAGGACCCGCTGAAATCCAAGCAGCTGCGCCAAGGCCTGCAGGAGCTGGCCGAGGAAGGCGCGACCCAGGTGTTCTTCCCCGAGCGCAGCAACGACATCATCCTCGGCGCGGTGGGCGTGCTGCAGTTCGATGTGGTCGCCAGCCGGCTGAAGGAGGAATACAAGGTCGAGTGCGCCTACGAGGCGATCAACGTCTGGTCGGCGCGCTGGATCGAGTGTGATGACAAGAAGAAATTCGAGGACTTCAAGACCAAGGCCTTCGAGAACCTGGCCATCGACGGCGGCGGCCACCTCACTTATTTGGCCCCGACCCGGGTCAACCTGGCGCTGATGGAAGAGCGCTGGCCCGAGGTGAAATTCCGCGCAACGCGCGAGCACCACTAAAACGCCGTTAGAGGCCTGGTGCTGCGCCTCCCTCTGTAGGAGCGAGCTTGCTCGCGAATGGTAGGCGCAACACCAGAAGCCTCGCGCAGCCCCACAGGCCGCTTTCGCGAGCAAGCTCGCTCCTACAAACGCCCGCCCGAGCTCACCCCAGCCGCCAAAGCCCCCGCCTCCCCTCGTAGGAGCGAGCTCACCCCAGCCGCCAAAGCCCCCGCCCCCCCTCGTAGGAGCGAGCTCGCTCGCGAATGGTAGGCGCAACACCAGAAGCCTCGCGCAGCCCCATAGGCCGCTTTTCGCGAGCAAGCTCGCTTCTACAACAGCCGGCCCGAGCTCACCCCAGCCGCCAAAGCCCCCGCCCCCC
>NZ_JBHRXZ010000018.1:0-18380 GCF_042648805.1 Stutzerimonas tarimensis | reverse complement strand
TCGCTCCTACAACAGCCGGCCCGAGCTTCATCCACAGCCGTTAAAGCACGTGCCACCCCGTAGGAGCGAGCTTGCTCGCGAATGGACGGCGCAACACCAGAAGCCTCGCGCAGCCCCATAGGCCGCTTTTCGCGAGCAAGGTCGCTTCTACAACAGCCGGCCCGAGCTTCATCCACAGCCGTTAAAGCACGTGCCACCCCGTAGGAGCGAGCTTCATCCACAGCCGTTAAAGCACGTGCCACCCCGTAGGAGCGAGCTTGCTCGCGAATGGACGGCACTGCACCAGGGCCTCGCGCAGCCCCACAGGCCGTTTTCGCGAGCAAGCTCGCGCCTGCGACAGCCGGCCGGCGTTAGAATCGACGTTCGCCAGGAGGCTCCTGCTTGAGGGATCGGGCACTCTTCGTTCGGACAGCAGCTCGCCCACCTGGCAAACTCCTGCTCTCGAAAAAGGACGCAACGGCATGCGTTTTCACGGACGAAACCTGCGCCAGGGCCGTGTTTCACTACCTGGGCACGCCTACCTGCTCAGCACCGTCACCCGCCACCGCAAACACCTGTTCCGCCGATGGTCGGAGGCACAAGCGGTGGCCCGGGAGATTCACTTGGCTGGTCAGGGCGAGGCGGTCCACTCGCTCGCCTGGGTGCTGATGCCCGACCACCTACACTGGCTCATACAACTGCGTGCTGGCACGCTCGAAACCCTGATGCAGACGCTCAAATCCCGGAGCGCCCTGGCGATCAACCTTGGTCTTGAACAGCGAGGGCCAGTCTGGCAGAAGGGGTATCACGATCGTGCCATACGCGACGAGGAAGACCTCCGGGCGCTGGCCCGCTACGTTGTGGCCAACCCGCTGCGGGCCGGGCTGGTGGAGCGGATCGGCAGCTACCCGTTCTGGGACGCCGCCTGGCTATGACACCTGCGGCTAGTCCACCCGTAGGAGCGAGCTTGCTCGCGAAGGGACGGCGCAACACCAGAAGCCTCGCGCAGCCTCACAGGCCGCTTTCGCGAGCAAGCTCGCTCCTACAAAAGCCGGTCCGAGTTTCCCCCCATCGTTAAAGCACACGCCTCCCCCGTAGGAGCGAGCTTGCTCGCGAAGGGACGGCGCAACACCGGAAGCCTCGCGCAGCCTCACAGGCCGCTTTCGCGAGCAAGCTCGCTCCTACAAAAGCCGGTCCGAGTTCGCGGCAGCCGCCCCACAACGGACCGATCGCGCACAAAACAAGTGCTCTAATCTAGACCAAATGGTCCATTACAAGCATTAAGCCCGCTGCAACTATTTGATCCTGAAGGAAAGTTAAAACCTGGCCCGCATCCTGCTCTAGCTCCGCCAGCACTGCCCGCCCACCAGGGCAGCCACTGGCCTTCGCGTAGAGAGGAATAATCCCATGGACGTCGGCGTCTTCATCCCGATCGGCAACAACGGCTGGCTCATCTCCGAAAACGCTCCGCAATACATGCCCAGCTTCGAGCTGAACAAGGCTATCGTGCAGAAGGCCGAGGGCTACGGCTTCGACTTCGCGCTGTCGATGATCAAGCTGCGCGGCTTTGGCGGAAAGACCGAGTTCTGGGAGCACAACCTGGAGTCCTTCACCCTGATGGCGGGTCTCGCCGCCGTCACCAGCAAGATCCAGCTGTTCGCCACCGCCGCCACCCTGACGCTGCCGCCGGCCATCGTGGCGCGCATGGCCTCCACCATCGACTCCATCTCCAGTGGCCGCTTCGGTGTCAACTTGGTCACCGGCTGGCAGAAGCCCGAATATACCCAGATGGGCCTGTGGCCGGGCGACGAATTCTTTGGCAGCCGCTACAACTACCTCGGCGAGTACGCCCAGGTACTGCGTGATCTCTGGGAAACCGGGCGCAGCGACTTCAAGGGTGAACACTTCCAGATGGAGGACTGCCGGGTCAGCCCGAAACCCCAGGCGGACATGAAGATTATCTGTGCCGGCTCCTCGGACGCTGGCATGGCCTTCTCGGCGCAGTATGCCGACTACAACTTCTGCTTCGGCAAGGGCGTGAATACCCCCACCGCCTTCGCGCCGACCACCGAGCGCCTGCGCAAGGCCACCGAGAAGACCGGCCGCAGCGTGACCTCCTGCGTGCTGTTCATGGTGATCGCCGACGAAACCGATGAGGCCGCGCGCGCCAAGTGGGAGCACTACAAGGCCGGTGCCGATCAGGAGGCCATCGCCTGGCTCGGCGAACAGGGCGCGGCGGACAAGACGTCCGGCAGCGACACCAACGTGCGCCAGATGGCCGACCCCACCTCGGCGGTGAACATCAACATGGGTACCCTGGTGGGCTCCTGGGCCAGCGTGGCCAGGATGCTCGACGAGGTGGCCACGGTGCCCGGCACCCAGGGCGTGATGCTCACCTTCGACGATTTCATCAAGGGCGTGGAAACCTTCGGCGAGAAGATCCAGCCGCTGATGGAGAGCCGCCGCCATATCACGCTGCAGAGGAAGAGCGCCTGATGAACGCCGCCGAAAGCCTTGCCGGTTACCGCCTGGGCAGCGCTGACGGGGCGCTGACGCTGCCCGCCCGCCCCGAACCGCTGGCGATGAAGGCCAGCGAGACCGCGCTGATCGTGGTGGACATGCAGAACGCCTACGCCAGCAAGAATGGCTACCTTGACCTGGCCGGCTTCGACGTCTCGACCACCGCGCCGGTGATCGAACGGATCAGCGTCGCCCTCGAGGCGGCCCGCGCCGCCGGCATCCAGGTGGTGTTCCTGCAGAACGGCTGGGATGCCGGCTACGTCGAGGCGGGCGGGCCCGGTTCGCCCAACTGGCACAAATCCAACGCCCTGAAGACCATGCGCCAGCGCCCGGAACTGGCCGGCACACTGCTGGCCAAGGGCGGCTGGGACTACGCTCTGGTGGACGCGCTGCAGCCCCGGCCCGGCGACATCCTGGTGCCCAAGCCGCGCTACAGCGGCTTCTTCAACTCGCAACTGGACAGCACCCTGCGCGCCCGGGGCATCCGCAACCTGGTGTTCACCGGCATCGCCACCAATGTCTGCGTGGAATCGACCCTGCGCGACGGCTTCCACCTCGAATACTTCGGCGTGGTGCTCGAAGACGCCACCCACCAGGCCGGTCCGCCGTTCGCCCAGCAGGCGGCGCTGTACAACATCGAGACCTTCTTCGGCTGGGTCTCCAGCGTCGCGGCCTTCTGCGACACCTTTGCGCTGGATGCCACCACCGCCATTGCCTGAACTGGATAACGACCTCATCAAGCCTTGCACGAGAGAACCGACATGCCCAAGCAATCCGTGATCCCCGCCGGCAGCGGCAAACCCCTGGCACCCTATGTTCCCGGCTCGATGGCCGACGGGACGCTTTATGTGTCCGGCACCCTGCCCTTCGACAAGGACAACAACGTGGTCCACGTCGGCGATGCCGCCGCCCAGACCCGCCATGTCCTGGAAACCATCAAGGGAGTGGTCGAAGCCGCCGGCGGCACGATGGACGACGTCACCTTCAACATGATCATGCTCACCGACTGGGCCAACTACGGCGCGGTGAACCAGGTCTATGCCGAGTTCTTTCCCGGCGACAAGCCGGCGCGCTACTGCATCCAGTGCGGGCTGGTGAAGCCCGACGCGCTGATCGAAATCGCCAGCATCGCCCATGTAGGGCAGTAACGGCCGCTCAACGAGGCTCTAGCTCCGGGCTCCGGGTCCGGGCTTTGTAGGAGCGAGCTTGCTCGCGAACCGATCCCTCGCCGCCACCCGAGACCTGCTTCAACGACGCTGGCGCGCGAGCTCGCTGCCCAGGCCCCCTGAGCCCACCCATCGAGGAAACCCCATGCACTACGAACTTCACGGCCGCAAGGACGCAGACGCACCGACCCTGGTCCTCAGCTCCGGCCTCGGCGGCTCGGCCGGGTTCTGGGCGCCGCAGTTGCCGGCGCTGACCGACGCCTTCCGGGTATTGGTCTACGATCACCAGGGCACCAACAGAAGCCCTGGCACCCTGGCCGACGGCTACTCAATTGAGTCCATGGCGGTCGAACTGCTGGAACTGCTCGACACCCTGAAGATTCGCCGCTGCCACCTGATCGGCCACGCCCTGGGTGGTCTGGTGGGCCTGCAGATCGCCCTGCTGCGGCCGCAGCTGCTGCAGAGCCTGGTGCCGGTGAATGCCTGGAGCAGCCCCAACGAGCACAGCGCACGCTGCTTCTCGGTGCGCAAGAAGCTGCTGCGCGACAGCGGCCCGGCCGCCTATGTGGAAGCCCAGTCGCTGTTTCTCTACCCGCCCGACTGGATTGCCGCCCATGGCGAACGCCTGAGCCGCGAAGACGCCCATCACCTCCAGCATTTTCAGGGCAGCGGGAACCTGCTGCGGCGCATCGATGCCCTGCTCGCCTTCGATATCGAAGACCGTCTGGAGCTCATTGGCACACCGACCCTGGTCATCGCCAATCGAGACGATATGCTGGTGCCCTGGAACCGCTCGCTGCACCTGGCCCAGCGCTTGCCCAATGCTCGCCTGGAGCTGCTGGACTATGGCGGCCACGCCTCCAGCGTCACCGACAGCGAAACCTTCAACCGCATCCTGCTCGAACACCTGGCGCGACAACGCTCCCCGTGCGAGGCAGCCTGAGGACCACGACCATGACCGCCCCCCTCGATTCAGAAACCCTGGCCCAGTTGTTCACCGAAGCCCGCACCTTCAGCGCCTGGCAGGACCGCCCGGTCACCGACGCCCATCTGGAGCGGCTCTACACGCTGGTCCGGCTTGGCCCCACCGCCGTCAATAGTTGCCCGGCCCGCTTCGTTTTCGTGCGCACCCCCGAAGGCAAGGAAAAGCTCGCGCCCTGCCTGTCCAAGGGCAACCTGGACAAGACCCTGTCCGCACCGGTCACCATCATCCTGGCCTATGACGAGGCTTTTCCCGACACGCTGCCGGAACTCTTCCCGGTTGCCGACGCCCGCAGCTGGTACGCCGGCAAGCCCGACCTGATCGCAGAGAATGCCCTGCGCAACAGCTCCATGCAGGCCGGCTACCTGATCCTCGCCGCGCGGGCGCTGGGCCTGGACGCCGGCCCCATGTCCGGCTTCGACGCCAACCTGGTCAACGAGACCTTCCTTGCGGGCACCACCTGGAAAGCCAACCTACTGATCAACCTCGGCTATGGCGACCGCGACAGACTGCACGAGCGTCTGCCCCGTCTCGCCTTCGAACAAGCCTGCAAACTCGCCTGAGGAGCCCCCCATGCAAGCCGCCGCCCTGAAACTCTACGCTGCCCCGCCAGAACCCATGAACCGGCAGGACTACCGCGACGCCATGTCCCGACTCGCCGCCGCGGTCAACGTGGTCACTACCGATGGCCCGTGCGGCCGCGCCGGCTTTACCGCTACCGCTGTCTGCAGCGTCAGCGACGACCCGCCGACCTTGCTGGTCTGCCTCAACCGAAGTGCCTCGGCCCATGCCGCGGTGGTCGGCAACGGCAACCTCTGTGTCAACCTGCTCAGTGCCGAGCAGAGCGACGTATCCAATCTCTTCGGCGGCAAGACGCCCATGGCCGAGCGCTTCACGGCAGATCGCTGGTCGATCTCACCCAACGGTTCGCCAGTGCTGGCCGGCGCTGCGCTGGCGTTCGACTGCCGCATCACCCAGGTCACCAGTGTCGCCACCCATGACGTGCTGTTCTGCGAGGTGCTCGGCGTGACGCTGGCCGAGCAGGCGAATGCGCTGCTCTATTTCGACCGCAGCTATCACCCCCTGCCCGTCAGCCTCTGACGCAGGGGCAGGGCCTGGTCCACAGGCACAGGGTGGCCGAGCGATCCGGACGGACGCCCTGCCCTTCTTGAAAATCGGTTCCTACCGGCGCTTCGTCCACCGATCGCAATGGCCGACAGACGGCCCCTGGCGTGGGGAGGCCGCCTGACCCGGCGCGAGCGGACGGGTAAACTGATTTGCCCGCTCCTCGTCTGGTCCAGCCATGCCTTCTACCCTCGCCGCGCCTTGCGAACTTCTTGAAACGGTCCAGAAAAGCCGATTTCTGGTGCGTGCGGCGCCAGTGACCACGGCCGGGCAGGCCATGGATTTCATCCAGGCGGTCAGCGACCCATCCGCCAGTCACAACTGCTGGGCCTGGAAGATCGGCCAGCAGTACCGTTTCAGCGATGATGGCGAACCCGGCGGCACCGCCGGACGACCGATGCTCGTGGCTATCGAAGGTCAAGCGTTCGATCAGGTGGCCGTGGTAGTGACCCGCTGGTTCGGCGGCATCAAGCTTGGGACCGGCGGCCTGGCGCGAGCCTACGGCGGCAGTACGGCCAGGTGCCTTCAGGCCGGAGAGGCCCGCGAACTCGTCTTGCTGGCTCGTGGCCGTTGCCATTGCCGCTTCGCGGAGTTGAATCTGCTCAAGGCGCGCCTCGGTGAGTGCGAGGCGCTGCTGGAAGGCGAAAGGTTCGACGCTGAAGGGGCCTTTCTCGATCTTGCCTTCCCCCCGGACCGCTTCGGTTTGCTGGCGGAACTGCTGGCCAACGTCAGCCGCGGATACAGCCGATTGCAGTTGCTGGATAGCTGAAGACTACGCACATATTCAGTGGAAGGTTCTGTGGATAACCGTGGGAAAGACTGGTTTGAAGCAGGGTACGCGCGGCGCCGCAGGCTCTGTTCATTTTTTATACAATCCACTCGGGTATCGCTTGAATGCATGCCCAAGGCCTTGATACAAGCGGTTTTTCCATGGAATTAAGCCTTGCCTGGGCCGCTCCCGGCAGGTTGTTGCCGTCTGGGGAAGTTATGCCCACCCCCCGTGGAAAAGATTGTGGATAACATCGGGACGAGTCGCCGAAGCGCAGATAGCGCCTGGCTTGTAGAGAACTGATCAAGAAATCACCAGCCGAACCTCATGCGGCTGACCTTCCCTCATCGGCTGTTTCGTGGCATAGCAGTTGCTGAGAACCTTTCATCACTTCCAAACGAGACGCCGAATCATGTACGACTGCCTCATTGACGTCCCAAAGGCCGAATTGCACCTGCACCTCGAAGGCTCACTGGAGCCGGAGATGCTCTTTGCGCTGGCAGAACGCAACAGCATCGCCCTGCCCTGGCCGGACGTGGACAGCCTTCGCCGCGCCTACGCCTTCAACAACCTGCAGGAGTTTCTCGATCTCTACTACCGCGGTGCCGACGTGCTGCGCACCGAGCAGGACTTCTACGATCTGACCTGGGCCTACATGCAGAAGTGCGCCGAGCAGAACGTCGTGCATGTCGAGCCGTTTTACGATCCCCAGACCCACACCGACCGGGGCATACCTTTCGAGGCAGCCGTCATAGGCATCTCCACCGCCTTGAACGATGCCCGGGCGCAACTCGGCATCAGCAGTGGGCTGATTCTCAGCTTCCTGCGCCACCTGCCCGAGGAAGAGGCGTTCAAGACCCTGGAGCAGGCCCTGCCCTACCGCGACGCCTTCTTTGCCGTGGGCCTCGACAGCTCCGAGGTTGGCCACCCGCCACGCAAGTTCCAGCGGGTATTCGACAAGGCCCGTGCCGAGGGCTTCCTGACCGTGGCCCATGCGGGTGAGGAAGGCCCGCCGGAATACATCTGGGAGGCACTCGACCTGCTCAAGGTAAGCCGCATCGACCACGGCGTGCGCGCCGCCGAGGATCCACGACTGATCGAGCGGCTGATCGACGAGCAGATACCACTCACCGTCTGTCCGCTGTCGAACATCAAGCTCTGTGTGTTCGACGACATGAGTCAGCACAACATCCTCGATCTGCTCGAGCGCGGCGTGAAGGTCACGGTGAACTCGGACGACCCGGCTTATTTCGGCGGGTATGTCATGGAGAATTTCCAGGCCCTGCACGACAGCCTGGGCATGACCGAAAAGCAGGCGCGCCAGCTGGCGAAAAACAGCATGGAAGCGCGGCTGGCTCGCTAGCGCTCAGTCGCGGCTGGCGGTCCAGACCGTCAGCGCCAGTGCCAGCAGGGCGCAGACGGCGATAACCCCGGCCAGCGGAACGCTACTGCCATCGTGCAGCGCGCCGACCATGGCGGACGTCACGGCGGCGATGCTGAACTGCAGGCTGCCAAGCAGCGCCGACGCACTCCCGGCATTCGCGCCATGTCGTGCCAGGGCGCAAGCCGTGGCGTTGGGCATGATGCAGCCCAGCGAAGCGATACTGCAGAACAGCGGCAGCAGCAGCGGCCAGAGCGCCGCGGGTTGCGCCAGTGCGACGGCCAGCAGGGCCATGCCCGAGGCGAAGTGCACCCAGACCCAGCGCATCAGCCAGAACTGCGGACCGCGAAGGCGCATGAGCGCGGCGTTGACCTGGGCCAGGAGTATGAAGCCTGCCGCGTTGAGTCCGAACAGCCAGGCGTAGTGCTGGGTCGAGACTTCATACAGTTCGATGTAGACGAACGGCGAACCGGCGATATAGGCGAACATGCCGCCCATGGCAAAGCCACCAGCCAGGGCGTTGCCTACAAACGACGAATCGCGCAACAACCGGCCATAGTTGGCCAGCGCGCCGCCGAGCGGCCTGCGCGGCATGTCGGCCGGATAGGTCTCTGGTAGCCAGCGCCAGACTGCCAGCCCACACACCGAGCCGAACAGCGCCAGCACAATGAACATCGATGGCCAGCCAAAGGCCGCCAGCAGGACCCCACCGAGTACCGGCGCCAGGATCGGAGCCACACCCATTACCAGCACCAGTTGGGAAAACACCTTGGCCGTGGTGGTCGGGTCGCACAGATCGCGTACCACGGTACGCGCAGCAACCATCCCGACGCAGCCGCCCAGTGCCTGAATGAAGCGCGCCGCGACCATCCAGTCCAGATCAGGCACCAGGGCACAGGCCAGCGACGACAGGCTGAACAGCACCACGCCGATGAGAAGGGGCCCGCGCCGGCCGAAGCGGTCGATCAGCGGACCGTAGATGAGCTGTCCGATCGCCAGGCCGACGAAATAGGCGGCAAGGGTCAGTTGCACATGTTCGATGTCGGTGCCGAAGGCCTGGGCCAGGGCAGGAAAGGCTGGAAGGTACAGATCGATCGCCAGAGGGCCGAAAGCGGACAATGCGCCCAGCAGGATCAGGATGCGGAGGGTCATGGAGGGGTCTCGGGGCGCAGGGCGGGAAGCTTTCGACTCGCCTATTCGTTTACAGGTCAGTCAAATCCTGTTACATACATAGACGATTGTAAAGGGGGACTCGCGCTATCGTGCCGGTCCTTTCCCACCACGAGCCGTCCAAGATGACCGCCGGAAGACCTCTATGCGAAGAACAAAGGAAGAGGCGGAGAAGACCCGCATTGCCATTCTGACGTCCGCCGAGCAGCTGTTTCTCGAACGCGGCGTCGCCCACACCAGCCTCGATCAGATTGCCCGGCATGCGGGCGTAACACGAGGCGCCGTGTACTGGCACTTCCAGAACAAGGCCCACCTGTTTCATGAGATGCTCAGCCAGGTGAGGCTGCCACCGGAACAACTGGCCGAACGGATGTCCGGCTGCGATCAGGGTGATCCGCTGGAGGCGCTGTTCAGGCTGAGCAGCGAAACCCTTACCCTGCTCAAGGACGACGAACGCCGACTGCGGGTGTTCACCATCCTGCTGCATCGCTGTGAGTTCACCGAGGAGCTCAAAGAGGCGGAAGAGCGGCATTATGCCTTTGTCGACCTGTTCATCCAGCTCTGCCAGGAACTCTTCGCCAAGGCCAGCGACCGCTTGCAGCCGGGTGTCACGCCCAGGATCGCGGCGCACGCGCTACACGGACTGGTGGTCGGTCTCTTCACCGACTGGACACGCAAGCCGGAGGTCTTCAACCGGGAAGATCCGGCGGAACTGTTCCGGCCACTTTTTCGTGGACTGGTCAGAGACTGGCGTCTCTGACCCTCAGCGCCGACGCATCAGGAATGAACCTGAAAGCCCTCTTCGGTGATCGCCTCGCGCACCGCCTGCTCAGGCAGCGCGGACTGCACTTGCACGAGACCCGCCGCCAGGTCGACCCTGACCTCGGCAGCCGGATCGCGGGACTGGATCGCCTGGATCACCGCACGCTCGCAGTGTCCGCAGGTCATCCCCTGTACCTTGTAGCTCTGCATCTACTACCCCCTCTCCCCTGATCATCCGATCGCATGGGCCTCATCAAGGGACCCCTAGAGCGTGCATCTGCGTACCGGCCGTTGCCGTGTCACTCCCAGGCCTGCGACTGGAGGTAGTTCTGCAGGCCGATCTTGTCGATCAACCCCAGCTGCTGTTCGAGCCAGTACGCATGGTCTTCCTCGGTGTCGTGCAGCTGCACCTCGAGGATTTCACGTGTCTCGTAGTCGCCAAGCTGTTCACACAGCGCGATACCCTTGGCCAGGCGGTCACGTACGTGGTACTCGGTCGCCAGGTCGTTGCGCAGCATTTCCGGCACGGTGGCGCCCGGGTTGATCGGCTCGGGCGTCATATCCGGGGTGCCCTCCAGAAACAGAATGCGCTTGAGCAGCGCATCGGCGTGCTCGGTCTCTTCCTGCATCTCATGATCGAGTCGCTCGTAGAGCCGCTTGAATCCCCAGTCGCCATACATCCGCGAGTGCAGCAGGTACTGGTCGCGGGCGGCCAACTCGCCGCGCAGCAATTCTTTCAGATAATCCACAACCTGCGCTTGCCCTTGCATCACCGCCTCCCCGAGTCATAATGGAATCCCAGCAGGTTAGCATCCCCATGCCGACCTGCCCCGTCAAGGGCCCTAAATCGGGCCGTTCCGGTACTTGCCAACGGCCATCCTTATTCCTGTTTGAACCGACGTGCGCCCGGGCGATCACAAGGTTGCCCGGCCTGGGTGGGCGCGACCGAGATAACCCAGCCAACCGCGCGGAGTCAGGATGTCCAGCAGCCCTTTTTACTTTAGACAACTGCCTTGCCTTTGCCTCGCACTTTTCATGGTTTTTCTCGCCGGCTGCGGCCAAAACGACGAGCCGGCGCCCCCGCCTCCCCGCGTCGCGCTGGTCGAGCCGCTGCAGCCGGCCTCCGCCGAAACCCGTGTGTGGCGCTACCCCGGAGTGGTGGAAAGCGCCAGCCGCACCCAGCTGTCATTCGAAGTAGGGGGCCGGGTCGAGCGGATGCTGGTGGACCAGGGCCAGCGGGTGGAGCGCGGCCAGCCCCTGGCCCGCCTGGACAGCACTGACTATGACCTGCAGCTGCGCGAAGCGCGGAGTCAGCTGAACCAGCTCGAAGCCGACCTGGCCCGGCGCCGCGCCCTGCTGGCAGAAGGCATCCTTGCCCCGGCGGCGATCGAGGCGCTGGAGGCGCAGGTCGAGTCGGCGCAGGTGGCGCGGGACAATGCCCAGCGATCGGTAGGCCGCACCCTTCTCGCCGCCCCCTTCGACGGGGTGGTCGCGCGGCGGCTGGTGGAGACCGACATGGTGGTGGCCTCCGGAACACCGATCTTCGAGATGCAGGCCGGCGGCGAGGAGATCGAGGTGGGCCTGGACCTGCCGGAAACCGCTGCCCTGGAGCTACCGCTGGACTCCAGCCTGCGTGCCGAAGGCCGGATGGTGGTCGGCGAGGCGACAATGCCACTGCGCTACCGGGAGCACAGTACCCAACCCCGCGAGGGCGCCCGGACCTACCGCCTGACCCTGGCGGGCGAACCGCCGGAGGGCCTCAACCTGTTGCCGGGCATGGCGGTGCGCGTCAATCTGTCCGGCCCGCCCGGCGAGACATCCACCGCCGAGCTGTTCCGTATCCCGCTGTCGGCGCTGCAGGTCGCCACCAATGGCGGGCATTTCATCTGGATCGTCGAGGGGGAACTGCCCCGCCGGCAACCGCTGCAGGTGGAGCGCGTGGTGGACGACCAGGCACTTGTACGAGGCGAACTCGAGCCCGGCAGCCTGATAGTGGTGGCCGGCGGCAGCAAGCTCGACGAAGGCCAGGCGGTTCGAACCACCGAACGTCAGCGGGACTGAGCCGATGGACTTCGCCCGCTACGCCATCGAACGTTCGGTCAATACCTGGCTGCTGGTGCTGGTCTGCCTGGCGGGCGGCATTGTCGCCTTCTTCAACATGGGCCGGCTGGAAGACCCGGAGTTCACCATCAAGCAAGCAGTGGTCACCGTGCAGTACCCCGGCGCCACCGCGCTGGAGGTCGAGCAGGAGGTGACCGAGCCGCTGGAAAGCGCGATCCAGCAGATGTCGCAGATCAAGGAAATCCGTTCCCGCTCCCTGGATGGCATGGCCGAGCTGCGCATCGAGATCGAGGACCGCTACCCCAGCGGGCAGATGCCGCAGATCTGGGACGAGCTGCGCAACAAGGTGCGCGATGCCGAACACGAGCTTGCTCCCGACGCCCAGCCACCGGTAGTCAACGACGACTTCGGCGATGTCTACGGCATCTTCTATGCGATGACCGGAGGCGGACTGACGCCGAAGGAAATGTACGAAATCGCCAAGGACCTGCGCCTCGACCTGCTCACCGCCGAAGGCGTCGGCAAGGTCGATATCGCCGGCGAGCAGCCCGAGCGCATCGTGGTCATTGGCGACCAGGCGCGGATGGCGGCGCTGAACCTGTCCCCACAGGAAATCACCGCCGCGTTGAGCGACTTCAACGCAGTAGTGGACGCTGGCGGCGTGCGAGCCGGTACCTTTTACATGCACATCCGCCCCACCGGCGTGTTCGACACCCTCGAAGCCCTGCGCGCCCTGCCGATCGGCCAGGGGCCACGCAGCGTGCGCCTTGGCGACGTGCTGGAGGTGCGCCGCGAATATGCCGAGCGCCCGCGACAGATCATCCGCCACAACGGCCAGCCGGCGATTACCCTGGGCGTCAGCGGGGTTTCCGGGGCGAATATCGTCGAGGTCGGGGAAAACGTCGAGGCGGTGCTGGCAGCCATCCAGCCGCGCCTGCCCTACGGGGTCGAACTGCACCCGCTGTATCAGCAGCACCAGATCGTCAACGAGTCGGTCAACGACTTCGCCCTGAACGTGGTGATGTCCATCGCCATCGTGGTGGCGGTGCTGTGCCTGTCCATGGGCCTGCGCGCCGGGGCGATCATCGGCGCGGTGCTGGCCCTGACCGTGCTAGGCACGCTGCTGATCATGTGGCTGTCGCGCATCGAGCTGGAGCGGATTTCGCTCGGGGCGATGATCATCGCCATGGGCATGCTGGTGGATAACGCGGTGGTGGTCTGCGACGGCATGCTGATCCAGCAACAGCGCGGGCTGAAGCTGATGGAGGCGGCGAGCAGGACGCTCAAGCAGACTCAGTGGCCGCTGCTCGGCGCGACCATCATTGGCATCCTGGCCTTTGCCGGGATCGGCCTGTCACCGGACACCACGGGGGAATTCCTGTTCTCGCTGTTCTTTGTCATTGGCGTGTCGCTGCTGCTGTCCTGGGTACTGGCCCTGGCGGCGGTGCCCCTGTTCGGCCACTATCTGCTGCGCGGCCAGACCGGAGAGGAAGGCGGCGAGGCCTACCACAGCCCGCTCTATAACCGCTTTCGCGCCGTGGTGGACCGGGTGCTGCGCCACGCCGGGTTGGTGGTCGCGGTGCTGGCGGTGCTGACCATTCTCGCCGGATGGGGCTTCGGGCGCCTGCCCCAGAGCTTTTTCCCGCCGTCCAGCACGCCGATTTTCGCCGTCACCATGTTCATGCCCCAGGGCACCCACATCCAGGACACCAGTCGGGCGGCAGAGGATGTCGAGCAGTACCTGCTCGGCCACGAAGGCGTGACGGGAGTGTCCACCTTCGTCGGCTCCGGCGCGGCGCGCTTCATGCTCACCTACAATCCGGAGCAGCCCAACCCCGCGCTGATGCACTTTCTGGTGCATACAGAGAACGCCGAAGCAATCGACGGACTGGTCCGCGAAATCAACCAGACGCTGCCGTCGCGCTATCCCGATACCCACGGCGCGGCCGCGCAGTTCCTGTTCGGCCCTAACCCCGAGGCCAAGCTGGAGGCTCGCATCAGCGGCCCGTCCCTGGAAACCCTGCGCGAGCTGTCCGCAGAAGGCCAGCGCCTGCTGCGCGAACAGGGCGAGGTGCTCAACGTGCGTGACGACTGGCGCCCCCGGGCTCACGTGGTGCGCCCGCTGCTGGACCTGGACCGCATGGCTGACGCCGGTCTCACCCGGCAGATGATCTCGCTGACCATGGCGGCTTCCAGCGACGGCGCCCAGGTCAGCGTGTTCCGCGAGCGAGACGAGCTGATCCCGATCCTGTTGCGCTCGTCGGCCGCCGACCGGGTCGGGCCGGACGACCTGTTGCAGCGGCTGATCTGGTCGCCGGTGCAGCAGCGCTACATGCCGCTGGCCCAAGTGGCCGACGGGGTGACCATCAGCGCCGAGGACACCCTGATCAGCCGCTTCGACCGGGTGCGTACCATCTCGGTACGGGCCGAGCCACTGGACGGCGAGAACACCAACACGGCCTTCGAGCGCATCCGGCCGATCATCGAATCCATGGAACTGCCTTATGGCTACAGCCTGACCTGGGGTGGCGAGTACGAGCAGAGCTCCGAGGCCCAGGGCGCGCTGATCGGCACCCTGGCAGTGCCCTATCTTGGGATGGTGCTGGTCACCGTGCTGCTGTTCTCCCGGGTGCGCCAGCCGCTGGTGATCTGGCTGGTGGTACCGATGTCGATCATCGGCGTCACCCTTGGCCTGACCCTGACCGGCCAATCGTTCGGCTTCATGGCCCTGCTCGGCCTGCTCAGCCTCACCGGCATGTTGATCAAGAACGCGGTGGTGCTGGTGGACGAGACCGACCGCCAGATCGCCGACGGCGTGGCGCGCCGCACCGCCATCATCGAAGCCTCGGCCTCCCGCCTGCGGCCGGTGGCGCTGGCCGCCGGGACCACAGTGCTGGGCATGGTGCCGCTGCTGTTCGACCCGTTCTTCGCCGGCATGGCGGTGACCATCATGGCCGGCCTGGGCTTCGCCACCCTGCTCACCCTGCTGGCCGTGCCCTGCCTGTATCTGCTGCTGATGCGTGTCGGCAAGGAGGAACGCTAATGGGCCTTTGGCGCCGGCTGTTCCCCTGGCTGATGGCTGCGGCCCTCACCGCTTGCTCCAGCGTGCCGGAGCACGAAAGGCCGGCGCTGCCGGAGGACTGGTTCCACGGCCAGGCCCGGCCGCTGGACGACGCGGCCTTGACCGAGTGGTGGCAGCGCTTCGACGACCCGATGCTGACCGGCCTGGTGCAGCGGGCAATAAACGACAACCGCAACGTGCGCCAGGCCATGCTGCAGGTCGAGGCCACCCGGGCGCAGCTGCGCCAGTCCCGCTCCGGTCTGTTTCCCCGGCTCGACCTGCCCGGCTCCTTCAGCCGTCAATGGGTCGGTCTGGACAACGCCGCCGAGGGGACCGAGCTGGAACCCTTTGTAGGCGGCGGCGATACCCTGCGCCTGGACATGTGGGAACTGGCGCTGCAGGCCAGCTGGGAGATCGACCTGTTCGGAGCCCGCCGCGCCCGCGTCGACGCCGCGCGGCAACAGATGCGCGCCACCCAGGCCGAGGCCATCGCCGCCCGGCTCGCGGTGGCCGCCAATGCCGCCCAGGGTTACGTCCAGCTGCGGGCGTTGCAAGGCCAGCAGCAGTTGCTGGAAGAAAGCATCGGCATTGCCGCCGAACTGGAGCGCATCGCCGGCTTGCTGTTCGAAGTCGGTGACGTCACCCGTCTCGATGTGCAATCGGCCACTGCCGAGCGCACCGCGCTGCAGGCCCAGCGGGTCAACCTGGAAATCAGCCTGGCCGAAGCGCGGCTGGCGCTGGACACTTTGCTCGCTCAACCCCACGGCAGCCTGGCCCGGGAGATCGCTCGCAGCGCCCCGGTGCCTTTGATCGAGGGCGGCATTCCGCCCGGGCAGCCCATCGACCTGCTACGCCGCCGGCCCGACCTGATCGCCGCCGCCGCGCAACTGGATGCAGCCGACCGACTGTCGCTGGCCGCCCGCCGCGACCTGTTCCCGCAACTGGCGGTCCAGGCGGCAGCCGGGCGCAGCGGCGTGGCGCTCAACAGCAACTTCTCCACGGCCTCCAACTTCGCCCGGCTCGGGGCCACCTTCGGCCTGCCGCTACTGGACTTCGGCCAGCGCCGCGCCGCCATCGAGCTGGCCGACGTCCAGGGCCAGGGCGCTTTCCTGGCACTCGAGCAGGCCATTGCAGATGCGCTGGAAGAAGTCGAGCGCGGGCTGGTCGCACAGGAAGGCCAGCAGCGCCGACTCGCCGCGCTTCATGAAGTGCTGGAACAGCGCGAACGCACCTACCGACTGGCCCAGCGCACCTACGAGCTGGGCGAAGCCAATCTTCCCGAAGTGCTGGATGCCCAGCGTGGCCTGCTGCAGGCGCGCCAGCAGGTGCTGGAGGGTCGTACCGCGCTGGCCACCGCCCAGGTGGCGCTGTTCGTCGCCCTGGGTGGCGGCTGGCAATCGGCCCCCCTTGCCGACGTCGAGGGAATCGCCGAGGCTGGGTCGACCGCCACCCCGGGAGCCCACCCATGATCCTGCGCTACACGCTCTCCTCTTGTCCCCTTGGCCGCCTGCTGCTCGCCGCCGGCGACGACGGCATCCGCGCCCTGCTGCTGGGCGATGGGGACCAGCTCCTGCTGACCGATCTGGCCACCCGCTTTCCGGGCGAGCCACTGGTGCAGGACGACGCTGGCCTGGCCGGCTGGCTCGAACAGGTCCTGACCACCTTCAGTACGCTGTCCCCTGTCACACTGCCCCTGGCTCCCAGCGGCACGCCGTTCCAGCAGCGGGTCTGGCGCGCCCTGCGGGACATCCCGCCGGGCGAGACCAGACGCTACGGCGAGCTGGCCGGCACCCTAGGCAGCCATGCCCGCGCCGTCGCCAGCGCCTGCGCTCGCAACCCCATCGCCCTGCTGGTGCCCTGCCACCGTGTAGTGGGCCGCGACGACAGGCTCACCGGCTATCGCTGGGGCCTGGAACGCAAGGCCGCGCTGCTGGCACTGGAGCGCGATCGTCGGTAGGCGGGAGCCTGACGGCGCGCCCGGTGTCCGAACCGGTACAGCCATCGATTGCGGAGCCCCAGATGACCGAACTGAAACGCTATCGGGTGCACTACCTGATCAACGGCAAGCCCGACTCGCTGGTGCTGGAGGAATTTCAGGAGCCCGGCTTCGAGCGGATCGAACAGGAAATCCTGCTCAAGCATGTCCGCGAGCCCCGGGCAGCCACCGACCAGCCCTGGGAAGACCCGCAGGTACCCAGCGAACGGGGGCGAATGGTGGAATTGGGCGTCAGTGACATCCGCGTGGAGCGTGAAGACTCCTGAAGGCCCGTGCGACCTCTCCCCTCGCCGGTGACCAACAGCCTACCGTCGCGGACAATCGCCCCCCTTGACCCGAGGATCCTGCCCCAGCCCATGCGCCTGATCGATACCCATACCCACCTCGACTTCGAACACTTCGACGCTGATCGCACCGAGGTGATCGCGCGCAGCCTCAGGCGGGGCGTCGAACGCATACTCGTGCTTGGAGTGTTCGCGGGCAACTGGGAGCGGGTCTGGCAGATGGCGCTGGACGAGCCGGCGGTTCATGCCGCGCTGGGTATGCACCCGGTGTTTCTTGCCGAGCACCGCCCGGAGCACTTGAAAAGCCTTCGCGGCTGGCTGGAGCGCCTGCGCGGCGCCGACAAGCTGTGCGCCATCGGCGAGATCGGCCTGGATTACTACATTGAAGACCCCGACCGCGAGCGCCAGCAGGCCCTGCTGGAGCCGCAGCTGGAACTGGCCGCCGAGTTCGCGCTGCCGGTGCTGCTGCACGTGCGCCGGGCCCATGCGCCGATGATCGCCACCCTGAAGCGCCACAAGCTGCCCCGCACCGGCATCGCCCATGCCTTCAGCGGCAGCTGGGAAGAAGCCCGGGAATACATCCGCCTCGGCTACAAGCTCGGCCTCGGCGGCGCCGGCACCTGGCCCCAGGCCCACCGCATGCACCGGGTACTCAAGGAGCTGCCACTGGAGTCCATCGTGCTGGAAACCGACGCCCCGGACATCACGCCCCACAGCCACGCCGGCGAACGCAACAGCCCGGAATTCCTCCCGGACATCTGCCATGAACTGGCCCGGATCAAAGGGATCACCCCGGAGGCGCTGGCCGAGGCCAGCTATCGCAACAGCTGTGAGGTGTTCGGCTGGGCCGGCCAGTAGGCTGGGCTCACAGCGAACCGTCCGCCATTGTCGGCAGCCGGAAGTGTCGGGCGAAGCCAGGCGCCGCCGTGGTGTCTCGGCGGGCAAGCTCTACGCGGCAGGCCCTTCCGGTCCGGCCGTGACCACCCAGCCACCTTTCTGTACATCGACCGCAAGGGCGCTGGCCTCTGGCGCAGCGAGCATGGCCTCGGCCAGTACCGGTTCGAGTTCGGTACGCAGGCGGCGGGCCAGATCACGAGCACCGAAGCGCACGTCCTGGCCGCTGC
>NZ_JBHRXZ010000017.1:255544-331807 GCF_042648805.1 Stutzerimonas tarimensis | reverse complement strand
CCCGCCGCACTCCACATCTAACCCCTTGATCTACAAGAGCTTTTCACTGAAGACTGCGCCGGAAGTGGTGCGCATTATAGGGACTCCAGGCAGGCCGTCAAGCCCTTTCTTGCGACCCCAGAGTAATCCGCGCAAACGCCTTCTTGCCGGCCTGACACACGTGGGTGCTGCCCAGCTCGAAGACGAACCCACGATCAACTATCTCGCCGTCCACCCGCACCCCGCCAGAACCCAGCAGGTCTCGTGCCGCCGCAGCATTCCTGACCAAGCCCGCCCGATTCAGCACCGCTGCAATCGGCATCGGCTCTGACGCATCCAGCCGGACCTCCGGCAGATCCTCGGGCAGTTCACCTTCTCGCATCCTGTTGCCAGCAGATCGGTGAGCACTGGCCGCCGCCTCCTCGCCATGGAAACGCGCCACGATTTCCTCGGCAAGCTTGATCTTGATGTCTCTGGGGTTGCTACCAAGCTCGACGTCACGACGAAAACTCTCGATCTCTTCCATGGGCCTGAAGCTGAGCAACTCGAAATAACGCCACATCAAGGCATCCGGAATGGAGACCAGCTTTCCATACATCACGCCCGGAGCCTCCTGGATGCCGATATAGTTGCCCAGGGACTTGGACATCTTCTTGACGCCATCCAACCCCTCGAGCAAGGGCATGGTGACGACACACTGCGACTCCTGGCCATAGGCACGCTGCAACTCCCGCCCCATCAGCAGGTTGAATTTCTGGTCGGTCCCCCCCAGCTCGACATCCGCCCGAAGCGCTACGGAATCGTAGCCCTGCACCAGCGGATACAGAAACTCGTGTATCGCGATCGACTGATTGCCGCTGTAACGCTTGTGGAAGTCGTCTCGCTCGAGCATACGCGCCACAGTGTATTGTGAGGCCAGGCGAATGAACTCAGAAGGCGCAAGCTGCTCCATCCATAGGGAGTTGAACGCGACCTCGGTGCGAGCCGGGTCCAGGATCTTGAATACCTGCGATTTGTAGGTCTCGGCATTCTCCAACACCTGATCACGGGTCAGCGGCGGCCGCGTCGCGCTTTTACCGCTCGGATCCCCGATCATTCCGGTGAAGTCACCAATAAGGAAGATTACCTGGTGCCCCAACTCCTGAAACTGGCGCAACTTGTTGATCAGTACGGTGTGGCCAAGGTGAAGGTCCGGCGCAGTCGGGTCGAACCCCGCCTTGATGCGCAACGGCCGCCCCAGCTTGAGCTTGGCGATCAGCTCAGACTCGACCAGCAGCTCGTCTGCGCCACGCCGAATGAGCGGCAGTTGATCTTCTACGGACGTCATAGGTCACCCTGACAGAGACAAAGTTTCGAACCATACAATATTAACCGGCAAAAACAAGGCGGACCTGGCTCACAAACTCGTACGGCAGCAGCTGCCAGGGTTGCCTCGTCATTGTTTTGCTTCTATTTTACGCAGCTAAATTACCTGACAAGCAATGCAGCCCATGACGCATTCACCGAAAAAGGCTCCCCTGTACCCCAAGAGCCATTTGCTGGCCGCCAGTGGTGTGGCAGCCCTGCTCAGCCTGGCGCTGCTGGTGTTTCCCTCCCGCGAAGTGGAAGCCAAGCGAGCGTCGATCAATCTCGATTTCGAATCATCAGCGCAGAGTTTCGCTCCACTTCGCCACGAGCCAGAGGCGCCGCTGCATTCCGCCCCTGACGTCGATACCGAAACCGGCACTCCCTTCGCCTTGATCGAGCCAGGCGAGCCCACCGACACTCCCGACCCCGCCGATTTCATCGCCATCGAGGGCACCGAGGACGCCGAACCGGGTTCGGACGTCGAGGTCATTGACCGACCACTGGTCCAGCAGGTCACGGTAGCCAGCGGGGACACGCTTTCCACGATCTTTTCCAAGGCCGGCATCCCCTCCGCGACCTTGCATCAGGTTCTGGCCAACCAGGAAGCCAAGCAATTCACCCGCTTGCGCGTCGGCCAGATGCTGGAATTCGAATTCGACGACGCCGGAGACCTGCTTCGCCTGAGTACCCAGCTCAGCGACCTGGTCACCGCCCAGGTCGAGCGAACCGAAGATGGCTTTGTCTATGCCAAGGACGAGATCAAGCCTGAAGTCGCTTCCGCTTATGCCCACGGCATGATCGACAGCAGCCTGTTCCTGGCGGCGAAACGCGCCGGACTTGGTCACAGCCTGACGATGGACCTGGCGAACATCTTCGGTTACGACATCGACTTCGCCCAGGACATCCGCAAAGGCGACGCATTCGAGCTCATCTACGAGACCAAGACGATCGACGGCCGCCAGGTGGGCACCGGCAAGATACTTGCCGCGCGTTTTACCAACCGCGGCAAAACCTATAGCGCGATCCGCTACACCGACAAGCAGGGCAACACCAACTACTACACGGCCGATGGCGACAGTACACGCAAAGCCTTTATCCGCACGCCCGTCGACTTCGCCCGGATCAGCTCTCGTTTCTCGACCGGCCGCAAGCATCCGATTCTCAACAAGATTCGCGCACACAAGGGCGTCGACTATGCCGCGCCACACGGAACGCCGATCAAGGCGACAGGAGATGGCAAGGTAGTACTAGCAGGTCGCAATGGAGGGTACGGAAACACCGTAATCATCCAGCATGGCAAGCGCTACCGTACCCTTTATGCGCACATGCAGGGGTTCGCCAAGGGCGTCCGCAACGGTTCGGCCGTCAAGCAGGGACAGATCATCGGGTATATCGGTACCACCGGCTTGTCCACCGGACCGCATCTGCATTATGAATTTCAGGTTGACGGCCAGCATGTCGACCCCCTGAGCCAGAAGCTACCCACCGCAGATCCCATTCCCAAGAGCGAGATGCAGCGCTTCGCCCAGTTCACCCAGCCTCTCCTTGCGCGCATGGAGTCTGAGCGAGCCACGCAGCTCGCGCTGAACGAAGAATAACGGTGGCGCTTTATATCGGTGTGATGTCCGGTACCAGCCTGGATGGCCTGGACATTGCGCTGATCGAGCAGGGGGATGGCGGCACGCATTTGCGTGAAACCGCCTACCTGCCGATGCCCCCGGCGCTCAAGGAGCAACTTCTGAGCTTATGCCAGCCAGGCGACGACGAACTGGCCCGTAGCGCTCTTGCTGAAATCGCCTGGACCGAACTGGCCCACCAAGGCGTCGCAAGAGTGCTCGACCAGGCGGACTGCAAAGCACAGGACATTCGCGCCATCGGCAGCCATGGACAGACCGTTCGCCACGAGCCGGCACGCCGCTTCACCATCCAGATCGGAAATCCAGCCCTGCTAGCCGAGCTGACCGGCATCACGGTAATCAGCGACTTCAGGCGACGTGACCTGGCCGCTGGAGGACAAGGAGCCCCTCTGGTCCCGGCATTTCATGAAGCGCTGCTCGCTCACCCCTCTCGCTCGCGTGCCATCGTCAATATCGGCGGTTTCAGCAATATCACCCTGCTTCACGCTGGATCGCCAGTCATCGGCTTCGACTGCGGACCAGGTAATGTCCTGCTTGATGCCTGGATCAACCTACATTGGGGTCTTGATTTCGACGACGGAGGGCGCTGGGCAGCCAGCGGAGCGGTTGATGGGAAACTCCTGACAACCCTGCTGAGTGATCCATTCTTCAGCACCCGCGGCCCGAAGAGCACAGGCAGGGAGCTGTTCAATCTCGAGTGGCTGCTGGCGCAAATCCGGCTGAGTGGTAGTGGCATTGCCCCTGCCGATGTCCAGGCAACACTGCTGGAGCTAACTGCGCGTACCATTGCCGATGCGTTGCTCGCCGCCCAGCCCGACATAGCGGAAGCCTTCATCTGCGGTGGCGGTGCGCGCAACCAAACGCTCCTGGCAAGCCTGCAGCGCTTGCTGCCGGGCTGCCGGGTCGCCAGTACTGTCGAGGTGGGCATCGATCCGGATTGGATGGAAGCCATGGCTTTCGCCTGGCTCGCGCACTGCTGCCTGGAGCGCATTCCCGCCAACCGCCCCAGCGTCACGGGCGCTCGCGGACCCCGCATCCTGGGTGCGATCTACCCCAGCTGAAACCAGCCGGGGCAACGGATCAGATCGAGAAGGATTGCCCACAGCCACAAGTCGTGGCGGCGTTGGGGTTTTTGATGACGAAGCGCGAGCCTTCCAACCCTTCCTGATAATCCACCTGAGCCCCCGCCAAATACTGGAAGCTCATGGGGTCGACGACGAGGCTCACCCCATCTCGCTCGACGACGGTGTCGTCATCGGCGGCTTCCTCATCGAAGGTGAATCCATACTGGAAGCCCGAGCAGCCGCCGCCGGTGATGAACACACGCAACTTGAGACGCGGATTCCCCTCTTCCGTCACCAGGCTCTTGACCTTGTTCGCGGCGCTGGGGGAAAACTCGAGGGCACTCGGCGTAAAGGATTCGACAGTCATTTGATGCTCCTGGGCACTGCACCCGCTTGCGTAATAGCGCCGGGATTATACCTGACAATATCAGTCAATTTTACATATCCCGATCAGGGAAGCAGTGCCGCCGCATTGAGTCCCAAGGTCTCATCGAGACCAAACAGGATGTTCATGTTCTGTATCGCTTGCCCGGAGGCACCCTTGACCAGGTTGTCGATCACTGACAGGACAACTGCCAGCTCACCACCCTGGGGACGGTGTACGGCGATACGGCATACATTCGCGCCCCGCACGCTGCGGGTTTCCGGGTGACTTCCGGCGGGCATGACGTCCACGAAAGGTTCGCTGGCGTAGCGCTGCTCAAACACTGCTTGCAGATCCACACTGGTATCTACCAGCGTTGCATAGAGCGTTGCGTGGATACCACGAATCATGGGCGTCAGATGCGGAACGAAGGTCAACCCTACGTCCCGTCCTGCCGCTTGGCGCAGCCCCTGACGAATTTCCGGGAGGTGCCGGTGCCCCTTTACCGAGTAGGCCATCATGCTTTCCCCTGCCTCGGTAAACAGCGAGGCCACCTTGGCAGCACGACCAGCCCCACTGACGCCCGATTTGCAGTCGGCTATCAGCCGATCGGCGTCGACCAGACCTTGCTCGAGCAGAGGCAGCAAGCCAAGCTGAGTCGCGGTCGGGTAGCAGCCGGGCACGGCGATCAGGCGTGCCTGGCGGATCTGTTCGCGATTGACCTCTGGCAAGCCGTACACCGCCTCAGGCAAGAGTTCGGGTGCTCCGTGCGGCTGGCCATACCACTTCGCCCACTCTTCGGCGTCCTTGAGGCGGAAGTCCGCCGACAGGTCGATGACGCGGGTACCTGCAGACAGCAGCTCACCGGCCAGCGCATGGGCCACCCCGTGAGGCGTAGCGAAGAAAACCACATCGCAGGCGCCGAGGGTCGCAACGTCCGGAACGCTGAACGCCAGGCCGTCGTAATGCCCGCGCAAATTGGGGAACATGTCACAGACCCTGACGCCATCCTCAGAGCGGGAAGTAATGACTACCACTTCCGCCTGGGGGTGCTGTGCCAGCAGACGCAGCAGTTCGACGCCCGTGTAGCCTGTTCCGCCTACGATGCCGACCTTGATCATGAGTTGCCTCTTGTTACCCAAACATTCGAATCGGAGATGATACGGCCGCCCTGCGCCCGGGCCAACAACCTTTGGACGTGACGTAGGCTCCGGTGACCTCTACTATCGATCCTCCATTCGAAAGGGAGACACGCATGCTATACCTGTGGCTGAAAGCTTTTCACATCGTCGCGCTGGTCAGCTGGTTTGCCGGCCTGTTCTACCTGCCGAGATTGTTCGTCTACCACGCCTCGAGCACTGACGACGTCAGCCACGAGCGTTTCTGCATCATGGAGCGCAAGCTGTACCGCGGGATCATGCTGCCTGCGATGATTGCTACTCTCGCCTTCGGCATTGCCCTGGTAGCGATGAACCCGGCGCTGTTCGCAACCGGCGGCTGGTTGCATGCCAAGCTGGTGCTGGTGCTGGTGCTGATTGGCTACCATCACGTATGTGGAGCGCAGATGAAGCGTTTCGCCCGTCATGAAAATACCCGCGGCCACGTGTTCTATCGCTGGTTCAACGAGATTCCCGTGCTGGTACTCATCGCTATCGTCATTCTGGTGGTGGTTCGCCCGTTCTGACATCGGCGGGTCGGGCTGCCTGATGCTGCTGGCCCTTCTGCCAATGATGCCCCCTGCTCGGTCTGCTGCTGCCTGATACCGGGCCGTGGACGGCAGCAACGAATCGGCAGGTGCCGGAAACGCCGCAGGAACTCCCTCGCCCCTCCACGACACCAATGCACAAGGATGTCGATCGGATGACCATAGATGGGTGTTGAAGGCTTCTTTGGGCGGCTGGGCGAAGTGCTCGGCTCTGCCATCCGCTTTGTCGTCGACGCCCTCGAGGGCTTTTTCGGCCTTCTCGCACTCGCTGGCCACAACTTCCTCGAAGGCTTGTCTCGAGCGCTTGGCATGGACGACCAGTCGCTGCTCAGCCTGGGCGCGTTGCTGGTTGGGCTGTTGTTGTTGCTGTCGGCCCTGCGTGCCTTCTTCCGCCGCGCATTCATCAGCGGCGCATTCAATCTGCTACTGGGCTTGTGGCTGTTGAGCTGGCTGATCCACTAGCGCGAAGATCACGTCGAAATCCGAGGCCTTCAGGTCGCGCGTCAAGCTTGATACAGTGAGCTCCGTCCTGGAGTACCCATGTCCGAGCTTGTAGAAGCCTGGCGACACGCGCCCACCCACCGGAAGATCCGCGCGCTGGCCGCGCCGATGGTACTTTCCAACCTCACCATCCCGCTGGTCGCCATCACCGACAGCGCCATGGCGGGGCACCTGCCGGAACCTCACCAGCTTGCCGCCGTCGCGGTGGGCAGCTCCGTGTATGGCGTGATGGTGGGCCTGCTCGCCTTCCTGCGCATGGCCACCACCGGCTTCGCCTCCCAGGCTACCGGAAGGCGCGACGGCGATGCGCTGCGCCGGATCTTGCTGCAGTCACTCTGTCTGGGCGTGTTGCTGGCCGCCGCTCTCGCGCTGACCGTTCTGCCCGTGGTTGACGCGGTATTTCGCGGGATGCAGCCTTCCAGCGAGCTTGGCGACCTGGCAAGGGAATACTTCGGGATTCGCCTGCTGGGCTTGCCGGCGGCACTCGTCAGTTACGCCCTGATCGGCTGGTTTCTCGGCGCACAGAACGCACGCGCCCCGCTGCTGATGCTCCTCGTGACCAACCTGGGCAACGTCGCGCTCGATCTGATCTTTGTGCTCGGACTGGAGTGGGGGGTTTCCGGCATCGCTCGGGCATCGTTGCTGGCCGAATGGTTCGGTGCCTTACTCGGCCTGGCGCTGGTACCGGCCATCCTCACTCGGCATCCGGGGCGCTTCACACTGGCGGGACTAGGTCGCTGGCAAAGCTGGCACGTCCTGCTGAAGGTCAATCGAGACATCTTCATTCGCTCATTGATCCTGCAAGGCGTGTTCCTGCTGGTCACACTCCAGGGGGCCCGACTGGGCGAGACCACCGTTGCGGCCAACGCCCTGCTCTTCAATGGACTGCTACTGGCTGCATTTGCCCTGGACGGACTGGCACATGCGGTGGAAGCCTTGAGCGGTCACGCCATCGGCGCCGGCAATCGTCAGGCATTGCGCCGGGCAATAGTGGTCTGCAGCGGCTGGGCCTTGCTGGCCAGTCTTGGTTTCAGCCTGTTCTTCATCCTGTTCGGTCACAACTTCATCGCCCTGCAGACCAACCTCCCCGAGGTGAGAGCGAGCGCCGGAAGTTTTTTGCCCTATCTGGCCTGGCTGCCCCTGATCGCCGTCTGGAGCTATCTGCTCGATGGCCTGTTCATCGCGGCAACGCGGGCCCAGGAGATGCGCAACGCCATGCTTCAGGCCGCAGCGATTGCCTTGCCGCTCGCCTGGCTACTGCAACCTCTGGGCAATCACGGGCTCTGGCTGGCCTTTCTGGCATTCATGCTGCTACGGGGGCTGCTTCTGGCTCACGTGGGCTGGCGACTGCAACGTGACGACGCATGGATCGGCAAGCATTGACCCGATCCGACCAGCGTTGCCGATTCAGCTGGGCATGACCTGCGCATCGCCCCGCCCACCCGTTTCGAGCGGCAGCCATACGCTGAAACGCGTGCCTTTGCCCTCCTCGCTTCGCACCTCGATGCGACCACCATGGGCCCTGACGATCTGGTCGGCGATGTACAGGCCCAACCCCAGCCCGGCCGTGCCTTCGCTGCCTTCGCCACGCTCGAACTGGTAGAAGATGCGCTGCAGATTGGCGGGGCTGATGCCCATCCCCTGATCCTCGACGTCGATCAGGACCCCGCCCTCTGCCGGGCCTGCACGAAGGTGTACCGGCTTACCCGCACCGTAGCGCATGGCGTTGGTCAGCAGATTGGCCAGCACCTGCTCGATACGAAACTCGTCCCAGATCCCTTCCAGGGACTCTGGAGACTCGATGGTCAACTCGCAACCATGCAGTTTCATCTGCGGCGCGAAATTCCGCGCAACACCGGGAACCAGCCGTGCCAGATCGACAGGCGCCACCTGGATCGACAACTTGCCGGTGCGGATACGGGACACGTCGAGCATGTCGTCGACCAACCGGATCAGACTGCGTATCTGTCGCTCGTCCCTTTCGACCATGGTATTGAGTCCGTCGACGTCGAAGGCGCCGAGGTTGTTGCGGGCCAACTGCAACTTGCGCAACTGGATCTCCAGGATGAGTGTGTTGAGCGGCGTTTTTACCTCATGTGAGACGATGGACATGAAATCGTCGCGTAATCGCACGGCCTGCTCCAGCTCGACCTGGGTGCTGCGCAGCTCGGCCAGCAGCACCTCTTGCTCTCGGCGGCCGCGCTCCAGCGCCTCGAGCTGCAGGGCGAGACGCTTGCGGCTGCGATACAAGTCGACGAAGACCGCCACCTTGCTGCGTACCGCAAAGGGATCCAGGGGCTTTTGCAGAAAGTCCACAGCGCCAGTCTCGTAGCCCTTGAATGCGTAGTTCATCTCGCGCCCGGCAGCACTGACAAAGACGATGGGAATCTGCTTGGTGCGCTCGGTACTGCGCATCAGTTCGGCCAGTTGGAACCCGTTCATACCCGGCATCTGGACGTCGAGGATAGCCAGCGCGAATTCATGACGAAGCAGCAGTTCCAGCGCCTGCTCGGCCGACTCAGCCTTGTACAAGTTGAGATCAGGCGCTTCCAGCAGGGCACCGAGCGCCAGCAGGTTCTCCGGAAGATCATCGACGATCAGCAGGTTGGCTTCGTGGACCTGATCAGACATGCGAGGTCTCCAGCTTACAGAGCAATCGATGAATCTCCTTTACCGGAAGCACATAGTCCGGGGTGAAGCGCGCCAGAGCCGCGCGCGGCATGGTATCGACCAGGGCCTCGAGGGGATCCTGCACGATGGAGAGCCCGCCGGCCAGGTGAATCGCATGCAGCCCGGTGGCCCCGTCGTCGCTGGCACCCGAAAGCAGGACGCCCGCTACGTGAGGTCCCCAGACTTGGGCAGCCGACTCGAAGAGCACGTCGATCGACGGTCTCGAAAATCTTACAGGCTCATCCTGGCTCAGCGACAGGCTGAAATCCGCTTCAACCAGCAGGTGATAGTCGGGGGCGGCGAAGTAAAGGGTGCCCGGCGACAGCGCGTCCTTGTCGTCCACTTCCTTGACCCGCAGCGCCGTCTTGAGCGCGAACACCTCGGCCAGACGCGATGGGGCGTCGGCGGGGATGTGCTGAACCACCAGGAGCGGTAACCGGAAGTCTGCTGGCAAGCCCTCGAGGATCTCGGCAAGTGCCTGCAGGCCGCCAGCAGAAGCGCCCAACACCAGGGCTTCGATCCGCCTTTGCCCTGTGCGGACCTTGCTGTCGATAAAAGACGAGTCGCTCATAGCTTTCTGAAGATCCTTTCGTCTCGAGCAACAGGCTCGAATCTGGAAGCGTAAGCGGAAAACTCCACCGTCTCCTTGATGCCCAGCCCAAGAAAACCTCGATGGCAGAGCGAATCATGAAACAGACCGAACGCCCTGTTCTGCAGCGGTTTGTTGAAATAGATCAGTACATTGCGGCAGGAGATCAGATGCATCTCGGAAAACACGCTGTCGGTGGCCAGGCTGTGGTCGGCGAAGGTCACCCGCTCCGCCAGCCGCTTGTCGAGGATCACCGAGTCGTAGGCCGCCGTGTAGTACTCGGAAAAACTCCGCTGGCCGCCGGCGAGCTGATAATTGCGCGTGAACTTGCGCACGTTGGCGACGGGGAAGATTCCCCGCTGGGCCTGTTCAAGAGATCTGGGGTTGATGTCGGTGGCGTAGAGCAACGTCCGATCGAGCAGCCTCTCTTCTTCCAGCAGGATCGCCAGCGAATAGACTTCCTCGCCGGTACTGCAGCCGGCGATCCAGACCTTCAACGACGGATAGGTGCGCAGTAATGGAAACACCTGCTCGCGCAGGGCGGCGAAATACCGCGGGTCGCGAAACATTTCGCTGACCGGGATCGTGAGGTATTGCAGCAGTTCCATGAACAGCTGGGCGTCGTAGAGAATCCGATGCTGCAACTGCGAAGCGCTTTCGCACTTCATCTGCTGCAGGGCAAGTGTGACCCGGCGTCTCAGTGAGGCCAGCGAGTAGTCTCGAAAGTCGTAACCGTATCTCAGGTAGATCGCCTCGATCAGTAGCTTGAGCTCGATCTCGGCGCTGCGTTCGGACATCTAGAGCAGTTCCACTTTGGGCAGCCAGACCCGGATCAGGGAGAACAGCCGATCCAGCTCGATCGGCTTGGCCAGGTAGTCATTGGCGCCCGCCCGCAGGCAGCGCTCCTGGTCGTTCTTCATTGCCTTGGCAGTGACAGCGATGATGGGCAGCTTGGCCAGTCGTGGCTCCTTGCGAATCTCTTCCATGGCGGCAAAGCCATCCATTTCGGGCATCATGATGTCCATGAGCACGAGGTCGATGTCTGGATTGTTGCGGGCTTTTTCCACCGCCTCGATACCGTTACGAGCGATATCCACCATGGCGCCCTTCTGCTCCAGCGCACTGGTCAGCGCGAACACGTTGCGCACGTCATCATCCACCACGAGGATGGTCCGCCCCTCGAACGCCTTCTCTCGGCTGCGAGCGCTCTTGAGCATCTGCTGGCGCTCCGGCGGCATGTCCGATTCGACCTTGTGCAGGAACAGGGTTACCTCGTCCAGCAGCCGCTCCGGCGAGCGGGCGCCCTTGATGATGATTGAACGCGAGTACTTCATCAGCGCCGCCTCTTCATCCCGGGTCAGGTTGCGCCCGGTGTAGACGATGACCGGCGGGAACGAGCAGATGTCTTCCTGAGCCATGCGTTCGAGCAGCTCGTAGCCGTCCATGTCCGGCAATTTCAGATCGATGACCATGCAGTCGAACACCGTCGCACGCAGTTGATCGAGCGCCTGCTCGGCGCGCTCCACCGCAGTGATCTGGACATCGACGTCCTCGATCAGCCGCGACAGGCTTTCCCGCTGACGAGCGTCATCCTCCACCAGCAGGATGCGTTTGACCTTTTGCGCCAGCTTGCTTTCGAGCCGCTGGAAAACCTCCTTGAGCTCATCGCGAGTGGTCGGCTTGGTGGCATAGCCCACCGCTCCCATGTGCAGAGCCGCCTCCTTGCGGTCTTCCACCGAGACGACGTGAACCGGGATATGTCGTGTCTCCGGGGTTTCCTTGAGCCGCTCGAGGACGGTCAGCCCGGAATGATCGGGCAGGCGCATGTCCAGCAGGATCGCGTCTGGCCGGTATTGCAGCGCAGTGTCGAAACCCTCGTCCGCGTTGTGCTCCACCAGGCAGCTGTAGCGCAGCTCATGCGCCAGGTCGCGAAGTATTCCAGCGAACTGCGGCTCATCCTCGATTACCAACACGCAACGGTCCTTGAACGGGTAGGCTTCGCGGTCGTCCGCGATTCGCTGCGTTCTCGGGTTGCGCGACGCTACAGGCGCCGGGGCCACTGGCTCCGCTATCACCGGGGCGGCTACAGCCGCTGGCAAGGGAGCGACATCGGTCGTGCCCGCCAGCAGCGCCGGCTCCCCGGGCTCTGGCGGCTGATACTGCAGCGGCACCACCAGCGTGAAGGTGCTGCCCTTGCCGGCTTCGCTGCGCACTTCCAGCCGCCCTCCGAGCAGATGCGCCAGCTCGCGTGAAATCGACAGGCCCAGCCCGGTGCCGCCGTAGCGCCGGTTCGTGGTGCCGTCGGCCTGTCGGAATGCTTCGAAGATGACGTCCTGCTGCTCCTGGGCGATACCGATGCCGGTGTCCTGCACCGCGAAGGCCAGCATCGCGCGCTCGTCCAGCGAGGCAGTCAACCTGACGCGGCCGCTCTCGGTGAACTTGAAGGCATTCGACAGCAGGTTCTTGAGTATCTGCTCGATGCGCTGCCGATCACTGAACAGGCTCTCCGGCACGTCGGTGCCCATCTCGACCTGGTACTCCACCGCCTTGTTCATCGCCTGTGGCTGGAACAGCTCTTTCAGTCCATCGAGCAGGCGCGCTACCCGCATCGGCTCGGGACGAATATCGAGCTTGCCGGCCTCGACCTTGGACAGATCGAGAATGTCATTGATCAGCAGCAGCAGGTCGTTGCCGGCCGAATAGATGGAGCGTGCATACTGCACCTGATCAGTGCTGAGGTTGCCGTGTGGATTGTCGGCCAGCAGCTTGGCCAGGATCAGCGTGCTATTGAGCGGGGTGCGCAGCTCGTGTGACATGTTTGCGAGAAACTCGGACTTGTAACGGCTGGCCCGCTGCAGTTCCCGAGTATGCTGCTCGAGAAGGAGCTGGGCCTGCTGCAGGTGCCCGTTCTGCGCGGTCATCTCGTCGCGCTGCCGCGACAGCGCCTGAGTCTGTTCGGACAGCTGCTCGTTGGTCTGCTCCAGCTCCGCCTGCTGCTCCTCCAGATGCACCTGGGTCTCGCGCAGGGCAGTGGACTGGACTTCCAGTTCCTCATTGGCCGCGCGCAACTCCTCTTGCTGAACCTGCAACTCTTCATTGAGCTGCTGGGTTTCCGCCAAGGCCTTCTGCAGTCGCTGGCGGTAGCGTGCCGCTTCGATGGCCGAGCCTATCGGCGCGGCGATGACCTTCATCAGCTCGGCCTCACGGACGCCAAGCGGGTGCAGGAAACCAAGTTCGATCACCGCATTGAGCTGTCCGCTGTCCACCACCGGCACCAGCATCACCGATTGCGCCGGCGTCTCGCCCAGTGCGGAATTGACCTTGAGGTAGTTGTTCGGCAGTTGATCCAGCTGGAGGATGCGCCGCTCGCGTGCCGCCTGCCCCACCAGGCCCTCGTTCAGCGCGATGGTCCGGCCGCGGTTGAGGTGCTCTGGCGAATAGCCGTACTCGGCGACCCGCCGTAGCCGCGCATCCTCGAGTACGTAAACCGCGCCAACCGCGACATCGAGATAATGTGCGAGAAAGCCGAGTATCCCCTGCCCCAGGACGGGCAACGATAGCTCGCCAATGATCGCCTCGCCGAGTTCGGTCTGACCCTTGCGGTACCAGGCCTGGCGCTGCAGATCCTCGGCATGGGCTTGCTGTTGCTCGAGCGCTTCGCTGTAGCTGGCCGACAGGCCAAGCAGATCGCGGCGACCGCTGTACACCAGCCCAGCACTGACCAACACACTGAACAGCAGAAAGCCGGCGATCAGCCAAGTGGTAATCGACTCGGCCTGTCCGGTGCGGGCCCTGCGGGTTTCACGCTCCTCGGCGATGAAGTCCGAAAAAAGGCTGCGCATCTGTTCCTGGATCATTCGCCCGCGGCCTGCACGGGTGTACTCGACGATGGACAGTCCCTCCCGCTTGCGGTCAATGACGTCTTCGGTCAGCGCCATCCAGCGAGTGTGCAGATCCTGAATCTGTTCGATGCGGCGAAGCTGCGCGGGCTCCTCACTGACGAACTGGCGTAGCGCCTCGAAATTTCGTCGGACCTGGGCCAGGTTGCGCTCGTAGGGCTCCAGGTAGATCACTTGCTGGGAGATGAGATATCCACGCATGCCGGTTTCCTGCTCCACGAGCAGGCGTGCGGTCTCCTGCGCCAGAGCAACCTCGCGCACCGACCGTTCGACCCACCGCTCGGTCTGCAGCAGGAAATAGACGATCGAAATAAAGAACAGCACGCTGAGAAAACCAAAGGCCAGCGGCAGGCCGACGTTACGGTTGAGGATCCGATTGAAATTCTGTTGCCCGATGAATGAGTTATCCATGGAAGTCCCGCTCCGCCCGGCTCGCCTGTGCTGTGGCGGTCAGAGACCGCCACGAAGAAGTCGCGACAAGCGCCGCGCGGCCCGAAATGTACATTGCAGCTCCCTCAAGCACAAAAAACCCGGCCACGGGGCCGGGCTCTATGCCGGACCCTCTTCAGCGCCGGGCGATGACCCAGACCGCGTGGATGATGCCCGGAATATAGCCGAACAGGGTCAGCAGGATATTCAGCCAGAAGGCTCCGCCAAAGCCGACCTGGAGAAAGACGCCCAGCGGCGGCAGCAATATAGCGATGATGATGCGAATGATGTCCATGAATTACTCCAGGGGGTAAGCTTGCCCTTTAGAGCAACCCTGCCCACTGGCGGTTCCTTCCCGCGTTTCGCTCGAGCATCGACACGCTGGAGCGCCCACCTCCGAGGATCCCGATCCCATGAAAGCCTGCCGCCTGATCGTGCTCGCACTGCTCGCCCTGACTCTGGCCGCCTGTGCCTCCTTGAGCGGGCGTGATCCCCTGAATGTGCAAGTGGCCGGGTTCGAGCCTTTGCCCGGCGAGGGCCTGGAGCTGCGTTTCGCGGTGAAGCTTCGAGTTCAGAATCCCAACAATATGCCTGTGCAATACGACGGCCTCGCCCTGAATCTGGCAGTCAACGGTCGACAACTGGCCAGTGGGGTGAGCGACGTCCAAGGCAGCCTGCCGCGCTTTGGCGAGACGGTGATCAGCGTGCCGGTGACCGTCTCGGCCTTGTCCGCGGCCCGACAGGCCCTGCGGCTTGCGCAAAGCAGCGGCCAGACAGCATTGCCCTACGAGCTTAGCGGGAAGCTTGGCACCGGCCCGCTGGGCATGCATCGATTCAGCGAGCGCGGCACCCTTGATCTGGACTCGCCGCTTTTGCTGCGCTGAAAGCGCCTCAGCAGCGCCCGGCGTGGCAACGGTTGGCAGGGTGCTGGGGATCTTCCTGCAGCAACTTCCGGGTGATCCCATTCGTCCAGCCGAAACCGTCCTGCAAGGGGTACTCGCCGCCCCCGGCATGTCCACTGCCAGGCTTGAGCACATACTTTTCCATCAGCTTGCTTTCGCGCTCGAACAGGTCCGAAACGATCTCCAGCCAGCGGGTCTCGATTTCCCGGGCCAGATCCTCGTGACCGTAGTACTGAAGGCCTCGGATGCCCATCCATTGCAGGGGTGCCCAGCCATTGGGGCGATCCCACTGCTCGCCACTGTCGCTCACCTCTGTCGTGGACAACCCGCCGGGAGCCAGCAGCCGTGCCCGGACCACCTCGGCCACGCGCCTGGCCTGATCCTCGCTCGCCATCCGCACGAACAGTGGCGTAAGTGTCGCGGCGGTCAGGTTGCTGCGCAGGCAGGCATGTTCCCAATCATAGTCGTGATAGACGCCGTCCTCTTCACTCCAGAGATAGCGATCGATGGCCGCTCGCCGTGCCTCGGCTCGCTCGGCGAACTCCCTGGCAGCATGGTCGTGGCCTCTGACCTCGCTCAGCCGCGCGATTTGCCGCTCGAGCCGGTAGAGAAAAGCGTTCAGGTCGATGGGCAGGATGCAGGTGGTACGGATGCTCGAAAGCGCTCCCGAGTCGTCGAGCCACCTGGAGCTGAAATCCCAGCCTGACTCCGCTCCGGCACGCAGATCACGATAGACCTGATGCGCCGGCCGATCGGATTCATGGGCGGTCTCCACATCTTCCAGGTAGGACTCGTCGCGAGGCGTGTCCCGGTCGTCCCAGTAGCGGTTGAGCAGCGCCCCGCAACTCATGCGCACGCAGCGCCGATGGGCATCGCCGCTCCGCAGAAAGTCGGCGCCGTCCATCCAGAACGCGTACTCCTTCTGCAACTGGGGCAGATAGTCGCTGGCCCGACGGATGCCGCATTCCTCGAACAGATCGGTCATCAGTGCGAACACCGGCGGCTGCGAGCGCCCCAGATAGTAGGAGCGGTTGCCGTTGGGTACGTGGCCATAGGTGTCGATCAGATAGGCGAAATTGTCGGCCGTGGCGGTCAACAGTTTCTTCTCACCGCTCTCTTCGAGACCGAGCATGGTGAAGTAGGAGTCCCAGTAGTACATCTCGGTGAAGCGCCCGCCTGGCACCACATAATCATGGGGTAAGGGCAGCAGCGAGGATCGCTCGGGATGATCCTGGGGATGTCGGGTGAGAAACGCCCAGAGACGATCGATGTGCTGAACCAGGGTATCGTCGGGATTGGCGACAAATTCATCGGCGGGCAGCTCGAAGGGGCTGAAGTGCTCCATCACGAACGCCTTCAGATCGAAGCCCGGCTCGCCACGCTGCTCGCGATAATTGTTGAGGATCCGCTCGGGATGCATCAGCGGCGCGCAATCCACGAAAGTCTTGCTGTCCGGAAAGACCCGCCCCATCTGTACGTCGACAAACAGCTCCTGGTAGCGCTCGGAAGGCGCCAGGGTATCGGCTGGAGATACCTTCGACAGTTGGGCAGCAAAGGGATCGCCCATCCCGTCCTGCTGGGCAGTTATTGCTCGCTGTAGTTCCAAAGCAGACCTCCGTCGACGTATAGGGTGGTTCCAGTAATGTAGTCGGCATCCGCCGAAGCCAGGAAAGCGACCGCGCCAGCGACATCGCGCGGCTGACCCAGGCGGCTGGCGGGAATGTTCTCGAGCAGCCGCGCCAGAACCTCGGGCTGGTTCATCAGCGCGGCGTTGATGGGGGTCTCGATCGCGCCAGGCGCGACGTTGTTGACCCGGATGCCGAGCGGTGCCAGCTCGATGGCCAGGTTACGCATCATCAGCTTCAACCCACCCTTGCTGGCGCAGTAGCTGGTGAAGTTGGGGAAGGGCAGCTCCTCGTGAACGGAGCTGTTGTTGATGATGCAGCCCTTTTTTTCACCGCGGTCGACCAGATGCTGCACATAGGTCTGAGCCACGAAAAACGCAGCGCGTAGGTTGACGTTGAGAATGAGGTCGTAATCCTGCTCGGAGGTATCGAGGAACCCGGCGTTTTTCTGCGCACCTGCGTTGTTTATCAGGATATCGATCCGCCCCATTCGGGCGACACCCTCGGAAACCAGGCGGCGACAACTGGCCACCTGGGACAGGTCCGCCTCGATGAAGCACACCCGTCCGCCTTCGGCGCGAATCTGTTGCTCGGTCTCTTGGGCCAGCGCATCTTCATCGCGGCCATGCAGGATGATGTCGGCGCCTTCCTGAGCCAGGCGCAGCGCAATCCCGCGACCGATGCCCTGTGAACTTCCGGTGACCAGGGCCACCTTGTTCTCGAGTCTCATGCAGTTCCCCTTCAGCCAATGCGCGATCGGCGCGCGAATGAAGGTGAGACGAAGGATCGGTCGGGGGCGTTCCCCCGCGTCAAATGCTGTTGCTAAATGGCCGGCGTCTCGGCAGTGGGCGAGGCGCGGAAAACGGAGAAGCAAAAAAAAAAAGAAACCCCGCCGAAGCGAGGCTTTTGCAGACTGAAACCTGACATCCCTGGTCGAGCGCCATTCCTTGGCCCCTAATCCCGATGAATCCCTGTTTTGCTGAGCGCTTCCTGCGCGATGTCCTGTTGCAAGCAGAGTAGGCTTCAGCCACATGGAACTGAAGCGGCCATCTGCATCGCGTCACGTAAGTGATCACTTACAGAACTGCCGTCCGGTGGCTGTTCTGTAGGTGATCTCTTACACCTCGCGACAAAGACTCAGACTGGGATGATGGCCAGTCGTTCCCGGTAATGGCCAAATAATTTCAGCATGCCTTCATCTTAAGCCCTTACGGTTAACCTTCGACTCTTCCCAAGCCCAAGCGCCACGCGGCCTCCACGAATTATCGTGTCGCTCAAAAATATTCAGTAGCCTAGGGAAAAGTGCTCTGCTGCCAGGCCCATCAGCGTCTCCGCTCCGGCCAGCATGGCGCCATGATGGGCACGCGTGCGGGGAAGAATTCGTTGATAGTAAAAGCGAGCCGTATGCAGCTTGGCCTGATAAAAGGCTTGATCCTCGTCGCCCGCTGCCAGGCGGCCTGAAGCAACCCGTGCCATATCGGCCCAGAAGTAGGCCAGGCAGACGTAACCTGAGTACATCAGGTAATCCACCGACGCAGCACCGACCTCCTCCCGGTTCTGCATGGCTGCCATGCCGATCCTCAATGTCGCCTCGCCCCACTCCTGGTTCAGCCTGGCAAGGGGCTCGATGAATTCGGCAAGAGCCGGGTCGTCCGCATGGGCGTTGCAGAATCGATGGACCACACGGGTAAAGCTCTTCAGGGCTTCGCCCTGGGTCATCAGCACCTTTCTCCCGAGCAGATCGAGCGCCTGAATCCCCGTGGTGCCCTCATAGAGGCAGGAGATGCGGCTATCGCGGACGTTCTGTTCCATACCCCATTCGGCGATGTAACCGTGCCCGCCGTAGACCTGTATTCCGTGGTTGGCCGCCTCGAACCCCGTCTCGGTCATGAAGGCCTTGGCGATGGGCGTCAGGAACGCCAACAGCCCCTCGGCCTCTTCGCGCTTGGCTGGGTCGGCAGCACGCTGGGCGATATCGACCAGTCTGGCGGCGTAATACAGCATCGCTCGGTTGCCCTCGGCGAAAGCCTTGATGGTCAACAGCATCCGCCGCACGTCCGGATGGACGATGATGGGATCCGCGGGTCGGTCGGGGGCCTTGGGCCCACTGAGCGAGCGCATCTGAAGCCGCTCGCGCGCATAGCGGATCGCACCCTGGAAGGCCAGCTCGGCATGGGCCAGTCCCTGAATGGCGGTGCCAAGCCTGGCCATGTTCATGAACGTGAACATGCAGTTGAGGCCCTTGTTCGGCGGCCCGATGAGAAAGCCTTTGGCGCCGTCGAAATTGAGCACACAGGTGGCATTGCCGTGGATACCCATCTTGTGTTCGATGGAGCCGCAACTCACGGCGTTTCGCTCTCCCGGCAGGCCATCGGCAGCCGGGAGAACTTTCGGCACGATGAACAGCGAGATGCCCTTGGTGCCCTCCGGCGCATCCGGCAGGCGGGCCAGGACGATATGCACGATATTTTCGGCGAGGTCGTGCTCGCCGGCAGAGATGAAAATCTTGCTGCCGTGGACCAGGTAGCTGCCATCGGCTTGCGGTTCGGCGCGAGTGCGCAGCAATCCGAGATCGGACCCGCAATGCGCCTCGGTCAGGCACATGGTGCCGGTCCATTCACCACTCACCAGCCGGGTCAGGTAGGTCTGCTGTTGTTCGGGAGTGCCATGGGCATGCAGCGTATTCATCGCGCCATGGGACAGGCCCGGATACATTGCCCAGGCCCAATTGGCCTCGCCCATCATTTCGCTGATGGCCATACCCAGCGATTCGGGCAGGCCCTGGCCGCCGAACTCCACGCCGTGGGCCAGGCTCGGCCAGCCACCTTCGACGTATTGGCGATACGCGGCCTTGAAGCCGGTCGGGGTGCTGACCCCTTCCGCCGACCAGACGCAACCCTCGCGATCGCCGACCTTGTTGAGTGGCGAAAGCACCTCTTCGCAGAAACGCGCGCCCTCCTGGAGAATCGCGTCGACCATATCCGGCGTGGCGTCCTCGCCGCCGGGAAGGTTTCGATAATGCGCGGGGTAGTCCAGCAGTACATCGCGGACGAAGCGGATGTCTCGCAGCGGAGCCCTGTAGTCGGTCATCGCCCTGGCCCTCGTTGTAAATTCCGATGAGGAGACCCACCGCCACGCATCATGACGGCGCAGCGGTGGATGCTTGAGGCTTAGGTAGACGTCAGGACTTTGTCAAGCAAGGTCAGGCCGGTGCAAGGCTCAGGCGCGAGTATCCAGCAGCGTCCCCAGCACTTCGTCGGCGGTCTTGATGACCTTGCCGGACACCTCGGCCTGATGCTGACCAATCCGCATCTCGACGAGCGCTTCGGAGAGCGCCGGGGCGGCTGTCGCCTGATCACCTGCTGAAGCGCTGCGGGCCACTTCCACGGCGGCCTGCTCGACCTTCTGCTGACCAGCCTGGAAGCCGCTCAAGCCTGCGTGCAATGCCGTGCTGGTAATCTGCATGGGAATTCTCCTGGATGTCCGAGCCGCTCGCTGCGGTTGCTCAGGCCATGCGCAGTTGGCCGAGGTCGAGGAAGGGAGCGACCTGCTCCGGCGTGGCGTCTGCCAGATACGGTACTCGTCCCAGACAGGGGGCGTCCAGTCGTTCGGCAAGGGTGCCCAGGTTTTCCTCGAGCCGCGAGGTGGCAGGGTCGACGACGTTGGCGACCCATCCGGCCAGACGCAAGCCGTCACGCTCGATGGCCTCGGCAGTAAGCACTGCATGGTTGATACAGCCCAGGCGCACCCCCACCACCAGCACCACCGGCAATTGCAGGCGTACCACCAGGTCCGACAGGTTGCCCGTGCCGCTCAGTGGCACCCGCCAGCCACCGGCGCCTTCCACCAGAGTGAAACAGGCCTGCCGGGCGAGGACCCGCTGGACCGCTTCGGCCAGCGCCGCGACGCTGAGCCTGACCTGCGCCTCGCGCGCAGCCAGATGCGGTGCGATCGCGGGCTCGAAGGCAAAGGGATTCACCTCGTCATAGCTCAACGGCAGGCTGCACTGCGCTTGCAGGGCCAGCGCATCCTCGTTGCGCAACCCGCCGGGGCTGCGTTGGCAGCCCGACGCCACCGGCTTGACCGCCGCGGTCGACAGGCCAGCCAGGCGAGCCGCATGCAGCAGGCCGGCGGCGATGGTGGTCTTGCCGATTTCGGTATCGGTACCTGTGACGAAAAATGCAGCGCTCATCGGATCAATCCTTGCCGAGCAGGCCGTAGACGACTTGATAGGTGGCCGGAAGCCCCTGATGCTGGCGATAGCTTTCATAGGCCTCGATCAGGGCACGGATGCGTGCACGTCCGGTAAGACCACCCGGCCGCCCTGGATTCAGGTTATGCGCACCAAGCGCCTTGAGCTCGTGGGTAAGCTGACGCAGGTCAGGAAAGTAAAGCACCTCGGGCTGCTGCTTCAGCGTCAGAAAGCGAAGGCCGCCACCCTGGCAAAGCCTTTCGTATTGCTCGTAGGCACGAAAGCGATTGACGTGCGCATAGCCGTCTACCGCCCGCCAGCTGTCACGCAGCTCCTGCAGCGTACCCGCGCAAAGGCTGCTGAAGGCGAACAGTCCTCCCGGCCGCAGGACCCGCTCAGCCTGGGCCAGAACACTGGAGAAATCACCGCACCACTGCAGCGCCAGGCTTGAAAACACCAGATCGACACTGCTGCCGCGCAACGGCAACCGCTCGGCGTCGCCACCGATATAGGCATCGGCATGGCCGGCCTCGCGGGCGTGGCGCAGCATGCCTTCGGCGATATCCAGCGCCAGTCCTTCGGCCTGCGGGTAGCGGTCGGCCAGCACCCCCGAGAAGAATCCAGTGCCGCAGCCGAGGTCGAGCCAACGCGCGGGCCTGAGGGTCGGCGGAAGACAGCGCAACAGCTCGGCACCCACCGACCGTTGCAGGGCCGCCACACTGTCGTAGCTTGCCGCGGCGCGGGAAAAGGACGCGGCGATCTGCCGCTTGTCAGGAAGCGCCGCGTTCAACGGGCGCCTCCGATGCCGGCGATCATCAACTGAGCGACCTCCTCGGGCCGCTCCAGAGGCAGGCCATGACTGGCTTGCTCGACCGTCTTCACCCCGGCCTCCGGCAGCAGCTGGGCCAGGCGCCCGGCCGCCTCGCTCGGGACCAGCGCGTCCTGCCCGGCGAACAGATGCAACTGGCGGCCCCTGTAGCCGCGCAAGGCACCGCGGTTATCCAGACTCGCCAGCAATGAAAGCCCCGCGGCCAGGACCTCTGGCGGCGCCTGCGAACGGGTCACCTGAAGCTGACGAGCCAGGGTCCGCGGGTCGAAGCCACCGCGACTGCAGAGCAGGCTGAAGCGCTTGAGGGTTTCATCGGCGTCCATGAAGAATGCCTCGCAGAAGGTATCGAACACCTCCGCCGGCATCGCGCACGGCCAGTTTTCCCGGACTCTGAAGCACGGATTGCTGGCCAGGGTAATCAAACCCGGACAGTCGCGGCCGCGGCGAAACGCCAACTGCGCCGCCAGCATCCCGCCCAGCGACCATCCAGCCAGCCAGGCACCGCGTGGTAACTCCAGGTCCAGCGCATCGAGCCAGGCATCGGGCTCATCAAGGCCTGGAAGCGGCATCACCGTTACCTCCAGCCAAGGCGCCAGCTCACCCAGGCTTTCGTATAAGGGTTGCAGCGTGGCCGGGCCGAATCCCCAACCAGGCAACAGGATCAAACGCGCGGGCATGGCGACTCCTCAGGCAAAAGCTTCCAGCATTCATCAAGCCCGGCGAGCAGCCGTTCCACCTGAGCCGCGTCGTGGGATGCACTGAAGGTGACCCGCAACCTGGCGCTACCTGCCGGCACCGTCGGCGGACGTATGGCACCGACCAGTAATCCGCGCTCGCGTAGGAGCGCCGAGAGGCGCAGCGCGCGTTCACTGCCACCGACGAGGATCGGCTGAATCGGCGTCGGACTGTCCATAAGAGTCAACCCGATAGCGGCCGCGCCCTGACGGAAGCGGGCGATCAGTCTATTCAGGTGTTCGCGTCGCCAGGGCTCCCGTCTCACGATTTCCAGGCTCTTCAGCGTGGCGCAGGCGATCGCCGGCGGCTGGCTGGTGGTATAGATGTAGGGCCGGGCGAATTGAATGAGCGTCTCTATGAGTTCATCGCTGCCAGCGACAAAAGCGCCTGCGGTCCCCAAGCCCTTGCCCAGGGTGCCAACCAGCACCGGCACTTCGGCGAGACCCAGGTCGAAGTGCTCGACAACCCCACCGCCTTGCGCGCCCAGCACGCCGATACCATGGGCGTCGTCGACCATGATCCAGGCGTCCCTTTTCCTGGCTTCGGCGCAGAGCACCGGCAGATCGGCCAGGTCGCCGTCCATGCTGAACACCCCGTCGGTCACTACCAGAGTGTCTCCCGCGGCCTTTGCCAGCCGTCCCGCGAGACTCGCCGCATCGTTATGCAGGTAACGGGAAAAGCGCGCCCCGGACAGCAGCCCGGCGTCGAGCAAGGAAGCATGATTGAGACGATCTTCCAGCACGGTGTCGCCCTGCCCCACCAGGGCAGTGACCGCGGCGAGGTTCGCCATGTACCCGGTGGAGAACAGCAGCGCCCGCGGTCGTCCAGTGAATTCGGCCAAGGCTTCTTCAAGCTCATGGTGCGGTCTCGAGTGGCCGATCACCAGATGCGAGGCGCCGCTACCCACGCCCCACCGATCCGCTCCCTGACGCAGGGCACGGATCACCTCGGGATGACTGGCCAGCCCCAGATAGTCGTTTGAGCAGAAGGCAAGCAGCCGCTCACCGTCCACCACCACCTCGGGGTCTTGGGGACCTTCCAGCAGTGGACGGTGGCGATAGAGGTGCTCGACACGGCGGGCGGCCAGGCGGGACGCGAGATCGAAGGGCATAGGAAAGCTCGAAGTGGAAGCCGGAAGCTGCACCGAATCGCTTCAAGCTTCCGGCTTATGGCTTCCGGCTTCGCGTTTATGCGGTAGCGTCATAGAACAGCTTGGAATCCCGCTGCTCCGCCAACGCCTGCTCGATCGCCGCCTGATGCACTTCATCGGCGTGCTCCTCGCGCTCCTCGGGCTTGATGCCGAGGCGGGCGAACAATTGCATGTCGCGTTCAGCGTCGGGGTTGCCAGTGGTGAGCAGCTTCTCGCCATAGAAGATCGAGTTGGCGCCAGCAAAAAAAGCCAACGACTGCATCTGCTCGTTCATCTGCTCGCGGCCGGCGGACAGGCGCACGTGGGATCTGGGCATCATGATCCGTGCCACGGCCAGGGTGCGGATGAAGTCGAACGGGTCGACGTCCTGCTCCTTTTCCAGCGGGGTGCCGGCGACCTTGACCAGCATATTGATCGGTACCGATTCGGGGTGCTCAGGCAGGTTGGCCAGCTGAATCAACAGGCCTGCGCGGTCGTCCAGCGACTCGCCCATGCCGAGGATACCGCCGGAGCAGATCTTCATCCCCGCTTCGCGCACGTGAGCCAGGGTTTCCAGGCGCTCGGCATAGGTGCGGGTGGTGATGATGTTGCCGTAGAACTCCGGCGAGGTGTCCAGATTATGGTTGTAGTAGTCGAGCCCCGCGTCAGCCAGCGCCCGGGTCTGCTCACGGTCGAGCTTGCCCAGGGTCATGCAGGTCTCCAGCCCCAGCGCCTTCACGCCTTCAACCATCCTGATGACGTAAGGCATGTCCTTCGCAGACGGATGCTTCCAGGCCGCCCCCATGCAGAAGCGGGTGGAGCCGATGGCCTTGGCCTCGGCGGCCGCCCTCAGCACCTTTTCCACTTCCATCAACTTCTCTTTGTCCAGCCCGGTGTTGTAGTGGCCGGACTGCGGACAGTACTTGCAGTCTTCAGGGCAGGCACCGGTCTTGATCGACAACAGCGTGGAGACCTGCACCCGGTTCGGGTCGAAATGCTGGCGGTGCACCGTCTGCGCCTGGAACAGCAGGTCATTGAAGGGCTGCTCGAACAGGGCCCGAACTTCTGGCAGGGTCCAGTCATGGCGGAGAGCAAGGGCACTCATGGGCATTCCTTGGTAAACAGTGACGCCGGGGCGGGCAATGATCGAGAATGTTAGCGGAGCCCGAAAAGCTGTCAACCAGGAACGGACACCATGGTGAACAACTGGTCAAGGATCAACCAGAACTGCCTTTTGTGCGACGAGCGCTGCGGCACCCACCAGCGCTTCTGCACCGCCTGCGAAGCGGAGCTGCCCTGGCTCGGCAAGCACTGCCGGGTCTGCGCCTTGCCCATGCCAGCCGAAGGCCTGGTATGCGGGAGTTGCCTCAAGCGCCCACCCGGCTTCGACCGCGTCGAAGCGCCCTGGCGTTTTGCCTTTCCGGTGGACAGCCTGATTCACCGCTTCAAGCACCAGTCCAACTGGCCCATCGGGCGGATCCTAGGCGAGCAGCTCGCCTTGCACCTGCAGCACGCCTTCAGCGAAGGCCTCGCGCGTCCAGCGCTGCTGCTGCCGGTACCGCTGTCGCGCCAGCGCCTGCGCCTGCGCGGCTTCAACCAGGCCCGCATGCTGGCCGACTGGCTGGGCAAGGACCTGGGCATCCGCCGCGAGTCGGAACTGCTGTTACGGTCACGGGACACCCCCGCACAACAGCAGCTGGACGCCGCCGCTCGGAGGCGCAACCTGCGTCAGGCCTTCGCCCTGGCTCCCGGACATGACCTGCCGGCGCATGTGGCCCTGATCGATGACGTGCTGACCACTGGCGCCACCGCCGAAGCCCTGGCCCGCCTGCTCAAGGCCGCCGGCAGCGCCCGGGTGGACCTCTACTGTCTGGCTCGCACTCCCCGTCCTGGTGACAACTGACGGATGGCTGGCCGCAGCGGCCGGCGCCTCTTACACTGGCGGACCCTCCCAGGCGAAACCCATCATGAGCCATCCGTTCGATCTGCTGACACCCGATCTGGTACTCGACGCAGTAGAAAGTCTGGGCTACCTGAGCGACGCCCGGGTACTGGCACTGAACAGCTACGAGAACCGCGTCTACCAGGTCGGCCTCGAAGACACCGATCCCTTGATCGCCAAGTTCTACCGGCCCGGTCGCTGGAGCGACGAGGCCATCCTGGAAGAGCACGCCTTCGCTCGCGAGTTGACCGAGAAGGAGGTGCCGCTGGTGGCGCCACTTGAGCGGGACGGCCAGTCGCTGTTCAGGTGGGAGGGGTTTCGCTTTGCCCTGTTTCCACGCCGCGGCGGGCGAGCGCCCGAACCTGACGACCTCGACCAGCAATACCGCTTCGGCCAACTGCTTGGCCGCCTGCACGCGGTGGGCGCCAGTCGCCCCTTTGTCGCGCGTCCTCAGCTGAGCGTCGAGGATTTTGGCCACGCCTCGCTGGCCACGCTGCTGGAGGGCGCTCTGGTGCCCAAGGGCCTGCGCCCGGCCTACGAGTCGGTGGCCCGCCACCTGCTCGAGGCCGTGGAGGCCAACTTCGCCACCTGCACCTTCACATCGATCCGCCTGCACGGCGATTGTCATCCGGGCAACATCCTTGTTCGCGACGAGCGCTTCCATCTGGTCGATCTGGACGACAGTCGCATGGGGCCTGCGGTACAGGATCTCTGGATGATGCTGGCCGGAAGCCGTCAGGAACGCCTCAGTCAGCTCTCGGAACTGGTCGAGGGCTACCGTGAATTCCATGATTTCGATCCCCGCGAGCTCCGCCTGATCGAACCACTGCGCGCCCTGCGCCTGCTGCACTACAGCGCCTGGCTGGCGCGCCGCTGGGACGACCCGGCGTTTCCGAGGAGCTTTCCCTGGTTTGGCAGCGACCGCTACTGGGGCGAGCAGATCCTGACCTTCCGCGAGCAACTGGCCGCGCTGCAGGAGCCGCCACTGGCGCTGTTCTAGCGCAGCGCCCAGCCCTGATCGTGCAGACGCCCGAGGATCCGCCTGAGGTGACGGGCGACCTCCTCGCCGAGTACCTGGTGGACGACAGGCGGGTACGCCTGGCCCCGTTGCAGAGGGCATCGACAACGGCCCGCTGCCGGTGGGCAGCCACGTGGAGCTGCGGCTGATCCACCATTTCCACATGCGCGACGGGCTGATCGCACGAGAGGGTAGTCTCCGAGTTGCGGACGCCGCTGTGACCTATTCGGCGATCAGCCAGTCCAGCCGCCAGCCACCCTCGCTTTGCGCGAGGCGCTGGGCCAGCCAGGGCAGCAGGGTCTGCAGTTCATCTTCCAGGCCCCAGGGCGGATTGGCGATGGCCAATCCCGAACCATTGAGTCGCTCGGCGTTGTCGCTCGGATGCACCAGCAGCTCTGCCCGCAGCAGCTTTGGTGCAGAGGACGCAGCCAGCTCCTGATAGAAGCGCTTGAGTTGACGCTCACTCTTGATCGGATACCAGATCACCACGACGGTCTGGCGCATCCGGCCGATTGCCTCGCCCAGGGCCTGAACGGCACGGGTGAGGTCGTCGGGCTCCTCATAAGGCGGATCGATCAGCAGCACCAGGCGCTTTTCGGCGGTAGGCATGAGGGCGCGCGGCACGTGCCAGCCTTCACCCAGATGCACCGCAACGCGGCCATCGCCCTGCATGTTTTCCTTCAGCAGGCGGCCGTCCTCGGGGTGCTTCTCGTTCAGTTGCAGCCGGTCCTGCTCGCGCGACAGGCGCCGCGCCAGTTCGGGCGAGCCGGGGTAGTAACGCAGCTCACCGCCCGGGTTGAGCGCGTGCACCACGTCCAGATAGTCCGCCACGGCTGACGGAGCGTCTTCCGCCTGCCACAGGCGCCCGACGCCCTGCATCCACTCACCGGTGCGGCTCGCTTCGGAGCCGGCCAGGTCGTAAAGCCCGAGTCCTGCGTGGCTATCCAGCACGGCGTAGGGCGCCGGCTTGCGGGCCAAGGCGGCGAAAATGCGCGACAGCACCAGGTGTTTGAGCACATCGGCGTGGTTGCCGGCGTGGAAAGCGTGACGGTAGTTCATGGGCAAGGCTGTGCAATTGGAGGGCGGACAGTGTAACGGCTCTATCCTTTCGGCCAAGATGCCTTCCGCCGTCTGGAGCGAGTCGCTATGGTGGCGGGCCCGGTTCATACAAGCCGTCCCATGCGTCCAGCACCGCTGCGTGACATTCTCGTTCCCCTCCTCGCCGGCGCCGCCGCGCTGGTGGTCGTGCATTCTCTTGGCCGCTTCGCCTTTCCGCCGCTGTTGCCGCACCTGCTCGCCGACGGCCTGCTCAATCTCGAGCAGGGGGCGCGAGTGGCGACCTGGAACTACATCGGCTACCTGCTCGGTGCCCTGCTCGCATTGGCACTGACCGTGCCCTCACGCCTGCAGCGGGGACTCGCCCTGGCCCTTCTGGTCAATGCCTTCTCGACCCTCGCGCATGGCTTCACCGATAACCACCTGGCCCTGCTCTGGCTGCGCCTGATCAACGGCGTCGGCAATGGCGTGGTGTTCGTGCTGGCGCCCGCGCTGCTGCTGGAGTGGCTGTCGGCCCGCGGCCGGGCGGGGCTCAGCGGACTGGTCTACTTTGGCTTTGCCGCCGGCATGCTGGTCGCGAACTGGCTGGCCAATGCCCCGGCCAACTGGCTCAGCGGTCCCTCGCGCTGGCTGCCCATGGCGGCGCTGGCGCTGCCGCTGGCCCTAGCCAGCGCCTGGCTGCTGGCACGCCTCGAAGCCACGCCGCCCAAGGTCAATCAGGCCAATGCGCCGTCCAGCCGGCTGTTCGATCGGGCCAGCACGCCGCTGTTTCTCGCCTACGCTGGGGCCGGCCTGGGCTATATCCTGCCAATGACATTCCTGCCCACCCTGGCCATCGAGCACCTGCCCGCGGGCCACGCCCTCATCGCAGGCACCTGGCGCTGGACCGCCATCGCCTGCATGGGCGGAATCCTGCTCTGGAATTACCTGGGAGCGCGACTCGGCGATCTGCCCGTGCTGCGCGCCACCTATGCGGCCCAGGCACTGGGCGCCGCCGCACCGCTGATCTGGCCGGGCGCCGTTGGTGTCACCCTGTGCGCAGTGCTGATCGGCGGCAGCTTTGTCGGTACCGTTCTGCTCACCCAGCGCGTGGCGCGGGCCTTTCAGCCGCACCAGGGGCCTCGGCTGTCGGCGGCGCTGATCGCGCTCTACAGCGTAGGACAACTGGCCGGACCCTGGCTGGCAGAACTCTGGCTGGCACGCGGTGGCACTCTTACCCAAAGCTTCGCCTTTGGTGCTGCCGCGCTGGTCTGGGGCCTGCTATGGGCCAGCCTGACGCCTTCGCTGCGCAATACCCGCTGAGCCAGATCAGCCAGGCGGCGGTGTACGATGGAGATGTCGCCAAGCGTATCCGTGACCAGGCTTGCTGTCGGCGCGGATCATCGACTTTGACAGGCGGTCGAACCCGCGCGGTAGAATCGCTGGCACAGACCCTGCGTAAGCCAGGGCATCAAAACTTCAGGAGATGCTTCATTGGACTTTGGCAGCATCAATCATCTGTTCATCATCGGTGCCATGCTGGTTGCTGCCAGTATCCTGATGAGCTCGCTGTCGGCGCGGCTGGGCGTCCCCATTCTGGTGATCTTTCTCGGCGTCGGCATGCTGGCTGGTGTCGACGGAATCGGCAAGATCGCCTTTGACGACTACTCGCTCGCCTACCTGATCAGCAACCTTGCACTCGCGGTGATCCTGCTTGACGGCGGCATGCGCACCCGGGTCGCCACCTTCCGGGTGGCGCTGTGGCCTGCGATGTCGCTGGCTACCATCGGCGTGATGATCACGGCCGGACTCACCGGCCTCGTCGCCGCCTGGCTATTCGGCCTGCACTGGCTGCAGGGCCTTCTGATCGGAGCCATTGTCGGCTCCACCGACGCCGCTGCGGTATTCAACCTGCTCAATGGCAAGGGGCTCAACGAGCGGGTCGGTTCCACCCTGGAGATCGAGTCCGGCAGCAACGACCCGATGGCGATGTTTCTCACCGTCTCGCTGATCGCTATGCTCGCTGCGGGCGAAACAAGCTTCAGCGCAGCCATTTTGGTCGATCTGCTGCAGCAGTTCGGACTCGGCGTACTGCTCGGTCTTGGCGGCGGCTGGCTGTTGCTGCAACTGATCAACAAGCTGGCGGTGGCCGACGGGCTCTATCCCTTGCTAGCAGTGAGCGGCGGCATCTTGATCTACGCCATCTCCGGCAGCCTTGACGGCAGCGGCATCCTGGCGATCTACGTATGTGGCCTGGTCCTTGGCAATCGGCCGATTCGCAACCGTTACGGCATCCTGCACATGTTCGACGGTCTGGCCTGGCTCAGCCAGATCGGCATGTTCCTGGTGCTCGGCCTGCTGCTGGCTCCTAGCGATCTGCTGCCCATTGCGCTGCCGGCACTCCTCCTGTCGCTGTGGATGATCTTCTTTGCGCGGCCGCTGTCAGTGTTCATCAGCCTGCTGCCGTTTCGCGGCTTTCACTTGCGTGAGCGGCTGTTCATATCCTGGATCGGCTTGCGCGGAGCGGTCCCGGTGATCCTCGCGGTGTTCCCGCTGATGGCCGGGCTGGACCAGGCCCAACTGTTCTTCAATGTAGCCTTCTTCATCGTGCTGGTCTCGCTGCTGGTGCAAGGCACCACGCTGGGGTGGGCGGCGCGCAAGGCGAAGGTCGAAGTGCCGCCTTCGCCCCTGCCGGTCTCACGTACCGGCCTGCAGGTGCATACCACCAGTCAGTGGGAATTGTTCGTCTATCGCTTGAGCGCCAGCAAATGGTGCATCGGCGCGGCCTTGCGCGAGCTGCGCATGCCCGAGGGCACCCGTATCGCCGCCCTGTTTCGTGGCAAGGAACTCTTGCATCCCTCGGGCAGCACGCGCCTGCAGGTCGACGATATCCTTTGCGTGATCGGCCATGAGGCCGACCTGCCGGCACTGGGCAAGCTTTTCAGCCAGCCGCCCAAGCGCACCCAGGACTTGCGCTTCTTTGGTGATTTCATCCTTGAAAGCGATGCCGAACTGAGCGCGCTGGCCGCCCTCTACGGCCTCAAGCTGGACGACATGGAGGGCGCGCTGACCATTAGCGATCTGATCACCCAGCGCATCGGCGCCAAGCCGGTGGTGGGCGACCAAATCGAATGGAACGGCCTGACCTGGACCGTGGCGCAGATGGAGAACGGCACGGTGCGCAAGGTCGGCCTGAAATTTCCCAAGGACACCCGGCCAGGCCCTAACCTGATGCTTTGAGGCGCGAGCCGCCGACGCGGCAAAAGGCCAGCGCTGGCGGCGCGGCACCGGCCTGCTAGACTCGCGCTCCGCCCGCATTAAGCCAGTGCCGCACCATGTCCATTTCGCGTAACCTGCTGTTCGCGACCCTGCTCGCTCTGTCCGTTCCCGGTCTTGCGGCCACCACCGCTGCTGCCCAGACCCCTCCTGCCGCCGAAGCCGAGCAGCGTCCTGCCGAAGCCCTCTCGGAGCAGACCCAGGCGCTCATCGAGCAGGCCAACAGCCGCGTCAAGCGGCTGGCCGACCTGAAGGTCCAGCTTGAAGAGGCCCCAAAGCAGTTCACTGAGGCACAACGCGAGCTGGAACAGCTCAAGGCCAACCCCGAACGGGATCACGCCAAGCGCTACGCCGATCTCGGCGTGGCCGAGCTGGAGCGCCGCCTGGCCGAGCGAATGGACGAGCTGGCCAACTGGCAGCGCGAGCTGAGCGCGGCCAACAGCATGTTCATCGCTGCGCAAAACCGGCCGGAACGGGCCCAGGGCGAGATCGGCAAGGCGCAGGCGCGCATCATCGAGATCAATGCCGTGCTCAGCAGCGGTCGTGAGGCGGGTCGAGCATTGACTGCCGAGCGCAGCGCCGTACTCGATGCCGAACTCCAGGCGCAGCGCGCCCTGATCGAGCTGCGCCGTCAGGAGCTGGCCGGCAACAGCCAGCTGCACGACCTCGGCAAGGCCCGTCGCGACCTGATGGTCGAGCGCATTGCCCGGGCCGAAGAGGAGACTCTGGCGTTGCAGGCGCTGATCAATGACAAGCGCCGGGCGGACTCAGAGCAGGCAGTGGCCGAACAGTCACGTACCGCCGAAAGCGCCGCGCGTGACTCGCTGCTTGCCGCCGAGAGCGTACTCAACCTCAAGCTGTCCGACTACCTGTTGCGCACCACCGAGCGGCTCAACCAGGTCACGCGGCAGAACCTGCAGACCCGCCAGCAGCTCGACAGCATCACCCAGGCCGACCGCACCCTCGATGAACAGATCACGGTGCTCGAGGGCAGCCAGTTGTTGTCGCGCATTCTGTTCCAGCAGCAGCAGGCGCTGCCGCAGCTGGTGCTCGACCAGAACCTGGCCGATCAGATCGGCGACCTGCGCCTTTATCAGTTCGAGCTGAGCCAGCGCCGCGAGCAGACCGGCGATCCGCAGGCCTATGTCGAGCGCCTGCTTGCCGGCCAGCCCGTGGAAACCGTGGCTCCCGAGCTCCGCCAGGCACTGCTCGACCTGCTGCGTACCCGGGTCGAGCTGCTCGATCGGCTGGAACGCGAGCTCACTGCGCTGATCAACGAGTCCGTCACCCTGCAGCTTGGCCAGAAACAGCTGCAGGACACCGCCCAGGCCCTGCGCGAGACCATCGACAAGCAGATGTTTTGGATTCCCAGCAACCGCCCGCTGGACTGGAACTGGGTGAAAACCGCGCCCGAGCGCCTGGGCAACCAGCTCAGTGGCGTACCTTGGTGGGGGATCCTGACCCAGCTTGGCGCAGGACTTGTGGAACGCCCGCTGTCCTTCCTGCCACTGCTGCTGGTCATCGCGCTGACTCTCTGGCAACGAGACAATTTCAATGCTCGCCTGCAGGCGCTGAGCCAGGATATCGGTCATTTTCGCAAGGACAGCCAGCTGCATACGCCGCTGGCGCTGTTGCTCAATGTCCTGCTCGCAGTACCTGTCGCACTGGCCCTGGCCCTTTGTGGCTATCTGCTGCAGATGGACGGACGTGGCCAGAACGTCGGGCTCGGGGCAGCTTTCCACGAAATGGCACGCGCCTGGCTGGTGTTCTACACCGCCTACCGCATGCTGTCCCCTGGGCGCATGGCCGAGCGGCATTTCCGTTGGTCGCTGCCACAGGTGGGATTCCTGCGCAATGAAATCCGCGTTCTCGGCATGGTGGTGCTGGGACTGGTGGCGGTGGTGGCCTTCGCATCGCAACAGCCGGCCAGCCTGGCCGACGACGTCCTGGGCATCGTCCTCCTGCTCTGCGGCTACGCGATGCTGGCCTGGCGCCTGATCCGGCTGCTGATCAACGGACCGGGGAGCGACAACACCCCGCCGCTGCGCATGGCCCTGGGCATGCTGTTCAGCGTGCTTCCGCTGGCGCTGATGCTGGTGGTCGGGCTCGGCTACTACTACTCGGCGCTGATCCTGAGCGGGCGACTGATCGACACCCTCTACCTGCTCATGATCTGGGTCGCGCTGGAAGCCACCCTGGTACGCAGCCTCGGGGTAGCCTCCAAGCGGCTGGCCTACCAACGCATGCTCGCCAGTCGACCGCAGCCGCTGCAAGAGGGCCTTGACGAATTCGAAGCTCAGCCCGCCGGTCCCGGTCCTGACCTGGAGCAGGTCAACCAGCAGGCGCTGCGCCTGACCCGCACCGCGCTTGCCGGCCTTTTCGCCGTGGCGCTGTACTGGGTCTGGGCCGACCTGATCTCGGTGTTCTCCTACCTGGAGAACTTCACGCTCTATGCCTCCGGGACCGGCGAGGACATGACCTCCATCAGCCTGCGCGATCTCGCCGGCGCCCTGGTCATCGTCGGGATCACCACCCTCCTGGCGCGCAACCTGCCGGGCCTGCTGGACATGGTGCTATCGAGACTGCGCCTGGCCCAGGGCAGCGCCTACGCCACTGGCACCCTGCTGTCCTACGCGCTGGTGGCGATCGGCATTGTCTCTACCCTTTCTACCCTGGGCGTCAGCTGGGACAAGCTGCAGTGGCTGGTGGCCGCCCTGTCGGTGGGGCTGGGCTTCGGCCTGCAGGAGATCTTCGCCAACTTCGTGTCCGGGCTGATCATCCTGTTCGAGCGCCCGGTGCGCATCGGCGACGTGGTTACCATTGGCAACCTGTCCGGCACGGTGAGCAAGATCCGCATACGCGCCACCACCATCACCGACTTCGATCACAAGGAAATCATCGTTCCAAACAAGACCTTCATCACTAGCCAGTTGGTGAACTGGTCACTCAACGACACCGTGACCCGAGTGACGCTGAAAGTGGGCGTGGCCTACGGTTCCGATCTGGAGCTCGTCCGCGAAGTGATGCTGCAGGCGGCGGCGGTGAACGAGCGGGTGCTCAAGGAGCCCAAGCCGCAAGTGCTGTTCCTCAGTTTTGGCGAAAGCAGGCTCGACCACGAACTACGCATCCATGTGCGCACCCTGAGCGACCGCAACCCGGCGACTGATGAGATCAACCGCTTCATCGATCGCGAATTCGCCCGCTACGGCATCGACATCGCCTTCCGCCAGCTGGACATCTGCATCAAGAATCTCGACGGCAAGGAGCTCCACCTGAGCGAGGAGCCCCGTCGCCGAGACGATCAACCTCCAGGCCTGGCCGGACCCGACTGAATATCGGACGCCGCGCAAATCTCCCCCGGCTGGCTCCCCAGCGTGCCAGAATGGGCCAGGATTTCCGCGGAGCCAGACCCTTGAAAACGCTCGCCGAGCTCGTCTTCGATAACCGCTTTGCCCGCCTGGGCGACACCTTCTCGACCCCTGTCCAGCCACAGCCCCTCGAAGCTCCCCGACTGGTGGTGGCCAGCGAAGCGGCGATGAGGCTGCTCGATCTCGACCTGGCAAGCGCCGACGATCCGCTGTTTACGGAACTGTGCTCGGGTCACAAGCTGTGGAACGACGCCGAGCCGCGGGCGATGGTCTACTCCGGGCACCAGTTCGGTATGTACAATCCGCAGCTTGGCGACGGCCGCGGTTTGTTGCTTGGTGAGGCGCTCAATGCGGCCGGCGAGCACTGGGATCTGCACCTCAAGGGCGCCGGCTCGACGCCCTACTCGCGCATGGGCGACGGCCGCGCAGTGCTGCGCTCGTCGATCCGTGAATTCCTTGCCAGCGAGCACCTGCATGCCCTTGGCATCCCGACTTCGCGCGCCCTCAGCGTCACCGACTCCCACTCAGTGGTCTGGCGCGAGCGGCAGGAGCGCGGCGCCATGCTCATGCGCCTGGCGCCCAGCCACGTGCGCTTCGGCAATTTCGAGTTCTTCTACTACACCCGCCAGCACGAGGCGCTGCGCGAGTTGCTCGATCATGTCATCGAGGCGCATTACCCCGACTGCCTCGATCATCCGGAGCCCTACGGCTCGTTTTTCCGCGCGGTGCTTGAACGCACCGCAGAAATGGTCGGTTACTGGCAGGCCTATGGTTTCTGCCACGGAGTGATGAACACCGACAACATGTCGATCCTCGGCATCACTTTCGACTTTGGCCCCTACGCCTTTCTCGACGATTTCGACCCGCAGTTCATCTGCAACCATTCCGACGATACCGGGCGCTATTCCTTCGACAACCAGGTGCCCATCGCCCACTGGAACCTCTCCGCGCTGGGCCAGGCACTGACTCCCTTTGTCGCCAAGGAAACGCTGCTCGATACCCTCAAGCTGTTCCTGCCGCGCTACCGCGCCCAGTGGCTCGCACTGATGCGCCGCCGCCTGGGCCTGATCCAGGCCGAGGAGGGTGACAAACAACTGGTGCAGGACCTGCTCAAGCTGATGCAGGGCAGTGCAGTGGATTTCACGCTGTTCTTCCGCGAACTCGGCGACAGCCCCGCGCCTGCGGCGGTAAAGCGCCTGCGCGAGGATTTGCTTGATCTCGCCGGGTTCGACCAGTGGTCCGAACGCTATCTGCAGCGCGTCGCGGCCGAAGGCCTGGCGCCCGAGCAGCGCCGCGAGGGGATGCATGCCGCCAATCCCCGGTACGTCTTGCGTAATTATCTGGCACAACAAGCGATCGAAGCCGCCGAGAGGGGCGATTATGGCCCGGTCCGCGAGCTCCATTCGGTATTGGCGCGCCCCTACGACGACCAGCCCGGCATGGAGCGTTACGCCGAGCGTCCCCCCGAGTGGGGCAAGCATCTGGAAATCAGCTGCTCATCCTGAGGACCGACTCGCGCTGCTTCAAGCCGAGCGATCGAGGGGCACCACCCGCTCTCATTCAGCCAGCGCCTGATACACCACTTCCACGCAGGTCTGCCGCCCAGCGTTGAGCCCTTCTGGCTAACCCGTACCGAGACGCTGCAGTGCTTCCAGGCGGAAAGCAAGCGCCTGCTCCAGTCCGCTGAGCTCGCGCTGGAGCGTCAGGCGTTCACTGTCCTCGACGCAGGCTTCGAGCCGCTCGCGCAAGCGTGATCGCTGCTGGAAGAGCTCAACCTCGGCGGGCGGGATGCCGGCCGACTTCAACACGGCGAAGGGCGTGCGCAGCGCTTCGGGCGTGTGCAGCCAGCCCTCGTCGATCTGCAAGGGTTCGCCCCGGGAGGTCACCCGCTCCTGCCAGGCAGCGACTTCGCGGGCGATACGGCGTTCGATGTCCTGATCGAGTGTACTCATGCGGCTTCTGTACCAAGGGTCTGGTCACATGGATCGGGATGACTACTCTGATCAAAGCCCCGCGCCTGTACAAGCGCGCCCGGCAATCAGCCCGGGGTTGGCGCACCGGGTTCGATCAGGCCCTGCTCCTTGGCGTCGCTCCAGAATCCCTGGGGAATCCGCACCGACATTGAAGCGGCATTTTCCCGCACATGCTCTGGCCGGCTGGCGCCGGGGATGATGCAGGAAACCACCTCGGGCGCATTGCAGAATTGCAGTGCCGCGGTTCGGAGGTCGACCTGGTGGTCGCGGGCAAGGGCATGGTAGCGCCGCAGCTTCTCGGCGATATCCGCGGGAACCTCGTCGCCGTAGTTATACCGCTCTCCGCCGGCCAGATAACCGGCATTGAGGGGCGAGCCAAGCATCAGCGAGACGCCACGGGCCTGGCATACCGGAAACAGTCGCTCGAGGGCGTCGGCATGTTTGAGCAGGGTGTACTGGGTCGCCGAGAGAATGATGTCCGGATCGGACACTTCCATCGCACGCAACGCCGGCTCGAGCGTATTGACTCCGAGGCCCCACCCCTTGATGAGGCCCTCCTCGCGCATCTTCACCAGTTCGGGCATGGCGCCCCTGGCCGCCTCGTCGAAATATTCCAGCCAGCGCTCGCCCAGGTCGCGGTTGTCCGGCGACAGGTCATGGATGAAGACGATATCCAGGCTGGGGACCCCCATGCGCTGAAGACTGTCCTCCACCGACCGCCTAGTGCCGGCCGCGCTGTAGTCATAGCGGTAATTGAAATGGTTGACGCCCTGCCAGTTCGGGTGGGAGTACCCGGCCTCTGGTACCAGCAAGCGTCCGGTCTTGCTCGACAACACGTAGCTGTCCGGTGCCTTGGGAAAGAGGAAGTGGCCCATGCGCCGCTCGCTGAGGCCGAGCCCATACCAGGGCGAGGTATCGAACAACCGCACTCCGACATCCCAGGCCGCCTCCATGATCGCCCAGGCCTGCTCGACCTCGCTTTCCCGGCGCGAATCGCCCAGTCCCACCCCGCCCCCCAGGCCGAATCGATAGGGCGGCCGGTAGCGAGGCGCATCGCCTCGGTTCATCGGTAGCGAGTCCGGGGCCGCAGACTCGGCGGCGCGACTCATCAGCGGAGCCAGCGCCAGGCCGGCGCCGCCAATCGCAGCGGCGGTGAGCAGGGAACGTCGATGCATGGGCGAATCCTCGGTACGGGTGCGGTCTGCGTGCGACCTGCCAGCGGCCTTCAAGTTCGCGGTGGAGCCATGAGCCGGAACGCTTAGTTCTATAAAGAATAAAAACTTCCAAAAACGGTCTTAGACTATCTAAGCATCTGCTCTTATCTTCGGCAACTGCTTCATCTCGCCCCTGAAAGGACGCTCATGCTTCCCGAATCCCTCTCGATCTGGTTTGTTGCCGCCCTGCTGGTATGGGTGCTTTACGCCTTTGTCAGGGAGCGCTATACCCCGGACGTGGTGGCTGCGATCGCTGTAGCCGCCCTGCTCATCACACAGCTGTTGAGCCCTGCCGAAGTCCTCTCGGTGCTGTCCAACTCCGCGCCGGTCACCATTGCCTGCATGTTCGTTATCTCTGCAGCGCTGGAACGCACCGGTTGCGTCGACGCGCTCGGCAACTGGCTGGGCAACCTGGTCGGCACCAGCCCGACCCGGGTGCTGATCGGCATCACCGTGACGGCGCTGGTGATCTCGGCGGCGCTAAACAATACGCCGGTGGTGGCCATTCTCACCCCTGTGGCGATCTCCCTGGCCCGCCGAGCCGGAACCCAGCCTTCGAAACTGCTGATCCCGCTGTCCTACGCCACCATTCTGGGGGGTACCCTGACCCTGCTTGGCACCTCGACCAACATTCTTGTCGACGGCGTGGCACGCAAGGCCGGATTGGAGCCCTTCGGGATCTTCGAGATCACCGGGGCCGGGCTCTTTCTCGCCGCTGCGGGCATGATCTACATGCTCACCATCGGCAAGCGCCTGCTGCCTGAGCGCGAGACCCTGTCCCGGCAACTGCGACAGGACCTGGCACGCACCTTCATGAGCGAACTTCTGGTACCGCACAGCTCGCCGGTGATCGGCAAGACTCTCGGTGAGGCCAATCTCAATGGCGGCAGCGGGTTGAAGGTGCTCAAGATCTTCCGCGAGGACAGCGAGCTGACCGAGCCGCAGCACGACACGGTGCTGGCCCAGGGCGACTTGCTGGTGATCCATGGCCAGGTCAAGGACGTGGTGGAGCTGCGCGAGAATGGCCGGCTGGCCTTCAACCGCAACGAGGCATTCGAGACCGTCAGCAGCCATGACGTGATGCTCGCCGAGGCCATCGTCGGTCGCAACTCCCGCTATAGCCACCGCCCCATGCGCGACCTGGACCTCACGGCGCGCTACGGTATCGCCGTGCTCGCCGTGCATCGCCAGGACGAGAACATTTCCGGCAACCTCGACGACTTCGAATTGCAGTTCGGCGATGTCCTGCTGGTGGAGGGGACGCCGGGGCAGATCAAGCGGTTCGCCGACAATGGCGAACTGATCAGCCTCAATACCGTGCAGGAGCGCGCCTTTCGCCGCGACAAGGCACCGATCGCCATTCTCGTCGCGCTCGCCGTGATGTTGCTGGCTGCCTTACGAGTGATGCCCATCGAAGGTCTGGCCATGATCGGCGCGGTGGTGGTCCTGGCCACCCGTTGCCTGGACGTCGACGACGCCTACAAGGCAGTCGACTGGAAGATCCTCAGCCTCATCTTCGGCATGCTCGCGGTGAGCATCGCCATGGACAAGGTCGGCCTGGTCGGCGTGATGGTCACCACCACGATGGGCTGGTTGCCCTGGGCCGGCCCGCTGCTGATGCTGTCGTTCATATATCTGGTCACCTCGGTGCTGACCGAGCTGCTGTCGAACAATGCCATTGCGGTGCTGGTCACTCCCATCGCGATCGGCGTTGCCCAGCACCTGGGCGTCGACCCGCGCGCCTTCGTCGTTGCCGTGATGTTCGCCGCCAGCGCCAGCTTCGCCACCCCGATCGGCTACCAGACCAACACCTTTGTCTACAACGCCGGTGGTTATCGCTTCACCGATTTCCTGAAGGTCGGCATCCCGCTGAACATCCTTTTGTGGATCGTGGCATCGCTGGTGATTCCACTGTTCTTCCCGCTCACGCCGGTATGAGCAGGACCACCCGACGCTGAACTACGGACGCCCGGCAGGAACGTTAGACAGGACATCTCAGTCATAGCCCCATAAGCGCATGACCGGAGATACCCATGTCTGACGATCACAAATTCGAGATCAATTACATCTTCAACAACGACCCGATGAACGATGTAATCGACGCTGCGGACGAGCACCTCGAGCAGCACGTCGCTGCCCACCACCTGATCCAGCGGCACCAGGCTGATCTAGGGGGCGGCAGCGCACCCTCGCTCGACGCCAAGCCGGAAGAGATCCTGCACTACGCCACCGATCACGGCATCACCGACATCCGTGTTTCCAGGATCCACGCTCATCCCAAAGGCGATACGCCGGGCCACTACAAGCAGCCCTAGCGATCGCCCTATCGCCGACTATCAGTCGTGATATTGCGCGGACAGCTCGTGCACGGCTTCGATGAAAGCGCCGGCGTGCGCGGGATCGACCTCGGGCGTGATGCCATGGCCAAGGTTGAACACATGTCCGCTGCCATGGCCGTAGCGCTCGAGAATGCGCGCCACTTCGGCGCGGATGGCCTGAGGATTGGCGTAAAGCACACTCGGGTCCATGTTGCCCTGTAGCGAGACCTTGTCACCCACGCGGGCGCGAGCGCCGCGGATGTCGCAGGTCCAGTCCAGGCCCAGCGCATGGGCGCCGGTCTCGGCCATCGCCTCCAGCCACTGTCCGCCATTCTTGGTGAAGAGAATGACCGGAATACGTTGCCCGTCCTGCTCCTTGATCAGGCCATGGACGATGCGCTCCATGTAGAACAGGGAGAACTCACGGTAGGCCGCATCGGACAGCGCGCCGCCCCAGGTGTCGAATATCTGCACCGCTTGCGCACCGGCACGGATCTGCCCGTTCAGGTAGGCGGTGACCGCCTGGGCCAGCTTGTCCAGCAGCATGTGCATGGCCTGAGGCGTGTCGTAGAGCATCGCCTTCGCCTTGCGGAAATCCTTGGACGAACCGCCCTCCACCATGTAGGTGGCCAGCGTCCAGGGGCTGCCGGAAAAGCCGATCAGAGGCACCCTGCCGTTCAGCTCTCGGCGAATGGTGCGCACGGCCTCCATGACGTAACCCAGATCATGCTCCGGATTGATGGTCGGCAAGGCCTCGATGTCCGCGACAGTGTCGATCACCTTGCGAAAACGCGGTCCCTCGCCAGTCTCGAAGTACAGGCCCTGGCCCATGGCGTCGGGGATAGTGAGGATGTCGGAAAAGAGAATGGCGGCGTCCAGGGGATAGCGATCCAGCGGCTGCAAGGTCACTTCGCAGGCAAACTCGGGGTTCATGCACAGGCTCATGAAGTCGCCCGCCTTGGCGCGGCTTGCCCGATACTCGGGGAGGTAACGGCCGGCCTGGCGCATCATCCACACGGGGGTCATGTCGACAGGTTGCTTGAGCAAGGCACGGAGAAAGCGGTCGTTCTTCAGAGCGGTCATGTCGGCTTCCAGCAAAAAAGTGCCGGGCATTGTCGCAAAGCCCAATAGAAAAGGCACGGTCGAGACCGTGCCTTGGCAGAACACCTTGATTCAGGTCAGCACGCCAGGTCGCAGCCTGGCGCCGGCTTTACACGCCCAGGTAGTCCAGGATGCCCTCGGCAGCCTGACGGCCTTCGAACACTGCCGTCACAACCAGGTCGGAGCCGCGCACCATATCGCCGCCCGCGAAGATCTTCGGGTTGCTGGTCTGATGCTTGAACTCGCCCATTTCCGGCGCCACCACGCGTCCCTGGTTGTCCACGGCGATGCCGAGGCGCTCGAACCAGGGCGCAGGGCTCGGGCGGAAGCCGAACGCAATAACCACCGCATCGGCCGGCAGTACCTGCTCGGAACCGGGAATCGGCTCGGGGCTACGCCGTCCCCGCGCGTCTGGCTCGCCCAGGCGGGTTTCGACGACCTTGACCCCCTCGACCTTGTCTTCGCCGACAATGGCGATGGGCTGGCGGTTGAAGAGGAACTTCACGCCCTCATCCTTGGCGTTCTTCACCTCGCGGCGCGAGCCCGGCATGTTGGCAGCGTCACGGCGGTAAGCACAGGTGACGCTCTTGGCGCCCTGGCGGATGGAGGTACGGTTGCAGTCCATGGCGGTGTCACCGCCGCCTAGGACCACCACGCGCTTGCCAGCCATGTCGATGTAGTCTTCCGGGGTCTTCTCGAAACCCAGGTTGCGATTGACATTGGCGATGAGAAAATCCAGCGCGTCGAAGACACCTGGCAGGTCCTCACCGGGAAAGCCGCCCTTCATGTAGGTGTAGGTGCCCATGCCCATGAAGACTGCGTCGTACTCCTCGAGCAACTGGTCGATCTCGATATCCTTGCCAATCTCGGTATTCAGGCGGAACTCGATGCCCATGCCGGTGAAGACTTCACGCCGGCGGGTCATCACGCTCTTTTCCAGCTTGAACTCGGGAATGCCGAAGGTGAGCAGGCCACCGATCTCGGGATTCTTGTCGAACACCACCGGGGTCACGCCACTGCGCGCAAGGATGTCGGCACAGCCCAGTCCGGCCGGGCCGGCACCAATGATCGCGACGCGCTTGCCGGTCGGCTTGACCTTGGACATATCGGGACGCCAGCCCATGGCGAAGGCGGTGTCGGCGATGTACTTCTCCACCGAGCCGATGGTGACCGCACCGAAACCGTCGTTCAGGGTACAGGCCCCCTCGCAGAGGCGGTCCTGAGGGCAGACCCGACCGCAGACTTCTGGCAGGGTATTGGTCTGGTGCGACAGCTCCGCCGCGGCCAGGATGTTCCCTTCATGAACCAGCTTCAGCCAGTTGGGAATGTAGTTGTGAACCGGGCACTTCCATTCGCAATAGGGGTTGCCGCACCCGAGGCAGCGATGCGCCTGCTCGGCCGCCTGTTGCGGCTTGAAGGGTTCGTAGATCTCGACGAACTCCTTCTTGCGCTGGCGCAGCAGCTTTTTCTTCGGATCCTTGCGCCCGACCTCGATGAACTGGAAATCGTTGTTCAGACGATCAGTCATTTCATAACCTCGTAACAGCAGCGACAAGCGTCAAGCTGCAAGACTCATCAGATGCCGCAACTGCCGACCGGGGCAGTTGCGGCTTGCGGCTGACTTATTGCGGGTTGGCCCGAGTGTCGGACAGCAGCGACGCCAGATTGGCCGCCTTTGGTTTCACCAGCCAGAAGCGCCGCAGGTAGTCGTCCAGGTTTTCCAGCAACTCACTGCCCCAGGCACTGCCGGTCTCGTCGACGTACTCACGGAGCACGCCCACCAGATGGTGACGATAGGCCTCCATGGCCTCGCCGGTGATGCGCTGGATGTTGACCAACTCATTGTTCAGGCGGTCGACGAAGGTGTTGTCCATGTCCAGCACATAGGCGAAACCGCCGGTCATGCCGGAGCCGAAGTTGTAGCCGGTCTTGCCCAGCACGCAGACGAAACCACCAGTCATGTACTCGCAGCAGTGGTCGCCGGTGCCTTCCACCACGGTGTGGGCTCCGGAGTTGCGCACCGCGAAACGTTCGCCCGCAGTGCCAGCGGCAAACAGCCGGCCACCGGTTGCGCCATAAAGGCACGTGTTGCCGATGATGGCCGACTCCTGGCTCTTCAGCTGGCTGCCCTTCGGCGGGGTGAGCACCAGCTTGCCGCCGGTCATGCCCTTGCCCACGTAATCGTTGGCATCCCCTTCGAGATAGAGATTGAGACCACCGGCGTTCCACACGCCAAAGCTCTGGCCTGCGGTGCCCTTGAAGCGGAAGGTGATGGGCGCATCGACCATCCCCTTGTTGCCATGAAGCCTGGCGATCTCGCCGGAGACCCGCGCACCGATGGATCGGTCGCAGTTGCAGATCTCGAGTTCGAACTCACCGCCAGCCTTGGTCGCCACCGAGTCCTTGGCCATTTCGACCATCTTCTCGGCCAGCAGTCCCTGATCGAACGGCGGATTCCTCTCCACCTGACAGAACTGCGGCTGATCGGCGGACACATGATCACTGCCCAGCAACGGGGTCAGGTCCAGATGCGCCTGCTTGTCGCTGTCACCCGGCAGCACCTCCAGCAGATCGGTACGACCGATCAGCTCCTGGAGGCTGCGCACGCCCAGCCTGGCCAGCCACTCGCGGGTTTCCTCGGCAACGAAGGTGAAGAAATTCATCACCATCTCGACCGTACCGATGAAGTGCTCCTTGCGCAGCCGGTCGTTCTGGGTCGCCACCCCGGTGGCACAGTTGTTCAGGTGACAGATACGCAGGTACTTGCAGCCCAGCGCGATCATCGGCGCGGTGCCGAAACCAAAGCTCTCGGCGCCGAGGATGGCGGCCTTGATCACGTCGAGGCCGGTCTTCAGGCCGCCGTCAGTCTGCACTCGCACCTTGCCACGCAGATCATTGCCCCGCAGGGTCTGGTGCGCTTCGGCCAGGCCGAGCTCCCAGGGGCTGCCCGCGTATCGGATCGAGGTCAACGGCGAAGCGCCGGTGCCACCATCATAGCCAGAAATGGTGATCAGGTCGGCATAGGCCTTGGCAACGCCAGCGGCAATGGTGCCAACGCCCGGCTCGGCGACCAGCTTCACCGAAACCAGTGCGGTCGGGTTGACCTGCTTGAGGTCGAAGATCAGCTGAGCCAGGTCTTCGATGGAATAGATGTCATGGTGAGGCGGTGGCGAGATCAAGGTCACGCCGGGCACGGCATAGCGCAGCCGGGCAATCAGCGGATTCACCTTGCCGCCGGGCAATTGGCCGCCCTCGCCGGGCTTGGCGCCCTGGGCCACCTTGATCTGCAAGACCTCGGCATTCACCAGGTACTCCGGCGTGACGCCAAAGCGCCCCGTGGCGACCTGCTTGATCTTCGAGCTTCTGACGGTGCCATAGCGTGCCGGGTCTTCGCCGCCTTCACCGGAGTTGGAGCGCGCACCGAGACGGTTCATCGCCTCGGCGATAGCCTCGTGCGCTTCGGGCGACAAGGCGCCCAGCGAAATACCGGCGGAATCGAAGCGCTTGAGGATCTCCTGCAGGGGCTCGACTTGCTCGAGCGCCAGGGGCTCGGCGGCTTCCTTGACCTTCAGCAGGTCACGCAGCATGGACACCGGACGCTTGTCGACCAGCGCACTGTATTCCTTGAACTTCTGGAAGTCGCCCTGCTGCACCGCGACCTGCAGTGCGCCGACCACGTCAGGGTTGTAGGCATGGTATTCGCCGCCGTAGACAAATTTCAGCAGACCGCCCTGCTGGATCGGCTTGCGGTTGTTCCAGGCTTCGCCAGCGAGCGCCTTCTGCTCGGCTTCGAGATCGACAAAGCGCGCCCCCTTGATCCGGCTGGCGACCCCTCGGAAGCTCAACTCGCAGATCTCGTCAGACAGGCCGACCGCCTCGAACAACTGCGCTCCCCGGTAGGAAGCCACGGTCGAGATGCCCATCTTCGACAGGATCTTCATCAGGCCCTTGGAGATGCCCTTGCGGTAGTTCTTGAAGACTTCCTGCAGGTCCCCAAGGATCTCGCCGGTACGAATCAGATCGCCCAGCACTTCGTAGGCAAGGAAGGGATAGACCGCGGTGGCGCCAAACCCGATCAGCACGGCGAAGTGGTGCGGGTCACGGGCGGTGGCAGTTTCAACCAGGATATTGGCGTCGCAACGCAGTCCCTTGTCGGTCAGGTGGTGATGCACCGCACCGACGGCCAGGGCCGCATGTACAGGCAACCTGCCCGGCTGGATATGACGGTCACTCAAGACCAGCAGGACCTTGCCGGCGCGTACCGCTTCCTCTGCCTGGTCGGCAACATTGCGTACCGCGGCTTCCAGGCCGATCGCCTCGTCATAGTTGAGGTCGATCAGCTGACGCTCGAACCCGGGGCGGTCGAGCGTCATGATGCTCTGCCACTTCGATGGCGAAATCAGCGGCGTGGTGAGGATGGCTCGATTGGCATGGTCGCCGGTTTCCTCGAACACATTGCGCTCGGCCCCCAGGCAGGTTTCCAGCGACATGACGATGGATTCGCGCAGCGGATCGATCGGTGGGTTGGTGACCTGGGCGAACTGCTGGCGGAAATAATCGTAGGGGGAGCGAACGCGTCGGGACAACACCGCCATCGGCGTATCATCGCCCATGGAGCCTACCGCCTCCTGGCCCTGCTCGCCGAGCGGCCGCAGCACCTGGTCGCGCTCCTCGAAGGTCACCTGATACAGCTTCATATACTGCTTGAGCTGATCGGCATCGTAGAAAGGCGAACCGAAGTTGTTGTCGTTGAGCACCGACTGGATACGCAGCGCATTGTCACGCAGCCATTTCTTGTAGGGCCGCGACTTCTTCAGGCGATTGTCGATGTCATTGGTCTGCAGCATCTCGCCAGTGAGGGTGTCGACTGCAAGAATCTGCCCCGGGCCGACACGCCCCTTGGCCAGCACATCTTCGGGCCTGTAATCCCAGACGCCCACTTCCGATGCAAGTGTGATGTAGCCGTTCTTGGTCGTGACCCAGCGGGCCGGACGCAGCCCGTTGCGGTCGAGCAGGCAGACCGCGTAGCGACCATCGGTGAGCACGACGCCGGCAGGGCCGTCCCACGGTTCCATGTGCATGGAGTTGTATTCGTAGAACGCGCGCAGATCCGGGTCCATGGTCTCGACGTTCTGCCAGGCCGGTGGAATGATCATGCGCAACCCGCGGAACAGGTCCATGCCGCCGGTGACCAGCAGCTCGAGCATGTTGTCCATGCTGGAGGAGTCTGAACCGATCCGGTTCACGACCTCGCCCAGTTCGCCCAGGTCAGGCAGCAGATCGCTGGCAAACTTGGTGCGCCGCGCCTTGGCCCAGTTGCGGTTGCCGGTGATGGTATTGATTTCACCGTTATGAGCCAGGAAGCGGAACGGCTGCGCAAGCGGCCACTTCGGCAAGGTGTTGGTGGAGAAGCGCTGATGAAAGACGCAGATGGCCGTCGCCATGCGCGGATCGCCCAGATCCGGATAGAACTGTTCCAGGTCCGCAGGCATCATCAGGCCCTTGTAGACGATGTCCTTGTGCGAGAGGCTGCACACATAGAACTCATCGTCGTCCTGGAGCGCGACCTCGACCCGACGGCGGGCGAAGAAGAGCTTTACCGCCAGCGCCTGATCGGAAAGGCCTTCACCGCTAACGAAAACCTGCTCGATACGCGGCATGCGCTCAAGCGCCAGCCGGCCCAGGACACTAGGATCGACAGGCACCTCGCGCCAGCCGACCAGGCTCAGGCCTTCACCGACAATCTTGTCGTTGACGCACTCGCGTGCAGCCTTCGCCTTGGCGTCGTCCCGGCTGAGAAACAGCATGCCGACGGCGTAGGCACTGGGCAGATCGACACCGAACGCTTCGCTGGCTACAGCCCGCAGGAAGGCATCAGGTTTCTGCATCAACAGACCGCAGCCGTCACCCGTCTTGCCGTCGGCATTGATGCCGCCGCGATGGGTCATGCAGGTCAAAGATTCAATGGCAGTTTTCAGCAGGTGATGGCTTGCCTCGCCCTGCATATGGGCAATCAGACCGAAGCCGCAGTTATCCTTGAATTCTTCAGGACTGTATAAACCTGCTTTCATAGGCTCTCCACCCGCTAATTTCGTTGCGAATCAACCCCTTGCCAACGAAATGGAGCGAAGCCCAGAGTTAGCGCGGGCAAAAGGCTGAGCAGTTTACATAGGCAGTTGGAGATAAAACAACAATAAAAACGGATTTTATCGGAGCGCCAAGGAACTCCTTCTAGCGCCCCTCTTTTATTTCCTGCTGAACACTGGCGAGACTTCTAGCCCAGGGGCTACCCCCTTGCAGGGAACCCGGCAGGCTCTTGACAGCCGCCCGCGCGGCTTGCTGGGTAGCGAAGCTTCCATAAGTGACTACATAGAGCGGCTTGCCCTCATGGGTTTTGACGAAATATCGATAAGAGGAGCCATGTTGCCGGGCGATGGACTGCGCCGTCTGCTCCGAGCGGGTTCCCAGAACTTGCAGCACGTAATTATTGGAAGGCTGCGCCAGATACCAGGCCCCGGCTCCCGCCACTGCCGGAGTGGCAGGCGCTGCGGGCGCGGCCGCAACCTCCGGGGTACGCGCAGGCGTGGGTTGCGGTTGCGGTTGCGGTTGCGGTTGCGGCGCTGCGGCTGAGCCTGCAGCCACATCCGCTGCCACGGCCGGGACCGAAGGCGACTGCGCAACAGGTATAGAGGGCACCTCCACCGGAGCCGGCAAACCCGCCGGCGCCAAAGGCTGCCCCCCCCGCTCGGCCCCGGCCACCGATGCGAGAGGCTCACGCATCACCGGACCCGGCTCGACAGGGCCTTCCTCACCCACCAGCGGGGCACTCGACTGTACACGCGCTTCCACTGGCAGCGGCTCTAGCGCCAGTGTCGTAGTTTGCGGCTGAAGCGCACCATCGCCTGGCCGCTGCAAGACAAACGCCATAACCACCCCGACAAGCACCACCCCAGCAACGGCAAGGTGCTTCCATGGCAGACTGAACGAGGAGCCGGGACGCACCGGCCCGACCGATTCTTCGCCCACCGCCTCGATGAGCACCTCACGCGCTACACGATTGATCGAACCCGGCCAACCGCCGGATTGCTGATGGATGTATTTGACCTGTTCGTCGTCAAGGCATTCGGTATCGCCACCGGCTCCTTCGATGCGCTGCATCAAATAGGCATGCGTTTCGCCCAGACTGTAAGGCTGCAGTTCGATTACATGAAAAGCCTCACTGTCAGCCGCGCTCGCCTCGAGAGTCGACACCAGCGCTTCGGTACCGAACAGGAAAACATGCGCCCGCCCCTCCGGTCCACCGGCAGCCATGTCGAGCAGCAACTGAAGCGTCACCTCATCGACGCGCTCGGCATCATCGACCAGAAGGTAGATCTCCAGCCCATTGAGCGTTGCCTGCCCCACCTGCGCCATGATCGCCTCGCGGCTCGTGCCGCTTGCTCCCAGCGCCCTGGCGAGCTGGGCGATCGAGTCGCTCTCACCCAAGCCCGGAGTGACAACCATGCACTGCACCGATTGCTTGTTGCTACTGGCCGCCAACGCCTGTCGAAGCAGCGACTTGCCGCTGCCTTCCGGCCCAGTCACGACCAACAGCAGCTGGCTGTATCGCGCCAGGTGATGCAACTGCCCCAGCACCGGCTTGCGCTGGGCCGGGAAAAACTTGAAGCCAGGCACCCGAGCCGCGAAGGGGTCATGGGTGAACCCATAGCTGTCGAGGTAGGTGTCGGGGGCAGACGAAGCGATCATGTCATTCTCTTAAGCTGCCGCAGCCGCCTGGATAGCGGAGTAGTCGGCTGTCAGGGTGTCTTCGAGTACGGTCCGCGGATAGTCGGCGGTGACCACCGCCTTCCCCAGGCCTTGCAGCAATACGAGTCGCAACTGGCCATCCAGCACTTTCTTGTCGACGGCCATGTGGCGCAGGAAGTCCTCGGGCTGCATCTCCATGGGTGGCACCACCGGCAACCCGGCACGCTGCAGCAGCCTCACTCCGCGATTGCGCGCCCCCACATCGATCCAGCCGAGCCGGCGGGACAGTTCCAGCGCCATCACGGTCCCAGCCGCGACCGCTTCGCCATGCAGCCAGCAACCATAGCCCATGTGAGTTTCGATGGCATGGCCGAAGGTGTGCCCCAGATTGAGCGTTGCTCGCACTCCAGCCTCACGCTCGTCAGCCCCGACCACCCGCGCCTTGGCCGCACAGGAGCGACGAATGGCCTCGGTCAGTGATTCGGCCCTGAGCGCCCGCAAGTCATCGAGATGCTCGTCGAGCCAGTCCAGGAAAGGCGCATCGCAGATCAGACCATACTTGATTACCTCGGCGAGACCGGCAGACAGCTCTCGGGGGGGAAGCGTTACAAGGGTCCCGGTGTCGATGATCACGGCCTGAGGCTGATAGAAGGCACCAACCATGTTCTTGCCGAGCGGGTGATTTATACCCGTCTTGCCGCCCACCGACGAATCGACCTGGGACAACAGGGTGGTCGGCACCTGGATGAAATCCACCCCGCGCTGATAGCAGGCCGCGGCAAATCCAGCCATGTCGCCGATCACACCGCCCCCGAGGGCGACAACCGTGGTGCGCCGATCATGCCGCGCCTCGAGCAGTCCGTCGAAGATCAGCTGAAGGGTCTGCCAGTTCTTGTGCGCTTCGCCATCGGGAAGTACCACGGAGGTCACCGAGAAGCCCGCCAGCGCGCGCAGCACAAGCTCCAGATAAAGCGGCGCCACTGTCTCGTTGGAGACGATGGCGACCTGCTTGCCACGGATGTGCCGCTTGAGCAGATCGCCGTCCTCAAGGAGGCGCTCGCCGATGTAGATGGGATAACTGCGGTCGCCGAGTTCGACCTGAAGTGACTGCATGGGACCCCCAGCGGAGAAAGAAAAGCTAGGATAGCGCAGTTCGACCAGAGCCTTCACGCGCGCCCAGGGCACGCAGCCGGTCGAGGATTTCCGTAACCACCAGACGCGGCGGTCGCTCGTCGGTTTCCACGACGATATCGGCCACCGAGCGGTAAAGGGGATCACGAACTTCCATGAGCGAGCTGAGCACGCCTCGCGGATCCACACCCCGGAGCAGGGGACGATTACGATCCCGGGCGGTGCGCTCCAGTTGCTGCTCCACCGAGGTACGCAGATAGATCACGCGTCCGCCGGCCCGCAGGAGTTCGCGATTGTCTTCCCGAAGTACCGCGCCTCCGCCAGTGGCCAACACCAGCCCTTCGCACTGGCAGAGCGCCGCGAGCGCGGCGTGCTCGCGCTCCCGGAAACCCACCTCCCCTTCGACATCGAATATCCAGGGGATGTTGGCGCCCGTCCGCTGCTCGATCTCCTTGTCGGAGTCCTTGAAGGGCAGGCGGAGCTCCTTGGCCAGCATGCGCCCGATGGTGCTCTTGCCAGCCCCCATCGGGCCTACCAGGATGGTGTTGCGCACAAATTTACCGGCTCACGGCGATGGACTGGGTGTCCAGTATACGAGGGGTCAGGAAGATCAGCAGCTCTTCTTTCCCTTCGGCCACCACGTCGCGGCGGAATACCCGACCGATGAAAGGCAGATCCCCCAGGAATGGCACCTTGTCGACGGAATGCTGCTGCACGTTGGAGAACACCCCGCCGATCACGATCGTCTCGCCGTCGTTGACCAGCACCTTGGCATTCACCTCGTTGGTGTTGATCGGCGGCACGCCATTGACCGCACGAGAGAAGTCGGGCGCATCCTTGTTGACCTTGACGTCCATGAAGATGCGGTTGTCCGGGGTGATCTGCGGGGTCACCTCGAGCGACAGTGCAGCTTCCTTGAAGGAAGTGGAAGTAGCGCCACTGGAGCTGGCTTCCTGGTAAGGGATCTCCGCGCCTTTGAGGATCTTGGCAGTTTCCTTGTCGGATGTGATGACCTTCGGCTGCGAGATGATTTCGCCGTTACCGCTCCTTTCCATGGCCGAGAGCTGCAGGTCGAGCACCAGGTGGTTGGACAGGAACCCGATACCCAGACCCGAGGTGCTGTTCAATGCCCCCATATCGACGAAAGGCACCGGCGAGGTGCCTTCCTGCAGGGTGTAACTGCCCATGGTGTCGGTACCCGGCAGGTAGGCGCGCCCGTCGGTATCGAATGACGTGGCGCCATCCTTGCCGTAGAGCGCCCACTGGTCGTTGACGTAGCTGCCACCCCAGCGAACACCGAGCGCCTTGTCATAGTCCACGCTGGCTTCGACGATGCGAGCCTCGATCATCACCTGACGCACCGGGATATCGAGCTGGGTGACGATACGCCGCAGCTCGTCCAGTCGCTCCTGAGTCTGGTAGGCGATGATGTTGTTGGTGCGGTCATCGACGGTGATCGAGCCCCTATCGTCACCAGCGCCTTCACGACTGGTGACAGACTGGAACAAGCGGGCAATGTCAGCCGCCTTGGCATAATTGACCTGCACCACTTCGCGGCGCAGAGGCGCCAGTTCGGCGATCTGACGCTGAGACTCGAGCTGCTGCCGTTCGCGCGCCGCAATTTCGTCGGCCGGCGCGACGAGGAGGACGTTGCCCACCTGCCGCTTGTCCAGCCCCTTGGTCTGCAGCACCAGGTCCAGCGCCTGGTCCCAGGGTACATTCTGCAGTCGCAGGGTGATATTGCCCTGCACGGTGTCGCTTGCGACCAGATTCAGGTTGGTGAAGTCCGCGATGAGCTGCAGCACCGAGCGGACATCGATGTCCTGGAAGTTGAGCGAGAGCTTCTCCCCGCTGTAGCTGAAGCGTTCGGCCTTTTCCCGCTCCTGCTGCTCCTGGGTCAGCGGCTTGACACTGATGGTCAGGATGTCATCGGTCTGGAAGGCCAGATAATCGTAGGAGCCGGTCGGCTCGATGGAAATGACGGCGCCGTCGCTTTCACTGGAGGCGCTGACAAAATTGACCGGCGTGGCGAAGTCCTGCACATCCAGGCGCACGCGCAAGGGCTCCGGCAACTGGGTTTTGTCCAGGCGGACGCGGATCCGGCCGCCACGTTCGTCGATCGACGGCGTGATGGTGGGATCGGAAAGCCTGATCAGCACGAGGCCCGCACCGTCCGCCGCGCGCTGGAAATCGATATCACTGACGGCGCGACCGACCGCTGCCGCTGGCGCTGCGGACCGCGCCGGCGCGGACACGGGCGCGGGCTTGGCAGCCACGGGCGCGGAAGAAGCGCCTGGCTGCTGTTCGCCAAGCACCACGTAGAGGTTATTGCCATCGACGCGAGTGCTGTAAGGAACCAGCGTATCCAGATTGACGATCAGGCGGGTACGACCTTCTGCCTCCACTACCGTCAGGCTGCGCGCGTTACCGGCACCCAACTCCTGACGCTTGGCACCGAGCCGATTCGACACACCGGGCAGATCCAGGGCAATCCGCGCCGGCTGCTCGATGGTGTAACCGCGAGGCGCAGCCACTGGCTCATCGAAAGACAACTTCAGTTCGACCCGGTCTCCCGGAAGCGACGCAACGTCCACCGCATTGAGATTGGCGGCCAGGAGCATGGGCGGAGCAAAGGCCGCGAGCACCGACAGACCAAGACGTGAGAGACTGCTGTTCATTAGATAATTCCGTTTTACCGACCGGTAGGGTTTTTCCATGATCTTGTCCCGCGATTCAGGACCGCTCTATCAGAGACAAGGTGCGCGGGCGTTCCAGCCAGCCTCCATCTCCATCAGGAACAATCTCGACGACTTCAATCTGCCCCGGCTCGATCGCCGTGACGCGGCCATGGTTGCGCCCAAGATAGTTACCCAGACCTATGCGATGCACGCCCCCACCCGCCCGTAGCAGGGCAAAGGTAGAACCCTGGTTGGCAAGCGTGCCGACCATCGCGAATTCGTCGATGGAGTATCCCTCGAGGAACTCCCGGACTCGACTATCATCTGGCCGGATATCTCGCGAACCTTTCTGGCGATCCTCGAGGGAAACCTTCACCGGCGGCTGGAACGGACTGCGCATGGCCGACGCGCTATAGGTAAAGGCCTCATAGGGCTGGAATACCGGCAACGGCTCGATGGTGCCCCGCGGCCTGGCCTGCACTTCAGCCATGAACGCCTGCAGGTCGGAAAAATCCGAAGAATTACCGCAACCGGCGAGCGTGGTGAGGCTCAGGCCAAGCAAAAGCAATCGGGCACGCTTCATCACTGCCCCCCTCCCTCGTTATAACGGTAAGTCTTGGCCACGATGCTCATGCGCAATCTGGAGCTCGAGGCGGCACTGACCGGCTTTATTTCGAAGTCATGCAGGGTCACGATCCGTGGCAGGCTCGCGACGCCGCTGATGAACGTAGCCAGATCGTGATAGGCCCCGACCGCGTTGATCTGTATCGGCAGCTCGATATAGAACTGTTGGGTCACTTCGGGCTGCAGCTTGATCTCTTCGAACTCCAGCCCGCTACCGAGCCCCGTCAGCGTGATGTCTTCGAGCAGACCCGGCACCTCGGTATCGCTGGGCAGTTGCCGAAGCATCTCGCCGAACGAGGTCTCCATCTCGCCCATCTGATCCTTGTATGCCTGCAGGTTGGCAGCCTGGAACGCCTTGGAGGTATACTGCTGCCGCAGCGTCTGCTCCTGCCCCTGTCGCTGTTCGAGCTGCGCCTTCAGATCCTGCAGGTGGAAGTGGTAACCGAGGAAACCCACCAGCCCAAACAACAGCACGCAGGTGACGACCTTGACCGGGGTCGGCCACGATCCCAGGTTGTTCACGTCGAGCTCGGAAAGCTCGAACTTGCGCAAGCTTTCCAGCGAATCGGCGAGACTCATGGGTTATCTCCTTCTGCAGCAGTGCCTGGCTGGACCTGCGTGACCGTCAACTGGAACCGGCTGGCTTGACCACTGTTCGCCAGACTGGCCGCCTTGACTTCGGTGAGATTGGGAGCCGCCAGCCACTCGGACCCATCAAGGTTGCGCATCAGGCTCGAGACGCGGTTGTTCGATTCGGCGAGACCGACGATGGCGACTCGCTTGCCCGTCATCTTGAGCTCGTCGAAATACACACCATCGGGAAGCGTGCGGACCATCTGATCGAACACCCGGGCTATGATCGGGCGGTTGCCCTGCAGGTCCTGAATGATCTTCATGCGCTCGAGCAGCTGCTCCCTGCGCTGCCTCAGCTCACTGATTTCCTTGATCCGGTCGTCGAGCACCGCGATCTCCTTGCGCAGGAAATCGTTGCGCGCGTTCTGCTGAGCCATGGCTGCGGTGAAATACTGGTCACCCAGGAACACCAGGCCACCGGCGGCCACCAGCACGGCACCGAGGGTGATCAGGAAACGCTGCTTGCGCTCCTCGCGCAGTTGCTCCCGCCAGGGAAGCAGGTTGATCCGGGCCATCAGTCGAAACTCCTCATCGCCAACCCGCAGGCAATCATCAGGGCGGGCGCGTCACTGGCCAGCACCCCGGCGTTGACCTTGTTGCTCAAGGACATATCGGCAAAAGGGTTCGCCACTAGAGTGCGCGTCCCGACCTTTTGCTGGATCAGGCGATCCAGCCCGGGAATGGATGCCGTGCCGCCGGCAAGGACGATGCAGTCCACATCGTTGAACTGTCCGGATGCAAAGAAGAACTGGAGAGACCGTGATACCTGCTGAACGACCGCATCTTTGAACGGTTGCAAAACCTCGCTGTCGTAGTCGTCTGGAAGACCACCTTTCTTCTTGGCGAGGCCAGATTCCTCCCAGCTCAGGCCATATCGCCGCTGAATCTCTTCAGTCAGTTGCAGACCACCGAACAGTTGTTCACGGCTGTAGATGGTCCGTCCCTTGTGCAGGACACTCAGGGTCGTCATGGTTGCACCGATATCGACGACCGCCACGGTCATCCCGGCCTGATCACCGCCCAGCTGGGCACCAAGAAGGCCGCAGGCACGCTCAAGGGCAAATGCCTCGACATCCACGACTTTCGCCGTCAGCCCCGCCAGGCCGAGCGCCGCTTCGCGCACTTCGACGTTCTCACGGCGGCAGGCAGCCAGCAAGACATCAACACGACCACTGTTGCGCGCGGGCCCCCGCACTTCGAAGTCGAGCGCCACTTCTTCCAGCGGATAGGGAATGTACTGGTCGGCCTCGATCTTCAGCTGGTTTTCCAACTCGTCATCGTTCAACCCGCCTTCCATCTCGATGGTCTTGGTGATGACAGCAGAACCTGCCACAGCCACCGCCGCCGACTTGACGCCGGTCCGTGCCTTGACGATGACCCGCGCCACGGCCTGCCCGACCCCGTCGAGCTCGACCACGTTCTTTTCGATCACCGCATTGGGCGGCAGTGGCTCGACCGCATATGCCTCGACCCGATACCGACCGCCGGAGCGGCTTAACTCCAGAAGCTTGACCGAGGTCGAACTGATGTCGATCCCCAGCAGCGTGTTCGCCTTTTTTGTGAAGAGCCCTAGCACGGCCGGTTTCCTTTCTAATTCCGCGATTTACGGATTAATTCTGTATCGCCGCATTAGATACCAGCTTGACAGGACCGTAAATGCCCTTTGGGGAGAAAAAAAGGCCTATAATGTGATCGACTTTTCCTTTCGGCCGAGCGGCCGTCTTCTCCCCTCTTCAGGCTGATTTCCCTCTATTCCATGGCCGTTTTGAAGCTAATTTTTTGGTCGAGCGCTGCCTTGCTTTCAGCGCTCCTTGTCGGTCTCAGCGGAACCTTTCTTTACCTGAGCCCGAGCCAGCCGTCCGTCGAGGCCCTGCGCAGCATTCAGCTACAGATCCCGTTGCGAATCTACAGCCGCGATGAAAAGCTCATCGCCGAGTTCGGTGAAATGCGCCGCGCGCCGATCCGCTTCGAGGATATCCCGCGGGATTTCATCGAAGCCTTGCTGGCGGCAGAGGACGACGATTTCGAGAACCATCATGGCGTCGATCTGAGAGGCCTGATGCGCGCTACTTCGCAACTGGTGCAGACCGGTCAGATACAGAGCGGCGGCAGCACCATCACGATGCAGGTGGCGAAGAACTTCTTCCTCACCAGCGAGCGCAGCTTTTCACGCAAGCTGAACGAGATACTGCTTGCACTGCAGATCGAGCGCGAGCTCAGTAAGGACGAGATCTTAGAGCTTTATGTCAACAAGATCTATCTGGGTAATCGGGCCTACGGTATCGAGGCGGCTTCCCATGTCTACTATGGCAAACCGATCCAGGAATTGACTCTGGCACAGTTGGCGATGATCGCCGGCCTGCCAAAGGCGCCCTCTGCCTTCAACCCGCTGGCCAACCCCGAGCGCAGCCGCGAACGCCGCGACTGGATCCTCGGACGCATGCTACGACTGGGCAAGATCGACGAAGCCCGCTACCAACAGGCCATTGCCGAACCAGTGGATGCCAGCTACCACGTCGCCGAAGCCGAATTGAGCGCGCCCTACATTGCGGAAATGGCCCGCGCAGAAATGGTCGCGCGCTACGGCAGTGCCGCCTATACCGACGGCTTTCGCGTCTACACCAGCATTACCAGTGAACGCCAGAACGCAGCCAATGCGGCGCTGCACAACGGCCTGATCGAGTACGATCAGCGCCATGGCTACCGGGGCCCCGAGGCCCGCCTGGGCGATGTCCCCCAGGAAGAACTGCGCAAGGCGCTGGCCACCCTGAGACCACTCTCCGGCGTGCACCCAGCGGCGGTGACCCAGGTAGGCGGCGACAGTGTCCGGATACTCCTGCGTGACGGCAGCGAGCGCAGCCTGAGCTGGGACAGCATGAGCTGGGCCCGCCCCTATCTCAGCGCCAGCAGCATGGGTCCGCGGCCGCAGCGACCCGCGGACGTGGTCCAGGCTGGCGATCTGATTCGCGTACGCTTCAACGACGAAGGCCAGCCGCTGTTCAGCCAGGTTCCTGCCGCCCAGGCTGCGCTCGTCTCCATCTCGCCCGAGGATGGTGCGATCGAGGCACTGGTGGGCGGCTTTGCGTTTGGCCAGAGCAAATACAATCGAGCCATCCAGGCCAAGCGACAGCCAGGCTCGAGCTTCAAGCCCTTCATCTACAGCGCCGCGCTGGATGCAGGCTACACCGCTGCCAGCCTGGTCAATGACGCGCCGATCGTGCACGTGGAAGAAAGCCACGATCGCGTATGGCGCCCCAAGAATGACAACAACACCTTTCTGGGTCCGATCAGGCTTCGCGAAGCCCTGTACAAGTCGCGCAACCTGGTATCGATCCGACTGCTGCAGAGCATGGGCGTCGACGCCACGCTCGAGTACCTGACCCGGTTTGGCTTCAATCGTCAGGACCTGCCGCGCGGACTTTCCATGGCCCTGGGCACCGCCACTCTGACCCCCATGGACGTCACCGCGGGCTGGGCCGTATTTGCCAACGGCGGGCACCGCGTAGAGCCGTACCTGCTGACGCGCATCGAGAGCCGAGACGGCGAGCTCCTCTACCAGGCAGCTCCCCGCCGCGTGACGCCAGCAACCACGGAGCCCGAGGCGACAGCCGGTGTATCCGATAGCATCGTAGCGCCCATGGCAGAGCCGGCCGAGCAAGTCATCGACGAGCGCACCGCATTCATCATGACCAGCATGCTCCGGGACGTGATCACCCGCGGAACCGGGCGACGTGCGATGGCTCTGCAGCGCAACGACCTGGCGGGCAAGACGGGGACCACCAACGAATCCTTCGACAGCTGGTTCTCCGGCTACAACGCCGAGCTGGTCACGACGGTCTGGGCCGGTTTCGATCAACCTGCCACCCTAGGTCGCAACGAGTACGGATCTACCGTTGCCCTGCCGATCTGGATGAGCTACATGGGCACCGTTCTGCAGGGCAGACCCGAGCGACTCCCGGCCGAACCCGAAGGGATACTGACCCTGCGCATCGATCCGGCCAGCGGACGCATCGCCCAGGCCAACACTCCTGAAGCCTATTTCGAGGTATTCAAGGCTGAAGACTCGCCACCCACGATGCAGGAACTGGGCGTGGGAAGTCGCCCGCCGGGCAGCCCACTGCCGGCTGACGATTCAGCACCGATGGACCTGTTCTAGCGCTTGGCGCCGGCACCGGCAGTGCTGGAAAAGAAAAAACCCCGGCCATGGCCGGGGTTCTTTTTGCCTTGCGCCTGCTGCCGAGACGGCTTAACCCGTGAACACGTCGTTGACCGACTTCAGCGGATAGTTTTCCGGATAAGGCCGGGTGGCCACGCCAGTCTTGATCGCGGCCTTGGCGACCGCATCGGAGACCAGGGTGATCAGGCGAGGATCCAGAGGCTTCGGAATGATGTATTCACGGCCGAATTCCAGGCTGTCGACTCCATAGGCGACCTTGACCTCTTCAGGTACCGGAAGCTTGGCCAGCTCACGCAACGCATGGGCTGCGGCGATCTTCATTTCCTCGTTGATGCGAGTAGCCCGCACATCGAGCGCACCACGGAAGATAAAGGGGAAGCCGAGCACGTTGTTCACCTGGTTCGGGTAATCCGAACGCCCGGTGGCCATGATCACATCGCTGCGGGTCGCAAACGCCACTTCAGGCTTGATTTCCGGATCAGGATTGGAGCAGGCGAAGACAATGGGATTGACTGCCATGCGGTTGAGATCGTCAGGGCTCAGCAGGTCAGCACCGGACAGACCCACAAAGACGTCGGCGCCTTCCAGCGCTTCGGACATGGTGCGCTTGTCTGTCTCGTGCGCGAAGACAGCCTTGTACTGATTGAGATCGTCACGGCCGGAATGGACCACACCCTTGCGATCAAGCATGTAGATGTTGCGGATGTCCGCACCCATGCCCACGAGCAACTTCATGCAGGAAATTGCCGCAGCGCCGGCGCCAAGGCAGACGATCTTGGCTTCCGGCAGGTTCTTGCCGGCGATTTCCAAAGCATTCAGCAGCCCGGCGGCCGTCACGATGGCGGTGCCATGCTGGTCGTCGTGGAAAACCGGGATATCGCACTGCTCGATCAGGGTGCGCTCGATATCGAAGCACTCAGGCGCCTTGATGTCTTCGAGATTGATGCCACCGAAGGTGATGGAGATGCGCTTGACGGTGTCGATAAAGGCCTGGGGGCTTTCCGCATCGACTTCGATATCGAAAACATCGATACCGGCGAAACGCTTGAACAGCACGCCCTTGCCTTCCATGACCGGCTTGGAAGCCAGCGGCCCGAGATTGCCCAGACCGAGAATAGCCGTGCCATCGGAAATCACAGCGACCAGATTACCCTTGCCTGTGTAGCGATAGGCCAGTTCGGGGTCTCTCGCGATCTCGCGCACCGGCGCGGCAACACCTGGACTGTAGGCCAGCGACAGGTCACGGGCAGTGGCCGTCGCCTTGGTCAGCTCGACGCTCAGCTTACCGGGGCGAGGATGGGCGTGATATTCGAGAGCAGCAGTTTTCAGGTCAGTCATGATCGCATTTTCCGCTTATTTTATTTGGCCAGACAGCGTCCGAGAATACGCCAACAACCGGCTTTGCCACAAGCTTGGACGGGGGACTCAAAGGGCACGCGAGACCGTTACTGCGCCTCCGGGGACAGTGCCGAAACCATTGCCGGGTGACTGATGGGAAGCAGCCAGCGAGCAGCGGATCGCGCGCCCTTGCGATCGATGATCCAACCACGCGCCTCGACTCGTTTTCCAACCATCGCGTCAAGCTCGGCGCGAGCGAAAGCCTTTTCGCGTCCCGGAGGAATGTTCAGCACCAACGGTCCGTCGGTTTCCAGCCAGGTCCCGCCACGGTTACGTTCGATCCGCTCGATTCTGGCCTCGACCAGGGCGAAGCCACCCTGGCGAATCTGCCCGGCATCGACCCGTTGCGGGTGGCGCCACATCCCCCTACCGGAGGCGCGCGCCCGGGCTTCGGCCTCCTGATGGCACGTCACCATGGCGGTGTTGGGCGCGACTGCCACGAATCGCCCCAATCCCTTGCGCAGGAGGGCTGCCTCGATATTGTTGCCGGCGGCGTCGAAGGCGTGTGCAAGGGCTCGCCCGTAGCGGTCCTGCGGCTGCTCGCCGAGATGCAGGGCCAGGCGACCCTGGCTGGCCCGGACCAGTGTCCGCAACTCATCGCGGGCCGCCACGGCGTAGGGCTCATCTGCCCGCCCCTTGCGCCCCAGCTCAGGGGTATCGAGCCCGATCAGGCGAACGCTGCGTCCATCGGCCAAACGCAGGGTGTCTCCGTCGATGACGCTGGCGATCTCCACCGCCTGCCGCGGTCCGGGCAGAGAGCAGAGCGCCAGAGCAGGCGACGCCAGCAGCCAGGCAACAAAAAAGGCGCCCACCAGGGACGCCTTTTTTACAGGCTCACGGAGATCCATGTGCCGAAACGACAGCAGGTTACTTGCTGCCGAATACACCGAAGCGCTGCTTGAAGCGGTCGATACGACCACCGGTGTCCAGCATCTTCTGCTTGCCGGTGTAGAACGGATGGCACTCGGAGCAGACGTCCAGGCTCAGGCTTTTGTTGAGCGTGGAGCGAGTCTTGATCACGTTGCCGCAGCTGCAGGTGGCTTCGATTTCTTCGTACGCGGGATGGGTATCGGCTTTCATGGGATAAACCTCGATTCAAGCGTGCCGCCACCCGACCCCATGTCGAGCACCGCACGGAAAAGAGCGCGGATGATACCAGAGCTCCCCACGGACGCAAGGCGCGGGGATAAGCGGCAGCCAGGGTCAGCGGCGGGCTTTTTGCCGCGGACTGCTTTTGCCCTATCATCCGCGTTCCACTTCGGAGGCTCGCTTGCCTGCTCCCATTCTGCGACTCGCCCTGCCCTCACCCCTGCGCCGCCTGTTCGACTACCAGGCTCCGGAAAGCATTCCGCCCGGTCGGCTTCAACCGGGCGTGCGACTGCGTGTTCCCTTCGGCCGGCGCGATGTAGTTGGCGTGCTGGTGGAAGTTCGCACTCATAGCGACGTGCCGCCAGACAAGCTGCGGGAGGCCCTGTCCCTGCTCGACCGTGAGCCGCCGCTGCCGCAGAGCCTGTTCGACCTCTGCCTGTGGACGTCCCACTACTATCAGCACAGCCTGGGCGATACCTTCAGCTGGGCCCTGCCCGTACTGCTTCGGCAGGGCGAACCGGCGACTGCACGCGAGCAGCGATACTGGCACCTCGCGCCGGACGCTCGCGCCGATGACCCCCGCCTCGAACGTGCGCCGCGTCAGCGCGAGGCGCTCAAAGCCATTGCCCAGCACCCGCACGGCGTGCCCCAGGCGCTGTTGGGCAAGCTACAGCTGAACAGGGCCAGCCTAGAAGGGCTGATCGAAAAGGGATTGTTGCGTACCGAACAGCGGCGCAGCCCACCCCAGCCGCACCATGGCAGCTGGCTGCTGGAACCGCCGCTACCGCTCAACGCCCAGCAGCGCGCCGCCGTGGAGGCGGTCAGCGCCGGCTTCGGCGGTTTCCATGCCAGCCTCCTGGCCGGCGTCACCGGCAGCGGCAAGACAGAGGTCTACCTGCAACTCATCCATGCCGTGCTCGAGGCAGGCAGACAGGCGCTGGTGCTCATCCCCGAGATCAACCTCGGCCCGCAGACCCTGGCGCGCTTCGAGCGTCGCTTCAACGCCCGCATCGTCGTTTTGCATTCGGCCCTGAGCGACCGCGAACGGCTGGATGCCTGGCTCGCCGCACGGGACGGCGAGGCCGACATTGTCATCGGCACACGCTCGGCGCTCTTTACTCCTCTCAAACGGCCCGGTCTGATCATCGTCGACGAAGAACACGACGGCTCCTACAAACAGCAGGAGGGCCTGCGCTACCAGGCGCGCGACCTGGCCGTGGTGCGTGCCCGCCTCGAGGGCCTGCCGATACTGTTGGGCTCGGCAACCCCGGCACTGGAGAGCCTGCATAACGCCCATACCGGACGCTACGCACTGCTCAGGCTCGATCAGCGCGCCGGCGTCGCCAGGCCACCCCGCTTCCTGCGCCTGGACGTCAAGAGTCGCCCTCTGGACGCCGGTCTCTCCGCCCCCCTGCTGCAGGCGATGACCCAGACCCTGCAGGCCGGTCAACAGGTGCTGGTATTCCTCAACCGGCGTGGTTTCGCCCCAACCCTGCTGTGTCACGATTGCGGCTGGCTGAGTCAATGCCCGCGCTGTGACGCGCGCATGACCCTGCATCAACGTCACAATGAACTGCGCTGCCACCATTGTGGCCATGCCGAGCGGCCGCCGACGAACTGCCCCCAGTGCCGGCACGTCGACCTGCGCCCGGTTGGCGCCGGCACCGAGCGCGCCGAAGAGCGGCTGCGCACGCTGCTGCCCGACTATCCCGTGCTGCGTATCGACCGTGACAGCACCGCGCGCAAGGGCGCGCTGGACAGGCTGCTCGATACCGTCAACCGCGGCGAGCCCTGCGTTCTGCTTGGCACCCAGATGCTCGCCAAGGGCCATCACTTCCCGCGGGTCACCCTGGTGGCCATTCTCGATGCGGATGGCGGACTGTTCTCCGGCGATTTCCGCGCCAGCGAGCGCATGGCGCAACTCATCGTCCAGGTCGCCGGGCGTGCCGGGCGCGCCGAGGAGCCCGGCCGGGTCATCATTCAGACCCACCTGGCCGATCACCCCCTGCTGGTGCAGCTGACCGAGCAGGGCTACTTCGCCTTTGCCGAACAGGCCCTGGCGGAGCGTCGCGCCGCCGGGCTTCCGCCGTTCTCGCATCTTGCCCTGCTGCGTGCCGAAGCGCATCGCCCGGGGCAGGCCGAGGAGTTTCTCGAACTGGCCTGCCAGGCCGCGGAGAAGCTGATCGACGAAAACGCCGCTGGAGGAGTCGAACTGCTCGGGCCGGTGCCCTCGCCGATGGAACGGCGTGCAGGCCGTTACCGTGCCCAGCTACTATTCCAGTCCCAGGCGAGAACGCCCCTGCACCGCCTGCTGGGCGCCTGGCTGCCCCGTATTGAACAATTACCGGGCGCGCGAAGCGTGCGCTGGTCTCTGGACATAGACCCCAGTGATCTTTACTGACTGTCCCTTTATTGACAGTACCTTGCCGCCATAGCCGCCTCGCCCCGATAATGCGCGGTTTTCGACACACCTGCACGGCGCTGCCGTCTTTGCCAAGAGCAGACCATGAAAGACACCATCCGCCAGTTGATCCAGCAAGCCCTCGCCCGCCTGACCGAACAGGGCGTGCTGCCTGAAGGGCTGTCCCCTGTGATCCAGGTGGAAAACACCAAGGACAAGAGCCACGGCGACTTCGCCAGCAACATCGCGATGATGCTGGCCAAGCCCTCCGGCCAGAAACCGCGGGATCTGGCGCAGCGCCTGATCGAAGCGTTGCCCGCCGATCCCGCCGTGAGCAAGGTGGAAATTGCCGGGCCCGGATTTCTCAACTTCTTCCAGAACAGCAATGTACTGGCCCAGCGCCTCGCCGCCGCGCTGGCCGACCCTTGCCTGGGCGTGCGCAAGCCAGCGAGCCCGGAGCGCGTGGTGATCGACCTCTCGTCCCCCAACCTGGCCAAGGAAATGCACGTCGGGCACCTGCGCTCGACCATCATTGGCGATGCAGTGGCCCGGGTGCTCAGCTTCATTGGCGACGAGGTGATTCGGCAGAACCACGTCGGCGACTGGGGCACCCAGTTCGGCATGCTGCTGGCCTATCTCGAAGAAAACCCCATCGCCGCACAAAGCCAGCTGTCCGACCTCGAACAGTTCTATCGCGCAGCCAAACAGCGCTTCGACGAATCGCCCGAGTTTGCCGAGAGGGCGCGTCAGAACGTGGTCCGGCTGCAGGCCGGCGACCCTGACTGCCTGGCGCTCTGGACTCGCTTCAACAGCATCTCGCTGTCGCACTGCCAGGATGTCTATGACCGTCTCGGCGCGCGTCTGAGCGAGGCCGACGTGCGCGGGGAAAGCGCCTACAACGACGAACTCCCCGCCATCGTCCAGGCGCTGCGCGACCGCGGCATGCTCACCGAAAGCGACGGTGCCCAGTGCGTGTTCATGGACGAATTCAAGAATGCCGACGGCAACCCTCTGCCGGTCATCGTGCAGAAGGCCGGCGGCGGCTACCTCTACGCCACCACCGACCTCGCCGCGATGCGCTACCGCAGCGAGGTGCTCAAGGCCGACCGTGTGTTGTATTTCGTCGACCAACGCCAGGCCCTGCATTTCCAGATGGTCTTTGCCGCTGCCCGCCGCGCCGGCTTCGTCGCCCCGGAGATCAGGCTCGAACACATGGGGTTCGGCACCATGAACGGACCCGACGGGCGCCCGTTCAAGACCCGCGATGGCGGCACTGTCAAGCTTGTGGACCTGCTCGATGAAGCCGAGCAGCGTGCCTATGCCCTGGTCAAGAGCAAGAACCCCGAACTCGATGAAACCGAACTGCGCGGCATCGCCCGGTCTGTGGGTATCGGCGCGGTGAAGTATGCCGACCTGTCCAAGCATCGCAGCAGCGATTACAGTTTCAACTTCGAACAGATGCTCAGCTTCGAGGGCAACACCGCACCCTACCTGCTGTACGCCTACACCCGTGTCGCCAGCATTTTCCGCAAGCTGGGCAAGGACATCGAGCCGATCGAGGGAGCCATCATCCAGCTCGACACCGAGCAGGAACAGGCCCTGGCCGCGCGCCTGGCGCAATTTGCCGAGGTGCTGCTCAACGTCGGTGAAAAAGGCTTGCCGCACCTGCTCTGCAGCTATCTCTACGACCTGGCCGGGCTGTTCTCCAGCTTCTACGAGAACTGTCCGATTCTTGCCGCCGACGACCCCATGCAGCAGCAGAGCCGCCTGCATCTGGCCGCGCTGACCGGCCGTACCCTTCGCCAGGGGCTCGAACTCTTGGGCCTGGAAACTCTGGAAAGGATGTAAAGAACGTCGATGGCCACCAAGAAAGCTGCACCCAAGCGGGGCGCCAGCCGCTATCAGCCCCCACCACCGCGCAAACCCTTGCCTGGCTGGGCCTGGCTGGCCTGCGGCCTGGTCATTGGCGCATTCGGCTTCTTCCTGTTCTCGCTCGAGCCCGGCAGCGACGCCATCAAGCGCCCCAGCGAAGCCAGCGCCCCGGCGCAACAAAGTCCGCGGCCCACCCCCAATGGCGAACAGCCGCCCCGCCCGCGCTACGACTTCTACACTCTGCTGCCCGAATCAGAGGTCATCCTGCCGCCAGGCGGCGAGCCACCGGCTCCCGAGCCGGTATCACCACGGGTGGTCACTCCCGAGGAAGCCGCGCGAATCGACACTGCCCGCGCCGAAGCTGCGCTCCAGGGCGAGACACCTCCGCCTCCGCCAGTGGTTGCCGCCCCGCCCCCGCCGCCCACCCCAGCGGCGACCAGGACGCAGTTCTTTCTCCAGGCGGGTTCCTTCCGTCGCGCCGAAGAAGCCGACCGGGTGCGCGCGCAGATCCTGCTGCTCGGCTACGACGTCCGGGTAGAGACCGGCAGCGTGCGCGGCGAAACCTGGCATCGCGTGCTGGTGGGGCCTTACGGCGACCAGGGGCGCCTGACCCAGGTACAGAAGCAACTGGCCGCCAGCGGCTATTCCAATCTGCTGCCGCAGAAGCGCCAGATCCCCGGGGGTTGACCCTGTCCCGCAAGGGCGCTGCGGTCAGCTTCTACAGGAGCTGGCAGCAGCGTTCACCGGTTCCGGGGGGCACTGTTGAAATCGGTCAGCGGCCACCCCATATCACTCCGACCGGGCGCCAGGCGCCCCAGCCAGTTGGAGATTTCCCTTGACCACCATCGTCTCAGTCCGCCGCAACGGCAAAGTCGTCATGGGCGGCGACGGCCAGGTTTCGCTCGGCAACACCGTCATGAAGGGCAACGCGAAAAAGGTCCGCCGTCTCTATCATGGCCAGGTACTGGCAGGTTTCGCCGGGGCCACCGCCGATGCCTTCACCTTGTTCGAGCGCTTCGAGGGGCAACTGGAAAAGCATCAGGGGCATCTTGTTCGGGCCGCAGTGGAACTGGCCAAGGACTGGCGCACCGACCGTTCTCTCAGCCGCCTCGAGGCGATGCTCGCGGTCGCCAACAAGGATGCCTCGCTGATCATCACCGGCAACGGCGACGTGGTCCAACCCGAGCATGACCTGATCGCCATGGGCTCGGGCGGCGGCTTCGCCCAGGCGGCAGCCCTGGCACTCTTGCAGAAAGGCAGCGACGAGATGTCCGCCCAGGAAATCGCCGAGACAGCACTGAACATCGCTGGCGCCATCTGCGTCTTTACCAACCAGAACCTGACCATCGAAGAGCTGGATTCCATCAACTGATCCGCTCCGGAGTAACCGCATGTCCATGACGCCCCGCGAAATCGTCCACGAACTCAACCGCCACATCATCGGCCAGGACGATGCCAAGCGCGCCGTCGCCATCGCCCTGCGCAATCGTTGGCGGCGAATGCAGCTGCCCCAGGAGCTGCGCCAGGAGGTCACGCCAAAGAACATCCTGATGATCGGACCCACCGGGGTCGGCAAGACCGAGATCGCCCGCCGGCTGGCCAAGCTGGCCAACGCACCCTTCATCAAGGTCGAAGCCACGAAGTTCACCGAGGTGGGCTACGTCGGTCGTGACGTGGAGTCGATCATCCGCGACCTGGCCGACGCGGCCCTGAAGATGCTGCGTGAGCAGGAGATGCACAAGATGCGTCACCGGGCCGAGGACGCGGCCGAGGAGCGTATCCTCGACGCCCTGCTGCCGCCCGCACGCCCGGCCATGGGCTTCAGCGAGGAACCGGTACGCAGCGAGGACTCCAACACCCGCCAGCTGTTTCGCAAGCGCCTGCGCGAGGGCCAGCTCGACGACAAGGACATCGAGATCGAAGTAGCCGACATGCCGGCCGGCGTCGAGATCATGGCGCCCCCCGGCATGGAGGAGATGACCAACCAGCTACAGAACCTCTTCTCCGGGATGAACAAGGGTCGCAAGAAGAGCCGCAAGCTGAAGGTCAAGGAAGCGCTCAAGCTGGTCCGCGACGAGGAAGCCGCCCGCCTGGTCAATGAAGAAGAACTGAAGAGCCGCGCCCTCGAAGCTGTGGAACAGAACGGGATCGTGTTCATAGACGAGATCGACAAGGTGGCCAAGCGCGGCAACACCAGCGGCGCGGATGTGTCCCGCGAAGGCGTGCAACGCGACCTGCTGCCTCTGATCGAAGGCAGCACGGTCAACACCAAGCTCGGCATGGTGAAGACCGACCACATCCTCTTCATCGCCTCCGGCGCCTTCCACCTGTCCAAGCCCAGCGACCTGGTCCCCGAGCTGCAGGGCCGCCTGCCGATCCGGGTCGAGCTCAAGGCACTCTCGCCTGAGGACTTCCAGCGCATCCTGACCGAACCGCACGCCTCGCTCACCGAGCAATACCGGGAGCTGCTTCGGACTGAAGGGCTGGGCATCGAGTTTGTCGAGAGCGGTATCCAGCGGCTTGCGCAGATCGCCTGGCAGGTCAACGAAAAGACCGAGAACATCGGCGCGCGCCGCCTGCATACGCTGCTCGAGCGCCTGCTCGAAGAAGTATCCTTCAGTGCCGGCGACCTGGCGGCCCAGCACAGCGGTACGCCGATCCGGATCGATGTCGATTACGTCAACGCCCACCTGGGTGAGCTGGCCGAAGACGAAGACCTGTCACGCTACATCCTCTAACGCAGCCAATGTCCGAAGGTTGAACGAGGACGTGATCGTTCAGCCTCCAGCGCCGCTATCGGACTTTATCCCGCACGGAGTGTGACGCCCATGCCCATCCCCACCGCCATCAATCTGCACAAGGCTTCTCGCACGCTGTCGCTGACCTACGGGCCGGGCGAGACCTACGACCTCAGCGCGGAATTCCTGCGCGTGCATTCGCCCTCCGCCGAGGTCCAGGGCCACGGCAAGCCGGTGCTCCAATTCGGCAAGCAGCAGGTCACGCTGGACAAGATCGAACCCGCAGGGCAATACGCTCTCAAGTTGGTCTTCGGCGACGGTCACGACAGTGGGCTCTTCACCTGGGACTACCTCTGGGAGCTCGCCACCGAACGGGACAAGCTGTGGCAGTCCTACCTCGAGGCGCTTGCTGCCGCCGGAAAGTCCCGTGACCCGGATGTCTCGGCCGTCCGCCTGATGCTCTAAAACAAGGCAGGCCCACATGCCAGAGCCCCGTTTCAGGGCCTCTGGCCACCTCGATAGAGATCTCCGGGCGCCTCGCCACGATGCGCCAATCCCCCGTCCCCATGGCCTCGTCGTAAAACTGACAAAACGTATGCCTGCCTGTTCCTCTCTGGGGCGATTCTTGCACGTTCGGAGGTTCACGATTGGGAGTACGGCGGTATGGGTTCCTTGAAAGAAGGCCTCAACGATTTATCGGTGGGGAAAAAGTTGGGACTGGGCTTTGGCCTGGTGCTCATGCTCACCTTGCTGGTGATGCTGATCGGCCTGGGCGCCTTGTCCGCGACCGCAAAGCGCAGCGAAAACCTCAATCGGGTCAGCGACCTGGACCGGCAGGCGCTGGCGGTGCGCAACCTCGAGCTGCGCGTGATCTACGACCGCGATGACCAGCAGGTGGCAGCCCTGCAGCAGGCAGTCGAAGCGATGGACGAGCGGATCAAGGCACTGGCCGAATGGCTGGACGGCACCGAGGGACAGGACGCGCTTGCCGGGTTGCAGGCTGAAGTTCACCGTTACGCCTCAGCCCTCGAATCCCTCGAACAGGCCAGGGCCCTGCGCGAGGAGGCCCAGCACACGCTTCAGCAGAACGCCGAGGCTACCGCCCTCAGCCTCGGTTCGTTGCAGCGCCAGGCATTCTCTGCCCTCGAGTTCGGCGACGACCTCAGCGGCGCCATGGATCATGTCCGCGGCCTTGGCCAGCTCGACAGTCAGCTGCAGCACAGCCGCCAGCTTGCCCAGTCGCTGCTCTACCGGCCGGACCCGGAGGCCGCTGGACTCACCGCGGCTTCGCTGGCAACCGTGGGCGCGACAGTCGAGCGACTCCGCAAGTCACTGCCGCCGAGCCTTGGCAGCCAGCTGTTTCTGATCGACGGCATGCTGACCAACTTCAGCAACGCCCTCGAAGCCCTCGAACAAGCGATGCTGGACACCGCCAGCGCGCGGCAGACCCTGGAGGCCAGTTCGGAGGCAGTCAGCCGCCACAGCCGAGCGCTTTTCGACCTCGAGCGAGACAGCCTGGCCGCCGGTCAACGGCTGGCCAATATGCAACTTGGCGGCCTGACAGCCGTGGCCCTGCTGCTCGGCGCCCTGGCCGCCTGGTTGATAGCCCGGCAGATCACCCGCCCGCTGCAACAAACATTGAGCTTTGCCCAGGCCATCTCCACGGGCGACCTCAGCGGTGAAATCAACAGCGCTCGCCGGGATGAACTGGGACAGCTGCAGCGCGCCATGCAGAACATGCGGCAAAACCTGCGCGAGCTGATCGGCAGCATCGGTGACAGCGCGACGCGAATCGCCTCGGCCGCCAACGGCTTGTCGAACATCACCGAACGCGCCAGTCTCGGCATTGCCAGCCAGAAGCAGGAAACCGATCAGGTCGCGACGGCCGTCAGCCAGATGGCAGCGACCGTGCAGGAGGTGGCGCGCAATGCGGTGACGGCCTCCGAGGCTACCCAGCAGGCCGGCCAGCAGGCGCATGACGGTGACCGCGCGGTCAATGCGATGCTCCAGCAGATCGACCGCATGGCCGGCCAGGTCAGCCGTTCGGCACAGGCCATGGACGGCCTGCATAAACACAGCGAATCCATCGGCAGCGTGCTGGCGGTGATCCGCTCGGTGGCCGAGCAGACCAACCTGCTGGCCCTCAACGCGGCGATCGAAGCGGCCCGCGCCGGGGACGCCGGACGCGGCTTCGCGGTGGTCGCCGACGAGGTTCGCGGTCTGGCCCAGCGCACCCAGCAGTCGACCCGCGAGATTCAGGAACTGATCGAAACCCTGCAGTCGGGCGCGGAGAACGCTGCCCGAACCATGCAGGAAAGCCGCGAACTGAGCACAGCGACCCTGGACCTGGCGCGCAGTGCCAACCAGGCACTGACCACCATCAGTGGGCAGGTATCGCTGGTACAGAACATGAATCAGCAGATTGCCGCGGCGGCCGAGGAGCAGAGCGCGGTGGCCGAGGAGATCAGCCGCAGCGTGGTAAAGGTGCGCGACGAAACCGAGCGCAGCGTGAACGACAGCGAGCAGACCGCCAGCTCAAGCATCGAGCTGGCGCGCCTGGGTGGCGAGCTGCAGCGCCAGGTGGGGCGTTTCCGCCTCTGAGTGAGCCCGAGCCGGCAACCTAGCGGTTGCCGGCCTGGCCAACTCAGACCTGCTTGTAGATCACCGAGCCTTCATCGCGGAAACGCTCGGCCTGCTCCTTGAAACCCGCCTCGATGGCCTTCTGCTCCTCGGTCAGGCCGTTCTCGGCGGCGTAGTCACGCACTTCCTGGGTGATCTTCATCGAGCAGAACTTCGGCCCGCACATGGAGCAGAAGTGCGCCACCTTGGCCGACTCCTTGGGCAGGGTTTCGTCGTGGTAGGCGCGCGCGGTGTCCGGGTCGAGGCCGAGGTTGAACTGGTCCTCCCAGCGGAACTCGAAGCGCGCCTTGGACAGCGCATTGTCACGCACCTGGGCGCCCGGATGACCTTTCGCGAGATCAGCAGCATGCGCGGCGATCTTGTAGGTGATGATGCCGGTCTTGACGTCATCCTTGTTCGGCAGGCCGAGGTGCTCCTTGGGGGTGACGTAGCACAGCATGGCGCAGCCGAACCAGCCGATCATCGCCGCGCCGATGCCACTGGTGATGTGGTCGTAGCCCGGGGCGATGTCGGTGGTCAGCGGGCCGAGGGTGTAGAACGGCGCCTCGTCGCAGCATTCGAGCTGCTTGTCCATGTTCTCCTTGATCATGTGCATCGGCACATGGCCCGGGCCTTCGATCATGCACTGCACGTCGTGCTTCCAGGCGATCTTGGTCAGTTCGCCGAGGGTCTCCAGCTCGCCGAACTGCGCGGCATCGTTGGCGTCGGCAATCGAGCCCGGACGCAGGCCGTCGCCCAGCGAGAAGCTGACGTCGTAGGCCTTCATGATTTCGCAGATGTCTTCGAAGTGGGTGTAAAGGAAGTTCTCTTTATGGTGCGCCAGGCACCACTTGGCCATGATCGAGCCGCCGCGGCTGACGATGCCGGTGACGCGCTTGGCGGTCAGCGGCACGTAGCGCAGCAAGACGCCGGCGTGGATGGTGAAGTAGTCCACGCCCTGCTCGGCCTGCTCGATCAGGGTGTCGCGGAACAGCTCCCAGGTCAGGTCCTCGGCGACGCCATTGACCTTCTCCAGTGCCTGGTAGATCGGCACCGTGCCGATCGGCACCGGCGAGTTGCGGATGATCCACTCGCGGGTCTCGTGGATGTGCTTGCCAGTAGACAGGTCCATCACCGTGTCCGAACCCCAGCGGATGCCCCATGTCAGCTTGGCCACTTCTTCCTCGATGGAGGAACCCAGCGCCGAGTTGCCGATGTTGCCGTTAATCTTCACCAGGAAGTTGCGGCCGATGATCATCGGCTCCAGTTCGGTGTGGTTGATGTTGGCCGGAATGATGGCGCGGCCGCGGGCGACTTCCTCGCGGACGAACTCGGGGGTGATCTCCTTTGGGATCGCCGCACCGAAGCTCTGCCCCTTGTGCTGGGCGGTCAGCAGGCCGGCCTCGCGCGCCTCGGCGAGCTTCATGTTCTCGCGGATGGCGATGTATTCCATCTCCGGCGTGATGATGCCCTTTCTGGCGTAGTGCATCTGGGTGACGTTCTGGCCCGCTTTTGCCCGACGTGGGTTGCGTACGTGGGCGAAGCGCATGGCCGTCAGTTCGGCATCATCCAGCCGGCGCTGGCCGAATTCGGAGGTCAGCCCAGGCAGACGCTCGGTGTCGCCGCGCTCGTCGATCCAGGCGCTACGGACGTCAGCCAGGCCCTTGCGCACATCGATCTGTACGGTCGGGTCGGTGTAGGGGCCGGAGGTGTCGTAGACGGTGACCGGCGGGTTGATCTCGCCACCGAACTCGGTCGGCGTCACGTCCAGGCTGATCTCGCGCATCGGCACGCGGACGTCCGGGCGCGAACCCGTGACGTAGACCTTGCGCGAGCGCGGGAAGGGCTGGATCGACTGTTGGTCGACCTGGGCGGACTCGCTGAGGTTCTTGGATTCTTCGGCACGCATCGGCTGGCTCCTGGGGAAAGATGTCGGAGCGAACCTGAAGGGCCGGGGGCACCTGGGGCGGTGCAGAGGGGCCCGCCGCACGGCGAGCACTTCTTGTTCCCTACGCAGGTATCAACCTGATCAGGTTCAACGGGATCCGGCACGCGCCGATCTCAGCCTCCTCTTCGAGGCACCCCGACAAGAACGGGAGTGAGTCTAATCAAGGAATGGCCGGAGCGCCATGCCGATCGACCGCAGGAAACTCATATCCGAAGCCGGGACTATACCTGGAGCGCTGAAGCAGCAACGGGCATGCTCGCGAACGCGGATTGAAAGGCTCGCGGGCATGGCCACGCCTACAGGTTGCCGTACCGGCGCCCTCGAAGCCTTAAAAACTATACTGCGCTCGCGCCCATACGGTCGGTGTACGGTCGCGACTGTCCGACTCCGGGTCGCCACCGGCCGTTCGCCAGGCTACGCTGGCCTCGCCCTGCCATGCGCCCTGGTTGAAGCGCACCCCGGCGCCCGCACCGGAAACGCTGCGATGATTGTTCACATCCGACCAAGGGTTACTGACCAAGCGTACACGCCCGCTGTCGTGAAAGACGAAGGGGCTGAACGCGCCCAACGCATAGCGAAGCTCCACCTGCGTCAGCCAGCCCTGGTCGCCGTAGCCTTCTCCTACCGGGTAGGCGCGTACCCCGCCCGGACCACCCAGGCCGAAATCTTCCGAGGAATCGAGGTTATCGCCGCTCCACTGGCCGCTGAAACGGCCGTACAGGCTGAACCCTGCCGGCAGTGCCTGCAGACGTGCGATATCGAGATTGACCTTGTCGAAACGACCATCGGTTTTCGCCGTCAATCGATCCGCCAGCTTCAACTGGCTGTCCAGACGCAGCTTCCCATGCGTCCAAGTGACTGCGCCGAAGCTCACGCCGCCACCAGCCAGGCTGTCGCGCAGATCGAACTGCAGGGACAGCGGGACACTATCGCTGGACTTGTCCTGCTCGACATCGGCCTGACGGTATTCGTCGCGCAGCTGCTTGTGCTGGTAGGTCGCGCTCAAACCAAGGTTGGCACGTTGCGAGCGCAGCAGCGGATAGCTGAGACCGGCACTGCTGACCTTTGCCGTGCCACGGGCATCGAGACCGGCAAACTCCTTGCCCAACTCGTAATAGGTATGTCCGTAGCCGACTCGGGCCCGCAGACCGGAACCGCCCAGCGGCAGGCTGTAGTCGATGTTGCCGAACCACATGCCTTCGCTGCTGTAGAGGGCGCGCAGGCTCAGTTGGTCGCCAAAGGTGAAGGAGCTGTTGGCATACAGGTCGACGAAACCACGGTGCTCGCCGGTGTAGCGGTTACCGTGATTATCCACCCCGACCGCGCCGGAAAAGCGCTCGGCACGCTCGACCTGCACCTGCAGATCGCCGGTGCCGACTTTCTCGCCCGGACGGATCAGCGGCGTGGTGTGTACACCCGGCTGATCGGACAGGATCAGCGCAGCGCGCTCCAGCTCGCGGCTCTCGATTACCTCGCCCGGCTGCAGCCTCGCCAGGAAAGCCTGCGCCTGCGCCGCCAGGGCAGGATCCCCCTGAGCGGCAACCCGGCCATAACGACCTTCCACTACCTCGAGGCGCAAAGCGCCGTCGGCCAGGGTCTGCGCCGGCAGGAATACCCTGGCGAATGGATAGCCCGCTGCGTGGTAGTAGTCGGTCAACTGATTGGCCAGGCCCCTGAGACCAGCCAGATCGAACGAGCGCCCCTCATACTCGCCGAGTACCGTCAGCAGGTGCTCCTCGCTGAACAGGCTGTTACCGCTGACAGTGATACTGCGCAGTTGTACCTCGCGGCCTCCCGGCTGCGGCTCATCGGGCAGCGGGATGGAGAAGTCGAAACGTGGCGAGGCCTTCGGCAGTTCCAATTCAGGAGCCTGCTCCGTCAGGATGCGGCCCGCATCCGGAGGCTGTTGGGCCATGGCGGCTGTGGCATGGAGCAGCGCCAGGGTCAGCAGGGACAAACGCAGGGGCGAGGAATACGACATGTTGTGAATGGCTCCAGCTACAGAATCGGCGAAATCGGGGATGGAGGACTTCATCAGATGCCCTCCTGGAGGTCGGTCTGCGACGGCAGATGGATACCGCCCTCGACCACCAGCACCCGCGCGAAGCCAGCCGTACCGCTATCCGCCTGCGGCAGCACACCGTCCACGGACAGCGCTTCCGGTGCGAGCGCAACGAACTCGAGCCCTCCTGGCCCGACGCCGGGCTCGACGCTCCGTGGCCTGACAGGCGGCACTGCGGGCAGGGCCTGCGCGGCCGCGATGGCGCCATCGGTTTGGCGACTATCCTGGATGATCAGTACGCCGTCGACCGCAGTGATCAGGTAGTTGCCATTGGACAGGGCACTGGCATCGATCACGTACCTACCGGCGCCCTCTCCGCTTTCGCGCACCAGCGCACCGTTCAGGACGTCATTGCCGATCAGATTGCCCTGAGTGACTTGCCAGGTCAGTGCCGGGTCGCTGCTGCCATAGATTTTGCTCAGGCTGTCGGCAGTGACCGTGATGGCACGCGGGTCGATGGTCAGCGTGCCGTTGTGGGCGGTGACCAGGTAGTTGCCATTGGCCAGGCCACTGGCATCGATCACATAGCTGCCGACGTTCTCCCCGCCGGCGCGGGTCAGCGTGCCGTTCAGGGTGTCGTCGCCCACCAGGTTGCCAGCGGTGACGCTCCAGCCCAGGGTTGGGTCGGCGTCGCCATAGGTCTTGCTCAGGCTGCCGGCGGTGACCGTGATGGCACGCGGGTCGATGGTCAGCGTGCCGTTGTGGGCGGTGACCAGGTAGTTGCCATTGGCCAGGCCGCTGGCATCGATCACATAGCTACCGACGTTCTCCCCGCTGGCGCGGGTCAGCGTGCCGTTCAGGGTATCCTGGCCCACCAGGTTGCCGGCGGTGACGCTCCAGCCCAGCGTCGGGTCGGCGTCGCCGTAGGTCTTGCTCAGGCTGCCGGCGGTAACCGTAATGGCGCGTGGATCGATGGTCAGCGTGCCGTTGTGGGCGGTGACCAGGTAGTTGCCATTGGACAGGCCGCTGGCATCGATCACATAGCTACCGACGTTCTCCCCGCTGGCGCGGCTCAGCGTGCCGATCAGGGTGTCGTCGCCCACCAGGTTGCCGGCGGTGACGCTCCAGCCCAGGGTCGGGTCGGCATCGCCGTAGGTCTTGCTCAGGCTGCCGGCGGTAACCGTGATGGCGCGCGGATCGATGGTCAGCGTGCCGTTGTGGGCGGTGACCAGGTAGTTGCCATTGGACAGGCCGCTGGCATCGATCACATAGCTACCGACGTTCTCCCCGCTGGCGCGGGTCAGCGTGCCGATCAGGGTGTCCTGGCCCACCAGGTTGCCGGCGGTGACGCTCCAGCCCAGGGTCGGGTCGGCGTCGCCATAGGTCTTGCTCAGGCTGCCGGCAGTGACCGTGATGGTACGGGGGTCGATGGTCAGCGTGCCGTTGTGGGCGGTGACCAGGTAGTTGCCATTGGACAGGCCGCTGGCATCGATCACATAGCTGCCGACGTTCTCCCCGCCGGCGCGGCTCAGCGTGCCGATCAGGGTGTCGTCGCCCACCAGGTTGCCGGCGGTGACGCTCCAGCCCAGCGTCGGGTCGGCGTCGCCGTAGGTCTTGCTCAGGCTGCCGGCGGTAACCGTAATGGCGCGTGGATCGATGGTCAGCGTGCCGTTGTGGGCGGTGACCAGGTAGTTGCCATTGGACAGGCCGCTGGCATCGATCACATAGCTACCGACGTTCTCCCCGCTGGCGCGGCTCAGCGTGCCGATCAGGGTGTCCTGGCCCACCAGGTTGCCGGCGGTGACGCTCCAGCCCAGGGTCGGGTCGGCATCGCCGTAGGTCTTGCTCAGGCTGCCGGCGGTGACCGTAATGGCGCGTGGATCGATGGTCGCCTGGTGAACGGTATCAGCCAATATGTAGTTGCTGGCCAGGCCGCCGCCATCGCTCAAGGTGTACTGGACGGTCACCGTGTAAGCGCCGGCATTGGGGCTGTCGAAGACGCCCGTGGCGTCCAGGCCAAGCGTTTCACCCGCGACCAGCCCGGACAGGGTCCCTGCATTGACCGTGGCGGCCGTGCTGCCGTCATAGGTCTTGTTGGCGACACTGGAACCGACGACCTGCAGAACCTTGGCCAGGATATCGGCGCTCAGGGTCTCGCCAGCGACGATGTAGTTGCCACTGTCGGTGCCCGAAAGCTGGTAGGTGACTGTGACCTGCTTGCCGATGCCCGCGTTCTTGTCCGCGAATTCACCACTGCCGGCTACGCTGACGCTGTCGCCGTCGACGACACCCGCGAGCGTACCGGCGCTGACCTGCGCATCGGTGCCGCCGTCATAGGTCTTGTTGGCGACGCTGGAACTGACGAT